>NZ_VIUM01000066.1:0-1013 GCF_007828315.1 Burkholderia sp. SJZ089 | reverse complement strand
GACCTCTGGCAGGCGATCCAGCAGGAAAACCAGCGCCAGGAAGATCACATCGAGCTGATCGCCTCCGAGAACTACACGAGCCCGGCCGTGATGGCCGCGCAGGGCTCGCAACTGACCAACAAGTACGCCGAGGGCTATCCCGGCAAGCGCTACTACGGCGGCTGCGAATACGTCGACGTGGTGGAGCAGCTGGCGATCGATCGCGTCAAGGCGCTGTTCGGCGCCGAGGCCGCGAACGTGCAGCCGAACTCGGGTTCGCAGGCCAACCAGGGCGTGTTCTTCGCGATGCTCAAGCCGGGCGACACCATCATGGGCATGAGCCTGGCGCATGGCGGCCACCTCACGCACGGCTCGCCGGTGAACATGTCGGGCAAGTGGTTCAACGTCGTCAGCTACGGCCTGAACGAAGGCGAGGACATCGACTACGAAGCGGCCGAGAAGCTGGCGCAGGAGCACAAGCCGAAGATGATCGTGGCGGGCGCCTCGGCGTTCGCGCTGAAGATCGACTTCGAGCGCCTGGCGAAGATCGCCAAGGCGGTGGGCGCCTACCTGATGGTGGACATGGCGCACTACGCGGGGCTGATCGCGGCGGGCGTGTACCCGAACCCGGTGCCGCACGCGGACTTCGTGACCACCACCACGCACAAGAGCCTGCGCGGCCCGCGCGGCGGCGTGATCCTGATGAAGGCCGAGTACGAGAAGCCGATCAACTCGGCGATCTTCCCGGGGATCCAGGGCGGCCCGCTGATGCACGTGATCGCGGCCAAGGCGGTGGCGTTCAAGGAAGCGGCCTCGCCGGAGTTCAAGACGTACCAGCAGCAGGTGGTGGAGAACGCGCGGGTGCTGGCGGAGACGCTGGTCAAGCGCGGTCTGCGCATCGTGTCGGGGCGCACGGAAAGCCACGTGATGCTGGTGGACCTGCAGGCCAAGAAGATCACGGGCAAGGCGGCGGAAGCGGCGCTGGGCGCGGCGCACATCACGGTGAACAAGAACGCGATCCCGAACGATCCGGA
>NZ_VIUM01000065.1:0-1141 GCF_007828315.1 Burkholderia sp. SJZ089 | reverse complement strand
GGATCGACTCGGCCTCGAGCCAGTCGAGGTGGCCCATCCGGCTGGCGGTGCCGGCCGGCGATGCGAAGGCGGATTGTTCGAGCGTCGTGCTCATGATGTCAGTCCTTACTGGGTTGCTGGCCGCCCGTCGTGGCGGGCGGCGCGATTGCTTTCGTTGCTTGGGTCGGGCCGCGGCGCCTCAGGCGCTCACCGGCCGCTGCGGCAGCTCCGACACCGGCGCGACCGTGATGTGCAGGCCGCATTCCTTGGTGTCGCGCGACTCCCACCACCAGCGTCCGGCGCGGCTATCCTCGCCGGGGCGGATCGCCCGCGTGCAGGGCTCGCAGCCGATGCTCGGGTAGCCGCGCGCGTGCAGCGGATTGACCGGCACCTCGAAGGCCTTCAGGTAGGCCCAGACCTCGGCCTCGGTCCAGTCCGCCAGCGGGTTGTACTTGGCGATGCCGCGTGCCTCGTCCTGCTCCTGCTCGTGCAGCTCGGCGCGCGTCACCGACTGCTCGCGGCGCTGGCCGGTCACCCAGGCATCCACCTCCGACAGCGCGCGGTTGAGCGGCTCGACCTTGCGGATGTGGCAGCAGGACTTGCGCAGCTCGACGCTTTCGTAGAAGGCATTCAGGCCGTGCTCGGCGACGTACTGGTCGATCGCGTCCTGCTGCGGATGGAACTGCTCGATCTCGTAGCCGTAGCGCTCGCGCACGCGGTCGATCATGCCGAGCGTCTCGGCATGCAGGCGGCCCGTGTTCAGCGAGAAGATGCCGATCGCCTGGCCCTTGGAGAGGATCGCGTGGGTCACCAGCATGTCCTCGGCCGCGAGGCTGCTGGCGAACTTCACGCGCTCATGGCGCGCCGCGATCGAGGCGAGCAGCGCGTCGAGCCGCTCGACCTTGGCGCTCAGCTCGGGCGTGAGGAGCTCGCTCATGCGTTCACCTGTGCCGAGGCGGCGCGGCGGCGGAACAGCGGCACCGCGTCGTCCACCGCCCCCTGGTAGCGTTCCGAGAACTCCGTGAAGGCGTTCAGCGCGTCATGCGGGTCGCGATCGGCGCGCACCTCGAAGGCGTCGAAGCCGCAGCGCGACATGTAGTTCAACTGGTCGCGCAGCACGTCGCCGATCGCGCGCAGCTCGCCGGTCCAGCCGTGGCGATTG
>NZ_VIUM01000064.1:0-1254 GCF_007828315.1 Burkholderia sp. SJZ089 | reverse complement strand
GACTATCCAAAGAACGAGACGATCCACGGCCTGTTTGAATCGCAGGTCGTGCGCACGCCGGACGCAGTGGCGCTGGTGTACGAGGGCAGCCAGTTGAGCTATCGCGAGCTGAATGCGCGCGCGAACCGGCTCGCGCATCGCCTGCGGAAATTGGGCGTGGGTCCGGACGACCGGGTGGCGATTTGTGCGGAGCGCAGCATCGAGATGGTCGTGGGTTTGCTGGGGATCCTGAAGTCGGGCGCGGGTTATGTGCCGCTGGACCCGACCTTGCCGTCCGCGCGGCTCGCCTACATGCTTGGCGATAGCGCTCCAAGCGTCGCGTTGATGCAAGCCGGTACGCTGGATTTGCTGGCGGGTGTGTCGGTGCCGGTCATCGATCTGGATGCGGATGACTGGTGCAACGAGTCCGCTGCCAATCCGGACGTGGCGGAGCTCGCGCCATCGCATCTGGCCTACGTGATCTACACGTCGGGTTCGACCGGGCAGCCCAAGGGCGTGATGAACGAGCACGGCGCGGTGGTGAACCGCCTGCTGTGGATGCAGGAGGCTTACGGGCTGGATGCAGCCGACGTGGTGCTGCAGAAGACCACGTTCAGCTTCGACGTGTCGGTGTGGGAGTTCTTCTGGCCGCTGCTCAACGGCGCGCGACTGGTGATGGCGAAGCCGGAAGGCCACAAGGACCCGGCGTATCTGAAGGAAGTGATCCGGTCGGAGGGCGTGACGACGGTCCATTTCGTGCCGTCGATGCTCGAAGTATTCCTTGCTCGGGGCGACGCAGGGGCGTGTACGAGTCTGAGCCGGGTGGTGTGCAGCGGCGAGGCGTTGCCGGCGACCCTGGTGCGCCGGTTCAAGGCGCAGATGGGCAGAACGGCACTCTACAACTTGTATGGTCCGACCGAGGCCGCAGTGGATGTGACCGCATGGACCTGCGACGGGTCGCACGCCATTACGCCGATCGGCAGGCCGATCGCCAATACGCGCATCTATCTGCTGGACCGGCATGAGCAGCTGGTGCCGCTCGGTGCGACGGGCGAGATTCATATCGGCGGTGTGCAGGTAGCACGCGGCTACTTGAATCGCCCGGAACTGAGCGCGGAGCGTTTCGTGGCCGATCCTTTCAGCGGCGATGCACAGGCACGGATGTACAAGACCGGCGATCTGGGTCGCTGGCTGCCCGACGGCACGATCGAGTACCTCGGCCGCAACGACGACCAGGTGAAACTGCGCGGTTTCCGTATCGAACTCGGGGAGATC
>NZ_VIUM01000063.1:0-1316 GCF_007828315.1 Burkholderia sp. SJZ089 | reverse complement strand
CAGGCCGTTGAAATACCCATCGACTGGACTCGGACGTTTCCCGCAGATGGCATGAATTCGCTCAACGGCTTCGCGATGCGTTTCATCGAGCCGAATTCGCCCCCGACTTGGCGGTGAAATCGGCCTGGCGAGCACATTTCCCGCCCGATTCTTCATCACGCGCTCGCCGGACGCACGAATCCCAACGTTCGCAGGCGTGTCAGGTTGTACGCCGCCATGGTCAGCGTAAGCAACTGATCGACTTTCTCCAAGCCGCGTACCATCACCTGCCGGATCGGCCCGATCCGCTTGCCCCAGCCGAAGCATTGCTCGATGCATTTCCGTTTGCGCTGGCTCAGCGCATAACCGACGTGTCGCGTCGTCCGGCCGTCGATGGCACTTCCGCCCGCGCGCTTCGTATTGCGTGCGACGTGCGGCGTCACGTTGTATTCGCGACAGGCCTTCACAAATCCACGCGTGTCGTACGCCTTGTCGGCGCCCACCGTAATCCGCACGTCCGAACCGGATACCTCACGCAGCATGTCCGCCGCCACTTGGCGTTCCGCCCGGCCATTCGCCGTGCTGGCTTGAACGTTGACGACCAACCCGTGCCGGTTGTCCGTCAGCACATGGCCCAGGTAGCTCGGCAGGGCTGGGGCAGCATTGCTCTTGCGATAGAGCCGGCTTTCACCGTCGCTCTTCGACTCGTGTGTTTCATTGCTGCGCGATTCGCCGTGCCAGTTGCCCGGCGGGCGATCATCGTCCCCGCCGTCTTTACGCCGGATGCTCTTGTGACTGGCCCACGCATGAATCAAGGTGCCGTCCACGCTGAAATGCTCGCCCGACAACAAGCCGCGCTTATGTGCCGTTTCTACCGTCGCATTGAACAGGTCAGTCACCGCATCGAACTCGATCAGCCGATCCCGGTTCTTGGTGAACACCGAGTGATTCCACACCGTGTCCTCGATCGACAGGCCGACGAACCAACGGAACAGCAGGTTGTACGAGATCTGCTCGACCAGTTGCCGCTCGCTGCGAATGCTGTACAGCACCTGAAGCAGCATCGCCCGCATCAGTTTCTCTGGCGCGATGCTCGGCCGGCCGCCTTTGATATCCGGTTCGTACATCGCCGAGAACTTCGTATCCATCTTCGACAGCGCTTCGTTCATCCACGTCCGGATCGGCCGCAGCGGATGGGTCTGCGGTACGAATTCCTCCAGCCTCACGGTGCTGAACAGGGATTCGTTGTAGCTGTCGGCGCCTCGCATGCGGTCTTCGCGTCTCGGGATCAGGGTGGCTATATCGTGACGAATCGGTCGAGGTATTTCAACGGCCTG
>NZ_VIUM01000062.1:0-1445 GCF_007828315.1 Burkholderia sp. SJZ089 | reverse complement strand
TCTTTTTGAACTAATGATATGAACGCGTCCCACCCCTGAATGTAGCGCAAAGGAAGGTGGATCCCCGCGGGCCAACGGCATCGATGTGCCCAGGTGGAAAATGCACGCATTTCCCGGCAACCGGAGGATCCGAAATGAATGCTACGCCTGTTGGAATCGACATTGCAAAAAGTGTCTTTCAAGTGCACTACGTCGCCCCGGAAACCGGCGAAATCGTGAACAAGCAGATCAAGCGCTCGCAGTTTCTCGAATATTTCGCAAATCGTGCGCCGTGCATGATCGGGATGGAAGCGTGCGGTAGCGCCCATCACTGGGCAAGACAGCTGATGCAGATGGGACATCAGGTTAAGTTGATGCCAGCGAAGTTTGTGAAGGCATTCAACGTTGGCAACAAAAACGATGCGATGGACGCGCAAGCGATCTGGCTGGCAGTCCAGCAGCCACGGAAGGCGGTGGCGGTAAAAAGCGAAATGCAGCAGGCGGTGCTGATGTTGCATCGTCAGCGGGAACAACTGGTGAAGTTCCGTACGATGCAGATCAACGGCTTGCGCGGGATGTTGGCCGAGTTCGGCGAGGTGATGGGTAAAGGCCGCACCGCGATGATCAAAGCAGTCCAGGACGCCCTCGCGCGTGCCGAAGCGCGGCTGCCGAAACTGCTGATCGATACACTGCGCGAGCAGTGGGCGCGGGTCAATAAGCTGGATGAGGAAATCGCGACGATCGAGCGGCGGTTGCGCGAATGGAAGAAGGACGACAAGGCGGTACAGGCGGTTATCGAGATTCCGGGCGTTGGCCTGCTGACGGCGACGGCAGCAGTCGCGATGATGGGTGATCCGAAAGCATTCAAGTCTGGGCGCGAGTTCGCGGCATGGGCCGGATTAGTGCCGAAGCAGACTGGCACCGGCGGCAAGGTGAGCCTCCACGGGATCAGCAAACGCGGCGACACCTACCTGCGCACTTTGCTGATCCACGGCGCTCGATCTGTACTGACGAATGCGAAGGAGCCTGGTCCGTGGGTTGAGGGCATGAAGAAGCGGCGACCATCGAACGTGGTAGTGGTCGCGTTGGCAAACAAGATGGCGCGGACGATCTGGACGGTGCTCGCCCATGACAGGCCGTACAGGAAAGATCACGTGAGCGTGAAGCCGGCATAACCGTGGTCGCACGGCTTGTAAGATTAACGTTTGACACAGGGTGAACGTCGAAAGGTTGCGTTGGCAATCGTGTGAGATGACAAGACAGGTCGGACCGGGACTCGCGAAACCTGGTAAGAGGCATGAGCTTCGAGCTCGTTGAACTAATGAGGTGCGAGTCAGCGGATTTCATAGAGGCCCGCAGCGGAACGTCGGCTGCAACAAGGCCGAATACATAGCTGCAACCCATCCTGTCGAAGTCGGAACACCCGAAAACTTGCGCAAAGGGACGCGTTCATACATGGCCTCTTA
>NZ_VIUM01000061.1:0-1478 GCF_007828315.1 Burkholderia sp. SJZ089 | reverse complement strand
GTGCCCTGCTCGCCGCCCAGCGAGATCTGGTACCACTCGGCGCCGTCCTTGTCGACGCCGAGGATGCCGATGTTGCCGACGTGGTGATGGCCGCAGGAGTTCATGCAGCCCGAGATGTTCAGCGACATCTCGCCGAGGTCGTAGACGTAGTCCAAATCGTCGAAGCGCTCCTGGATCGCCTGCGCGATCGGGATCGACTTGGCATTGGCCAGCGAGCAGAAATCGCCGCCCGGGCAGGCGATGATGTCGGTCAGCAGGCCGATGTTCGGCGTCGCGAAGCCGGCCGCCTTGGCCTTCTCCCACAGCGCGAACAGGTCGCGCTTCTTGACGTTGGCGAGGATCAGGTTCTGCTCGTGCGAGACGCGCAGCTCGCCGAACGAGTAGGCGTCGGCCCAGTCGGCCACGGTGTCCATCTGCGCGTCGGTCGCATCGCCCGGCGCCACGCCGTTAGGCTTGAGCGACAGCGTCACGGCCGCGTAGCCCGCCACCTTGTGCGGCGCCACGTTGCGCTCGACCCAGCGCGCGAAGGCCTTGTTCTCGAGCAGGTGCTGCTCGTAGGAAGCGTCCGTGTCGGCCAGCTTCTCGTAGACGGGCGGCGCGAAATCCTTCGAGACGCGGTCGAGCTCGGCCTGCGTGAGCGTCGAGGGGCCATCCTTCAGGTGCTGCCACTCTTGCTCGACCTGCTGCGAGAACTTCTCCGGCGACAGCGCCTTGACCAGGATCTTGATCCGCGCCTTATAGAGATTGTCGCGGCGGCCGAAGCGGTTGTAGACGCGCAGCACCGCCTCGCAATAGGTCAGCAGGTGCTGCCAGGGCAGGTTCTCGCGGATGATCGAGCCGACGATCGGGGTACGGCCCAGGCCGCCACCGGCCAGGATGCTGGCCACCACCTCGCCCTGCTCGTTGCGCGACAGGTAGACGCCCAGGTCATGCATCTGCACGGCGGCGCGGTCGACCTTGGCCCCGGACACGGCGATCTTGAACTTGCGCGGCAGCCAGGCGAATTCGGGGTGGAACGTCGACCACTGGCGCAGGATTTCCGCCCAGGGGCGCGGGTCGATCACTTCGTCGGGCGCCACGCCCGCGAACTGGTCGGCGGTGATGTTGCGGATGCAGTTGCCCGAGGTCTGGATGCCGTGCATCTGGACCGAGGCGAGCTTGCGCAGGATCTCGGGCGTGTCCTCGAGCTGGATCCAGTTGAACTGGATGTTCGACCGCGTCGAGAAGTGCCCGTAGCCGCGGTCGTGCTCGCGCGCGATCACGGCCAGCATGCGCAGCTGGTCGCTGCGAAGGTTGCCGTAAGGAATCGCGATGCGGTGCATGTAGGCGTGGCGCTGCATGTACAGGCCGTTCTGCAGGCGCAGCGGGCGGAACTCTTCTTCGCTCAATTCGCCCGACAGCCGGCGACGCACCTGGTCGCGGTACTGCGCGACGCGTTCGTCGACGATCGTCTGGTCGTACTGGTCGTACTGATACAT
>NZ_VIUM01000060.1:0-1729 GCF_007828315.1 Burkholderia sp. SJZ089 | reverse complement strand
GATAGTGCGGATTGCCCGTGTGAAAGTAGGTAATCGTCAGGCTTCCCTCATGACAACCCCCGTTGCCCCAGGCAGCGGGGGTTTTGTCTTTTCAGCCGCCAGAAAACCAATCCAATCAGCGCACCTCAGCTGAGCCGACAACCTGATGAAATTCAAGCCGGTGGATCGATCGACTACTGATCCCGCTCCAGTGGTCTCATGGCGATTGCGTGCAATGCAAACAAGCTCGAGTCGCTATCTCCCGTCGAATCAATCGTGTTCGTGTACGTCAAGCCTTGCTTTGGCTTGTAGAGGGCGCGTATGCCACGTCTGCAGCTTTCGCAGGCCCGGAGGATGACGTGGGAGAGCGCTCGAGTGTTTCGGCGGCGTAGCGGGCAAAGCAACCTTCACGGCGAGGGGGGAGCTGGATGAGACGTTCCGACGAGCTGATCCAAGAGGCTTCATCTGCCGCATGGCTCAATGCCGACCGCCCGAAGCGAATTAGCGTCTTGGCGCTGGAAGGCGTCCAGAACATCACAAGCACGGCTGGATGGCCGTGCTCGCCTTTGCACCAGCGCAACCGGCTGCTTCTCCGGCGCCCGCAGCGTTCGGCCGACCGCGCCCCAAAGCACGAGACATCAAAAAATTTTCAGAAAACGTGCTTTAGCCCTTGGCTTAATCGTCGCGACCCCTTATGATTTGCGTCTTCCGTTTTTCCGGGGAGCTTTCACGGAAATCGGAGCGACGGTCTGGGCGGGAGCAGTTTTCGCTGCGGTCATCGAATTCGGCGCGACGCGATGCTTTTACAGGGCATTGATGGACAGCGCACCGAGAGAGGCGATCGACATGGCATGCCGGCACGGCGGTATCAGCGGGGCGATAAAAAATCTCCGAGGGTGCTTGACACGAGGTCTGCATGCCCCCATAATCGTCAGTTCTCTACGGAGGGGTGCCCGAGTGGCTAAAGGGGGCAGACTGTAAATCTGTTGGCTTACGCCTACGTTGGTTCGAATCCAACCTCCTCCACCAAGACATGCAGAGCGGTAAGGGATCGTAAAGTGGCCCGCGCGGGTGTAGCTCAATGGTAGAGCAGAAGCCTTCCAAGCTTACGACGAGGGTTCGATTCCCTTCACCCGCTCCACGTTCCATGTAGTAAGTACTTGTTTCGCCCATGTGGCTCAGTGGTAGAGCACTCCCTTGGTAAGGGAGAGGTCGGCAGTTCGATCCTGCCCATGGGCACCATCAAGTTGTCAGTGTCTGTTTGCGCGCGGCGCAACATGTGAAATTCCTTAAGGGAGTTGAAAATGGCCAAGGAAAAATTTGAGCGGACCAAGCCGCACGTCAACGTCGGTACGATCGGTCACGTTGACCACGGCAAGACGACGCTGACGGCAGCCATCGCGACGGTTCTGTCGTCGAAGTTCGGCGGCGAAGCGAAGAAGTACGACGAAATCGACGCGGCGCCGGAAGAAAAGGCACGTGGCATCACGATCAACACCGCGCACATCGAGTACGAAACGGCGAACCGCCACTACGCACACGTCGATTGCCCGGGCCACGCCGACTACGTGAAGAACATGATCACGGGTGCCGCGCAGATGGACGGCGCGATCCTGGTGTGCTCGGCCGCCGACGGCCCGATGCCGCAAACGCGGGAGCACATCCTGTTGGCGCGTCAGGTTGGCGTTCCGTACATCATCGTGTTCCTGAACAAGTGCGACATGGTGGACGACGCTGAACTGCTCGAGCT
>NZ_VIUM01000059.1:0-1804 GCF_007828315.1 Burkholderia sp. SJZ089 | reverse complement strand
AGCCATCTCGCCGCGCAACTGCCGGACTACATGGTGCCGGCCGCCTTCGTGCGGCTCGACGCCCTGCCCTTGACGCCCAACGGCAAGGTCGACCGCCGCGCGCTGCCCGCGCCCGATTCGTCCGCGCTCGCGCGTCAGGCTTATGAAGCGCCTCAAGGCGAGATCGAATGTGCGCTTGCCGAGATCTGGGCCGAGTTGCTCGGCGTCGAGAGAATCAGTCGTCACGACAGCTTCTTCGCACTCGGCGGACATTCCCTGCTCGTCGTCCGGCTGGTTGGCCGTATCGCCGCGCTCGGCACCGAGTTGCCTCTCGCCAAGCTGTTCGCCTCGCCCACACTCGCCGGCCTGGCTGCGCTCATTGCCGACCGGCTGGACCAGGGCGCCGCCGCTTTGCCGCCCATCACGCCGGTCCCGCGCGATGGCGAGTTGCCGCTCTCCTTCGCCCAGCAGCGGCTGTGGTTCCTGGCCCAACTCGATGGCGTCAGCGCCATTTATCACATCCCGCTGGCGCTGCGCCTGCAAGGCCGGCTCGACACGGCAGCATGGCAGCGCGCGCTCGACACCCTGCTCGATCGTCACGAGGCGCTGCGCTCGACCTTCGTCACGGTCCAGGGCCAGCCGCAAGTGCGGCTGCTGCCGGTTGGCACCGCCTTGCCCGTCACGCACCACGACCTGCGCGATGCGCCCGACGCGCAGCAGCAGTTGCAGGCCATCAGTGCCCAGGAGGCGCATGCGCCCTTCGATCTCGAACAAGGCCCGCTGATCCGCGCCCGCCTGATCCGTTTGAGCAAGGGCGAACATGCGTTCCTGCTGACCCAGCATCACATCGTCTCCGATGCATGGTCCTTCGAGGTCCTGCTCGGCGAGCTGCAGGCCCTCTATGGCGCTTATCTCGATGGCTTGCCCGATCCGCTCGCGCCGCTGGCCATTCAATACCCCGACTACGCCGCCTGGCAGCGCCAGTGGCTGACGGGCGAACGCCTGCAGGCCCAGGGCGAGTATTGGCGCCAGACGCTCGCCGATGCGCCGGCCCTGATCGACCTGCCCACCGACCACCCCCGCCCCGCGCAGCAGTCGTTTGCCGGGGCTCACGTGCCGGTGTGCCTGGACGCCGAGCTCACGCAGGCGCTCAGGCGCCTCGCGCAAGCCCATGGCGTGACGCTGTTCATGACCGTGATGGCCGCCTGGGCCGCCGTGCTCGCGCGACTGTCCGGCCAGCAGGACATCGTGATCGGCACGCCCAGCGCGAATCGCAATCGCCAGGAGGTCGAGCCGCTGATCGGCTTCTTCGTCAACACGCTGGCACTGCGCCTCGATCTGTCCGGCACGCCCGATGCCGCCGCCCTGCTCGCGCGCGTGCGTCACGCCGCGCTGGCCGCGCAGGACCACCAGGACCTGCCTTTCGAGCAGGTCGTCGAAGTCGTCAATCCGCCGCGCAACCTGGAACACTCGCCGCTGTTCCAGGTGATGCTCAGTTGGCAGTTCCGGCAAGGCACGTCGTTGCAGTTGCCCGAACTCGAGGTGGCGCCGTTGCCGCCGAGCCACGACACGGTCAAGTTCGACCTGGAACTGGCATTCGAAGAGAGCGACGACGGAATCGCCGGTGTGCTCGGCTATTCGACGGCACTGTTCCAGCGGGCCACGATCGAACGGCATCTCGCTTACCTGCAGGCCATGCTGCGAGCGATGGTCCGGGATGAAACGCAGGTGATCGATCATGTCGACATCCTGCCGCCCGAGGAGCGCAAGCTGCTGCTGGGCGACTGGAATGCGACGCAGGCGGACTATCCCGAGCAGCATTGCA
>NZ_VIUM01000058.1:0-1872 GCF_007828315.1 Burkholderia sp. SJZ089 | reverse complement strand
GGGGTCGAGCGGGAGATAGGCGCCGCCGGCCTTGAGGATGGCGAGCAGGCCGATGACGAGGGCCGGCGAACGCTCGACGCAGAGGGCGACGCGGGAATCGGGCTGCACGCCGAGCGCGATCAACTCGTGCGCGAGCCGGTTGGCCTGGGCGTTGAGCTGGGCATAGCTGATCGCGCGATCCTCGAAGACGAGGGCGACGGCATCGGGGGTGTATTCGGCATGCAGCTCGAACTGGTGGTGCAGGCAGAGCTCGGCGGGATAGGCCTGCTCGGTCGCGTTCCAGGTGTGCAGCAGCAGCTCGCGTTCCTCGGGCGGCAGGATGTCGAAACTGTCGACCGCTCGTGCTTCGTCGCGAACCATTGCCAGCAGCATCGCGCGCAGATAGACGAGCTGTCGCTCGATCGTGTCCTGTTCGAACAGCGCCGTCGAATAGTTGAGGGTGCCGGTGATGTCATGCCCGCTTTCCTCGAGCGCCAGCTCCAGATCGAAATTCACCGCGTCATAGGCCAGCGGCAGCGGCGTCGCCTCCAGTCCCGGCAGGTCCAGCGAGGCGCCTTGTCGGGATTGCCACGCGAACATCACCTGGAACAGCGGCGCATGGCCCAGGTTGCGCGGCGGATTGACGATCTCGACGACCTGCTCGAAGGGCAGGTCCTGGTGGTCCTGCGCGGCCAGCGCCGCCTGGCGCACGCGCGCGAGCAGGGTGGCGGCGTCGGGCGCGCCGGACAGATCCAGGCGCAGTGCCAGCGTGTTGACGAAGAAGCCGATCAGCGGCTCGACCTCCTGGCGATTGCGATTCGCGCTGGGGGTGCCGATCACGATGTCCTGTTGGCCGGACAGCCGCGCGAGCACGGCGGCCCAGGCGGCCATCACGATCATGTACGGCGTGACGCCATGGGTTTGCGCGAGGCGCCTGAGCGCTTGCGTGAGCTCGGCGTCGAAGCGCACCGGCACATGGGCGCCGACGAAGGATTGCTGCGCGGGACGGGGGCGATCGGTGGGCAGGTCGAGCAGGACCGGCGCATCGGCGAGCGTGTCGCGCCAGTAGTCGACCTGGGCCTGCAGGCGTTCGCCCGTCAGCCACTGGCGCTGCCAGGCGGCGTAGTCGGGATACTGGATGGCCAGCGGCGCGAGCGGATCGGGCCGGCCGTGCAGGTAAGCGTGATAGAGCGCCTGCAGCTCGCCGAGCAGCACGTCCAGGGACCAGCCGTCCGAGACGATGTGATGCTGGGTCAGCAGGAACGCATGCTCGTCCTCGCTCAAGCGGATCAGGCGGGCGCGGATCAGCGGGCCCTGTTCGAGATCGAAGCCGGCATGGACTTCCTGGCTGCTGATGGCCTGCAGTTGCTGCCGGGCGTCGGCCGCGCCGCGCAGGTCGTGGTGCGTGACGGGCAAGGCGGTGCCGACCGGCAGCAGCCGCACTCGCGGCTGGCCCTGGACGGTGACGAACACCGAGCGCAGCGCCTCGTGGCGATTGAGCAGGGTGTCGAGCGCGCGCTGCCATGCTGCTTGATCGAGCCGGCCTTGCAGGCGCAGCGCCAGCGGCATGTGATAGGTGGCGCTGACGCCGTCGAGTTGGGCCAGGAACCACAGCCGCTGCTGGGAGAACGACAAGGCCAGCTCGCCCTCGCGCGCCAGCGGCGTGATGGGCGGCAGGGCGATGGCGCCCTGGTGCCCGCGATCGGCAATGACCGAGGACAGGCCCGCGAGGGTCGGGGACGCGAACAGGCTGGCCAGCGGTAGTTCGACACCCAGCGCGGCGATGCGGCTGATCAGTTGCACGGCGAGCAGGGAATGCCCGCCGAGCGCGAAGAAGCTGTCGTGGCGACCGACGCGCTCGATATCGAGCAAGGTGGCCCAGATTTCGGCGAG
>NZ_VIUM01000057.1:0-2151 GCF_007828315.1 Burkholderia sp. SJZ089 | reverse complement strand
TTCACTCATACACTCTGATGCCAGCTGTCCACGTGGACACGTAGCATCAGAGTGCAGCGATTTCTACACAAGGGCGTCGTTATTCGATCGCTTACAATTCTGCGTGACCACCGCACGCATGCCACCCACCCAACATACGGTCTTTCATGGGCAGCGGCTTTTTGCCTATTTGTGGCTGAAAGTTTCCGTCGCGAGTATGACGCGAAAGATGGCGGATGGGCGTGGGCCCGCTTCGAAAACCGCCTAGACTGCAAATTTACGCCTCAGCAACATGGCGAACTGGTGCGACAAGGGCTCAATCAGTACTGGAAACGCTCAATCCGACAATACGAGAATGGCAGGGATAACCTTCTTGGCTCGCTGTTCATGGAGGGCGGACTCCCATGGCCGCTAGTGCAAAGCGAGTCTCATGGGTTCGGCAGGGTGGTTCGAAAGGGTCTCAAATATTTTTACAGGACGGAAGGCGGACTCCGCACTACAGCCGATTTGCTGGCTGATTTCGAACAGGAACTTCCCCAGACCTTTCGCACGCTTGAGACACGGCAACTGCTCGCCGGTATCATCGAGCAGCTCATGTTTCTGGCCACGCGGTATGAGCTCCGTGGTAAAGCTGACCCCGCACAATATCTCGATGAGGCCAATCCCCAGTGGTGGCGCGATTTTCCGCTGCCCTTAGACGAGGGCAACGCGCGCCGCCTGATTAGTGAGTGGCTCCGTGACGCGAGCCGTCGCCGTGCTGAACGCGAGGCTGAACGCGCAGAAGTTGGCAGGTTCTCATGTGCCCACCGCCTGATTGAGCGGCCGGGAGGCTGGCGCATCCGCTCAGAGGTGACGATTCCCCGCGAGGCACGGCTTCCTGTTGACCCACTTGTCGCCAATACGACGCGCTTCGAGCTGGCCTTTTTCGAGGGTGACCGGCTCCTCGCGAGAGCTGGCACAGCATACGGCCAGCAGAGTGATGACCAATCCGCACTGTCAGTACGCTTTCTTCGGACGCAATTTTCTATTGACAGGGCGCACTCATGCGACGAACTCACTCTGCGCTTGCTTGCAAACGGAAGGCTTGCTCACACAGTCCGCTTTGAGCAAAGCGCACTCGACGAGCAAGAACTGCCACTCGTCTTCGAATGCAGGGGCGATGAGTGGTGGTTTGTTGCCAGTGTGTCATGTTCGACCACCAGCGGTCGGGTTCGCGTACATATTCCAGAGCGATTCAACTACTCATGCGAAGGTGCGCTCGGCGTCCGGGAAAACACAGATGGCACACTCTGGCTTGAAGCAACTGACGACCTGCATCTCACATCAGACACTGGTGACCGGTACACAATTGTCCTCAAGAGCAGCCAGGAACAAAACGGCCAGCCGACCCTGAAAGGCCATGTTGCCCATTATGAGTCAGTGCCACAGGTGGTGTACCTAGGCTGGCCGACACTGGATGCGTCCAATGTTACCGAGGAATCCCGGGTTCATCTGCAGGAATTCGCAAACCGTCGACCGCTCACGCGCGCAAATGGCGGCGAACAACTGGGTAGCATCCGTTACTTCGCAAAAAATCCGCTTGGAGAGATTCTGCTCCAGCGACGCTTTGGCGTGGTCCCCGCCGGCTTCGCGATACAGACTTTTCCGGCGTCGTCTAGCAAGCCCGCCCGCCTTGTCTTGAAAAACGCGCGACCGCTCGACCTGCAGGTTATCGACAGCACAATCAAAAGCCGGGTGGAGGTTAGCGACCAGGACGCCACAATCACGCTGGAGCCACTGGGCGACGAACCCCCATCGTTCCTTACACTTGAAGCCCGGCCTCATTCCGGCGCCGCCCCGATTCAGTTCAGACTGACGTATCCCTATCATGGCGCCCGGCTACTGGGTTCCGATGGGGCGCCAATAACTCGGCGTAACTTTACCCTCGCTGAACTTCTGGGCCTTCGCGTTGCGCTGTCAACGTCGGCGGCGAATGGTGCAGAATTCTGCTTGCAGCTCGAACTGGCTAGCCGGGACGGTCGATGCGCCCGCCACTATTTTGTCAGGGCAGGCAACACGCCAGTGCTGCTCAGCCTCTTTAGCAGGCCGTTGAAATACCCATCGACTGGACTCGGACGTTTCCCGCAGATGGCATGAATTCGCTCAACGGCTTCGCGATGCGTTTCATCGAGC
>NZ_VIUM01000056.1:0-2257 GCF_007828315.1 Burkholderia sp. SJZ089 | reverse complement strand
CGTCGCCATAGTCATCTTGGCGGCCTGAGTCCCGAGGCCTTTGAACAGGCCGCGGCGTGAGGGTCGGGGGTGTCTAGTGTGCTCTGGGCAGTCCATTTACGCACAACTCTGGTACATCTCTTTCATTCGACGGAGCCGCCGTTGTCGCAGTTAAGGAGTACAGACATGCGGCAAGGCCGATGATCTAATCATCCGCAAGAAGTCTGCAACTCCTGTTGTGCCTTGTCACGACGAGAAGCGAGTATCGCTCCCAACCCGTGGCGTCTCCCGACCCGACATTCGAGCAAGACCGGATCACTGTACGCCTGCAAGTTACGCACTGGAGTCGATCATGAAACACGACCTCGGCCCGAATGTTCACGATACGGCAGGCGCGGTAACGCCGGCATCGCGGTTCCCTGAGACAGAGTTCGGCGCAACCGTCATACGCTCGGCGCTGCGCACGGGCGCGACACTGCCGATGGTGATCGAACCCGCCATACCGGTCACGGATCCGCTCGCCTGATCACGATGACGCAACGCGGATACCCCGTTTTTCACGCGTTCCCTGCGTGTGCACCCTAGCCGAAACGTGAAACTGTCTGGCAATGCCATCAAGGTGATCTCGTTCGAGATCGCGCATTCGTCGCTATAAGAAAAGGCGGATGTAATTTTGAAACACGGCATTTCATGCACTCCGCTTAGAGCGCGTTGTGCGGTAACCCCGTCGTGCATGCCGGACGGGCGTCTGATTTCATGGGCCACTCCTCAAAATGACCGAAATAATTCGCATGAATTCGCGGAATGCATTGTCCTTCGAGTATCAGGATCTTTATCCGCTGACTTCGGTGCAGCGTGACATCTGGATCGATCAACTGCTCCATGTCGATGTGCCGCTGTACAACATCGGCGGCTATCTTCAGATCGCCGGTGCCATCGACGTCGCGTTGCTGGAGCGTGCGCTGCGCATCGTCGTGGACAAGTACGATGCGCTGCGGATCGTGATGGTCGAAGGCGCATCGGAGGACACCGTGCCGATGCAGGCTTTCGCTCGAATGAGGCCGCTCAGTCTGCCGCTGCATGACCTGTCGCACGAGGCCGATCCCACGGCAGCCGCTGAGGCCTGGGTGCAGCAACACATGCAAAAACCGATGCTCGGCGAACAGCAGCCGATGTTCGAATTCGCCCTGCTGAAACTGCACGAGGGAAGTTACTGGCTAAGTTGGGTGATTCACCATGTGGTCGCCGACGGCTGGTCGATATACCTGGTGACCGATGCGATCGCCAGGATCTATACCGCGCTGGAGCAGGGCGAGTCGCCGGACGGGAGCGCGCCCAGCTATCGGGATTTTGTCGAAGCGGACACCGCGTATCGTGCCTCACCGTTGTTCGAGCGCCATCGCCAGTACTGGCTCGACAAATACAAAGACTTGCCCGAACCATTGCTGCCGCATCGGCACTCGTTGCCTACACTACCAGCGTTCAGCCAGCATCACACGTGGCGGTTGCCGCGCTCGCTCTACGAGAGTCTGGAGGCGTTGGCGGCAAGCCGCCAGGTGGGCGTGTTTCACACCATCCTCGCGCTCGTCTATACCTATTTCGCACGTACGGCGCAGCGGGACGATCTGGTGCTGGGCCTGCCGATCCTCAATCGCTCCAGCGCAGCCTATAAGGCGACGGCTGGCTTGTTCGTCGGTATCAGTCCGGTACGGTTGCAGCTCGACAGCGCATCGAGCTTCGTGGAAATCGCCGCGGCCATTGCCCGGATACTCAAGCAGGACTATCGCTATCAACGCTACCCGGTCAGCGAATTGAACCGCGACCTTGAATTGCAGCGCCACGGGCGAGCACAGCTGTTCGATTTGGTGGTGTCCTACGAGCGCAGCAAAGAGACGCTGCGTTTCGGTACGGCACAGGCGCAGCGCATCAAATGTTCCAACGGATACGAAAGAACGCCGCTTTCGATTCACGTGCGCGAGGATGTAACCAATGAAGATATCTGGATGCATTTCATCTACAGCGCAGCCTGTTTCGAGCCGGCCGACATCGCGGCGATGGAGCAGCGCTTTGCCACCATGCTCGCGTTCGTGCTGGATCATCCCGATGCGCCGGTCCGCGGGGTCCCGCTGCTGTCGCGAGCCGAGCGCGCAAAGGTATTGACGCAGTTCAATGCCACCGCGGTAGACTATCCAAAGAACGAGACGATCCACGGCCTGTTTGAATCGCAGGTCGTGCGCACGCCGGACGCAGTGGCGCTGGTGTACGAGGGCAGCCAGTT
>NZ_VIUM01000055.1:0-2653 GCF_007828315.1 Burkholderia sp. SJZ089 | reverse complement strand
GTAAGCGGTCGGTAAAGGACGCCTCTCTCCTCCATCTGCGTCACACTCGGTTAAGATCGACTTGCCGTGAGCGGCGAGTTTGCTCAGCGGCAGATCGTCGCCTCTACCCAGCGGACTCTTCGCCCATGCCATCAACTGATTTCGAAGCACACCTCGTTGCCCTTGCGCGAGAGTCTTCATGGTTTTGGCCTGCACTGGTTGCAGTCCGGTCCCTGAATCTACCCTCCTGGTGCATTGGTGCTGGTGCCGTACGGAACCTCGTCTGGGACTCTTTGCATGGATTGGAGACATCGTCAGCATTGCGTGACGTCGATGTTGCGTACTTCGATGGCGCTGATCTTTCTGCAGAGCGCGACGCAACGTTTCAGTCTCATCTAAGCAGGATGCACCCCCAATTGCCATGGGAGGTCACCAATCAAGCCGCCGTTCATACCTGGTTCGAGGCGGCTTTTGGTTACGCCGTGCCACCATTGAAGTCGCTGGAGGCCGCCGTCGCGTCGTGGCCAGAGTATGCAACCGCAGTCGGGTTGACTCTACTTCCTGATGACACGATCAAGGTTCTTGCACCGTATGGGCTGGATGATTTGTTCACCATGGTGGTTCGTCGGAATCCCGAGCGAGTCAGTGTCGCGACGTATCGGCAGCGGGTACAAGAGAAGCAGTATCGCAATCGCTGGCCTCGCGTGACCATCGTTCACTGCTAAGGGCTCGTACTCGGTGGCTCGCCAGTCGGTTGGTTATTGTATGGTGACGCCCAAGGCAGCAGGGCCGCGTAGCTGTCAGCGGTTGAAGCGTGCGGCAGATTAGCAAACAGCCAGACGAGATAGCGGTATGGGTCGATGCCATTCGCCTTGCAGGTCTCGACCAGTGAGTAGAGATTGGCGCTGGCCTGTGCGCCGGCTACCGTATCGGAGAACAGCCAGCCCTTGCGTCCGACGACGAACGGTCGGATCGCGTTCTCGCACAGGTTGTTCGAGATCGGCCAGGTACCGTTTTCGACGTAGCGAACCAGTTTGGGCCACTGTCCGCTTAGATACTGCAATGCCTTGCCGAGCAGACTCGACGGCACGACGCCCGGTAGATGCTCGACCAGCATGCGCTCGATGATGCCGAGCACGCGGGTGCTGTATCGCGCACGCAGTCGCCGCCGACATTCGGGTTTCCACTTCGCGCTGCGCGCCTCGGCCGCGAACAGCTTGCCGATCAGCACGACGAAGCGCGTGGCCAGCAGATCCGGCGAGCGTGCAGCCTTCGGCACCGACTCCTCGGCCTTGATGAAGCCGCGGCGCACGTGTGCCCAGCATCCGAGATGCACGAGCTGGTGATCGTGGGCGATTCCGTTGTAGAGCTCGTACCCATCAGTCATCAGCACGGTGCCAGGGTGCACGCCAGCATAGAGCTTCTGCGCGTGCTGGGCGCCGCGCCCCGGCGAGTACGAGAACATCCGTACTGGCGGCCCCGAGCCGTTGACCTGCGCCCACAGGTAACTCTTCCCCTGCGGCCTGCGTCCTGGCTCCTTCAGCACTTGGAACGTTGTCTCGTCGCCGTAGATCAGGTCCGATTCGAGCAGCGCGTCGCGCATCAGGTTGATCACCGGCTGCGTGGCCAGTCCCACCCGCACCACGCTGGCGGCCAGCGTGTTCGACGAGATGTCGCCGCCGAAGCGACGCAGCAGCGTGGTTTGGCGATACAGTGGCATACCGTACTGGTACTTGCCAGTGATGATCCACGCCAGCGCGGATTCCGTGAGCAACCCGCGCGGGATGATACGCGCTGGCGCCGGCGTGACCTTGATGCCGAGATCACAGCACGGGCACGCGTACTTGACACGCTGGTGCTGAACGACGCGGACCTGCTCGGGGATCACGTCAAGCTGTTCGCTCGTCTCGACGCCGATCTCCACGAGGGCATAGCCGTCGTGCGCGCAGAATCGTTCAGACTCGGGTAGTTCGTGCCGCACGACCTCGCGCGGCAAGTTCGGATCGAGTGGTTTGCGTCCGCGCTTGCCTCGCGTGTGGGCGGCGACAGACGTGCCGGGCGCGTCCTCGCGCGCGGGCGCATTGGTAGTGGTGGCCAATGCTTCAGCTTCGTTGAACAAGCCGAGTTGGTCGGCATGGCGCGCCTCGCTAGAGGCGCCGAATAGTTCGTGCTTGTAGGCCCGCAGCTTCTCTTCGGCCAGATCGCGCTGGGCCGTCACGAGTCGAAGCTCACCACGCAGCGCATCGCGTTCGGCGCTCGCGGCAATCAGCGCTTCGTACTCCTCCGCGCTCAACATGACGGGTCTATTCGGCATGGCCGATTAGACCATGCCACCTGCGTGGTGTTCAGCTCATCCGCGCGTAATATCGCTGGGGATGCTTCTGGATCACGGCCAGGTCAATGCCGTCGAGCAGCCAGTGCAACTGTTCGGCGCTGAGCGTGATTGTGTCTCCTCCGTTCGGCCAGATGAAGCGGTCGGCTTCGAGTCGTTTGAGCAGCAACCAGAAGCCGTTGCCACCCCAGCCAAGGATCTTGATGCGATCACGACGGCGATTGCCGAACACGAACAGCGCCGAGGTCATCGGGTTCAGACGCATCGCCTGTTCGACCAGAATCGACAGTCCGTTGATGCCCATTCGGAAGTCGACCGGGTCGCGATGCAGGTAGACCTTCA
>NZ_VIUM01000054.1:0-3161 GCF_007828315.1 Burkholderia sp. SJZ089 | reverse complement strand
TTCGTTCCCTCGATGCTCAATATCTTCCTGGGCACCGAGGGGGTCCAGGCTTGCACCTCCCTGCAGCGGCTCGTCTGCAGCGGCGAGGCCCTGCCCGTTGCCGCGATCCGGCGCTGCCAGGCCTTGTTGCCCGCCGCGCGGATCCACAATCTCTACGGCCCGACCGAGGCCGCGATCGACGTGACCGCCTGGACCTGCCCGCCGGACTATGCCGGCTCGACGGTCCCCATCGGCCGCCCGATCGCCAATACGCGGATCTACCTGCTCGACGAGCACGGGCAGCCCGTGCCGCTGGGCGCGGTCGGCGAGCTGCATATCGGCGGCGTGGGCGTCGCGCGTGGTTATCTCAACCGCCCCGAACTCACCGCCGAGCGCTTCGTGCGCGATCCCTTCGCCAGTGATGTCGAAGCGCGCATGTATCGCACCGGCGATCTCGCGCGTTACCTGCCCGACGGCAATATCGAATACCTCGGCCGCAATGACTTCCAGGTCAAGATCCGCGGCTTCCGGATCGAGCTCGGCGAGATCGAGGCACGGCTCGTGGAATATCCCGCCGTGCGCGAGGCGGTCGTGCTCGCGATCGGCGACGGCGCCGACAAGCGTTTGGTCGCCTATGTGGTGGCCAAGCACGACGAGCAGTTGATCGGCGCGATCCGCGACCACCTCGCCGCGCAGTTGCCCGACTACATGGTGCCCACCGCCTTCGTGCGGCTCGACGCCCTGCCGCTCAGCCCCAACGGCAAGCTCGATCGCCGCGCGCTGCCCGCGCCCGATTCGTCCGCGCTCGCGCGCCAGGCTTATGAAGCGCCCCAAGGCGAGATCGAATGCGTGCTCGCCGAGATCTGGGCCGAGCTGCTCGGCGTCGAGCGCGTCGGCCGCCATGACAGCTTCTTCGCACTCGGCGGGCATTCCCTGCTCGCCGTGCGGCTGACCGAACAACTGCGCCAGCGAGGGCTGGGACTGGCTGTTCGCGACCTGTTCCAGACCTCCGACCTGAGCACGCTCGCCCAGCGCCTGGAACAGCAGCGCGGACAATCCCGCGAAATCCAGGTACCCGACAACCTGATCACCCGCGAGACCCAGGCGATCACGCCCGAGTTGCTGCCCCTCGTCAGCCTCACCCAGCCCGAGATCGATCATCTGGTCCAGCAGGTGCCGGGTGGCGTGAGCGCCATCCAGGACATCTACGCGCTCTCCCCGCTGCAGGACGGCATCCTCTTCCATCACCTGCTCGCCACCCGCGGCGACCCCTACCTGCTGATTCGCCAGGTCGCCTTCGCCTCGCGCGAGCACCTGGATCGCTATCTCGATGCCGTGCAGCAGGTGATCGCCCGACACGACATCCTGCGCACCGCCTTCTTCTGGGAAGGCCTGTCTCGTCCCGCGCAAGTCGTGTTGCGCGAAGCGCCGCTGATCCTCACCGAGCTGGCGTTCGATCCCGTCGACGGCCCCGTCGCCGAGCAACTGGCCCGGCACTTCGATCCGCGCGAGCACCGCATCGACCTGGGCCAGGCGCCGCTGCTGCGCTTCGCCGCCGCCCGGGACGAGCAAGGCCGCTGGCTGCTGATCGAGCTGCTGCATCACCTGGTCGGCGATCACTCCACCGTCGAGATCCTGCACCGGGAAGTCCGCGCCATTCTGGCCGGAAGCGCCGCCCGGTTGCTGCCGGCCCAGCCGTTCCGCAACGCGATCGCGCAAGCGCGTCTCGGCGTGAGCCAGCAGGAGCATGAAAACTTCTTCCGCGCCATGCTGGCCGACGTGGACGAACCCACGCTGCCCTTCGGCCTCACCGAGGTGCATCTCGACGGCTCCCGGCTCAACGAAGCGCATCACACGCTGCCATCGTCCCTGAACGACCGCCTGCGCGCGCAGGCGCGACGCCTGGGCGTGAGCCTGGCGAGCCTGTGCCACCTGGCCTGGGCGCAAGTGCTCGCTCGCGCCAGCGGACAGGATCGCGTCGTGTTCGGCACCGTCATGTTCGGCCGCATGCAAGCCGGTGAAGGCGCCGACCAGGCCATGGGCCTGTACATCAACACGCTGCCCTTGCGCATGGACCTGGGCGAGACCGGCGTGGAGCAGGCGGTACGCGACACGCACGCGCTGCTGGCCAGCCTGATCGATCACGAACACGCCTCGCTCGCGCTCGCGCAGCAATGCAGCGGCGTGCCCGCCGGCTCGCCGCTGTTCAGCGCGCTGCTGAACTACGTGCACAGCACGGTTTCGGTCAACGAAGACGATCAGGCCATCGGCCTGGAGTTCCTGAGCGTCCAGGAGCGCTCCAATTACCCGTTCTCGATGTCGGTGGAGGATTTCGGGCACGCCCTGGTCCTGATCGCCCAGTTGGTCGATCCCTTCGACGCGAAGCGCCTTTGCGCTTATTTCGAGCAGGCGCTCGTCAGCGTGGTCGAGGCACTCGATGGGAGGCCGTCGATGCCGGTCCGGCAGCTGGAGATCCTGCCGCCCGAGGAGCGCGAGCTGCTGCTGCACACCTGGAACGCCACCGAGCAGGCCTACCCCGCCGAGCTCTGCCTGCACCACCAGTTCGAGTTGCATGCCGAACACACCCCCGATGCCGTCGCCCTCGTCTTCGAGGATCGCGCGATCAGCTATGCCCAGCTCAACGCCCAGGCCAACCGGCTCGCTCACGAGCTGATCGCCCTCGGCGTGCGGCCCGATGCCCGCGTCGCCCTCTGCGTCGAGCGTTCGCCGGCCCTCGTCATCGGCCTGCTCGCCATCCTCAAGGCCGGCGGCGCCTATCTCCCGCTCGACCCCGCCTATCCGCCCGAGCGCCTGGCCTATATCCTTGCCGATGCCGATCCCGCCATCGTGCTCGCCGATGCCGCCGGCCGCGCCGCCCTCGGCCACGCCGCGCTCGACGGCCGCCGCCTGCTCGACCCCGACACGCTGCCCGAGCGCCCCGCGTCCAACCCCGTCGTGCCCGGCCTCACCTCGCGGCACCTCGCCTATGTGATCTACACCTCGGGCTCCACCGGCAAGCCCAAGGGCGTGATGGTCGAGCACCGCGGAACGCTCAACCTCGCCCAACTCCAGCGCCAGAACTTCGCCATCCTGCCCAGCAGCCGGATCCTCCAGTTCGCCTCCTGCGCCTTCGATGCCAGCGTCTGGGAAGTCGTGATGGCCCTGGGTTGCGGTGCCACCCT
>NZ_VIUM01000053.1:0-3173 GCF_007828315.1 Burkholderia sp. SJZ089 | reverse complement strand
CGTGTCCTGCAGAAGACCCCCTTCGGCTTCGACGTCTCCGTCTGGGAATTCTTCTGGACCCTGCTCAACGGCGCCACCCTCGTCGTCGCCGCCCCCGGCATACAGGGCGACCCCGAAGCCCTGATCGCGCTCATCGACCGCCAGCGCATCACCACCGCCCACTTCGTTCCCTCGATGCTCAATATCTTCCTGGGCACCGAGGGGGTCCAGGCTTGCACCTCCCTGCAGCGGCTCGTCTGCAGCGGCGAGGCCCTGCCGGTTTCCGCGATCCGGCGCTGCCAGGCCTTGCTGCCCGCCGCCAGGATCCACAATCTCTACGGGCCGACCGAAGCCGCGATCGACGTTTCCGCCTGGACCTGCCCGCCCGACTACGCCGGCTCGACGGTCCCCATCGGCCGCCCGATCGCCAATACGCGGATCTACCTGCTCGACGAACACGGGCAGCCCGTGCCGCTGGGCGCGGTCGGCGAGCTGCATATCGGCGGCGTGGGCGTCGCGCGCGGCTATCTCAACCGCCCCGAACTCACCGCCGAGCGCTTCGTGCGCGATCCCTTCGTCAGTGACGCCAACGCTCGCATGTATCGCACCGGCGATCTCGCCCGCTACCTGCCCGACGGCAATATCGAATACCTCGGCCGCAACGACTTCCAGGTCAAGATCCGCGGCTTCCGGATCGAGCTCGGCGAGATCGAGGCACGGCTCGTGGAATATCCCGCCGTGCGCGAGGCGGTCGTGCTCGCACTCGGCGACGGCGCCGACAAGCGTTTGGTTGCCTATGTCGTAGCCGAGCACGACGAGCAGTTGATCGGCGCGATCCGCGACCACCTCGCCGCGCAGTTGCCCGACTACATGGTGCCCACCGCCTTCGTGCGGCTCGACGCCCTGCCGCTCAGCCCCAACGGCAAGCTCGATCGCCGCGCGCTGCCAGCGCCCGATTCGTCCGCGCTCGCGCGCCAAGTCTATGAAGCCCCTCAAGGCGAGATCGAATGTGCGCTTGCCGAGATCTGGGCCGAGCTGCTCGGCGTCGAGCGCATCGGCCGCCACGACAGTTTCTTCGCACTCGGCGGGCATTCCCTGCTCGCCGTGCGGCTGGTCGGCCGTATCGCCGCGCTTGGCACCGAGCTGCCTCTCGCCAAGCTGTTCGCCTCGCCCACACTCGCCGGCCTGGCTGCGCTCATTACCAACCGCCTGGACCAGGGCGCCGCCGCTTTGCCGCCCATCACGCCGGTCCCGCGCGATGGCGAGTTGCCGCTCTCCTTCGCCCAGCAGCGACTGTGGTTCCTGGCCCAACTCGATGGCGTCAGCGCCACTTATCACATCCCGCTGGCGCTGCGCCTGCAAGGCCGACTCGACACGGCAGCATGGCAGCGCGCACTCGACACGCTTCTCGATCGTCACGAGGCGCTGCGCTCGGTATTCGTCGCGGTCCAGGGTCAGCCGCAGGTGCGACTGCTGCCGGTCGGCACCGCCTTGCCCGTGACGCATCACGATCTTCGCGATGCACCCGACGCGCAGCAGCTGTTGCAGGCCATCAGTGCCCAGGAAGCTCACACGCCCTTCGACCTGGAGCACGGCCCGCTGATCCGCGCTCGCCTGGTCCGCTTGAGCGAGGACGAGCATGCGTTCCTGCTGACCCAGCATCACATCGTCTCGGACGGCTGGTCCTTCGACGTCCTGTTCAGCGAACTGCAGGCGCTCTATCGGGCCTGCCTGGATGGCCGGCCCGATCCGCTCGCGCCGTTGGCCATCCAGTATCCCGACTACGCCGCCTGGCAGCGCCAGTGGCTCACGGGCGAGCGCTTGCAGGCCCAAGGCGAGTATTGGCGCCAAACGCTCGCCGATGCGCCGACGCTGCTCGACCTGCCCACCGATCACCCCCGTCCCGCGCAGCAATCCTTCGTCGGCGCCCATGTGCCGATGCGCCTCGATGCCGAACTCACGCAGGCGCTCAGGCGCCTCGCGCAAACGCACGGTGCCACGCTGTTCATGACCGTGATGGGCGCCTGGGCCGCCGTGCTCGCGCGGCTGTCGGGCCAGCAGGACATCGTGATCGGCACGCCCAGCGCGAATCGCAATCGCCAGGAGGTCGAGCCGCTGATCGGCTTCTTCGTCAACACGCTGGCACTGCGCCTGGATCTGTCCGGCACGCCCGATGCCGCCGCCTTGCTCGCACGCGTGCGTCACGCCGCGCTGGCCGCGCAGGACCACCAGGACCTGCCTTTCGAGCAGATCGTCGAGATCGTCAACCCGCCGCGCAAGCTGGAGCATGCGCCGCTGTTCCAGGTGATGTTCAGCTGGCAGTCCCAACAAGGCACGTCATTGCCGCTGCCCGAGCTGGAAGTCACGGCGCTGCCGCCCGCTTACGACACGGTGAAGTTCGATCTGGAACTGGCGCTCGAGGAGAACGGCGACGAGATTTTCGGCACCCTGAGCTATTCGACGGCCTTGTTCCACAGGGCCACCATCGAGCGACAGGCGGGTTACCTGGAGGCCATGCTGCGAGCGATGGTCCGGGACGAAACGCAGGCGATCGATCATGTCGACATCCTGCCGCCCGAGGAGCGCAAGCTGCTGCTGGGCGACTGGAATGCGACGCAGGCGGACTATCCCGAGCAGCATTGCATTCACCAGTCGTTCGAGCAGCAGGTCGAGCGCACGCCCGACGCCGTCGCCCTCGTCTTCGAGGATCAAACGCTCAGTTATACCCAGCTCAACGAGCGGGCCAACCAGCTCGCGCACGAGCTCATCGCCCTCGGCGTGCAGCCCGATTCGCGCGTGGCCATCTGCGTCGAGCGTTCGAGCGCCATGCTCGTCGGCCTGCTCGCCATCCTCAAGGCCGGCGGCGCCTATGTCCCCCTCGACCCCGCCTATCCCGGCGAGCGACTCGCTCACATCCTCATCGATGCCGATCCCGGCATCGTGCTCGTCGATACCGCCGGCCGTGCCGCCCTCGGCCAGGACGCACTCGACGGGCGTCGCCTGCTCGATCCCAACGTGTTGCTGCCCGAGCGCTCCGCCACCAACCCCGTCGTACCCGGCCTCACTTCGCGACACCTCGCCTACGTCATCTACACCTCAGGCTCCACCGGCAAGCCCAAGGGTGTCATGGTCGAGCACCGGCAGGTCCTCAACTTCCTGAGCGCCATGGCCACCGCGCCCGGCATCCACTCGCG
>NZ_VIUM01000052.1:0-3451 GCF_007828315.1 Burkholderia sp. SJZ089 | reverse complement strand
CTGCACTTATGTGGATAACGCACTTACGTGGAGCTTCGCCGGCGACCGGCAGCGAGGGGCGGGTCTCAGCTGCTGCTCTCCACATAACTGGCGCCGAGAGGCGTAGCTTGTCTCCGGGGATCTCCCCCAACTGGAGGCTCTATGTCTGCCCTCAACCAAGTTTTCGTCCGCGTGCATGCCCGATATGAACAGGATCGATACGTCGAGGATCTCGAGCGATTCGCGGCGTGGCTCCTGCGCTGCGGCTATCCCAACAAGTCTTGTCGAACACATCTCTATCGGGTTCAACAGGTGCTGCGCGCCATCAACACTGAGCCCGGTGTCGTCCTGCATGCCGACGTTCTTCAGCACGCGTTTCTTCGCCTCGCACGTCGACGCTGGAAGTACTGCCACACATACTCGACATACGCTGGTTATCTGCGTTCCATTGGTTGCATCCTCGAAACGCCCGCGTCTGTTGACGCAATTGATACATTGGTATGCGAGTTCTGCGAGCGCTTGACACGACGACGCGGCCTTGCTGTTTCTACCGTCGCCGGATATCGCCACTGGATCTCGGATTTCCTACGGCAAACGTTGCTACCCGGCCAATCGCTGGAGGAACTGCCGATTACAGGTCTGGAGTCCTACATTCAGCTTCGAGGCCACGGACTCGTCAGAACCACGTTGATGACCGCAATTCATTGCATTCGGGCGTTCTTGTTGGATTGCTACCGACGCGGATTGCTTCCGCAACGGTTAGACCAAATCGATGTGGCGAGGGGCTTTCGTCGCGATCTTCCACCGCGAGCGATGCCGTGGCCTCTTATTGAGCGTCTGCTGCAGTCCATTGATTGCCGTGATCGGGTCGGCCGACGCGACCACGCGATGTTGCATTTGATGGCCCACTACGGCTTGCGCCCGGGCGAGTTGACCTGTCTCACCCTCGACTCGATCAACTGGCGTGCCCGCACACTTACTGTGTGGCAGCCGAAGACGCAATCCACGCTGGTGCTTCCTCTTCACGACCAGACACTGAACGTCCTCCGCAACTATATCGATCTGGCCCGTCCGCAAACCGACTTTTCGTGGCTCTTCATTCGAGGCTCGGCACCACTCGCTCAGATGACCAAGTTCTCTGCCAGTTTCGTGTTCCGGACCCGGGCGCGACGTAGCGGATTGCCGCTCGCTGGATACTCGTCTTACTCCCTGCGTCATGCATTTGCACACCGCCTATTTCAACATGGCGTCGGGATGAAGGCGATTGGGGATTTGATGGGGCACCGGAGCCTGGTCAGTACCAGCGTCTATCTACGGCTCCAGTCCGAACTGTTACGCGAGGTGGCGCTGCAAGTCCCGAGCCTCGCGACGGGAGATGTCGCATGAGCAACAATCAACTGCAACCATCCACCTTCGCTCACGAGGTCGATGCTTACCTTCGCTATCATCGTGCGCTCGGCCTGCGGTACCGGGGTGTCGAGCATGTTCTATCCAATCTGGGACGTTATCTAGAACTGAACAGCGCACGGGATCTTGACGATCTCTTCTACGAGGGATGGCGACGTGCCCGGGTGGAACTCCACTCGAACTCCCGTCGCAAGGCCGAGCAGATTGTGCGGAGGTTCTGCCTCTACCGTCGGCGAACGAACCTGGAATTCTTTGTGCCCAGTGCCGATGCGTTTAGCTGCTTGCGTCCATATGTACGCCCTGTAATTGTCGAACCTGGACAGATCGCCCAGATGCTGGCCGCGGCCGACCGACTCGCGCCGCACAAGACTTCTCCTCTGCACCCAGCAGTCGCACGCATAGCGACAGTCCTGCTCTACACGGCTGGTCTGCGCTCCGGAGAGGTTCGGCGGCTATGCGTAGAGGATATCGAGGACAATGGCAGCCTGCTCCAAATCCGCGAATCAAAGTTTCACAAGTCTCGGCTGGTACCTCTTTCCGAATCGGCACAGGTTGAAGTACAGCGTTATCTGTGTCGCCGCGCGACATTCGCGGTTGGCTCATCGGATCAAGGTCCATTCCTCTGCAATCGATCGCGGGGCGTCATCCGCGCCTACAGTGCTCCGGGCTTCCAGAGTCTGATCCAGCGGCTATTCAAGCTCGCAGCCGTCGTCGACGGCGAAGGGCGCGTACCTCGCATCCATGATCTGCGGCATTCATTTGCCGTTCAGAACTTGATCCACGCTTATCGCACCCAAGGCGATCCTCAGGCGTTGCTGCCGAAGCTTTCGCTTTACCTCGGACATGTGTCAATCGAGTCGACAGTCCACTATCTCAAACTCGTGCCTGCCGTGGCGACGCTCGCATGCTCTCGCTTTGACGCAGCGTTCGGACAGCAGGTACTGGGAGAATAATCATGAAGCAATTGAGCCCTCCAGATCTCGGCCGTATCGTCGTTTCTTTCTTCGAGCAATACTTGCCGATGCAGCGCGGCATGAGTATCCACACGCTACGCAGCTATCGGGATGCGATCGTTTTGTGGATGCAATTCGCAGCGCGCGATGCCGGGCGGCGCCTTGAATCGCTCAGCATCGCAGACCTTACTGCCGAACGAGTCGAGCGCTTTCTCGACCACCTCGAAGCCGAGCGCGGAAATGGCGTAAGAACACGCAATGCCCGCCTCGCAGCATTGCATACCTTCGCGCGACATCTCGGTGCCCGGCATCCCGAACAACTCGGCCTGGTTCAGCGCATTCTCGACATCCCTTTCAAGCGGGGCGCGGCGGAAGTGCCGATTGACTATCCGGAGAGTGACGACATTCGGACGATGATGAGTCACATCGACCGCCGCTCACCAGCCGGCCAGCGGGACTATGCACTGTTCGCCCTCTTATTCAACACGGGGGCGCGAGTGCAGGAAGTTCTCAACCTCCGTGTTTGTGATCTGCGGCTTGATCCACCCGAACAGGTTCGCTTGTACGGCAAAGGCGAGAAGATTCGGATGTGTCCGTTGTGGCCGCGAACAGCGCAATTGCTCCGAGACCTCATCGCTACACAGATACCGAGTGGACCCGATTTCGCGACGGCCATCATATTCCGCAATCGCAATGGCGGGGCATTGACCCGATTCGGGGTTCGGTATCTCCTACGCAAGTATCTTCCGGACTATCGATCTGCGACGCAAGGACGACGAATCCATCCTCATGCTCTGCGTCACGCCACGGCGGTTCATCTACTGAAGTCTGGGGTCGAGTTCGCGACCATCAGTCAGCTCCTCGGGCATGCCAGCGTCACAACCACGATGCGCTATGCGCGCGCAGATCTCGACCTGAAGCGGCAGGCGCTCTCCCAGGTGTTTCCCGACTCCCTCGGCGTGCCAGCCGCAGGGCGCGTGCGATGGCATGGGGCGGAGCTAGTTCGATGGCTCAGAAGGTTGTGACATTTATGTGGAGTGGCAACCGCTCAGGCCGCTCATCGCGGCTCGACTACGGAGGCTGCTCCACATAAGCATGTTGTCCACATAAGT
>NZ_VIUM01000051.1:0-4328 GCF_007828315.1 Burkholderia sp. SJZ089 | reverse complement strand
CACCCCTTCCCATCCCGAACAGGACCGTGAAACGACTCCACGCCGATGATAGTGCGGATTGCCCGTGTGAAAGTAGGTAATCGTCAGGCTTCCCTTCACGACAACCCCCGTTGCCCCAGGCAGCGGGGGTTTTGTCTTTTCCAGCTGCTGGATAGTAGCGCAGCGTAGAATCGCCACATTCGTCCGAATGTCGAGCGCTCCATGCACGCCCCCGTTGAATTCGCCCGTGCCGTCTGCCCGCACGATTGCCCTGACACATGCGCGCTTCGCGTTTCGATCGACGGCGAGGGCCGTGTCAGCAAGGTCAATGGCGACCCCGATCATCCACCGACACAAGGCGTGCTTTGCACCAAGGTCAGTCGCTACGCGGATCGAATCTATCATCGCGAGCGCCTGAATACGCCTCTGAAGCGAATCGGGCCGAAGGGCGAAGGGCGCTTCGAAGCGATCGGCTGGGACCAGGCGAATCGAATCGTAGCCGAGCGACTCGGTGAAATCGCGCGGCGCGCGCCGGAGGCGATCGTCCCTTACAGCTACGCGGGCACCATGGGCTTGATCCAGGGCGAAAGCCTCGCCCAGCGCTTCATGAATGTGCTTGGTGCCTCGCGTCTCGAGCGAACGATCTGTTCGTCGGCGGGGTCGGCCGGTTTGCGCTACACCTATGGCGCAAGCGTGGGCATGCATGTCGACTTCTTCGAGGAAAGCGAACTCATCCTGATCTGGGGCGCGAACCCCGTCGCCTCGAGCCTGCACTTCTGGACGCGAGCGCAGGAAGCAAAACGGCGCGGCGCTCGCCTGATCGCCATCGATCCCTATCGCTCGCTAACCGCGGACAAATGTCATCAACATATCGCGATTCGGCCTGGAACCGATGCTGCCTTCGCGCTCGGTATGATGCATGTACTGATCACGGAAGACCGGCTCGACCACGCCTATCTGCGCGACCACACACACGGTTTCGAAGAATTGAGGGCGCGGGCTCTGTCCTATCCGCCTACGCGCGTGGCCGAAATCTGCAGCGTATCCGAAGCGGAAATCATCGATCTTGCTCGCATCTACGGTCAAACCCGTAAATCGGCGATTCGCCTCAACTACGGGATGCAGCGAACCCGAGGCGGCGGCAATGCCACGCGGGCCATCGCGAGCTTGCCGGCGCTGACTGGTTCCTGGCGCGATCGTGCGGGCGGCTTGCTGATGTCGGCGTCGGATTGGGCGCCGGTGAATTCGGTGGCATTGGGCCGTCCCGATTTGCTGCCGGGTTGGCCGAACAAGCTGCCGAGATCAATCAATATGAACGCCATTGGCGACGCCTTGCTGCATCCCGGCGATGCCGATTTCGGTCCAAAAATCGAAGCGCTGATCGTCTACAACTCGAATCCGGTGGCGGTGGCCCCGGATTCGGTCAAGGTGGCGAGCGGATTCGCCCGAGAGGATCTCTTCACCGTGGTTCTGGAGCATTTCCAGACCGACACGGCTGATTATGCTGACCTCGTGCTACCGGCCACGATGCAACTCGAGCACCTCGATGTCCACAAGTCCTACGGCCACACCTATGTCATGGCCAACCTGCCGGCGATCGCGCCGATTGGTGAATCGAGGCCGAATACCGAAATCTTTCGCGGTTTCGCCCGCGCGATGGGACTGACCGAGTCCGCCCTATATGAAGACGACGAAACGCTTGCGCGCGTGTCCTTGCGCTGGGATGATCCGGCACTCGATTGCGATTGGGATACGCTGAAAGAGAAGGGGTGGCAAAAGCTGAAGCTGGCTGATGCGCCGTTTGCAAACGGTGGATTTCGCACGCCTTCCGGGAAATGCGAGTTCTATAGTGAGCGGCTCGCGCAAATGGGCCTCGACCCGATGCCCGACTATCTGCCGCCACACGAATCGCCGGATGGCGCCCCGGAGTTGGCAGCACGTTATCCGCTCGCGATGATCTCGCCGCCGGCGCGCCATTTCCTGAACAGCACTTTCGTCAACATCGAGAGCCTTCGAGCGACGGAGCGCGAACCCCATCTCGAACTGCATCCCGACGATGCTGCCGCGCGAGACATCGCCGAGGGCGATATGGTGCGCGTGTTCAACGACCGCGGTTCCATGCAGGCTCGCGCGATGATTACCGAGCGGGCGCGCCGTGGCCTCGTGGTTGGCCTGTCGATCTGGTGGAAGAAATTCGCGCCGGACGGCTGCAACGCCAACCAGGTGACGAGCCAGGCGTTGACCGACCTCGGCAACGCCGCGACTTTCTACGACTGCCTGGTCGAGGTCGCGCGCGCTTGATGGCAAGCAAGCGCAGGGCGCGCGTTCGATCTGCGGCGGAATCGTGGCGAAAGCGCGGTGAACGGGATGGAACACGAGCCAAGCCCGTCGCGGAAGTTGGAAAGGAGTGTCTAACCCGGTTGTTTCGAAGCAGCCGAGCGGCTAGGATGCGTTTTTAGCACGACCATTCGAAAATCAGTGAGGAGACGTGTTGCATGGACAAGATTTGGCTGAAATCGTACCCACCCGGCGTTCCGGCCGAAATCGATCCATCGCGTTATCCGACCGTACCCGACCTGCTCGATGAGAGTTTCCGCTCGTATCGCGACCGGGCCGCTTTCATCTGCATGGGCAAGTCGTTGAGCTATGGCGAACTCGATGCGATGTCGCGCAAGCTCGGCGCCTGGTTCCAGTCGCGCGGCCTCGCGCACGGCGCGCGCATCGCGATCATGATGCCGAACGTGCTCCAGTATCCCGTCGCGATTGCCGCCGTGCTGCGCGCCGGTTATACGGTGGTCAACGTCAATCCGCTCTACACGCCGCGCGAGCTTGAGCATCAGCTGACGGACAGCGGCGCTGAAGCGATCGTGATCCTCGAGAACTTCGCGGCCACCCTCCAGGCGGTGATCGACAAGACGGCGGTCAAGCATGTTGTCGTGGCGGCGATGGGCGATCTGCTCGGCTTGAAGGGCTTGATCGTCAACTACGTCGTGCGCAAGGCGAAGAAGATGGTGCCGGCCTGGCAACTGAAGTCCTTCACGCGCTTCAATGCCGCGTTGGCCGAGGGCGCGCGCCAGACATTCGCGGCGCCGAAGCTCGGCCCCGACGACGTCGCCTTCCTCCAGTACACGGGCGGCACGACCGGGGTCGCGAAGGGCGCGACGCTGTTGCAGCGAAACATCGTCGCCAATGTGCTGCAGTCGGAGGAGTGGCATGCGCCGGCCTATACCAAGGTGCCGGGCCTGTCGCAGTACATCACGGTCGCCGCGTTGCCGCTCTATCACGTGTTCGCGCTGACCGTCTGCGGCTTCCTGACCATGCGCACCGGCGGTACCGCGCTGCTGATCCCGAATCCGCGCGACATCGGCGGCATGTTCAAGGAGCTCAAGCGCTACTCGGTGTCGACCTTCCCGGCCGTCAACACGCTCTACAACGCGATGCTGAATCATCCCGATTTCGGCCAGCTCGACTTCTCGAAGCTGGCGGTCGCGAATGGCGGCGGCATGGCGATCCAGGAAAGCGTCGCGAAGCGCTGGTACGAGAAGACCGGCACGCCGATCGTCGAGGGTTACGGCCTGTCCGAAACTTCTCCCGTGGTCAGCTGCAATCCGGTGACCGCGACCGAGTACACCGGCACCATCGGCCTGCCCGTGTCGTCGACCGAAATCTCGATTCGCGACGACGACGGCAAGGAAGTCCCGCTCGGCCAGCCCGGCGAGATCTGCATCCGCGGCCCGCAGGTAATGGCGGGTTACTGGAATCGCCCCGACGAAACCGCCAAGGTCATGATGGCCGACGGCTTCTTCAAGTCCGGCGATATCGGTGTGATGGACGAGCGCGGCTACGTGAAGATCGTCGATCGCAAGAAGGACATGATCCTGGTCTCGGGCTTCAACGTCTATCCGAACGAGGTGGAGGACGTGGTGGCCTCGCATCCGGGCGTGTTCGAAGTCGCCGCGGTAGGTGTGCCCGACGAGCATTCTGGCGAGGCCGTGAAGCTGTTCGTGGTGAAGAAGGATCCGGCACTGACCGACCAGGATCTCATTGCCTACTGCAAGGAACGATTGACGGGCTACAAGCGGCCGCGCTTCATCGAATTCCGCACTGAATTGCCGAAGACCAACGTCGGCAAGATCCTGCGCCGCGAATTGCGCGACGGCAAGGTCTGATCCGGGCAGGCTTGCCACCTCGACGGGCGTCGCGTGAGCGGCGCCCGTTTTCGTTTGGAGGCCAGCCGATTGTGCGCGCCCAAAGTGGTGTCAAGTCCTGAAATAGGTTGACAGTGTTAGACGCTAGAACGCCCGATGCACCGCATCGGGCGTTTTGTATTTGAGGGCGCTATGTGGCCG
>NZ_VIUM01000050.1:1714-4672 GCF_007828315.1 Burkholderia sp. SJZ089 | reverse complement strand
CGCGGTGCATGGGCACCTACGAACATCGGCGCAGACTGGTTATAGGATCAAGCCTTACGGGCAATTAGTATCAGTTAGCTGAACGCATTACTGCGCTTACACACCTGACCTATCAACGTCCTGGTCTCGAACGACCCTTCAAGGAGGTCAAGCCTCCAGGGATATCTCATCTTAAGGCGAGTTTCCCGCTTAGATGCTTTCAGCGGTTATCTCTTCCGAACATAGCTACCCGGCGATGCCACTGGCGTGACAACCGGTACACCAGAGGTTCGTCCACTCCGGTCCTCTCGTACTAGGAGCAGCCCCCTTCAAATATCCAACGCCCACGGCAGATAGGGACCAAACTGTCTCACGACGTTTTAAACCCAGCTCACGTACCTCTTTAAATGGCGAACAGCCATACCCTTGGGACCGGCTACAGCCCCAGGATGAGATGAGCCGACATCGAGGTGCCAAACACCGCCGTCGATATGAACTCTTGGGCGGTATCAGCCTGTTATCCCCAGAGTACCTTTTATCCGTTGAGCGATGGCCCTTCCATACAGAACCACCGGATCACTATGACCTGCTTTCGCACCTGCTCGACTTGTCGGTCTCGCAGTTAAGCACGCTTATGCCATTGCACTATCAGCACGATTTCCGACCGTACCTAGCGTACCTTCGTACTCCTCCGTTACACTTTGGGAGGAGACCGCCCCAGTCAAACTGCCTACCATGCACTGTCCCCGACCCGGATCACGGGCCAAGGTTAGAACCTCAAACAAACCAGGGTGGTATTTCAAGGACGGCTCCACCGAAACTAGCGTTCCGGTTTCATAGCCTCCCACCTATCCTACACAGATCGGTTCAAAGTCCAATGCAAAGCTACAGTAAAGGTTCATGGGGTCTTTCCGTCTAGCCGCGGGGAGATTGCATCATCACAAACACTTCAACTTCGCTGAGTCTCGGGAGGAGACAGTGTGGCCATCGTTACGCCATTCGTGCAGGTCGGAACTTACCCGACAAGGAATTTCGCTACCTTAGGACCGTTATAGTTACGGCCGCCGTTTACCGGGACTTCAATCAAGAGCTTGCACCCCATCATTTAATCTTCCGGCACCGGGCAGGCGTCACACCCTATACGTCCACTTTCGTGTTTGCAGAGTGCTGTGTTTTTATTAAACAGTCGCAGCCACCAGTTTATTGCAACCCCTTCACCCTTCTGGCGCAGGCCAGTCAAGCTACAGGGGCGTACCTTATCCCGAAGTTACGGTACCAATTTGCCGAGTTCCTTCTCCCGAGTTCTCTCAAGCGCCTTAGAATACTCATCTCGCCCACCTGTGTCGGTTTGCGGTACGGTCACTGTTAAACTGAAGCTTAGAGGCTTTTCTTGGAACCACTTCCAATTGCTTCGCTTCCTAAGAAGCTCGCGCCACGCCCTTGAATTCTGCACCCGGATTTGCCTAAGTGCCTTCTCCAACGCAGCGACCGGGACTTCCAACACCCGGACAACCTTCCGCGATCCGTCCCCCCATCGCATTTAACAATGGTGCAGGAATATTGACCTGCTTCCCATCAGCTACGCATTTCTGCCTCGCCTTAGGGGCCGACTCACCCTACGCCGATGAACGTTGCGTAGGAAACCTTGGGCTTACGGCGAGGGGGCCTTTCACCCCCTTTATCGCTACTCATGTCAGCATTCGCACTTCCGATACCTCCAGCACACTTTACAATGCACCTTCGCAGGCTTACGGAACGCTCTCCTACCATGCACATAAATGTGCATCCGCAGCTTCGGTATATAGCTTAGCCCCGTTACATCTTCCGCGCAGGACGACTCGATCAGTGAGCTATTACGCTTTCTTTAAAGGGTGGCTGCTTCTAAGCCAACCTCCTGACTGTTTTAGCCTTCCCACTTCGTTTCCCACTTAGCTATATTTGGGGACCTTAGCTGGCGGTCTGGGTTGTTTCCCTCTTGACACCGGACGTTAGCACCCGATGTCTGTCTCCCGTGATTGCACTCTTCGGTATTCGGAGTTTGCTATGGCGGGGTAATCCGCAATGGACCCCCCAACCATGACAGTGCTCTACCCCCGAAGGTGAGACACGAGGCACTACCTAAATAGTTTTCGGAGAGAACCAGCTATTTCCAAGTTTGTTTAGCCTTTCACCCCTATCCACAGCTCATCCCCTAACTTTTCAACGTTAGTGGGTTCGGACCTCCAGTACGTGTTACCGCACCTTCATCCTGGCCATGGATAGATCACTTGGTTTCGGGTCTACGCCCAGCAACTGAACGCCCTATTCGGACTCGCTTTCGCTACGCCTGCCCTATTCGGTTAAGCTTGCTACTGAACGTAAGTCGCTGACCCATTATACAAAAGGTACGCCGTCACCCCTTACGAGGCTCCGACTGTTTGTATGCATGCGGTTTCAGGATCTATTTCACTCCCCTCCCGGGGTTCTTTTCGCCTTTCCCTCACGGTACTGGTTCACTATCGGTCGATCACGAGTATTTAGCCTTGGAGGATGGTCCCCCCATCTTCAGACAGGATTTCACGTGTCCCGCCCTACTTGTCGTACACCTAGTTCTTTCATACTGTTTTCGTCTACAGGGCTATCACCTGCTATGGCCGCACTTTCCAGAGCGTTCGACTAACAATACAAATAAAGAGTACAGGCTCTTCCCATTTCGCTCGCCACTACTTTGGGAATCTCGGTTGATTTCTTTTCCTGCGGTTACTTAGATGTTTCAGTTCACCGCGTTCGCTTCACATGACCTATGTATTCAGTCATGGATACTCCAAAAGGAGTGGGTTTCCCCATTCGGACATCTACGGATCAAAGCTTGTTTGCCAGCTCCCCGTAGCTTTTCGCAGGCTACCGCGTCCTTCATCGCCTGTGATCGCCAAGGCATCCACCACATGCACTTGTTCGCTTGACCCTATAACGAGTCTGTCTCGCTTTCGCTCGACAGTC
>NZ_VIUM01000049.1:0-7566 GCF_007828315.1 Burkholderia sp. SJZ089 | reverse complement strand
TTGGCCCGGATCACCGCCTGCGCCGCCGCATCGGCCTCGGCCGCCACGCTGTCGTGCACGCGCGTGCTCTGCCCCGGCAAGGGCGATTCGTTGTCGAGCAGGTGCCCGCCGCGCTCATGCGTGTCGACCGTCACCTGCATCGACAAGCCGATGCGCAGCGGATGCGCCGCCAGGTCAGCCGGCTCGATCGAGATCACCACCGGCACGCGCTGCACCACCTTGATCCAGTTGCCGGCCGCGTTCTGCGAGGGCAGCATCGAGAAGGCGCTGCCGGTGCCGGCCGAGAAACCCTCCACGTGGCCGCGATACACCACCTTCGAGCCATAGATGTCCGACACGATGCTGACCGGTTGCCCGGCACGCATGTTGCGGATCTGCCCTTCCTTGAAATTGGCCTCGATCCACAGCGCCTTCAACTGGATCAGCGACAGCAGCGGCACGCCGGGCCCGACCTGCTGGCCGACCTGCACCGAGCGCTGGCCGACCGTGCCGTCCACCGGCGCGACGATGGTGGCGCGCTTCAGGTTGCGCCAGGCCAGCTTGAACTGCGCGGCGGCCTGCACCACCGAGGGGTTGTCCTCCACCGCGAGCCGGCTGCCGAGCACGCGTGCCGATTCGAGCTGCGCCTGGGCGGCGGCCAGTTGCGCCTGCGCGCCGACCATCTGCGCGCGGGCACGCGCCAGCTCCTCGGGCGAGACCACCTCGACGCTGGCATGCGCGCGCGCCTCGTAGGCGCGTCGCGCCACCTCCAGGTCGGCCTGGCGCGCAGTCACGGCGTCGGCATACATCGCGTTGGACACGCCCGCGTTGGCCGCCTGCCGCACCGCCTGCGCGAGTTGTGCCCTGGCCTGCGCCAGCGATACGGCCGCCTCGGCATCGTCGAGCCGCACCAGCGTCTGCCCCGCGCTCACGCGCTGCGTGTCGCTGACCAGCACGTCGATCACGGTGCCCGGCACCTGCGCGGCGACCTGCACGATATTGCCGGCCACGTAGGCATCGTCGGTCTCCTCGCGGTAACGCCCGCTGAGGAACCAGTAGATCGCGGCGACGATCGCCAGGATCGCCACCAGGCCGAAGAACAGCGCGAAGTGACGGCGCCGCGCCGCGCGCTTCGCCTCGAGCCGGCCTGCATCCTGCGTTGCGCCGGTGGCTTCGCGGCGCGCCTTGTTGTTGTCGTCGTGCATGCGGTCAGTCGAAGTGCGAATCGGTGAGTCGGTCGTGGGGGGGGAAAGCAAGCTCATCATGCGCGATCGCGGGCGCGGCCAGCTTCGTGACGTCGAAGCCGCCGCCCAGTGCATCGATCAGCCCGACGCGCAAGGCGCGCCGCTCGGCCATCAGGTCGATCAACTGGGTGCGCTCGTCCACCAGGGTCAGCCGCGCGTTGTTGACGTCCTTCTCCATGCCGAAGCCGCGGCGGTGCCGCTCGTCGGCGATGTCGACGAGCTTCTGCGCGGCGTCCACCGAGTGCTGCTGCTCGGCGAGCAAGGTATCGACGGTGCGCAGCTGGGTCAACTGGCGGGCCACCTGGCCCAGCGCCTCGTCGACGGTCTTGTTGTAGAGCGCGATGCTGAGGTCGGCATTGGCCACGTCGCCGGCCAGCTTCGCCTTCAGCCGGCCGCGATCGAAGATCGGCAGGGTCACGGCCGGCCCGATCGAGCCGCCGAAGGCGCGGCCCTTGAGCAGACCGGCCGGCGTCAGCGCGAACAGCCCGCCGATCGCCGAGAGATTCACGTTGGGGTAGAAATCGGCCTTGGCACCGTCGACGGCCGAGAACGCGGCCTGCACGCGCAGCCGCGCGGCGACGATGTCGGGCCGTCGGCCCAGCAGGTCCACCGGCAGTTGCGCCGGCAAGGGCGCATCGACCAGGTCGCCCGGATGCGGGCGCTTCAACGCGAGCCCGCGCTCGGGGCCCTTGCCCGTCATCACGCCGATCTGCACCTGGGCCAGCTGGATCTGCTCGTCGACCTGCGCGAGCTGCTTGATCAGCCGTCCGCGCTTGATGGCGGCGTCGTTCGCGTCGTAGGCGTTGTCGATGCCGCGCGCCGCGCGCTCGCGCAGCACCGCGTCGATCTGGTCGCTGGCGCGGCGCTTCTCCTGCAGCAGGTCGCGCTGCGCATAGGCCTGGTCGAGCTGGCAATACAGCGTGACCAGCGCCACCGCGAGCGTGAGCCGCGCCTGCTCGGCGTCGACGCGCGCGGCATCGCGGTTCGACAGCAGCCCGCGCGTGGCAGCCGCGTTGCGCCCCCAGAGATCGATCTGGTAGTTGAAGCCGGCATACAGCGACGAGGACGAGATGCCGGGGTCGCTGAACAGGTCCACCGGCACGTTCACGCCGCCGGCGCGCACGTTGGCCACGCCGTCGCTGCGCGGCACGCGCGCCTTGGTGACCGAGCCGCCGGCCGTGCCGACCAGCCCCGTCATCGAGTCGTATTGCTGCAACTGCGCCTGGGCGATCGCGATGCGCGCCTTGGCGGCCTGCAGGTTCGGGCTGTTCTCGTAGGCTTCGGTCACCAGCTGGTCGAGCTGCGCGTCGCCGAGTTGCCTGACCCAATCGGGCGCGGGCCACGCACCCGCCGGCTGCCCCGCGGTGCCGCTCGTGGCCAGGCCGGCCAGCGCATTCGCGCCGGGCACGCGCGGCTGCACGGTGGTCTTGAAGCCGGACGGCACGCAGCCGGCCAGCGCGAGAATCGCCGCGAGCACGCCGCCCGCGAGTGCCGGACGCGCCGGCAGGAAGCTCCGCTTCATCCGTGGCGCACCCTCTCGCCAAGCCGCGCGGCCCAGCCCGGGCGCGCCTCGTCGAGCGAACCCAGGCGCCCGAACAGGCCGTCGGCGATGCCGAACCAGATGCCCTCGAGCTTGGCGCCCTTGTCGTCCTCGCAGAGCACGATCTGCACCACCTGCCACAAGGTCAGCAGGTTCGGCACGATCGCCACCGGGAAGCGCATGCCGTATTGCATGCCGAGCTGCACGGCGTTGCGCGCGCTGTAGTAGCGGCGATACCAGGGATGGTTCATGGCCGAGATCTCGAACGGGCCGAAGCGATGGCGGCGCTTGTTGCCGATCCGATGCGGCAGCACCAGCGAGGGCACCACATAGACGGGCACGTCGCGCGCCAGCGCGCGAAAGCAGTATTCGGTATCGACGTGGTCGATGAACAGCGCTTCGTCGAAGCGGCCGAGGCGCGCGTAGGCCTCGCGCGAGATCACGCTGCCCGAGGAAATCAGGAAGGCGCAGCGCTGCGCCGGCGTATCGGCGCGCATCGCCAGGCGCCGCACGGTCACGCCGTTGGTGGCGAGCTCGGGCAGGTAGCGCTGCTCGTTCTCGTCGAAGATGCGCGGGCCGGCCAGGAAGGCGCGCGCGCCGAAACCGGCGCAGACCTCGCGCATGGTGGAGAAGAAGCGCGGCGGCACGCTCGAGTCCTGGTCGAACAGCGCCACGGCATCGATGCCGCGCGCGTAGAGCGCGGCAAGCCCGGCGTTGTAGGCGCCGGCGATGCCGCCGCGATTGCCGTGCGCGATCAGCTCGATGCCCTCGCGCAATGCCAGCGCGCGCGCGGCGGGATCGCCGCCGGGCGTGTTGTCGACCACCACCAGCGCATCGCAGTCGCGCGCCAGTTCGCCGATCCGCGCGAGCTGCGCCGCGCTCGGATGGTAGAGGATGATCAATGCCCCGAGTGTCATGGTGTTCCCCGTATCGTTGGCGAGCGGCCGGCGCTGGCGGTCATGGCGCGGCTCCCCTCAATGTCCGATCGTCATCGCGGCGCCGCGCCTGGGGCGCGTCATCCACATCAGGCAGGCCAGCAGCAGGCAGGTCATGCTGGCCATGAAGTACATGTCGCTGGTGGCCATCATGTAGGCCTGCTTCTGCACCACGTTGCTGATCGACAGCAGCTCGCGCGTGCCGCTGATGCCGCTGGCATGCAGGGCGTCGATGTAGCGCTGGGTGTTGCCGTCGGATTTGCGCACCGCCTGCGAGACCACGTCGTAGTGGAAGGTCGCGCGGTTCTCCCACAGCGTCACGCTCATCGCCGTGCCGAACGCGGCCGACAGCGTGCGCAGGAAGTTCGAGAGGCTGGAGGCGGCCGCCAGCTTGTCATCCGGGATGCGCGACAGGGTGGCCGCCGTGAGCGGCACGAAGAAGCACGGCAGGCCCATGCCCTGGATCAACCCGGGCGTGATGACCTGCAGGAAGGTCATGTTGAGCGTGAAGAAATGCGCGTTGTGCCATTGCACGCAGGCAAACACCAGGAAGCCGAAGCTGGCCAGCACGCGCGCGTCGAAGCGGCTCGAATAGAGGCCCACCAGGATCGAGAACAACAGCGCCAGCACCCCGAGCGGCGAGGCGGCCAGCCCCGAATGGAAGGCGTTGTAGCCCATCACGGTCTGCAGCCAGAGCGGGAACACCACGCCCACCACCGAGAACACCATCATCCCCAGCGAGATGATCAGCACGCAGAACGAGAAGGTGCGATCGCGGAACAGGCTCAGGTCCACCACCGGGTGGGCCTCGCCGCGCTCCCAGATCAGCAGCGAGACGATAGACAGCGCGGCCACCACGGCCAGCGTGCGGATCAGCGTCGAATCGAACCAGCCGCGATCGTGACCGAGGTCGAGCATGGCCTGCAGCGCGCCCACGCCGATCACCAGCAGGGCGATGCCGACCACGTCGATCGGGCCGGCGCGGCCGTCGTCGCGGGCCGGCTTGAGCAGCGAGACGCAGACCGTGAACGAGAACAGCCCGACCGGCAGGTTGATCAGGAAGATCCACGGCCAGGAGTAATTGCTGACGATCCAGCCGCCCACCACCGGGCCGAGGATCGGCGCGAGCAGCACCGTCATCGCCCATAGCGCCAGCGCGAGCGTGCGTTTGTCCTGCGGGAAGGCGCGCATCAGGATGGTCTGCGAGAGCGGCACCATCGGCCCGGAGAACAGCCCCTGCATCGCGCGGCAGACCACCAGCACGTTCAGGTCGCTGGCCATGCCGCACAGCAGGGAGGTCAGCGTGAACAGCACGATCGAGGTGACGAACAGGCGCCGCTCGCCGAAGCGGCGCGCGAGCCACCCCGTCAGCGGCACCGCGATCGCGGCCGCCACCGAGTAGGAGCTGATCACCCAGGTGCCCTGGCTGTTCGACACGCCCAGGCTGCCCGAGATCGAGGGCACGGCCACGTTGGTGACGGTCGAGTCGAGCACCTCGATGAAGGTGGCCAGCGACAGCGCGAAGGTCAGCAGCGCCAGGCGCGCGCCGCGCATGGGCTGCTCGGCCTCGCCGGGCGGCGCGGCGCCGCCGCTGGCGCGCGTCAGTTCGCCCGGCGCGTCGAGCGTCGAGGCGGAACGCATACCGGGCTGCGCCGCATCGGCGATCGGCACGCCGCTCATGCACGCGATGCCTGCACGGCGGCCAGGCCGGCGGCGGCGGGCGGCACGGCCGCCGAAGCCGGTTCGGCGCCATCGTCGGCATCCGGCGCGCGGGCGGCACGCGTCGTGGGCGGTGCGAAATCCTCGATGATGCGCGCCGCTTCCATGCAGCCGTCGGGCGCGCCGGCCATGCTCGCGCGGATCGCCGCGCAGCGCCCGGCCATGCCGGCGTCCGCGAGGATCCTCGCCAGCGCGGCCGACAGGGCCGCGCCATCGACCGGCGCGTCGAGCCGCAGCCCGCAGCCGCTGTCGGCCACGCGCTGGGCATTGTCGAACTGGTCGTGCGCGGACGGCATCACCAGTTGCGGGATGCCGGCCTCATAGGCCAGCGAGGCCGTGCCGATGCCGCCGTGATGCACCAGCGCGCGGCAACGCGGCAGCAGCTTGCGCAGCGGCAGGTAGCGCCGTCGCAGGAACCGGGACGCATCGGGCTCGCCGTCGCGGCGCGCCGTATCGGGCGTGATCAGGATGCCGCGCACGCCACTCGCGCGCATCGCCGCGTTCACGACCGCGGCGAACCCGGCGCCATCCACCAGCGTCGAGCCGGCCGTAAACACCACCGGCGGCTCGCCCGAGGAGAGGAACGCCTCGAGTTCCGGATCGGGCGCCGGATCGTCGATGTCGTTGAACAAGGGGAAGCCGGCCAGCCGGTGCCGGGCGGGCCAGTCGGGCTGCGGGGCCGCGAACCAGGCCGGGAACAGGCACAGCACGCCATCGGTGGAATGCAGCCAGCGGCCCAGGATGCGCCGCGCCGGCGCGAGGCCCAGCTCGGCACGCAACGCGTTCAGCCGCGGCCCGCAGACCTTGTCGAGCACGCCGCGCTCGATCAGCGTCATCACCGCGGCGCGCACGCCCAACGGCAGCCAGCGCGGAATCGTCAGGCGCTTGTGGGTGGGCGGCGCATGCGCCGACAGCAAGGTGGAGGGCGACACCTGCACCGAGACATAGGGCGTGCCGTGGCGCTCCTGCAACAGCCGCGCCGAAAACGCCCAGAGCGTGCCGATCAGCACCGTGTCCCGGTCGATCAGTTCGGACAGCTTGTCGAAATGCGGCCGCATCGACGGCGCGATCACGCCCCAGAGCGTGCGGAACGAGGTACGCGGGTTCCACAGCGCGGGATCGGCCATCGCCTGCGCGTATTCCTCGGCGGTGCCGATCGCCACGAAGCGAAAGCCGCAGCGCAGCGCGCTGGCCTCGAACTGCGGATGGGTACAGAACACGACCTCGTGCCCGCGCTCGGCGAGCGCGCGTCCAACGCCGAGCAGCGGGTACACATCACCCGCCGACCCGATCGCCGTGATGATCATCTTCGACATCGACACCGCCTGTGTTGCGCTGGAGGGAATCGGCAGCCGTCGCCTCGCCTACCCGTTCACTCACGCGATCCGGGATGGCCGGGCGCATCACCCGGCTCGCCCGCCGCATTCGCGAGGGGACGCAAGACCACGGAAACCGCCGTGGATCAGGACAGCACCGGCATCGGCGAGAGCGACTCGAAGGCGCCGTCCTTGGCGGTGGCGCCGCGCTCCTCGCAGAAGTAGCCGAGTATCGCGCGGCGCACGCTCTCCTGCTGCTGGCGCCCTTCCAGGTCGAGGAAGTGGCCGGACTTGGGAATCGTCTCGAACTCGGCGCGGCGCACATACGCGCCCAGGCGGCGCACCTCGGCCGGCGTGGTGTATTCGTCGAGCTCACCGTTGATGAACTTGACGCCGCAACCGATCCGCGTGAATTCGTCGAGGTACTTCTCGGGCTGCATCTCGAGGATCTGGTTGACGTGGAAGGCCACCTGGTCCTGCTCGTCACGCGGCAGCTTGGTCAGGTAGCGATAGTTGTAGAGCTTCATGATGCGCGGCAGGTAGCGGCCCACCGTGTCGTTGAGCAACTGCGCCGCATGCAGGTTCTCGCCCGCCGCGATGTGGTCGCGCGCGCGCGTCACGTAATCGACCATCGCGTCGTTGAGGAAGGGCGAGAACGACGCGATCACGGCGCGCTGCACACTCGGGCAGCCACGCGCAAGCGCGAACAGCGAAGCCACCCCGCCCCACGAGACCGACAGCAGGTAGCTCGGGCTGAAGCGCTCGCAGAGATGGAGCAGGATCTCGACCTCGTCGTCCTTGGTCAGCACGAACTTGCTGGTGTTGTGCTGCCG
>NZ_VIUM01000048.1:0-11181 GCF_007828315.1 Burkholderia sp. SJZ089 | reverse complement strand
ACATTTCCCAGCGCCAGTTGCCCGATCTTCGCGTGCAGCGATTTCAGATCAACCGGTGGCTCGTTCGTGGACGCTCCGCCAGCGCCAAACACGTCCGCCGCGCGCTCCTGCAATTGCCGTTTCCATTCCGTGATCTGGTTCGGGTGCACATCGAACTGCTGTGCCAATTCGGCCAGCGTTCGCTCGCCCTTGACTGCAGCCAGCGCCACTTTCGCCTTGAACGCCGCTGAGTGCGTCCGTCGGGTTCTCTTCGTCATTTCTCGGGTTCCTTTGCCTGCGTTATCGCTGGCTCAAACCCCAGCCGTTCCACTTATCCGCCTGTCCGAATTTGCGCGGCCACCTCTTCGTCGATGCGAAGGCACCGACCCGTCCGCGCCGGCAACGCGCGCTAGACGCTGCTGCGACTGAGTTTCCACGCGCCGACTGCATGGGCGAGTGTGCGAGCGCGTCCGTTGAGATCGTCGGTCGCCTCTACGAGATGCTGCACCATCCCTGCATTCTGCTGCGTGACGGAGTCGATTTCCCGGATCGCGAGGTTCAATTGCTGCACGCCATGACTCTGTTCGCTCGCCGAGCGGCTCATGTCGTCGCTCAGTTCCACCACTTCGTGGGTCGCCGTGACGACGTCATCCATGGAGATACCCACGTCAGCGCAAAGTCGCGTGCCTTGCTCGATTGTGCTGCGTGCGCTGGTGATCAACGCATCGATCTCGCGAGCTGCGCCGGCGCTGCGTTGGGCGAGACCGCGCACCTCGGCGGCGACGACGGCGAAGCCTTTGCCCTGATGGCCGGCTCGTGCCGCTTCCACGGCCGCATTGAGCGCGAGGATGTTGGTCTGAAAGGCAAGGTCGTTGATCACCGAAACCGCGGCGCTGATCTGTCGCGAATCGTTAGCGATGGAATCCATGGCGTCGATCACAGCGCGCACGCGTGTGCGGTTTGCGTCGGCAAGACGCGAGGCGTTTTCGGCCAGGCGATTGGTTTGGGCCGCCGTCTGCGCGCTGCGCTGCACACCTTCGCTGATCTGCTGGGTCGTAGCTGCGGTTTGCTCGATGGCTGCCGCCTGTGACTCCGTGCCGCTCGAAAGTCGAAGGTTCTGACTGGAGATGTGCGTCGCGCAGTCAGTTAGCGCTACCGCTTCGTGCGTGACAAGCGATAACGTCTTGACAAGTCCTTGCTGCATCCGCTCGAGCGCTGTGAAGAGCTTGCGGGCCTGCGTCGCTTCATCGATGACGATCTTCTCGCTCAACTCGCCCAGTGCGATGGCGTCGACCGCGCGCATGGCGTCATCGAGTGGCCGGACGACCTTGGCGGTGAGCCAGCGCCTGCCTGCGAATGCCAGCAACACGCTGCAGGTCGAGAGGCTCCCGATGGCGATCAGCATGGTGTGTTCGACACGCTGCAAGCGCGCAAGCTGTTCAACGTGCGTCCAATCGCCCAGCGCCCGCGCCGCGTCGAGCGGAGTTTGGGCAAGTGCTGAGGACATGTAGGCGCAAGCTGCGCCCAGTGCAGCAATCACCAGCGACATCGCGAGTCCCGCCCCGACGACAACGCTCAACGCGACAGGAATACGGATCTTCGTCATCACCATCGTTGGCGCTCCAGGTTAGAAGGCATGGACAATGCCGAGAATCCCGGTCGTGATGTCCTTGCCCGACGAAACAGCGATGCCCGGGCCCGCTGCGTCCGTCACGGTGAAGGACGTCGCGCCATGGTTGTACACAGCCGCGACGCCGGCATAGAGGCCCGTGCGCTTCGAAAGCGGATAGTCATAGCGCAACGCCCATGACGTGGCGCGGCCATTGCCGCCGGACTTCAGGAAGTACTGGCCGAAGCTCGCGAGCAGCGAGCCGCCCCCCAGATGGCGAACAAGGGCGTTCACTTCATAGAAGTCGTGGTCCGGCGTGGCGTAGGCGCTGGAGACCGACCGGGTCACGCCCGTGGCGTTGCGATGCATCTGGTAGAGCGCGGCCGTCTTTACGAGGCCGAAGTCGTAGGAGGCGCCGATCAGGTAGTAACGTCCCGTGCCGACCGGCGTCGAGGTGGTGAGTGTCGCCGTGCTGGCGAAGCGCTGCTGCAGATAGTCGACATCGGCGGAGAAGTGGCCGGCTTTGAAATTCACGCCTGCGGAGAGCGTGTCGCCGAGCGATGCGGGTACGCCGTTCGTTCCGTTGGTGCCGCGCGCATAGAGCGCGCGCAACGTGAAGCCTGCGAGTTCATTCGAGGCATAGCGAATCGAATTCGCGGTGCGCGCCACCGGCACGAACACGTAGTTGTTGGTGGCGTTCCCCCAGCCGAGCACGTTGAGCTCCCCCAGCGAGTAGGTTACGTAGGACAGGAACAGCGGCGTGTAGTTGTTGCCTGCCTGAACCTGGCCAAACGGCCCCCGAATACCGACCCACGCCTCGCGGTTGAACAGGGTGTTGCTGCTCGCCATCGCCCCCGAGTTGAGGTTGAAGCCATCTTCGAGCTTGAAGACCGCGCTATAGCCGCCGCCCAGATCTTCCTTGCCAAAGAGTCCCCAGCGGCTCGGCGCCACGGAACTCGACGTCTCGCGCACCACCGTGTTGCCGCCCGTGCGGGCGATCTGGACGGCGGTGTCAATGATGCCGTAGAGCGTGACGGACGATTGCGCGGAGGCCGCCGGTGCAGCAAGCGCGGCAGCAAGCGCAGCGATCGACACAAGCGGGTAAGGCGAACGGCGCGGGACGAGCAGTGGCTTCATGAGGTCTCCTGGAAGGGTGCCGTCGAGATGCGGCACGCTCTGGATCAGGAGTTTGTGTACACGGCGCGACCAAGTCAATTTAGCGTATACAACATTATCGAAAATACTAATTTGTATATATTTTTGATCGCGGACGAGCACAACCGCGCCCTGGAGGGGCGGCAGGCTGCATGGCGGGGAGGTTCAGAGAGAGGAAGGCGGGAACAGATCGGTGTCGGCGAGGATGATGTCCGCCGTCTGCTGGTAATGCGTGGTGAGCAGCCGGATGGCGGAGGCTGCCTCGCCGGCCACGATCGCATCGAGAATTTCCTTGTGCTCGGCGCCTTCGTGGCGCTTGGGAAACACGCGCCGCACGGAGAGCTGGCGATAGCGGTAAAGCTGGTCGGCCAGTTGCTCGCAGAAGTTGATGAGCCATCGCGACCGGCAGCCGCCGATCAGCGCGCGGTGAAACTCGCGGTGGCGACGCTCCCACTCTGGGTTCTCCTTGTATTCGCTCTCGGAGAGCGATCGCGGCACCTTGGAAAGCCGGTGATACGCGAGCACGACCTCTTCTTCCCATTCGGTCGAATGCGTCGCGAAAGCTTCACGCAGCGCAATCTCCTCGAGCCAGCAGCGCGTTTTGGTGATCTCGCGCAGGTCGGTGGCGCTGATGCCCGCCACGGCGAAACCGCGCTGGTCGCGACGCTCGACGAGGCCGTCGGAGGTGAGCCGGTTCAGCGCCTCACGTACCGGCGTCTGGCCTGCCTGGTAGTGGTCGCACAGGAACTCGATCTGGAGCTTGCGCGCCGGTTCGAGCTTGCCGTCGAGCAAGTCCGCGCGAATGCGGTCGTACAGGTTGGTCGCGAGCGTCGCGACGCTCGCGGCCGTGCCTGCGGGCGCAGCCGGGTTAGCTACGATGCGGGACAAATGACACCTCATGGGAATTCGACTCGGTTGAAGTATATCCGATTCGAGACGCACCACTTTAGATCGGCCGAAGTCAGGGTTTTCCCTCGAAGAATGCACAAACTATTGTAAATCTAGTTTTTGTATATATTATTGCCCTCAGATCGAATCTTGACCGGGGCGCAATATGGAATCACTCACGCTTGAGCAGGCAAGGCGTGCCATCGACACGGCACTCGCTGCGGCGCGCCGCGAAGGCTTCAAGCCGATAGCGGTCGTCGTGCTCGACGAAGCTGGGCAACTGAAGTGTGCAGCGCGCGAAGACGGCGCGACGCCATTGCGCGTCGATATCGCGCACGGCAAGGCGGCAGCGGCGTTCGGCATGGGCGCAGCCTCGCGCACGCTGCACGAGCGCGCAATTGCCAATCCGGTGTTCTTCAACGCCATCGCCCCGGCCGCGGGTGGCAAGTTCATCCCGCAGACGGGGGCGGTCGTGATCGTTTCCACGAGCGGCCAGGTGCTCGGCGCGATGGGCGCGAGTGGCGGTGCTGGGGACGAGGACGAGGCCATCTGCATCGAAGGTCTGCGCGACGCAGGCCTCGCTTACCGATAAGGCACCGGCTCGCCATGCATCCGACCTACCGCTGCGCCTGTCACGGCATCGATGTCCACGCGCATGTCGTACCCGCCGAATTTCCGCGTTATCTGGGCGCACGTGTGCCGCGCGAGTGGCCTTCCATGCGCGATGCGCATACGTGCCACCGGCACGTGGTGATCGACGAGAAAATCTATCGCACTGTCTCCGACCTATGCTGGGACACGCGAAAGCGCCTCGCCGACATGGACGCGCAGAACGTGGCGATCCAGGCGATTTCGCCCATGCCCGAGTTGCTGTCGTACTGGATGGAGGCGTCCGACGCACTGCCACTGTTGCAATACCTCAACGACGCGATTGCGCAAATGACCGACGCGAGCGCGGGGCGCATGGTCGGGCTCGGCGCGGTGCCGCTGCAGAACGTGGACATGGCGATTCGCGAGCTCGACCGCCTGATGGCCACACCGGGCTTCGCGGGTGTCGAGATCGGCAGCAACATCAATGGTGCGCCCATCGGCGCGGCGCAGTTTGATGCCTTTTTCGAAGCCGCAGCCGCGCTTGACGCAGCCGTATTCGTGCACGCCCTGCGCCCGGTGGGGAAGGAGCGGCTCGTGGGGCCCGCGCAACTCGTGCAGGCGCTGGCGTTTCCCACCGACGTCGGGCTCGCCGCCGCCTCGGCGATCACCTCGAACCTGCTCGTCAAATACCCGAATCTTCGCATCGCCTTCAGCCACGGCGGCGGCACGCTCGGGTCGCTGTTGCCGCGCCTCGAAACAGCCTGCCGCGTGTTCGAACCGCTGCGCGAGAGCCTGCAGCAAGGCGCGCGCGAGCAGGCGCGCCGCTTCTGGTACGACTCGCTGGTGTTCGATTCGGCCACCCTGCGCCATCTGATCGAGTGCTTCGGCGACATGCGCATCATGCTGGGCACCGATTATCCGTTTGCGTTCCGCGAGCGTGATCCGGTCGGCGGCGTCGAAGCGCTGGGCCTCGACGTGGCGGCGACAGAACGGTTGATCTATCGCAACGCCCAGGAATTTCTGGGCATCAGGAATGGAGCATGACATGAAGCAGTGCCTCGTAACAGGCCTCAGAGGCATCGAGATCGGTGTACCGGATCTTGAATTCGCCGCGCGTTTCTATACCGAGATATGGCACCTGAAGGAACTTACCCGCCGCCCGGAGAAGGTGTATTTCCGTGGCACGGGCGTGGCACATCATATCCTCACGCTCACGCGAAGCGAGCAAGCGGACGTTCGCGCCATCGAATTCGATGTGGCGGACATCGCTCATCTCGACACGATCGCGCGTGCGGTCGAGGAGCATGGCGGCACCGTGCTGAGCGGCCCTGTTCCCGCCACGATGCCGGGAGCAGGCACCGTGCTCGAAGTGCTGGACCCGCAGGGCCGGACGCTGCGTTTCATCGCAGCCGGACGTAGTCATACGGACACCGAGCCGGTCGCGGACAAGCCGATCAGGATCACGCACGTCGTGCTCAACAGCGAGAATGTCGCGGTGGCACAGGCATTCTTCGAAAACGCGCTCGGGTTCCGGCTCTCGGACCGCACGCGCATCATGGCCTTCATGCGTTGCGGCAGCGATCACCACTGTATCGCGCTCGCGGACGCGCAGGAAAACAGCCTGAACCACATCGCCTTCCTGATGCCCGACCTCGATTCGGTGATGCGCGGCGGCGGACGCATGAACGACGCGGGTTATCCGATCGAGTGGGGCGTGGGGCGCCACGGCCCGGGCAACAACGTGTTTGCGTACTTCCTCGGGCCCTTCGATTTCGTGATCGAGTACACGGCCGAAGTGCAGCAGGTGGATGAGACCTACCGCACGGGCGGGCCGGACGACTGGAAATGGCCGCCGGGGCGCATCGATCAGTGGGGCGTCGGGCGCAATCCCTCCGAGAGGATGAAAGCCGCCCAGAAGAACATCTTCTTCAACATGCCTGAAAATTCTTGAGTGCCGAGCAGTAGTGATCATCGGACAAACGCCGCATAACGAATCCATTTTTCTTCGAACATAAGACATCATGAAACTTGTTACCTTCCGATCGGGCGACACGACGCGTCTTGGGGTCATCGACGGCAACGATGTTGTCGACCTCAACCAGGCCGATGCTTCGGTTCCCGCGAATCTGCGTGCGGCGCTGATGTCCGGCATTGATCTGAACGCCGCAGCACGACGCGCCATCGCGAGCGGCGAACATCGGGTGCCGTTTGCGTCGATCAAGCTCGCACCCGTCGTGCCGGATCCCGGAAAGATCGTCTGCCTCGGCCACAACTTCTACGATCACGCCAAGGAAGGCGGCAATCTCAAGCCGGTGTATCCGCTCATCTTCTTCCGTGGCGCTTCGTCGCTGATCGCACATGAAGACCCGGTGATCCGGCCGCGCGTGTCGGAAAAGCTCGACTACGAAGCGGAACTCATGATCGTGATCGGCAAACGAGCGCGCCATGTAAAGCGCGATGATGCGCTCGAGTACGTTTATGGTTATGCATGCTTTAACGACGTTTCCGTGCGCGACTATCAGAAGCGCACATCGCAATGGACGATCGGCAAGAACTTCGACGGTACGGGCTCATTCGGTCCGTGGCTCGTGACTGCCGACGAGCTTCCGCCGGGTGCCGAAGGTCTCAAGCTGCGCCTCGTCCTGAATGGCCAGGTCATGCAGCAGGCGAGTACTGCCGACATGATCTGGGGCGTCGCAGAAACCATCGAACTCCTGAGCGAATGCATGACGCTGGAACCGGGCGACGTCGTCGCGATGGGCACGCCGGCAGGCGTGGGTTGGGCGCGCGATCCTTCGGTGTGGCTCAGGCAAGGTGATCGCGTGGAAGTAGACATTGAACGCGTGGGGCGCCTGCAAAACACAGTGCAAGACGAAGTGAGCGCATGACGATGGAACGCAACAGCCATTACGAGGTGGTCGTGGTCGGCTTCGGGCCGTCCGGCGCGGTGGCAGCCGGGCTGCTCGGGCAGCGTGGCCGAAAGGTTCTCTGCGTGGATCGCGCGCGAGAAGTGTATGACAAGCCGCGTGCGATCGCCGTCGACCACGAGATCATGCGTGTGTTCCAGGGGCTCGGCGTGGTCGAGCGCATTGCCGAGCATGTGGCCGTGTTCCCGCCTTCGGAGTACTACGGCGTGGACGGCCAACTCATCAAGCGCATCGATACGGTGCCCAAGCCCTGGCCGCTCGGCTACATGCCGACGATGGTCTTTACGCAGCCACCCGTGGAAGCCGCACTTCGCGAGCATGCGAGTGCGTATGACACTGTCGAGATTGCGCTCGGTGTGGAACTCGTGCGCTTCGAGGAAACGGCGCAGGGAGTGACAGTTCATCTCAAGGACGACACGAACGCCACACGTACCGTGACGTGCGATTACCTGCTTGGCTGCGACGGTGCTTCGAGCACGGTGCGCACTCAACTGGGCATCGAGTACGAAGACCTCGTATTCGATGAACCGTGGCTTGTGGTGGACATGCGGGTGAACGAGCGCGGCATCGAAAAGCTGCCGAAGGTCGCGATCCAGTATTGCGAGCCGTCGCGGCCGTGCACTTACATTGTCGGGCCGGGCGGGCATCGCCGCTGGGAAATCATGCTGATGCCGGGCGAAAACCCGCGCGAAATGCAGCAAGAGGAGCAGGTCTGGACGCTGCTCTCTCGCTGGCTCGACCGCGAGGACGGCGAGCTGTGGCGCGCGGCCAGCTATCGCTTCCATGCACTCGTGGCTAAGGAATGGCGCCGTGGACGCGTGTTCATTGGCGGCGACGCGGCGCACCAGCAGCCGCCGTTCATCGGCCAGGGCATGTGTCAGGGCATTCGTGACGTGGTGAATCTCGTGTGGAAGCTCGACGCCGTGATGGCGGGCGCCGCGCGGTCCGAACTGCTTGACAGTTACCAGGCTGAACGCAGCCTCCATGTGCGCCAGCTGACCACGCGCATCAAGGAGATCGGCAAGCTGATCTGCGAGCGCAGCGTCGATGCCGCACGTGAGCGCGATGCGCGTCTGCTTCGCGAGGCGGGCGGCGTCGTGAAGACGATCGCGCGACAGGACATCGTCCCTAAGCTGGATGCGGGGCTGCTTTCGCAAACATCGCATGCGGCAAACGGAACGTTGTTCCCGCAACCCCGCGTCCGGTACGCCGACGATGAGGCCCTGCTCGATCTCGTGGCGGGCGGCGACTGGCGCCTCGTGACGCTCGACGGTGAACTGCTCTCGGGCGACGCGCTGAACGCCGCCTCGCGCATCGGCGCGCAGATCGTCGAACTTACTCGGGAGGGTGACGCCTATCATGAGTCGATGCCGTCCGACACGCGCAGGATCGTGGAGATCGACGGCGTGCTGGCCGCGTGGTTCGAGCGCAACCTCTGCCGGGCGGCGATCGTCCGTCCGGATCATTACGTGTACGGCGTTGCTGGCGACGCGGCCGATCTTGTCGAATTGCTTGCGAAGCTCGACGTCGCATTGCACGGCTAATGCTTGCGGATAGGTCGCGGAAAGCGGCCTGTCTGAAGGAACCGCTTTAGACCGCCATGAAAAAGCGGCGCGAGTTCGCACATAACCATACGGAGACAAACCTTGGCAACACCCATTCATGTCAGGGAGGAGCTGGCGCACGCGCGCATCGGCGGCTTCCATCTGCGTTTCGCGGTACTCGTCGCCTTCATCATGTTCTTCGACGGCTACGATCTCTTCAACGCGGCCTATGTGGTTCCGCTCGTGCGTCACCAATGGCAGCCGTCGCCCGAGATGATCGGCGTCATGCTCTCCAGCGGCATCGTCGGGCTGTCGATTGGTTCGGTGCTGCAGGGGGTGATAGCCGACCGCGTCGGTCGGCGCAAGGTAATGATCGGTGCGCTCTGGACACTCACGCTTTCCAGCGGCCTGCTCGCCACTGTCGTTCACTCGGCTACGAGCTTCGCGCTCGCGCGCCTCCTGATGGGTACCGCGCTCGGCATGGTCACGCCGCTGGCGCTCACCTGCATCAACGAGTGGGCGCCGCGTCGCAACGCGAACACCTTCGCAACATGGGTGTTTCAGTTTGGATTTTCGGCTGGCGGCATCTTTGCGGGCATTGCCGGGCTGACGCTCACGCCGCGCTTCGGCTGGGAATCGCTCTATTTCGTCGGTGTGCTGTCCGCGCTCGTTGCGGTGGCTGCCATGAAATGGCTGCCGGAATCAGCTCAGTATCTCGCGCTGCGTGGCCGGACCGACGAGGTGCTCAAACTGCTCAAGGCAGCGCGCCCTGAACGTGAGGCGATCTATCGCGCTGGCACTGTCGTACCGATGCACGCCACTTCGCGGCCCGGTTCCGTGCGCGATCTGCTTTCCGTTGAGTATCGCCGCAACACGCTTGTTCACTGGATCGCGGGAGCACTGAGCCTCTTTTGCATCCACGGCCTCACGGGCTGGCTGCCGACCATGGTCGTGAACAAGGGCGGTGGCGTATCGTCGGCGTTCGGCTACGGCACGGTCGTCATGATTGCCTCCGTGTTTGGCGGCATCTCGATGGGCTGGTTTGCCGATCGCATTCGTAGCCGCATTCGTGCCATGGTCGTGGGCTATATCTTGGCGGGCATTTTTATGGCCGCGCTCTCTGCCATGCTCGGCAAGGCGGGCTCTATGGCCCTGATTGCGTGCGTTGGATTCTTCATCTTCGGCGCGCAAGCCATCATGAACAATTACCAGGCCATGTCCTATCGCACCGAAATTCGCGGCACCGGCATGGGCGTCGCGGTCGGGTTGAACCGGGTAGGCGGGATACTCGGGCCGGTTATCGTGGGCATCGTCGCGTCGATCAATCCTGATCCGGTGTGGACATTCACGCTGTTCACGGGAGCCCTGATTCTTGCAGCGGGCGTCATTGCATTCGGCAAGACGGAGATCGCTGCATTGCCGGCGTCGGGGCCGAACGTCGCGAGCGCACCGGGAGACGATACGCTGCATTCGAAAGCGCGGCATGATTCTGGCGCTGCAGGTTGAGCGCCAACCGGGGATGCGGGTTGTCTCGAGCAGCGAGGCGCCCCAGCCAGATGACTTTTTGCATTGAGACGAAATGCGTCGAACATCCGTGCATGGGTGGCATGATCGTCTGCAAGCGCTTCCGGCTCGGATGCCTTCGTGACCACCATCTCCGGGCGTTTCGCGCAGCGGATATGTAGAAGTCGCGACCCGATCTGACAGTTACCCGTTCCGACGGTGCGTGACTGTCAGTTCAGATTCAGGTGGCTCACTTTCTCCTTCCACACCTCCTTGCCCGCGATCACGGTCTGAGTGCATGTTCAGTGACGAACGCGCAGCAGCGCTCGAGACCGTTAAGCAGCTGATGCGTGACTTCGGCATCAACGTGGCGGAGCTGGGCGGACGTCGAGCCCCGAAGAGGCTGGCTGGCCGGCAGCCGGCGAAGTATCGGGATCCGGCGAAGTATCGGGATCCGGCGAGCGGCAAGTCCTGGAGCGGGCATGGCAAGGCACCCGCATGGATCGCCGGCAAGGATCGCAGCGCATTCGAGATCTAACGCGGTCCGATGCTGCCGGGCGTTACCGCCGCGCCGGCAGCTGGCTGAATGACTTTCCGTCGCGCAGGCGCTCGAGCCGATCGAGCGCCTGCCGTATCACTGACAGAGGCGTGGTGCGAAGCTGACCGTCGTGCCAGGCGATCAGCGAGGCCATGAGCTGGTCGGTCTGGGCGTCGAGCGTCCACTCTCCACTGGCCTTGCCGCGCTTGAGCGCGGCGTTGATGCCACGTCCCGCGGCGACCAGGACTTCGACGCGAATTTCATGTCGCCGGGCTTCGTCGATGAATCCCGCCAAGACCACCAGCTGCAGCAGGATGGCCAGCCAGGTAGACCTCTTCATACTTGATGCTGTGCCACACCCGCTCGACGAACCCGTTGTCACGCCAAGCCCCTTTGCCGTCCATCGACAAGCGAACCTGTCGGCCCAGCACGGCATCTGTGAACGCA
>NZ_VIUM01000047.1:0-11514 GCF_007828315.1 Burkholderia sp. SJZ089 | reverse complement strand
AAGCGGCATGATGATTCCCTGTTGGCGTGACGGCTGAATTTACTGTTAGCTCATCCGAGCGGGTATCGTACCGATTCGATAGTACGCCTGTCTAACAATGCGACTGAAAAGATTCAACGACTGCGTTGGACGTGCTTGATATGGTTCAGCATGCAGTTGGCATGGAGATCAAGTACTTCAGCAGGGCCCACGCCACGGCGTTCTCTTGCCTGCTACCATCTACGCTAACGTCTAGCGGCGGCGGCTTCATGAGTGTGCCACGAAATATCAGGCGCGCCTTTTGAGCTCGAGGTGGTCATAGAGAGCTGTGCCTGGCAGGACAAATCGAGCACCAGAATAGCCGATCTGCATCTCTGCGAAAGTGGGTCGACGCGCGCTGTCCGCGATGAAGACGTAATACGTCCGCTGCGATGGACGCCGCGCGACGACTCATCTGGCAACTCCCTCGTATGTTGCCGACCGACAACGACATGGAGGCTGTCATGCAGCGAATGATCACCTACCGTGGCTTTGAAATTCACGTTGAGTTGACTCCCGCTACGCAGGACACGTTCGATGTGGCTGTCCAAATCAAGGGTGGAACTAATCCCGAAGCGCTTGGCGGAAACGGAGGTCAAGTGTTACTGCGCAACGGACCTTTTACTGAGCGATGGGCGTATCTTGTCGGGGAAGTCGCCGGGCAAGCCGCCATTGACGCCTTCCTTGGCTCGATTGATTGACTGCATCCGATCCGCCCTATGAGTTAGGCCCGGCTGCAAGAGTGGTCTTACGGTCCGGAAAACAACTGATTTCTAGATGGCCGTACAGCGCCCACCGGATGTCGTTCGGCGGCGCCGATCTGTTCTTGTCAATCTTTGACTTTTTGATGGGAGGTGATGGGCTACTCTTAGAGCCAGTATCTATCGCGCATCCTTCTTCACCGAAAAATATTTCGCTTCGGATTCCTTGAGATATTCTTTTTATTCAAGTTATGTTGGCCGAAAATGCCCGGGGACTCAGATGGCATCGAGATGATAGTTGCGTAAGTCTCCCTCTATGTTTCGCTGTAATGCCAGTTTTTGGTGGGGTGGGGCGCAATTAAGGCGTCGGACGATAACGTCTACCGTTGAGTTGTACCTCAACCTGGTGCTGAATAACTGTCCGCGGGAGATCAATGGCTAAAACCCTATCCGGATCGGGAACCTCACTGGCCACGCTGCCAAGCGCACTATGAAATACCGCATCTTAGGCCGCAAGGACGGCTCCACTCAAGACATGGTGCTTCTCGTCGAAGGCGGATGGGACATAGTTGGTGATCTGGGCATGAATGCAACCGAGATCGAAGAATTGTCCGTAGCGATGGCCGGCCGTTTGGTGCAGATGCTGAGGCAACGAGACTTTGAAGGATATGTGCTGTTTGCCGGCGATGCGACGCCTCATGTGTTCACGCCTGCAGCAGATTTCATTTATTTGGCTGCACGGCTCAGGCGATTGGGTAGAAACTGAGGCGCCGGAAGACTCCAAAGGAACGGCCTCTGACTTTGCCATCTATCCGGTCATAAGATGCGGCAGTTGCGTTATGTGTCGACGCCGCCTCTTCAATAGGCCTCCAATCGCTGCTGATTGGCACGGTTCTGTCCAGTCGCTCAGGCTGCTGTATACGCAGGGCAGAGAAGATGTGGCGCCAATCAGGCCGCATTCGCAGTGCAAAGCCGTAACCACTGGTCGCGCAAGCTCGTGCCGGACCGTGCACGCAGCGCAGCTCATATGAACGTCAGAATCAGAGAGGAAAGTATGAAAGGACTACGTACCCTGGCCGTGATGGTGTCCGCAGTGGCCATGCTCAGCGCATGCGGCGGCGATGACGGCAACGACGTCGGCACCATCATCGGCGTCTCGAAGCCGCAGGCGCGCTTCATCAACGCGGTGCCGCTCGGCCCCAATCTCGACTACTACCTGAACGGCCAGGTCAACACCGCCAACATCGCCTACAAGGGCGTGACGCGCTACGCCGACCTCGGCACCGGCAACCAGACCGCTTCGTACGACGCCAACGGCACCACCGTCACGCTGGGTTCGCAGGGCTTCTCGAGCGCCAACGGCCATCACTACACCACCATCGCGCTGCCGAGCACCTCGGCGCCGATCTCGGTGATCGACGACCCCTACGCCAAGGGCCTGCTGTCGGACAAGGCGCGCGTGCGCGGCTTCAATGCCTCGCCGAACGCGCAGAACGTCGACATCTACGTGGTGCCGGCGGGTAAGACCGACATCAGCGCGATTGCCCCGACCATGCCGGGCCTGGCCTACCAGGGCGCGGTGCCGGCCAGCGGGCAGGATTCGATCTACATCGAGGGCGCCAGCGTCCAGGTGGTCGTCACCTCCACCGGCTCGAAGACGCCGATCCTGACCACCGCGCCCATCACGCTCTCCGACAACGCGGACTGGCTGGTGCTGACGATTCCGGCGGGCGGCATCCGGGACTTGATCCCGAATGACATCCATGTGCTGGTGGCGCAGGGCAACGAGGCCGACTCGTCCGCGCAGGAACTGGGCCCGCAGCAGTAAGCCTCGGCTTCGCAAGTCGCACCGCGCTGCGCTGCCAGTGAGGCGCCGTGCCGTTTGGTGCTGTTCTGGGTGAACTGGGGCGGCGCTTGCCTCAGTTCGAGGGCCTGCCGGCTGGTTCTAGCCGGATCACGTGCTCGGTGCGCGCGCCATAGGTGCGGTCTGCATCGACAATGCCGGCCTGGCTTTGATAACGAGTGCATTAATTGTGCGAATGTGGTCACGAGACGGCCTTTCAGGCGGCGCCTCGGTGCTGGTTTAGGCACTATTTACTCGGAACATTTGTCGGTATGGCGAGCGTGATATCGCGTTCGACAAGGCGTCCACGGCGGCATAAGAATCGATTGCGGTTGGGAAAAGGTTGACTCGCAAGATCAACGAGTGGGTATGCGAATACACTTGGCGGCTCATGTGAATGGGCCTGCAGCGCCTGAGCGTTTTTTACCTGCTTGAGCTTGCCCACGGTGGCACCTCAGAGAATCTCGAGACTGACCTGCGAGTGGCCCTGGCCGCCTGGCCCGGCCCCTGAGCTTGCGCTCCGATTCGCCCGCCGCCCGGCGGCGATGGCCGCAGCGCAACGGACAGGCACAACGAGCATGATGCGTGCGTTTGACCCGACACCGTGCTCGATTTTGCTCCCGCGCCACATTTACCCGTTGACATGGAATCTGGAAGCGCTCATGAGCGACACACCCAAGAACCCGGCCTCCATCTCGTTTGTCACGCGCGAGCGCTGTTCGACCGCCGACATCGGTGGCTACAGCTGGATGATCCTGCCTCGCGGCGATGGCTCGGTTGAGCTGCGCCCGAGTGGCGAGCCGCGTCTGGTCGACGTCGCTCTGTACGAACTCCCAGACGTCAATGGTGGGGCGCCGACCTATCGCGCCAGCGTTCGCGCGCCGGGCATCGACGATCTGGTGGCCCGGCAGGACGGCTTCGCGCACGCCGAGGCGGCGCTTGCCTGGGCCTGCGCGGTCGATTTTGCGACCCGTCAGGCCGGGGGGGGGGGCTGGCGTGCGGCACGTTCAACTGGTCATCGCAACACCTTCTGGTCTAATGTCGCCCCAGGAGGTAAGGTAGGTTAGCAAGAAGAAGCGGTGTGGGCTATCCGCCGAACAAAAAGCGTTGTTGTGGCAAAGATGGAAAGACGGTGAGTCGTTAAGCGACATCGGCCGCTCGCTGGGCAAGCATGCGGCATCCATTCACGCGATTGTTCGACCGCACGGCGGCATCATGCCAACGGCAAGTAAGCGGTCGGCCCGGGTACGCGACCGGCATGCGGCGCGCCGAGCTGGCCGCGGCCACCACGGGCGACCTGACGCGCAAGGCGCTCGATGGCGCGCTCGTGGATGCCTACGTGTTGCGCGTGGACGGCAAGGGCCGGCGCCGGCGCGAGGTGCCCATGCCGGCCAAGCTGCTGGATCTGCTGCGCGCGGAGTTGCGCGCGCGCCGAGCCGCTCGCGCTCGAGACGGCGCCGGCCGACACGCCGCTCGTCGCGCACGTGGTCACAGGCGCTGCGCTGCATCCGAACACGATCGGCACGCTGTTCAAGCGGATCTTCGCGCGCGCGGCCGAGCAGCTGGCACGCAGCTATCCGGGGGCCGCCGAGGATCTGCGCCGCGCCAGCACGCACTGGCTGCGCCACACGTTTGCCAACCACGGCCTGGACGCCGGCGCCGACATCCGAGACATGCAAGCGCTCCTCGGCCATGCGAGCCTGGCCACCACCACGCACTACACGAAGGGCGACGCGATCAGGCAGTACCAGACGGTCGAATCGTTCTTCAATGCCGCGCTCGAGGGCGCCGGTGGGCCCGGTCCAGCCGCGGCCGTTGCGACGGAGGAAGCGGATCCCGCAGACGACGATCGCGGCCCGACGCCGACCGTCCGCGCGCGGTGCGTTGAGGTACACGTGACGCTGCGCGTGGCGCCGAAACGGGACGGCGGCCGCGGCCGGGCCCGCGCGCTCGAGCGCATTGCGCGTGAAGTGTTGGCCGGCTTCTCGCCCTCGGCACGGCCGGGCGACGACACGGTCCTGCAGGTGCCGTTTGAGTCGGAAGACGAATTCGATCGCCAGATGGACGATCTGATGGTGGCGATCGCGCTGATCGCCGAGCAGCACTGCTGTACCTCGGACAGCGAGGCCTGGGCAGAGGTCGACGGAGAGCGCTGGCGGTGGTGAGCCCCTGACAGCCAGCTTGCCAAGGACTGGATCGGCCGGACTCGGCCCCGGTGATCGCCGGTACGTCCCTGAGTGCGAGGCAGCACACCATATGGCTGTAGACAAGTCGCGTCCCTGCCGATAAACCGGACACGTCGCTTGTGCAAAACCGTCGAAAGATATACGATATGTATATCATGAAACGGAGGGACTTATGAGTCGTATCCTGGTTGACCTGCCTGAGTCGCAGATTGACGACCTCGCGGTGATAGTGGAGGCCGAACAGCGGCCCCGCGCGGCCATCATTCGCGATGCCATTGAGGCGTATATCTCGCATCGCAAGCGCGCGCTCGGAACCGACGTGTTTGGGCTGTGGAAAAGCCGCAAGACGGATGGCCTGGCGTACCAGCAGGAGCTTCGTTCCGAATGGTGAAGGCGCTCTTCGATACGAACATCCTTATTGACTATCTCAACGGGGTCGGCGCAGCCAAGAAAGAACTGGCGCGCTATGAGTATCGCGCGATTAGCGCGATCACCTGGATGGAAGTGCTGGTCGGCGCATCCGACGAGGAAGACGCCGCGATCCGCGCATGGCTCGATACATTCGATGTCGTCGCAGTAGACAGTGCGATCGCCAATCGCGCCGTCGAGATTCGCAAGGCTAAAAAGATTCGTCTGCCCGATGCCATCGTGTGGGCCTCGGCTCAGGTTCACTCGCTGTTGCTTGTTTCGCGAAATACGAAGGACTTTCCAGCAGACGAGCCGGGTGTCCGCGTGCCATACAAAATATAGGAAAACGCGTATGTCCCTACGGATCCTCACGTACAAACGAACCCATATCGGCGACCCTGATTCGATCGGCCAGTTAGGCATCAACGATTTTATGGGTCAAGTTCGTCCACGAAACGTATGGTGCGCGCCTCGTAGTCAACGATGTCCGGGTGTTGCTGGAAAAACCGGGCAGACCGGTCTACGCATCGGGAAACACAGGCAAGTGAGGACGATGTGGCCAGCTACAAGGACATACAAACGTTCGTGAAGCAGCGACATGGCATCGTTGCGCAGACGTGCTGGATAGCGCACGTCAAGGAATTGAACGGGCTCCCACTCCGAGGAACGCGGACAGGGGAGCGAGTGAAGCCTTGCCCGCCTCGGTGGCGGCCGGCGATTGAGGAGGCCATGCGTCATTACGGCTGGCTTCGCTAACAACGGAAAACGCCGGCCGCGCCGGCAGAGGAAACGATCGTGAGCAATCATCCTGGCTGGCTTACGCGAGTAGCTACCGTTACCGCTGTGATCGGATTTGTTGTGGTCAGGGGGGCCGCGCAAATTCGGACAGTCGGGTAAAAATCTCGGATAACTATCCGAGTGGGTGAGGCCACCTCTGATGATAAGTATCCCTAACCCATGAACCGCCCCGGATTTTGAGGAGGCTCCCACTCTTGAGAGAAATGGTATGGACGCCTTCCTCCCACATCGTGAGGCGCAGGCCTTCGACATGAGCGGGCGCATAGCGCAAGATCGCATGGATCTTCACGGCGAAGCGGAGGCTAGCGATGAATCTGACACCAGTTGGAATCGACATTGCAAAGACTGTTTTCCAGGTGCATTACGTAGACCATGACACTGGCGAGGTTGTGAACAAGCCAATCAGACGCGCTGTGCTACTCGAACATTTCGCGAACTGGCCCCCTTGCCTTATCGGAATGGAAGCGTGCGGCGGAGCGCATCACTGGGCACGCAAGCTGGTGCAGATGGGGCATCAGGTCAAGCTGATGCCAGGGGAATTCGTGAAGGCGTTCAACATCCGCAACAAGAACGACGCGGCGGATGCCCGAGCGATCTGGCTTGCTGTGCAGCAGCCCGGCAAGGCAGTCGCGGTAAAGACCGAAATGCAGCAAGCAATGCTGGCGCTGCATCGCGCCCGGGAACAGTTGGTGAAGTTCCGGACAATGCAGATCAACGGCTTGCGTGGATTGTTAGCCGAGTATGGTGAAGTGTCGGCTAAGGGACGGGCTTCGCTCGACAAGGCGATACCCGAAATTCTTGCGCGGGTTGCGGAGCGTTTGCCTGCAGTACTCATCGACACATTGCGTGAGCAGTGGGCCGGGCTGACGAAGCTCGATGAGCAGATCGCGGCGATCGAACGCCGAATGCGGGAATGGAAGAAAGATGACCACGCCGTGAAAGCGATCAGTGAGATTCCCGGCGTGGGACTGCTGAGCGCAACTGCGGCAGTCGCAATGATAGGCGACGCAAAGGTGTTCCGATCCGGGCGCGAATTTGCAGCGTGGGCGGGACTGGTGCCAAGGCAGACCGGTTCGGGTGGCAAGGTGAATCTTCATGGCATCAGCAAGCGCGGTGACACCTATCTGCGCACACTGCTGATTCACGGTGCCCGTAGTGTTTTGATTCATGCGAACGACCCGGGTCCGTGGGTCGAGCAGTTGCAGAAGCGACGGCATCCGAACGTGGTCATCGTCGCGCTGGCAAACAAGATCGCACGGACAATTTGGGCGGTGCTTGCTCATGATCGACCGTACCAGAAGGGATACGTAAGCGTGAATCCAGCCGGAATGGCAAACATCTCTTGAGAGACTGGTTCTGTAAAGGTGGCACGTCGAAGGTTGCGTTGGGATCGAGAGTGATGGCAACACAGGTCGGACCGTGGTCTGCGAAACCTGAATGGCTCCAAGAGCAACGAGCTCGTGAGAGAAATGAGGCGCAGATCAGCGGATTCCATAGTGGCCCGCAGCGGAACAATCGACTGCAACAAGGCCGGATATAAAGCTGCGACCGTTCCTGTCACGTCAGAGTTCGAAATCCCTTGCAAACGGGAGGCGTCCATATAGGAGCCATGAACAAGAAATCGAGCAAGTTTTCCCCGGAAGTCCGGGAGCGCGCAGTGCGCCTGGTGCGCGAGCAGCGTAGCGAGCATCCGTCGCTGTGGGCAGCGGTCGAGTCGATTGCGCCGATGATAGGCTGCACGCCGCAAACGCTGAACGATTGGGTCAAGCGCGACGAGATCGATAACGGTGAACGCGATGGCCTGACCACAAACGAGCGTGAGCGCCTGAAGGCGCTGGAGCGTGAGAACAAGGAATTGCGCAAGACCAACGAGATTCTCAAGCTGGCCAGCGCGTTTTTCGCCCAGGCGGAACTCGACCGCCGTATCAAGTCCTGAAACCCTTCATCGATCAATATCGCGACACCTTCGGGGTCGAGTCGATCTGCAAGGTTTTGCGGATTGCCCCGTCGGCATACTGGCGCCATGCCGCCCAGCTTCGTGATCTGTCAAAGCGCTGCGCCCGCGCGAAGTGTGATGACGTGCTATGCCCGGAAATCCAGCGTGTTTGGCACGCCAACATGCGGGTCTACGGCGCGGATAAGGTCTGGAAACAGATGAACCGGGAGCAAATCCGGGTGGCCCGTTGCACGGTCGAGAGATTGATGCAGCGATTGGGACTACAAGGCGCGGTTCGCGGCAAACGGGTTCGCACGACGATTCCCGATGTCTCGGCACCTCGTCCTCTGGATCGAGTCAATCGCCAATTCAAGGCCGACCGGCCGAATCAACTCTGGATTTCCGATTTCACCTACGTTTCGACGTGGCAGGGCTGGCTGTATGTGGCGTTCGTCATCGACGTGTTTGCTAGGCGCATCGTTGGCTGGCGGGTGAGTCGTACCATGCGCACCGACTTCGTACTCGATGCGCTTGAACAAGCGCTGTACGCTCGCCAACCGGGCGACGACGGGACGCTGATCCATCATTCCGACAGTAAGAATACGCGTACCAGATGTTTCCGGACAATCACCATTTTGAAACAGGCGGCTTTCGGGAGGGTCTGGTGCCGTAGAGCGTTCCAGGCGACCTGACCCACATTCCGATCGACTCAATGTCTTTCCCCTGACCCGTCGGTCCTCTGGAACTGCCGAACGGCGAGATTTCATCTCGTCGATACGTGTGACTCAAGAAGGGCCTGACGCCCTGTCACTTTACTGTCTTGTCCAGGTACTCGATATTGGTGAGATCGCCCATACCCATCGATAACCGGAGCGAGGCCGTATGACAGAAGAACTGGCTACTGCTAGCCGTCGTAGCATCGTAGGCGGCGTTGATACGCACAAGGATCTGCATTTTGCGGCTGTCGTTGATGAACATGATCGCATTCTCGGCAGCGAATCCTTCCCAACCACGCGGCACGGCTACAAGCAGATGTTGCTTTGGATGCGCTCATTCGGTGAACTCGTCCGGGTGGGCGTCGAGTGCACCGGAAGCTATGGCGCCGGCTTATTGCGCTACCTCCAACAAGCCCATGTAACTGTGCTGGAGGTCACCGCGCCGGATAGAAGCGACCGGCGCAAACGTGGCAAGGACGATACGCTGGATGCCTACAACGCCGCTCACGCTGCCTTCGCCGGCGTGCGTACGGTCACACCCAAGACGCGCGATGGCATGATCGAATCGCTGCGCGTTCTGAAAGTGTGCCGGAAGACGGCCATTTCGGCGCGTCGCGTTGCTTTGCAGCTGATCCACAGTACCATCATCAGTGCGCCGGATGAGCTACGTGAATCACTACGCGCGATGACACGGATGCAGCTCGTCCGAACATTGGCGGCGTGGCGTCCGGATCTGTCCGACTATCGGAACCTGACCTCCGCCTGCCGAATTGCACTGAAGTCGCTGGGACGTCGATATCTGGAGTTGCACGACGAGATTGCTGAGCTCGACGTCATGATCGCGACGCTCGTGGACGAACTTGCCCCCGACCTTGTCTCGCGGAATTCGATTGGCTACGAGTCGGCGTCGCAACTGTTACTGACCGCCGGCGACAACAGCGACCGACTTCAGTCAGAGGCTAGCTTCGCCGCCCTTTGTGGCGTGAGTCCGGTCCCGGCCTCTTCCGGTAAGGTGACTCGACATCGACTGAATTGCGGAGGGGATCGCGCAGCCAACAGCGCCTTGCACATCATTGCCATCGGTCGCTTGAGAACCGACGCGCGCACAAAAGCCTATGTGGCCAAACGCGTGAGCGAGGGGCACTCGAAGCTCGAAGCGATCCGCTGCCTGAAGCGCTACATCGCGAGGGAGGTCTATTACGTAATCCAGCAATGCCACCTCAAGATTGCACAGACTCAAATTACCCCTTGACCTTTAGAAGGGCGTCAGGGGATCGCAATACGTTTCCATTCGGTACACCGAGCGGCTTGCCGAAGCGGGCATAGAGCCATCGGTCGGCAGTCGCGGCGACAGCTACGACAACGCCCTGGCGGAAACAATCAACGGTTTGTACAAAACGGAACTGATTCACCGACGAGCGCCTTGGAAAACAAGGGAATCCGTCGAGCTTGCAACGCTGGAATGGGTCGCCTGGTACAACCACCATCGGCTGATGGAACCTCTGGGCTATATCCCGCCAGCCGAGGCTGAGACAAACTACTATAGGCAACTCAGAAATACTATTGAAGCACCTGCGTTAACTTAAACCAACCGGCCTCCTCGAAAGCCGGGGCGGTTCAAACCGGTCCAGTCGCGGAAACGTCAATGCTACACATACCATATAAAATGGCTTATTTTAGGTATAGGTGAAAGTGGGGTTGTGGTGTGCGCAGATGATTTATTATTTGGCAATTATATTGAATTATTTCCGGCTCCACAGGTTTCCATCCGGATAGTCTCTCGACTTTGGTAAGTTCGTCGACGAACGACGTCATAGAGGCATTCATAAGAGCGTCCTGGCGCCTGCAAGGCACTCGCTCTTGGTGATTCGATATAGCAGCGCGATGAGCGCATAGGCGGCAAGCTGAAGTTTCAGAAGTCGGAGAGGTGAGGAGTAACTGCCGAAAAGTAGAATGATGAAGCAAGACGGCCGGGCGCTTATGACAAATTCCATCAGAATTTCGGTCCTGCCTTACTCTATTGCTGGGGCGCGCACATAACCAGCGATAGAGACGCTTTTTAAGTATATTCGTGTCTCACTACGCCTGATAGCATGATTAAATTTTGTACGACAGATCGTCATCGAAAAAATCTTGCGAGTCCGCAGCAACAATGGCGACGTGACATCCATCGGTGTCGCGTCGCGCGCTTCGCAGGTCACCGTCTCGTCGCGAAGCCAAGCCATCACGAAACTTGGACGTTGTACTATCTCGGCTTTTATTCGCAGGAGTTTGGTAGCCTCGAAAGTGCGCAAAGCACGGCTCCCGATTTCGCTCGCCAAGTCTTGGAATATATGGCCAAGCTAATCGATTCTGGCCCAGTTGACTCGCTATTGGGAAGTGTACATGTCGTCGTGCGCTCGGCGGGGGGGGGAATCGAAACAAGCCTGTAAGGCAGGCTTGCATGGTCACGGGGGTACTTCGGGACGTATCTACTACCTAGTAATTGACCAATACCCTGGTTTTCCAGATATTTCGAAGTCCATGTGTGCAGAGATGTTCGCATTGCCATGCGACGCTAGCCACAGCCGCGCCCCGTTTTCTAGTTGGCGATGTCGAAATATCGCCATCAACAACTGCTGGCGAATTCGGTTCCTCGGGCAGCTCATATACGCGATATCCGGCTGGTAGGCATCGATGGCTGCCGAAATTCGTCGTCGATGATCCACCTGTCTATCTCCTAGGCAATCTTGTTTACTGTGCCTGACGGTTAAAGGCTTGCCGGAGAAGTGGGCAGCCCCCAGGAGTTTCGCGGCAAGGTTCCTTAGGGCGTATTGGCCCGGATCACCGCCTGCGCCGCCGCATCGGCCTCGGCCGCCACGCTGTCGTGCACGCGCGTGCTCTGCCCCGGCAAGGGCGATTCGTTGTC
>NZ_VIUM01000046.1:0-11705 GCF_007828315.1 Burkholderia sp. SJZ089 | reverse complement strand
AGCGGCCACATAGCGCCCTCAAATACAAAACGCCCGATGCGGTGCATCGGGCGTTCTAGCGTCTAACACTGTCAACCTATTTCAGGACTTGACACGGCGACTAGAATTCAAATCCCTTTCCGTTGCCGCATTCCGCGCCCTACTGCGTCTTCGCCACCGCGCTCCCCGGCCCGCTCCCGACATACCGCAGCATCGACAATTCCTCGCGCGCCTTGCCCGGCTCGCGCTCGAGCGAGGGCGTGAGCGGCCCCGCGATCAGCGCGAACGGCACCTGCATCCGCACATACTTGGTTTCCCCCGACGCCACGTCGACCGTCAATGGCTTGTCGGGCGCACTGGAGGTGGTGATCGTGTATTGCCCCGCCGGTTCGTCCAGATAGAAGAAGCCGCCATTGGGCATCACACCCGCCGGCTTGTCGTTGACCTTCACCTGGTCGCCGCTCGCGCCGCCGAGCTTGGCCGAGCTGCGGAAGAAGACGATGCGTCCCTGCCCCGCGGCCGGCGACGGCACCGACGCCCACATGTCGCGATAGATCGGTTTCTGCGGCTCCGACGACGCGCATCCCGCCATCGCGATCGTTGTCGTCAGCACCGTCACCGCGCCGCTGGCCCGCCAGTTCCACCTCATCGTGATGCCCTCCGGATCGTGTTCGTTGATGCGAGAGGCCGGCCTCGGCCGGCCCTTTCAATCAGCATAGACGATCCATCCCGGCATCGCGACGAGCGTCGTCGCCGCGCGACGCACCTTTGACAATGCGAAACCATCGCGCGTCGCGCAGCAAGGGCCGCGCGAGGCCGGCATCGAGAACAACAGCCTCAAGCCGCGCCGATCTGCTTCGCGGTCGCAGCAATCGCGCGCGCGGCCTTCTCGACGATCTCGTCGACATCCTCCTTCGAGACCACTAGCGGCGGCGACAGCAGCATCCGGTCGCCCGTCGCGCGCATCACCAGGTTGCCGTCGAAGCAATGGTCGCGACAGATAGTGCCGACCTCGCCGCCGTTCGCGAAACGGCGGCGCGCGACCCGGTCCTCGGCGAGCTGGATGCCGGCGACCAGGCCCGCTCCGCTGATCTCGCCGACGATCGGGCTGCCGTCCAGCGCTTCGCGCAGGCGCTGCTGGAAATACGGCCCGATCTCGCGCTTCACGCGCTCGACCACGCCGCCGTCGCGCAACACCTTCAGGTTGGCCACCGCCACCGCCGCCGCCACCGGATGGCCCGAATAGGTCATGCCGTGGTTGAACTCGCCGTTCTCGATCAGCGCATTGGCGACGCGGTCCGACAGCGCCACCGCACCCATCGGCACATACCCGCTGGTGAGCCCCTTGGCGAGCGTCATCAGGTCCGGCGTGAAGCCGAAATGCTGGTGCGCGAACCATTCGCCGGTGCGCCCGAAGCCGCCGATCACCTCGTCGGCGATCAGCAGCACGTCGTACTTGCGACAGATCCGTTCGATCTCGGGCCAGTAGGTCGAGGGCGGCAGGATCACGCCGCCGGCACCCTGGAACGGCTCGCCGATGAAGGCGCCCACCTGGTCGGCGCCGAGTTCGAGGATCTTCTCCTCGAGCTGCCGCGCGCGCGCCAGGCCGAACTCCTCGGGCGTCTGGCCGGCCGGCGCCTCGCCGAAGAAATACGGCTGGTCGATATGGACGATGTGCTCGACCTTGGAGGACATCTGCTCGTGCATGTAGTCCATCCCGCCGAGCGTGCCGCCCGCGATGGTCGAGCCGTGATAACCGTTGCGGCGCGAGATCACGTACTTCCTGCCGGACTGCCGCTGCGTGAGCCAGTATTGGTGCACCACGCGCAGCACGGTGTCGTTGCCTTCCGAGCCGCTGTTGCAATAGAAGAAATGATTGAATCCCGACGGCGCGATCTCGGCGAGCAGGGCCGAGAGCTCGATCACGGGCGGATGCGTGGTCTTGAAGAAGGTGTTGTAGAACGGCAGTTCGCGCAACTGCCGCGCGCCGGCCTCGATCAGTTCCTCGCGGCCGTAGCCGACGTTCACGCACCACAGCCCGGCCATGCCGTCGATGATGCGATTTCCATCGGAATCCTGCAGATGCACGCCGTGCGCGCTCACGATCACGCGGCTGCCGGCACGATTGAGCGCGCCCATGTCGGAGAACGGGTGCAGGTGGTGGGCCGCGTCGAGCGCGCGATATTCGGCGGTCGAGCGCGCGGCGGCCTTGGCCGGTGCGCGCACGGTCTGGACATAGGCGGATTCGCCGATGCGTTGGGTCATGATGGGTCCTCCGTTAGGCGGCGCGCGAGCGCCGCGATTGCGTTAGACATGCAGCAGCAGATGACGGCGTTCCCACGAGCTGATCACGCGGAAAAACGCCTCGTACTCGGTTTCCTTCAGCGCCAGGTAGGCCTTCACGAACTTCTCGCCGAGGATCTCGGCCAGCGGCGTCGAGGCGGCCATCAGCGTGAGCCCTTCCTCCAGGTTGCGCGGCAGTTGGTACGGCAGGCTGTAGCCGTCGGCCGCGAGCGGCGCGGTGGGTTGCAGCCCCTGCGTGATGCCCAGGTAACCTGCCGCGAGCGTGCCGGCCAGGGCCAGGTAGGGGTTGCAGTCGACGCCGGGAATCCGGTTCTCGATGCGTCGCGCGGCCGGCTCCGCATGCGGGATGCGAAAGCCCACCGTGCGATTGTCGTAGCCCCATTGCACGTTGATCGGCGCGGCCATGAAGCGCGACAGCCGGCGATACGAGTTGATGTAAGGCGCGAAGATCGGCATCAGCGCCGGCGTGTATTTCTGCAGGCCGGCCAGGTAGTGGCGGAACATGTCGGTCGACTCGCCCTTCGCGTCGACGAACAGGTTGCGGCCGCTCTCGACGTCGACGATGCTCTGGTGGATATGCATCGCCGAGCCCGGCTCGTTCTCCATCGGCTTGGCCATGAAGGTGGCGTACATGTTGTGGCGCAGCGCGGCCTCGCGCACGGTGCGCTTGAACAGGAACACCTGGTCGGCCAGCGACAGCGCATCGCCGTGCTGGAAGTTGATCTCCATCTGCGCGGCGCCGACTTCATGAATCAGCGTGTCGATATCGAGCCCCTGCATGTCGCAGTACTCGTAGATGTCCTCGAACAGCGGATCGAACTCGTTGACGGCCTCGATCGAGTAGGACTGCCGGCCGGTCTCGGCGCGGCCGGTGCGGCCCACCGGCGGGCGCAGCGGCAGGTCCGGGTCCTTGTTCATCTCGACCAGGTAGAACTCGAGCTCGGGCGCCACCACCGGACGCCAGCCCTTCTCGCGATACAGGTCGAGCACGCGGCGCAGCACGTAGCGCGGCGAGATCGCCACCGGCGAGCCGTCGAAGTGCACGCAATCGTGGATCACCTGGGCGGTAGGGTCGACCGCCCACGGAATCAGGCAGATGGTCGAGGGATCGGCCACGCACACCATGTCGGGATCGGTCACGCCCGACAGCGAGCCGTCCTCGGGATAATCGCCGGTGACGGTCTGCACCATCACGGCCTGCGGCAGCCGCATCGATTCGCCGGTCTCGAACTTGTTGCGCGGGATGATCTTGCCGCGCGCGATGCCGGCCATGTCCGGAATGATCGCCTCTACCTCGGTGATCCGGTGCTGCTTCATGAAGTCGTCAAGGTCTTGCATAGGAGCCTCGTTGGGTGGGCACCGACGCGTTCGTGTTCATTGGACGCGCCGGCACACGGCGGCCTGTCAGGCCGCGATACGCCTTCGGGCCCGGCAGGCTTCGCCGAACGCCGAAAAAATGGCCCGCGACAGCGGGTTCCGCGCAAACTGCCATTCCGGATGCCACTGCACGCCGAGCGCGAAAGCACGCGCCTCGCGCACGCCGACCGCCTCGATCAACCCGTCAGGCGCGAGCGCCTCGATCGTCAGCCCCTCGCCGAGCCGATCGATCCCTTGCGCATGCAGGGAATTGACCTCGACCTCGGCCGCTCCGCCCGCGAGCCGCGCCAGCAAGCCGCCCGGCGCGAGCCGCACGGCATGCGCGGGCCCGTACTGGCGATCGAGCGGCGCGGACTTGTCCTCGCGGTGATCGAGGAAACCGGGCAGTTCCTGCACGCGCTGATGCAGGCTGCCGCCGAACACCACGTTCAGCTCCTGCAGGCCGCGGCAGAGCGCCAGCACCGGCACGCCGGCCTCGATCGCGGCGCGGATCAGCGGCAGCGTGGTGGCGTCGCGCGCCGCGTCGTGCAAGGTGCCGGGCTCGCTCGCGACGCCCGCGTAGCGATGCGGCTCGACGTTCGAATAGCTGCCCGTCAGCAGCAGCCCGTCGATCGAGGCGAGCAGGTCTTCCACCGGCTGGCGATCGCCGAGCGCGGGCAGCACGAAGGCGAGCGCGCCGGCGCCGTCGACCACCGCGTCGATGTATTTCTCGCCGGCGGAATGCACCGGGTGCGGGCCGGCCATCGAGCGATCGGCGCTGATGGCGACCAGGGGCCTCCCGGAAAGGTGTTGGGTCATCTTGCTGCCTCCGGTTCGATGCACGCGAGGGCACGCGCCACCCGCGGCAAGCGGGCGAACGAGCGTCTTCGCGGCAACCGCGCGCGCCGGAGCGGCCGCGCGGCGACGGTTCGGATCTGCATGGGCAGTCGCGGTGGACCAGCGCTGCATGCCGGCTCGGCGGGATGCAAGGGCAAGCGCCCGCGATGCGGGAACGGCAATCCGGCGCATGCGAGCGCGCAAGCGCGGCACGCACGGGGCCGGAAGCAGGAATCGAGGCGCTAGGGCAACAACGAAGCGGCGTGATACGGCCGCAGCGCATTGTGCGCACGGGCCGTGCCGACATTGAAACGGCGCACGCAACGCCGGGAAATGACGACGAAGATAGGCAGGCTTGGGCTAGCGCGATACTCGCCGCAGCCGGTTTCGGGGGACACGGCGACACGCGGCGATGCCGCGTAACGACTTCGGTCCCGACTGACCAGGGGGCCTCGGACTCTCACGATCACACTCGACTGACTGTTTAAAGTATTGAACGCGTCGAGCCCCGCGGGAGATGGATTCGCACGAGCGCTCGACACGCCGGCTGGCCGTCGGTGGCGATCGGTGCACTGCGCGAGTCGCGCAAACTGGCGTCATTCGGGCCAGAGTGATCGGCATGACGGCTTGCTGGCGTTTAGCTTAACGTATTCCCGGACGGCGTCAATCGCCTTTCAAAATTCCAAGCCGGGTATTTACCCTGAGCCCGTTCGCCGCCAGCCCGCTTAAAATATTCGACAGCCCCGGCGAGCCGTCAGCGGCCTCACGACGATTTTCCAGCCGCGCATCGTCCGGATTCCGAACCATCCTGCCGCTCGCCGCCAGCGAGCCGGAGCCGTCCGATGTCCGTCGAAGTCGCCACGCGCCTGCAGTTCATCCGCAAGAAGCACGGCCTGTCGCAACGCGAACTCGCGAAGCGTGCGGGCGTCACCAACGGCACCATCTCGCTGATCGAGCAGAACCGCGTGAGTCCCTCGGTCGGCTCGCTCAAGAAGCTGCTCGAATGCATCCCGATGAGCCTGGCGGAGTTCTTCACCTTCGAGTTCGAGGACGATGCGCCGGTGGTCTGGCGCCGCAACGAGATGCCGAATCTCGGCGACGAGGCCACGCCGCGCTACCTGGCGGGCGCGACCGTGCGCGAGCGCGCGATCACCCTGCTTCGTCAGGTCTACGAACCGCTCGGTGATTCGGGCGAGCAACCGCTCCAGCATCCGGGGCAGCTCGGCGGCATCGTCACGGCCGGGCAACTGGAGTTGATCGTCTCGGGCCGCACCTGGCGGCTCGAGACGGGTGACAGCTATTATTTCGAGGGCCGCCTGCCCCATCGCTTCCGCAACCCGAGCGCCGATACGCGCTGCGAATTCGTCTCGGCCGCCACGCCGCCGACCGATTGATCCATCCAGCGCGCGGCCGCGCGCCGTGCCTCACTGAACAGGACCTGCCCATGACCCATACCTTCGCCGACTGGCAGCGACTCGCCGCCTCGCTAGAGATCGAGGGTCGCGCCTTCGTCGACGGCGCCTATCGCGATGCCGCGAGCGGCCGCCGCTTCGACTGCGTGAGCCCGATCGACGGCCGCGTGCTCGCCCACATCGCCGACAGCGGCGCCGAGGACGTCGATGCCGCCGTGGCCGCCGCGCGCCGCGCCTTCGACGGCGGCGGCTGGTCCGGCCTCGCGCCGCGCGAGCGCCGCACCATCCTGCTGCGCTTCGCGGCCGCGCTGCGCGAGCACCAGGACGAACTGGCCGTGCTCGAGACCATCGATGCCGGCAAGCCGATCGCCGATACCACCTCGGTCGACATCCCCGGCGCCGCCTATTGCGTCGAATGGTTCGCCGAGGCGATCGACAAGATCGGCGGCGAGGTCGCGCCGGTCGATCCAAAGCTGGTCGGGCTCGTCACGCGCGAGCCGGTCGGCGTGGTGGCGGCGGTGGTGCCCTGGAATTTCCCGCTGCTGATGGCGGCCTGGAAGTTCGCGCCGGCGCTCGCGGCCGGCAACAGCGTGGTGCTGAAGCCTTCGGAGAAATCGCCGCTGACGGCGATCCGCGTCGCCAAGCTGGCCTTCGACGCCGGCATTCCCGCCGGCGTGTTCAACGTGCTGCCGGGCGGCGGCGAGCCGGGCAAGCTGCTGGCGCTGCATCGCGACGTCGATTGCCTGGCGTTCACCGGCTCGACCGCGGTCGGCAAGCAGATCATGCAATACGCCGGCCAGTCCAACCTCAAGCGCGTCTGGCTGGAGCTCGGCGGCAAGTCGCCGAACATCGTGCTCCCCGATTGCCCCGACCTGGACCGCGCGGCGGCCGCCGCGGCCGGCGCGATCTTCTACAACATGGGCGAGATGTGCACGGCCGGCTCGCGCCTGCTGGTGCATCGCGAGATCCGCGAGCTGTTCGTCGCCAAGCTGCTGGAAGCCGCCAAGGCCTACCAGCCCGGCCATCCGCTCGACCCCGCCACCTCGATGGGCGCGATCATCGACCCGATCCAGCTCGAGCGGGTGCTCGGCTACATCGAGACGGGGCAGGCCGAAGCCCGGCTGCTGACGGGCGGCAAGCGCGTGAAGCAGGACAGCGGCGGTCTCTATGTCGAGCCGACCGTGTTCGAGACCGAGGCGAATACGCGGATCGCGCGCGAGGAGATCTTCGGGCCGGTGCTGTCGGTGATCGTGTTCGACACGGTCGACGAGGCGATCCGGATCGCCAACGACAGCGACTACGGGCTCGCGGCCGCCGTCTGGACCGGCAGCCTGGGCACCGCCCACGAGGTATCGCGACGGCTGCGGGCGGGCACCGTCTGGGTCAACTGCTACGACGAGGGCGGCGACATGAATTTCCCGTTCGGCGGCTACAAGCAATCAGGCAACGGCCGGGACAAGTCGCTGCATGCGCTGGAGAAATACACCGAGCTGAAATCGACGCTGATCCGGCTGCGCTGAGCCTGCAGGCGGTCGGCGAGACAAAGCGGCGCGTCACCCTTCCCGGGTAACGCGCCGCTTTTATCGCGCCATCGGCCGGTGCCGGATCAGCGATACGCCAATGCCGTCTTCAGCAGCCTTTCGAGCAAGGGCGCGACCGCATCGGCCTTGCCTTCGTCGTAGGCATAAGGACGCGTCTCGTCCATGTAGGTGATCTGCGCGAGCTCGAGCTGCACCGCGTCGACCTTCGCATCGGGCGCCCCATACTGGCGCGTGATGTAGCCGCCCTTGAAGCGCCCGTTGGCCACGGCGGTATAGGCGCCATGGCGCGTGACCACCTCGGCCAGCGCCTCGCCGAGCCCCGGCGCCGCGCTCGCGCCGTTCGCCGTGCCGAAGTTGAAGTCGGGCAGCCGTCCCTCGAAGAAGCGCGGCACCTGCGAGCGGATCGAATGCGCCTCCCACAGCAGCACGCGGCCATGCTCGGCGGCCAGCCGCGCGATCTCGTCCTTCAGCGCCGTGTGATACGGCAGCCAGTAGCGATCGCGCCGGCGCATGATCTCCGCCTCGTCGGGCTGGCCGCCGGCGGGATACAGCGCCTCCTTGTCGAAGGTATCGACCGGCACCAGCCCCGTGGTGTCCTGGCCCGGATACAGGTTCGCATTGTCGGGCGGCCGGTTCAGGTCGACCACGTAGCGCGCGTTGGCGGGCACCAGCACCGAGCCGCCCAGCTCGCGCACGAAGCCATACAGGCGTTCGAGGTGCCAGTCGCAATCGTCGACGTGGGCGGCCACGGGCGTCATGGTCCGCGCGATATCCTCGGGCAGGCGCGTGCCCGCATGAGGAATCGAGACGAGCAGCGGCACGCTGCCCTGGTGCAGGGTGAAAACGGCGGGTTCAGCAACGGCATTCATCGGTTCGAGATCCTTGTCGAGGGGCGCGCCGTTCAGCGCAGCAGTTCCGCGAGCGCGCGGCGGTAGCCGGCATAGGCCTCCGCCTCGTCACGATGGCGGCGCGCATCGACCACGCGCTCGCCGCCGGCATAGACGTCGAGCACGGGCGTGTCGCCATGCTCGGCGAACACCACGCCCGACAGCCAGCTGTCGCTGCCGCGCTCCATCAGGCTGGGGTGATCGGGATCGAACACGATCCAGTCGGCGCGGCTGCCCACGCGCAGCGCGCCGATCGGCCGGCCGCTGGCACGGGCGCCACCCTCCAGCGTGGCCGCGAACAGCATGTCGGCGACATGCGGCTGCGCCGCATCGGCCAGCACATTGCGCTCGCGACGCACCAGCCGCTGGCCGTATTCGAGCAGGCGCAGTTCGGCGCGCCAGTCGACGCTGGCATGGCTGTCCGAGCCAATGCCGATCGCGCCTTTCCTGGCGAGGTAGTCGACGGCCGGGAAGATGCCGTCGCCCAGATTCGCCTCGGTGGTCAGGCACAGGCCGGCCACGGCGCCGCTGGCGGCCAGCGCGGCGGTTTCCGCCTCGTCGACATGGGTCGCGTGCACCAGGCACCAGCGCGCATCGACCTCGAAGCCGTCGAGCAGCCGCTGCACCGGGCGCATCCCGGTGGTGCGCAGGCAATCCTCGACCTCGGCGGTCTGCTCGGCGATATGGATATGCACCGGCGCATCGGCCGGCAGCCCGGCCAGCAGCACGCGCAACCCCGGCTCGGAAACCGCGCGCAGCGAATGCGGCGCGATGCCGTAGCGCAGCCCCTCATGCTCGGGCACGGCCGAGCGCAGCGAATCGAGCAGCGAGAGCAGGCCTTCCGAGGTGTTGATGAAGCGGCGCTGGTCCTCGCGCGGCGGCTTCTCGCCGAAGCCGCTGTACTGGTAGGCGACCGGCAGCATGGTGATGCCGATGCCGGTCTCGCGCGCCGCGTCGACCACGCGCCGCGCCAGTTCCTCCTGGCGCGGATAACGCTCGCCATCCTGCATGTGATGGACGTAGTGGAATTCACAGACCGAGGTATAGCCACACTTCAGCATCTCGACATAGAGCCAGCGCGCGATCGCGCCGAGCGCGTCGGGCGTCAGCTTCAGCGCGAAGCGGTACATCAGGTCGCGCCAGCTCCAGAAGCTGTCGGACGGATTCGCCCGGTATTCGGTGAGCCCGGCCATCGCGCGCTGGAAGGCGTGCGAATGCAGGTTGGGCATGCCCGGCGCGAGCGGGCCGCGCGCGCGCGCGACGCCTTGCGGGCATGCCACGCCGGCGCGCACCTCGGTGAGCATGCCGCGCTCGTCCCAGCCCAGCAGCACGTCGCGCTGCCAGCCCCCGGGCAGGAAGGCGCTCTCGGCAAACAGCATTGCCTGATTCATCGTGAGGATCCCTTCGAAATTACACGGCGTCGCGACGGAACACGGTCGCGCCGCGCTTGACGACACGCTCGCAGAGCGGTCGTCCGAACCAGTAGGCCAGCTCGGCCAGCGAGGCCACCGGCCAGGCCGCGAAGTCGGCCGCGCGCCCGGCCGCCAGCAGGCCGTGGCGGTCGGCGCGGCCGAGCGCGGCGGCCGCGTGACGCGTCACGCCCAGCAGCACCTCGGGCACCGTCATGCGAAACAGCGTGCAGCCCATGTTCATGGTCAGCAGCAGCGAGGTGAGCGGCGAGGTGCCGGGATTGTGATCGGTGGCGATCGCGATCGGCACGCCGTGGCGGCGCAGCAGATCGAGCGGCGGCAATTGCGTCTCGCGGATGAAGTAATAGGCGCCCGGCAGCAGCACGGCCACCGTGCCGGCGGCCTTCATCGCCTCGATGCCGGCCTCGTCGAGATACTCGATGTGGTCGGCCGACAAGGCTCCGTGACGTGCGGCCAGCGCCGTGCCGCCCGAGTTCGACAACTGCTCGGCATGCATCTTGACCGGCAGCCCGTGGCGGTGCGCGGCCTCGAACACGCGCTCGCTCTGCGCGAGCGAGAAGCCGATTCGTTCGCAGAACACGTCGACGGCATCCACCAGCCCTTCTGCGGCCAGCGCCGGCAGCATGGTGTCGCAGACGAGATCGATGTAGTCGTCGGCGCGTCCCGCGTAGTCGGGCGGCAGCGCATGCGCGCCGAGAAAGGTGGTGTAGACGTCGACCGGGAAGCGTTCGCCGAGCTGGCGCGCCACGCGCAGCATCTTGCGCTCGCTGGCCAGCTCCAGCCCGTAGCCCGACTTGATCTCGATCGCCGTAATGCCCTCGGCCAGCAGCGGCGCGAGCCGTGCCGCGGCCTGCGCGAACAGCGTCGCCTCGTCGGCCTCGCGCGTCGCGCGCACCGTCGAGACGATGCCGCCGCCGCGCCGCGCGACCTCCTCGTAGCTGGCGCCGGCCAGCCGCAGCGCGAACTCGTCGGCGCGCTGGCCGCCATAGACCAGGTGCGTATGGCAGTCGACCAGGCCCGGCGTGACCCAGGCGCCGCCGAGGCTTTCGCGCGTCCAGCCCGCGTAGGCGTCGGGCAGCGCCGCGCGCGGGCCGAGCCAGGCGATCGTGCCGTCGGCGTCGACGGCCAGCGCGGCGTCGGAGATGGTGTCGTCGGGGTCACCCGAGGCGCAGAGATTCAGTTGATGCCAGACAGTGGGAGTCATCGTTTCATGCGGCCCAGGTTCATGCGGCCTTCGCGGCCGCCTTCGGAGTCAGTTCGATACAGAGCAGCGCGCCTTCGCCGCGCACCGAGCCGGTGATACCCGCGCCCGTCGCGACCGCCAGATCGATCCGCAAGGTATCGAGCGCGCCGAGCACGACGCTTCCCGCCTCGCCCGCGCCATCGATCGACACGCTCGGCGTGCCGCTCACGCAGAACAGCAGCACGGTCGCCGCGCTCGAATCGATGCCTGCGCCATCGGCGAGGACGGAGACGCGCCCCGTCACGGCCGAGCGCCGCGTCATCAGGTTGAAGTCGCGGGTCGGGCCGTCGTTCAGCTCGGCCGACAAGGACAGCTCGCCGTCGAAGTCGAAGCGATCGAGCGGCGCGGCCAGCAGGCGCCGCGCGCCGTCCTCGCCGATCAGGCTCATACTCGCGCCCGAGAGCAGCACCAGGGTGCGATCGATGCCGGGAAAACGCGAGAACGGGCCGGGCTGCGCCACATCGGCGACGCTCACGCGCCACGCGAACCCGTCGAGCGAGGCGCCCGGCGGCTGCGCCGCGATTTCGCGCGTCACCCCGCCGCCGTTCTTCCACGGCGAGGCGACGAGCTGTTCGGCCCGGATCAGCGAGAGTCGAAGCGGAGGAGTCATGGTGCGTTCGCTCAGCGCCCCAGCATCGGCAGCTTGAGGCCGGCCTCGCGCGCGGTTTCCTGCGCGAGTTCGTAGCCGGCATCGGCGTGACGCATCACGCCCGTGG
>NZ_VIUM01000045.1:0-13665 GCF_007828315.1 Burkholderia sp. SJZ089 | reverse complement strand
TGGGTCGCTGGCTGCCCGACGGCACGATCGAGTACCTCGGCCGCAACGACGACCAGGTGAAACTGCGCGGTTTCCGTATCGAACTCGGGGAGATCGCGACGCAGCTCTGCGCTTGCGAGGGTGTGCGCGAAGCGGTAGTCATCGTGCGGGAAGAGAGCGGCAACAAGCGGCTGGTGGGCTATTACACCGTGCAGCCCGGAGCAGACGTCCCAGGTGTGGTCGAGTTGCGCGCGCGCATGCAGGCGTCGCTGCCGGACTACATGGTGCCCGCTGCCTATGTGCAACTGGAGGCTCTGCCGCTGACATCGAACGGCAAGCTGGATCGCCGGGCCCTACCGGCTCCAGGTGCGCGTGCTCACGCCAACGATGTCTACGAGCCGCCGGAAGAGGGCATCGAAACGCTGCTGGCTGCCGAGTGGCGGTCGTTGCTTGGGGTAGAGCGCATTGGTCGCCATGACGATTTCTTCGGGCTAGGTGGCCGCTCGCTATCGGCGATCCGGCTGCTGGCAGAACTAAAAAAGCATCAGCTTCGACTGACCATTGCCGATCTGTTTACGTATCCGACCATCGCGCAACTGGCGGAGCGTGCTGTCATGCAGGCAGACTCCAGTGCGATTGTCGCGGTGCGCACGACGGGAACACAGCGGCCGTTGTTTCTCATGCACGATTACTACGGCGTGGATGCGTATTTTGCTCCGTTGGCCGCGCATATCGACGACAGCATTCCGGTTTACGGGTTGCAGGCGGTGCCGTTTGGTTCGCCGCCTCTTAGGAGCATGGCCGAGATGGCCGCGCGCATCATCGGCATGATGCGCCAGGTGCAGGGTAGCGGACCCTATCGCTTGCTCGGATGGTCGTTCGGCGGCGTGCTTGCTTACGAAGTGACCGCGCAGTTGCTGGCGCTTGGCGAAGAGGTGGAGTTCCTTGGCCTGCTCGATTCCGCCACGCCGGGCCAGCAGCGCGATATCACCCCGCAGGTATTCCTGCCTGAAGTCCTGATGGAGCTTTGCAGCGCGTCCAATGCATTGGCGGAGCAGGGATTGTCCGACGCACTGACGGAGCTGAAAGTATTGGCGAAGACGTTCAGTTTCGAGGCACTACTAGAAGGCTGCCGCGAAAAGGGCGTACTGCCCACGCAGTTGCATGCGTTGCCCGCGGAGATGATTCGCAAATATCTCCAGCGCACAGCGGAGCACCAGGGTGCGGTTCAAATCTATGCGGTGCCCAAGATCACGGCGCGTATGCATCTTTTCCTGGCGCAGGACAACGATGCGGAACTGGCCGCTGTCAGTGAACCTTTGAAGGGGTGGGGAAAAATACAGCCAGCGGAGAAAATAATGGTTGTGCCAGTACCGGGCAACCATCTGACGATCATGCACGCACGAAATATTGCCACCCTGGGAAGACTGATCACGAACGCGATACTGGCTAAGGATGCCTTGAATACTCTTTGTCCTCACGTTCCGGTCTGGAGATTAGTCGAATGAAGACTAACGATTTTAATTTTTCTACATATGGAATTTGAGATGACAGAAAGCACGAGCGAAACTGGCGTACCGGAAGATCGGGAAGATCTGATGGTCTTCGACGATATCCGGACGGCGATCGATGTCGATTCGATTGTTGACAGGATCCGGCAGGATAAGGTCGTCTTGATCAAAAATCTGACAGCAGTCGATGCGGACAAAACGGCCTACGATATCGCCAGCGGTCTCGGGCTAAACGATAGTCTGGAGCTTCAGGCTGGGTTCGCCAGTGCGTATGGTCATCGGGAAAACGTTGGCCAATATTTTATGAGTGTGAACCGGCGCGAGGAATATCAGTTCATTCCTCCGCATTCCGAGGGGAACAGTTCCATCGGGCTTCAGTTAGCCTCATTCTTTTGCTATGAAAATAGCACCGACGGCGGCGAAACGATCTTGATGCAGGTGGACCAGTCGAGTGCGGCATGGTCTTCTTTGCGAGAAAGAGTCCGCCGAGGCAAACTTACATCGACGTCGTTTAAGGAGGAAGAGGCGATACGGGCGCGGGCACGCTATAACATAGATATACATGCCGATCTTTTGCGTGACAACGACGAGATACTGCGAGAGAGCATTTCCGATATTGCGGGTCTCACGCTTGTCGACGTACTCGCTAGGCCACGAAAAACATACTCGCGGATCCTCGGGCAGGATATGTATGCCTATTGGGATAGCATCGCGAGTATAGATCGCGACTCCGCATATGAATATATGCAACTGCTCGAGCAGGATGGCTTGCTAAAGAAGCCGGGAAATGATCTTGAAGCTTCGGGAATGGACAATGCCTCCGCCCGGAGAATGATAAATTCGAAAGTGATGTATAAAGAGCTTTTCAGGCAGAGGATAACTCATAAATTGATGCCGGGTGAGATGATCGTATTCAACAATATGACGTGGACACATGCGGCGAACAACTGGTCTCCGGGCTCTGGAGTACGTAAGATAACTGCTGCTTTTGCGTAGATATATCTATTCACGCGGCATTGTCAGGTTGTTGCGTCGATGCTTGTATAGTAAGGCATGAAGACATGCGCCGTTGCCGTTCAGCCCCAGTTCGAATCGCCGATTTCGTTCAAGGGCCACCGCTGGCAATGTCAACTTGAAGCGCCCAGCGGATAGAATGGGGAAATGCCAAAGACCCGCAACCCGTTTCACGGCTACCGCTTCCCGGCCTCGATCATCAGCTGCGCGGTACGCTGGTACCACCGCTTCAATCTGAGCCTGCGCGACATCGAGGAGTTGCTGCTTGAGCGCGGTGTGACTGTGACCTACGAATCAGTACGCAACTGGTGTGACCGGTTCGGCGCGCAGTTTGCCCATTGCACGAAAGCCGTGCGCGGCAGGCCGGGCACGACCTGGCATCTCGATGAACTGTTCGTGAAGCTGCGCGGCGAGCCGTACGTGCTGTGGCGCGCGGTGGACGAACATGGGACCGAACTGGACGTGCTGCTGCAGAAGCGCCGCGACAAGGCGACCGCGAACGCTTCTTCAGACGCATCCTGCGCGCAAACCCGGTACCCCGGAAGATCGTCACCGACCAGTTGCGCAGCTACCGGGCGGCAAAGGCAGAGGTGCCCGAACTGGACGGGGTGAAGCACGTGTTTGTGAAGGCCTGTGCCCGGGTGAACAACCGGGCAGAAAACAGTCACCAGCCCACGCGCCGGCGTGAGCGCCAGATGCAGGGGTTTCGCGATGCGCTGCGCACCCAGGCTTTCCTTTCACGTTTCGGTCCGATCCGGCAACACTTTGCGCTACCCCGTCACTGCATGAGGGCTGCGGATCACCGCACCCGGCTGAAGGAACGCATTGCCAGCTGGTACCGCTGGAGCGACGCAGGCTTCGCTCGATAATCATCAGGACTCCTTTGTATCATCAATTCGAACAGCCTCCTACACTGAACTTGACAAAGCCACGCCGCCACGCTGGCACTCAAGAAAGCGCTGATCGAGCGCGCGCTGGGCGGTGAAATGAATCACCATCTAGGCTACGCGTCGGGCGCGGCCAAGCCATCTGAGGTGAGCAATCAACGCAATGGCAAGAGCGCCAAGACGGTTCTGACCGAGGACGGCCCGATCCGTATCGAGGTGCCTCGCGATCGCGACGGCAGTTTCCAGCCGCTGCTGATTCCCAAGCACGAACGCCGCTTCACCGGCTTCGACGGCAAGATCGTGGCGATGTACGACGCGAAGCTAGTCCCCGTGGGACGCACGCGGCATGACCGTGCGAGAAATCCAGGCTTTTCTGCTCGAACAGTACGGCACCGAGGTGTCGCCGGATTTCATCAGCTCCGTCACCGATGAAGTCATGGCCGAGGTCACGGCCGGGCAAGCCCGGCCGCTTGGACTGATGTATCCGGTCGTCTTCTTCGATGCCTTGCGGGTCAAGATCCGGGAAAACGCCGTCGTGAGGAACAAGGCCATCTATCTGGCGTTGGGCGTGTTGCCCGATGGAACGCGCGACATTCTAGGGCTCTGGATCGAAGGCACGAAGTTCTGGATGAAGGTCTTCAATGATCTGAAAACGCGTGGTGTGAACGACATCCTGATCGCCGTCACCGATGGACTGAAAGGGATGCCTGAGGCGTTGGCAGCCGTATTTCCGGCCACGACGCTGCAGACCTGCATCGTGCATCTGATGCGCAACAGCCTGGATTACGCGAGCTGGAAAGACCGTCGAGGGCTGGCCGCGGCCGTCCGGCCGATCTACACGGCGGCGAGCGCGGAAGCGGCCAACTACTAACACGAGCTCACGGCTCATCGTATAAGAACGGCCTGCCCACCCGAAGTGCTCCCCAGTGCCCCTGTCCCGGATGGTCACACCATACGCTTGAATTGCCCAGGCGCGGAATCGTGAGGCACCGGCTATATCATGCCGGTTACCAATTCGATTGAGAATATCAACGGGCAGTTGCGCAAGATCATCAAGACGCGAGGTCACTTTCCCAGTGACGAAGCGGCCACCAAGCTCATCTGGTTGGCCTTGCGTAACATTACGGCTGACTGGGGACGCGCCGCGCATGATTGGAAGGCAGCCATGAATCAGTTTGCCATCCTCTACGAAGAGCGTTTTGTCCGGCCATCCGTGTGATGCTCAACCCGCTTCGAACACGAAAATTCTGACAGCCCCTTGCCGCTCGCCGCAACCGCCGACGACTATGCCGCCCTCGTGCCATGGAGCATGCCTGCCACTCCCAACCTCTGACGGGCGTCGTTAAAAGACCGCATACGTACGCTTCTCGACGTGGCGTGAATTGGCCGAGGTCACCCAGAATCCGTCTGCCGCATGAAATAGGCAGGTCGCGCTCGCCCCCTGTGAACATACTCCGCTGACGTGACAGCGCCGTCCAAACTTGCCCCTCAGGCGTTGCAAAAAATCAGCATCGAGAACCGTTTGGGTGGAGTTGCTTGCTGATTAAGAGCCTCTGATGTCCATAATGCATCCCGGATAGGGTCGAGTCGATATTTTGTCAATCCTTTGCAATATCGCTTCACAATATTCATTAGACTCTAATGTGCTCCTTGGAGTGAGATTATTGTTGCTGATGTCTTAAATGGGGGGTGTTTCAATCATAAAATAAATCCATGGGATGGGATTTTTTGAGAAATTCACCTTCATGGCGCGAGGATGAGAATGGACGGAAATTTAGTAAAGAAGAGGATGAGGGACGTTGATGCCGCAATTGAGCACATCGCTCGGACGAAGAGAAAAATATCCGCGGGGGAAGTTTCGCCATGTGAATTTGTGCATTGCTGCGAAGATCTTGCGATAGGTCACGCCACTATTGGATTGTATGACTACTTCGTCCTCGGGGACCTATCGTCACTTAAGCATAATATTTATTTATCTTGTGCGTTGAAATTGACTGCAATTAACTGGGTGCCGGGCGGTAGAGAACTAATCGAGCCCGAATATTTGCTCTATGCTTTATTCTCGGACTCGGAATTAATAATTCAAAAATTCTTGGCTGCCAATCGGCGTATGTGTGGTATGGAATGTGGTGGGCCATTAAGCGATCGATCCTGTGATCACATGTTCGAATTGGCTGCGATAAGAAGTGGCTCAGCTTTGTCGGAGAGGGTTCGCAGAAAGTTTATGGTTTTTTCTGGAGATGGATCATTGAAGGGCGAGGAGGATTTCTTTGCGAGTCTAGTTATTGGTGGAAGGCGTGGGATCGAGGAAAGCATTTATCGCGGCATCGCCCGAGAAATTGGTGCGGTGAATGATGAGAAATACTTCTGCTTCATGGCAACTCTAAAAACGAAGCTGTGCTGGCGAAACAATTTAAATGTACAAATAGAGCACCCATCAGTCCCTATGGGGCTGATGCCCGTAAGGCCTCTGGATTGTTACGAAAGTACATATAAATTTATAAGAATCTAATATCTTCCTTATTTGAACGTTGAAATGCCCCACTATTCTGTGACGATGTAGCCAATCTGATTTCAAGGCGAGCAGGCGGCATGCGAGTGACTCTGTCTCGATTTCGCGTACAGCGACGTCCCCCGGCTTCAATTAAACTCAGACGGCAGAGAGTTTATCCGCTATAGTTTTTTGCACGGGTATTTATGAAAATCGACGGGTATTCCGGGGCTTTTGCGATCGACAGTGTCGTGACACAGAAAACCGGGGTTTGTTGCAAAGGCTAGCGCCCTGAAATCGGAGGACGAATGCTACATCATGCTTCATTAGGTGTTTCCGATATCGAGCGTGCCGCTGCATTTTACGACGCGGCTCTTGGCTCACTTGGATATGTGCGGGTTTGGGAAGATCTGCGACCGGGAGAAGCCGGCCAGGCGGTCGGCTATGGGCCCGAGGGCGGCGGCGATGAGCTTGCAATCAAGTTTAGGCCAGAGGGGCAGCATCCGCCGGTTCCATGCTTTCATCTTGCTTTCGCTGCGCCGGATAGGAATTCCGTCGCCGCTTTTCATAAAGCAGCGCTTAATCACGGAGGTAGAGACAACGGTGCTCCGGGACTGCGAGCCCACTACGGACCAAACTATTACGCCGCCTTCGTGATCGACCCAGACGGACACCACATCGAGGCCGTGTTCAACTCGGCGCCGTGACCCACGGATGAGGCCAACGATTGGGCGAAGCTTATGTAGGTTTTCTGTTCGATTGCTACTCAAACCCCAATTACGCCTACGCAAATATAGGGTAAACCCTTGTATTGGTGAGCCGCGTTGGGAAGCGCCGACGGCTAGCCAGTCAGTGGAGCAGGGTGGGCTGGCCGCCGGCGTCGCACGCCGACCGACTACACACCACCGCCCCGCGAGGGCAGCGAGGACCGCCCGTCCCACTGCACGCGGCCGACACCCTGCTCGCGCCCTTCGACCCGGTCGGGATCGGGTTCGCGCGGCTTGCCCGCGCGCCGCTCGTCGTGTACGCCGCGCTCGATGCCGACCGGCTGAGCCGCCCGCAGCTCGTCCTGGTCAACGTGCCGCGCCAGCGCGACGCGAATTGTCGCGGCGAGTGGATCGCATTCAATAGGTCCGACTTGGCAGGGCAGCCGCCGGCGCAAGGCGTTGGGCGCCCCAGCCTGTGTCGTACGTCGTTTTTGCTCGAGGTATCGGATGCTCCACGGCCGGATGATGACGACGCGCCTGCTCACGGATCGCACCAACCGTGCGTCCACGAGCGCCGCACGAACCCCAGTCGTGGCCGATGGTCCAACCCATCGCCAACGGCGCCTTCGTGCGCTGGTGCTGCCTGATGCAGGTGTTGGTGGACCCGGCCGATCCATTGGCCACGGCCGAGTTCGAAGCCGAGCGAGCCCGGCTGGATGTGCGTTTTGGCGACCCGTCCGTCCCGTTTGCGCGCACGCCATCATCGCGGTATCCCAGGAGCCATCGTGCCCGTTAGCCTCAGTTATGCTCAGATCACCACGCACGTCCTCAATGAAGTGCTTCGGCAGCTCGACGCGACCGCGCAGCTCGACGCCAACAAGACCGAGCTGGGTCGGGCTCGCGCGTGCGGCGCATTCGATCTCTGGCGCCGGCTCGTCAATGACCTGCTTGCCGAGCGCGACCCCGTCGCCTTGTTGTATCAGTACGACGAAGCCCGGCTGCGCGCCATGTTGGGGTTGCCGCGATGAACGCCGAACCGCTGATCAGGGTCGTGGCCGCAGGCCTTCCTCAGGACCGCGCGCCGTCGCGGCGATCCTGCGCCGCGTCAAGCTGCATCTCCTGGTGGTGCTGTTGCTGCTGATCAGCGGGTGTGCGGTGTTGTCCCGGCCGGCCCCTTCCGCGGACTTACCTCCCGAGTGCGTGGCGCGCTACGCGGCGTTGTTGGATCTGGCGCAGCTCGCCCATCGTTATGGATCCGACGCCTCCACTTTCGTCAACGCGATCGGCGAACTCGCCCGATCGCTCGACGAGTGCCTGTCCGAGACTCACCGCGCGTTCCCCTCGACGGTTCTGCCCACCACGCTGCGGCACGACGAGCTCGAGCCGCGCCAAGACGGCGCCGACCAGGGCAACCAGACGGCCGTGGCCGGCACGTTGCAAGGAGGAGGGGACATCCCCATCACATGAACGCCAATCCATCCATGCACTCCAGTGTGCCCTCTCATGCAGCCGTGCTGGCCATGCTTCGCCACGTATGCCGACGCCAGGTGGTGCGTCACCGGCATGACGCGACGATTGATACCCTGGTGGGGTGGGGCTTCGTCGCCTGGGTGCGCCAACCCCTTCGACTGTCCCAGCAGCCGGTGTCCGCGCGCGCTCCCCACTGTCCTGTCCCAGAGGAACTCGCCACGCTGACCGACGACGGCCGAGCGTGCCTCGAGTGGCTCGCCGCCCTCGAGTCCACGCCTTGGTGGGAAACCCTCCGCGCTCATCCCTATTCATTGCCGAGCGGCGCTCGGTCCGATTCGTCCACCCCTGGTGCCGATACCCATGGCCAACCGCCCGCAGCAACTTGAACTGCCCCCGCCCCGAACCTACTGCCGCACGGAATTCACGGCACTGCGCGCGCGCGTGAAGGGCCTGCCGGTCGCGACGATCGCGCGGCTCTACTTCGATCCGGAGGAGCACGAGATCCTGGACGTCGAGCGCCTGTTGCGCACCATGCGCGACGACTTGGTGTCGCGGGTGGTGACGCGGGCCCTCGGGCGTTTGCTCGAGCAGCTGCCGGATCTCGAGGAGTCGGCGCGCCGGCAGCTGGCGGGCACCTCGCCGCACGCGTTTCGGCACACGTTCGGGACGCAGTCGGCCGCAGCCGGCATGGCGATCGAGGTGCTGCAGCAGGTGCTGGGGCATGGCTCGCTGCAGACCACAACCATCTACGTCAATGCGGAGCAGCAGCGCATGCGTCCGGAGAGCGCGAAGTGCCATGCGCGGCTTGCCGCGGGTCGCGGCGAGTAGTCGCAATTGAGATGGGAGGCCATGGTAAGTACAACCACCGAAATCATCACAGGGCGGTAGGCCACCGCACTTGAACCGGGGCGTTGCCCTTTCTAACTATATTCTGCATGAAACCGCAAGAACCGCTTTGGCTCGATGTTCGACATATTGTCACGCTTGCAGCGCCGCTTGTCCTCACCCAGCTTGCCCAAGTAGCGGTGTCCACGACGGACATTGTCATGATGGGGATGCTCGGCCCACGAGAAATCGCAGCAGGTGGTCTTGCAGTGGCCCTGTTCAATCAGTTGCGCACGATGGGCGCAGGCCTCGTAACGGGCACTGCTAATTTGGTCGCGTCCGCGAACACACGAGGGGATCATGCCCGAGTCCTCCAGCTCGTGCGGGCGAGTTTCGGCTTGTCGACGTTCATCTCAGTTGTGTTCATGATCTTGATGGTTGCAGTCGAGCGTCCGCTCGTGTGGCTCGGCCAGGATGCAGACGTCGCGCGACAGGCCGCGTTCTACCTTGCGGCGGCGGCTCCCGGCATGATGCCTTGCCTGTGGTTCCAGTCGCTGCGCCAGTACACCGTCGGGCTTCGCAAGCCTGGACCGCTGCTAGCGATCACAGTCGTATCGATTCTTGTCAACGCGATGCTCGATTATGCGCTGATGTTCGGCCGGTTTGGTTTGCCTTCTCTGGGTCTGACCGGCATCGCATATGCGACGAGCATGGTGTACCTGTTTTCATTCCTCGCATTTCTTGCGGTCGCGACGCACCAGACTGCACTACGCCAACATCTGTCACTTACGTTCTGGCGTACCGATGCCCATGTTTTTCGAGAAACTTTAATGATGGGCGCGCCAATTGCCGCGACGTATGGATCGGAGGCTGCCTTTTTTACCGTGCTTTCGCTGATGATCGGCACACTTGGGGCAGATGCACTAGCGGCCCAAACAGTCGTCAGCCAGGTAATCTACATTGTGTTCATGTTTTCAGTTGGGCTCTCACACGCGCTATCTGTCAGCGTCACTCATGCGTGTGCACAGCGCGATTATCGCCGCGCACGGCGCATCGGTTACACAGGTTTGGCACTGGGATCCTGCGTGATGCTAATCATCGCATTTCCGTACCTTGCTGTACCAGGGTGTGTCCTTGCGCCTTTCCTTACGCAAGCCTCTGTCAACAATGCCGATGTGATGCGGCTCGCGACCGGGTTGCTGACGATCGCGGCGCTGACGCAGTTTTTCGACTGCAGTCAAAATATCGGCGTGGGTCTTTTGAGGGGGCTCGGCGATGTGCGGAGCGCCTTCTGGATATCTCTCGCGGGTTACTGGATGATGGGGATGCCGATTGCATGGGCGGCTGCAATGCTGTTCGGCCGTGGAGTTTACGGCGCTTGGATTGGGCTGTCGGCCGGGTTGGCCGCGACTGCCGTCATGCTGCTTGCCGGGTTTAAATGGCGGCTCGCATTGTTGGAGAAGCAAGACGGAATAATGCGGTTATGAATGGTTACGAACTGCGGGACGTGTGTCGCGTTTGTCTCCTCGTGGCGTCTAATGAGCAATCGTCAATTCTGGTGTACGCGGTCGGGTCAGCATGATCAGGCGGCCAGCGGTTGAGGAGCCGGTGTGCTCTCGATCACCGGGGTTCCGTCTTTGAAGGGAATGCCCTTCAGGAGCGGTTCGATCTTGTCGACGCCGCGGATCTTCCGCCAAGACTGTTCAGCGGCTTCGATGAGCTTGAACGCCATCCCGAGGAAGGTTGCGCGTGACAGACAGTTGCGTGTGCGGCCCGTGCGATGACGCACCGTCGCGAACGTCGATTCGATCGGATTCGTGGTCCGCACGTGCTGCCAGTGCTCAGCCGGGAAGTCGTAGAAGGCGAGCAACGCGTCGCGATCCTTTGTCAGCTTCTCGACTGCCTTCCGGTATTTGGCCGAGTACGTGTCGACGAACTGCTTGAATGCGACGATCGCATCTGCCCGCGTCGCGGCGTTCCAGATCTCGGCGAGTGCCGCCTTGGCCTTACCGTGCTGCGACTTCGGCATGACGTTGAGCACGTTGCCGATCTTGTGGAACCAGCAGCGCTGATGCCGCGTCTGCGGGAACACCTCGTCGAGCGCCGCCCACAACCCCATCGCGCCGTCGCCGACCGCCAGCAGCGGCGGTGCCTGCAGGCCGCACGCCTTCAGTTCGAGCAACAATTCGCGCCACGATTGCTTCGATTCTCGATAGCCGTCACTGAGCGCGACGCGTTCCTTCTCGCCATTCGGTTTCACGCCGATGATCACCAGCAAGCACTGTCCGTCGGCATCCTCGGTGCGGGCTTGCGTATGAATGCCGTCGGCCCACCAGTAGACCCAGCGCGACGCTGACAGGTCGCGCTTGTTCCACTGCTCGTACTCGTCCGACCACGCGGCCTTCAGTCGGCTCACGGTGTTCGCCGACAGGCCCTTGGCCTGCTCGCCGAGCAACTCGGACAGCGCCTCGCTCATGTCGCCCGTCGAGACCCCGCGCAGGTACAGCCACGGCAGTGACGACGATATGCGTGGCGACTTGCGCACGTAGGGCGGCACGATTGTCGAATTGAACTTCACACTCGAGCCCGAGCGATCGCGGACCTTCGGCACCTGGACCGGCACCGGACCGACGGCCGTGACGATCTGGCGCTCCGGCAGGTAGCCATTGCGCACGACCGCCTGTCTGCCGTCAATCGTTCTCACGTTCGAATACTGCTCAAGCAACGTCGCCAACTCCACCTCGATCGCCTGCTGGATGATCCGCCGCGCCCCTTGCTGGATCAAATCGTCCAGGCCCCTTGATGTCTGCTTCTGTTGCTTGACTGCTGTTCGCTTCATGCGTACGTTTCGCCATGGTGGTGGGTTCCGATTGTCGGGTTGTTACCTTGGAAAGCAACACTCTCCTTCAATCGCCACCGCCTTCTCCCGCCTCCCTCCCGTCCCATACACCAGATTCGACAATAACTCGTGTCTTCATGGGCGATGTGATTTCGGTTGGCGCATGATGAATGTTGAGTGCCTCCTGTTCGCTTCTGCAGGACAGGCATCACGATGCCCTTTGAGGGTCAGTAAAACTGATTTAGTACATATTTCGCTTATAGTCTAAAGCGAGACCTTTGCGCATGAGGCCCGGTAGGGTAGCGATGCCTTTGAGAAGAGAGGCTCGCAGGCCTGCTGTTTTGTTCAGTTTGATGTGTGCGGAAAAAATCTCTGATGGATCGATTCCCGGCAGGGAGTACGGGTAGCACCATGGCATTGCACGCATGAGTGCGGCGCTTTCATAGTGCATGATGGAACTGGGTGCGAGTTTGGTGACTAGTTTTGGAACCCTATCCTGTACGGCAAAGCATTTTTGCAACATGGCATCCGTGGTTAGCTGTGCTTCGGCCTGCACAATCATGATTCGGGTGCTACCTGGGACCAGCAGAGCTGCGCTGACGTCCGGTCGTTCCAGAATGTTGCGGAAACTGTCCGCGCGACGGTTTCCAGGGCGGTCAGGGAAAGTTAGCGTGTCATTATGTGCTTGCGCTAGAAGTCCGGCTGGATCCCCTTTGGGACTTATATCGGTATGCAAGCTGGCATCTGCGGTCGCTAACGCCATAAACCGGCTTCTTGCCACGAAGTTTGTAGGAGTTAAGGGCACACCGATTTCTACCGGGTTCCAGAAGTCCGACCGCAATAATGCCTTTGCGCAATGCGCATAGCACTCCTGAACTGAAATGACGATCTTATCCTCGATATTGAGCGCCACAACGCCATTTATGCGCATCGTCTCGCCGAGGCCAGGAATCAGAAAGAGCAGTGCTACCCCGCGACCGCTCAACGCTTGCTGGGGATGGTCGAGCACTCCGCGCGCCAGTGCCAATCGTCGGTCATCGATCCGAGACGCGAATCCAGGCAATCCGCCCGCAAGGGTAAGCTTGATGCTGCTTGGGTCGCTGAACGCTAAGAATGCGAGAGGGGAAGCAGCCAGCCATCGTCCTACCCAGCCATCCATGTGATCGATGACTTTCAAATCTGCGGCGGCAGGTCGTTTGCCGATACATGCTTCCAAGGATCCTACAGTTTGGATGATGTCGGACATAAAAAGCACTCCTGAGGAAAATTACACCAATACCGACTAATTGATTGCTCTGTGTGCGACTCTCGTGTCCCCGTTTGCAGAGTGAGAGTTCTATGGTAGCATTAAACATCAATGCGAATAATTCTCATTTAAATTCAAAGCTGACCGACTCCCACTTATTGTTTCTTGTCAGTTGTTTAGGGCGACGGTCACAGGTAAGGCGACGTGCATCATCTGCTGCGTGCCCGCGTGTGGTGGGCCGGTGGTGGATGGGCCCTTGGGCGCCTGCTCGATCGATGGCCGGATCTCGAAGAGTCGATGCGCCAGCAGCTGGCGGCTACCTCGACGCACGTGTTCATCACATGTTCGAAATGCAGTTGGCTGATGCCGACATGGCAATCGATGTTCTGTAGCAACTACTGGAGTAGGGATCGTTGTAAACCACCATGCTCTATGTCAACGCCCAGCAGTAACGGACGATCTGGGAGTGTGCAAATGTCATTTGCCGCTGGTCGCATGAAACTTGAAACGCTCGCCTGATGTCCTAATTCATTTGGACGATGGCATGACCCAGGGGTGGTAAGACCGAGCTGCAGAATGAGGGCGAAGGTAGGCCAGAAACTCAGGAGAGCAAAGGATGGCGACATATCAAGAGCTGAAGGTGCAAATGGAGGCCCTCGCTGAACAAGCGGAAGCGGCGAGACAGAAGGAATTCCA
>NZ_VIUM01000044.1:11662-14936 GCF_007828315.1 Burkholderia sp. SJZ089 | reverse complement strand
AGCAGGTAGCTCGGGCTGAAGCGCTCGCAGAGATGGAGCAGGATCTCGACCTCGTCGTCCTTGGTCAGCACGAACTTGCTGGTGTTGTGCTGCCGAGACTGGCCCGCGTAGGGCAGGTCGAAGCAGATCGAGTTGAGACGTTCACCGAGATAGCGCACCGTCTGGCCGAACGATGCAGTGGTGGCGAGCGCACCGTTGATGAGGATCACCGTCGGGTAGGACGGATCGAAGACGTGATGCTCGACATACACCTTCAAGCCGTTAGGCAGCGGAACGACCAGTTTCTCGATAGCCATGGCATATCTCCAGAAGGCAACGCTGCCCATCCTCGAATTGTGCAGGAAGGTGGCGCAGCATCGGCTTAGCCGGCTGAAGCCGGCATGAAATCACACTTGGTAACCACCTACGGCTCTGTCCGGCACGTCCTTCTTGGCTGAAGAAATGAGGATCTACCTGCTTTGGAGGTCACTGCCCTGACACGTCTGACAATATTCCATCGAATTTTCGAAGTCCAGTAACTTTAATGGGGCCTGTAATTGGCGGAATTTGCCAATTCTCTGTTTTCTATTCCAGGAAGGAGTGTGTTTTGATGCCTGTAATTTGAGAATGCGCTGTAAGTTGTGGCAGGGTATTCGCCAATCCCCATCCTCATTCTTAGGTCATTTGTAAGTTCCCGAAATTTTTATTAATTTTTGAAAGGTTGATGTTAATCAGACGTGTCCCACATTTGTGGGGCGCACGATTGGTTGTCACTCCTGGAAAAGTCAAATAGTGTGAACTTCACACTTCTCTAATGGACACACTTTTTAGCGTCTGCGACGATCGCGGCAAAAGATATTAGCGAAATGAACAAGTGAGAGCATTGGAAGGAGCGCATCATGGCGGCTCGCCGAGACCTATGGGAGACCGGTATCTGAGTGTGCGATCGTCGTTTCCTATCTTGATAATCTGTCTGACATATCTATGCTCGACTGCACCGTCGATAGATAGTCAGCGGGCTGGGACATCAAATGCGATTTCGGGATGGGATTCGGCGTCGCAGTGACGGTATCTAATGTCGCTCCGCGAATACAGTGCGCCGATGCCGTCAATGTGCGCCTGCCTTACTCACTGCAATCATCGCTGCCTTACTTGACTGCGATTTGGAAAGTCACGCTCATTAGTTTCGAGTCCCTTCCATAAGGTGTTGATTAAATGGTGGGGCGGGATAGCATCGGCGCCGACGATAGACCACGGGGCAAATTTGGTGCCGTTTAGGTGGAGCTAGGTTGTGCGATAAAAACGCAATACCAGTCAGCACGAGGATCAGAATAAGCAAACTCTCAAAAGCACACCGTGATGATTTCGGCGGCGATTATGGGCGGTTGCCGGAGGTGTGATTTTTAAATGCAAATCAATGTATTGAAGTGGTCGATTGGGCCAGGGTGATGAATTGTGCGGCAAAGCTTTTAAGGTGCCACCTGTTGTGGTTTGAGTGTGGCGTATCAAATGAAGATGATTAATAAAAATCACGCAAGCATGCGAGTTGCCGTTATTGGTTCCGACCAGAAGTGGATTGAAAGAGTCATCGAAATTTGCCGATCGCTGTCTCATGCATGCCACTCTTTTAATCGAGCAGACAGGTTTAGAAGTCGACTTAGGTCAGAGAGCTTCGATTTTTTGATTATTGATCTTGATTGCGGCGGCGCCTCGGTTCACGAAATTTGTGGCTGGATTAAATCTCGAGGCGATTTGCGGCACATGCTTGTGGTTGGATTTACATATGCCGTTTCAGACGATGAAATAGCTAAAGCCCTAAACGCAGGAGTCGATGACGTGATTGGAAAGTCCGTTTCGTCGTCGTTCCTTAATGCAAAGCTTCAGGCTGTTGGAAGAAGAAATTCAAATTCGATTGTGCGCGGGGAAAAATATGTTTTCGGAAGATTTGTATTTTCAGAAATTGGATTGAGCGTCTTCGACGGAAAAATACACATATTCCTGAGAAGGAAGGAGTTTGATCTGGCAATTCTTCTTTTTAAGAATATAAATCGAGGGCTTTCTCGGGGATATATCAGCGAAATCGTGTGGGGTGGTGAGATCAATCCCAATTCTCGGACGTTGGACACGCATGTCTCGTTCGTTAGAAGAAAACTTTCTTTGACTTCAAGTAGAGGCTATAGCTTGAGGTCTTTGTATGGATATGGCTACGTTCTTGAGGAAATTTTTTGATCGGATGGCCCCGGGAATATTAAGCGCCATAGATCACCGGTGGCAGGCACTAAATGTCAACTCGACCTAAGGAATTTCTTCGAGCTGACTTGGATTTTCAGTTGATTTAATAATTAATTAGTTTTGTCGGAATGATTTTTGTGTGCCGGTAGAGCAGAAGTTTGTTGGGTTGAGCTGTTGATTGCTTTGGGGGTGGTGATTTTTTGGATTAAAGAATTTTAAAATCGGGGTAAAATATGAATAATATTTACAAGGTAGTTTGGAGCAAATGTCGCGGTTGCTTCGTGGTGGTTTCGGAGCTTGGCGCAGCCAACGTGAAGGGCGCTTCCACTACCGTCGTCTTGACGGTTTTGAATATTGCTCTTGCTTTTGTGGGATTGTCATCATCCATTTCCGCGAGCGCGTATTCGTTGATCTTCAATGGAAGCGGAACCAGTGAGTTCTCAACGAGCGGGTGTAACACCACCCTAGTGTATGGTGTTACACAGAACTGTGTTGGAACAAACTCTACGGCTATCGGTGGATTGTCAAGTGCAACCGGTTCAAACTCAATCGCGCTTGGTGATAGTGCAACGGCATCGGCAGATTCATCAGTGGCTCTCGGCGCTGATACAACTGCCGGCGCAGTGAATTCGGTGGCACTTGGCTATGGCTCGGTTGTTTTAACAGGATTGTCCGGAAGTACTGCTGGCGCCACCTCTATCAATAGTACGACGATTGGCGGCACGACATTCAGTGGATATGCCGGTTCCAGTGCATCGGGCGGTATACTCAGCGTTGGACAAGTGGGCTCAGAGCGGCGTATACAGAATGTAGCCGCGGGCCTTATAAGTGGGACCAGTACTGACGCAATCAACGGTAGTCAGCTTTATGCCGTAGCCAATACTGTGACGTCTAGCATCACAAGCTTATCGTCCTCTACATCGACTGGCCTCTCATCGGTTAACAGTTCGATAACATTATTGTCCACCTCGACCTCGACGGGGCTGAGCACGACCAATAGCACGGTGGCATCGTTGAGCACGTCGGCATCCACCGGCCTGTCGAGCGCGACGAGCTCGATCAC
>NZ_VIUM01000044.1:0-11565 GCF_007828315.1 Burkholderia sp. SJZ089 | reverse complement strand
CATCGTTGAGCACGTCGGCATCCACCGGCCTGTCGAGCGCGACGAGCTCGATCACGGCATTGTCGAGCTCGACCTCGACGGGGCTGAGCACGACCAACAGCACGGTGGCATCGTTGAGCACGTCGGCATCCACCGGCCTGTCGAGCGCGACGAGCTCGATCACGGCATTGTCGAGCTCGACCTCGACGGGGCTGAGCACGACCAACAGCACGGTGGCATCGTTGAGCACGTCGGCATCCACCGGCCTGTCGAGCGCGACGAGCTCGATCACCGCATTGTCGAGCTCGACATCCACTGCGCTGAGCTCAACGACCAGTAACATCACGTCACTGTCGACCGCCACGGCAAGTGGCCTGAGCTCGCTGTCCACTGGGCTGAGCACAGCCCGCAGTTCGGTCACTTCCCTGTCGACCGCCACGGCGGGCAGCTTGACCTCGCTGTCCACGGGCTTGAGCACGACTAGCAACAACGTGTCGTCCCTGTCTACTGGCCTGAGCACGACGAACAGCCAGCTCTTGTCGATCTCCACTGCGGTTAACGGTGGCGGCACCAAGTACTTCCACGCCAATGCCACCGGCGCGGACAGTAGCGCCAGCGGAGCCAACGCGATAGCAGTCGGTCCGAGCTCGACGGCTAGCGGCGCAAGCAGCGTGGCGGTCGGCGATACCGCTAACGCGGGCAGCGCCGGAGCTATCGCGATTGGCCAGTACGCGATGGCCACCGGCGGCCAGGCGGTGTCGATCGGCGCGGCCAACACCGCCAGCGGCGACGGCGCGGTGGCCATCGGCGATCCGAACGTGGTGACCGGAACCGGGGCAGTTGGCGCGGGTGCCAACAACACGGCTACAGGCCAAGGCGCGGTCGCGGCGGGCAACTTGAACATAGCTACTGGCCAGGGGGCAGTGGCGATGGGCAACGGCAGCACCGCGAACGGCATCGGGTCCGTGGCGCTGGGCAACGCATCAAGCGCGATCGGTGCGGGGTCGCTAGCCTTCGGCTCAGGGGCGGTGGCCAACAATGCGAACGACGTGGCGCTTGGCTCGGGATCTGTGACGAGCGCGGCTAACCCAACATCGGGCATGAGCATCGGAGGGACGGCGTATACGTTCGCGGGTACGACGCCGACAAGCGTGGTCAGCGTCGGAGTGCTGGGCGCGGAGCGTCAGATCACGAATTTGGCGGCTGGCCGGGTGTCGTCGAGCTCGACGGACGCGATCAACGGATCGCAACTGTATGCGGTGAGCCAGGCGGTGTCGTCGCTGTCTACCGCGGCGGTCTCGGAATTGTCAACGACCACTAGCGCGTTGACGTCCCTGTCGACCGCTACTGCGAACAGCCTCAGTTCGCTGTCGACGACGGTTAGCAACACGAGCAGCAACGTGGCGTCGTTGTCGACGGGTCTGAGCAGCACGACGACAACGATCAACTCGCTATCGACGGGTCTGAGCAGTGCAGCGAGCAACCTCGCGTCGCTGTCTACGAGCGTGGCGTCGGGCTCAGGCGGAACGCTGTCCACGACCAGCGCGGGTGGAACCGCTGCGGGCTCGGGCGCGCAGGCCAATGGTCCGGGGAGCACGGCGATCGGGGGCCAGTCGACAGCCTTGGGCAGCAATTCGACATCGTTGGGCCAAGGTTCGAACGCGACGGGCTCGAACGCGACGGCGGTGGGCCAGGGATCGAGTGCGACGGGCACGAACGCGATGGCGCTGGGTCAGGGGGCTAACGCCTCGGGCAACGGCTCGTCGGCGATCGGGCAGGGAGCGATGGCCTCAGGCGCGAACGGCACGGCGCTGGGTAGCAACGCGACGGCGGGTGGCGCCAATTCGGTGGCCATCGGTGCGGGCTCGGTCACCACCGATCCGAACACAGTGTCGTTTGGCTCTCAGGGTAACGAGCGTCGCCTGACTAACGTGGCGCCGGGTGTGAGCGGTACCGACGCGGTCAACATGAACCAGCTATGGGGGGTTCAGTCCAGCGTCAACCAGGTCGGCCGCCGGGCGTACTCGGGGGTCGCCGCAGCCACCGCGCTGACGATGATACCGGAAGTCGACCCGGGCAAAACCATCGCGGTGGGTATCGGCAGCGGCAGTTACCAGGGTTATGCCGCAACGGCCCTGGGTGCGTCGATCCGGTTCAGCAATAATTTGAAGGCGAAGATCGGCGTAGGCATCAGCGGTCAGGGCGCGACCTATGGTGCAGGCGCGTCGTACCAGTGGTGATGTTGGTATAAGCGCCGTCGAAGGTGGGATGCGGATAGTGTGTTTCCCACCTTCGAATTGCAAGCGTGCCGGTGAGGCGATGAGGACATGTCGACTAAAAATCTATGTTCTACATGCATCTTTGATGGACTTTCCTCGTCCACGCGGTTGAATCGTGCTCGGATCGCTTCCTTCTGCGATTTCGTCCTGATGGACCATCGCGTACCTTGGCTTGTGACCGGGTTGGGTAGTGGCATGGCTAATTGTTGAAGTCGAGCGTTTGCGTTTACCCGCTCCACCAATATTTCGACCACGGGAAAAATTTCTTGGCCTGCACTGGGATTGCTGTATCGGTATGGCAGACGAGAGCTATTTGCTTATGAGAAACAATGGGGAAAACCATGGATGCATCGCGTTGCGAGAATTCGCGTAAGACTCGATGGGTGGATGAAGCTCTGTGGCTACTGCGGCACGGTGATCTCGTGGGCGCAAGCGAATTGATCGAGCCGCAGATCGCAGCGCAAAGCACGGACGCACGGACGTGGTCGTTATGGGCCGAACTTTGCAGGATGCGCGGCAGGTTGGAAGTCGCGAATCATGCGTCGAGCCGGGCACTGGAACTGGATCCGGACAGTGGTTGGGCGTTTGTCGAGAAATCGCGTGTGTTGCTTGCCCAAGGAGATGTGGATGGCGCGCTGGGCAACTTCGAGCGGGCCTTCGATACGGATCATGCAAAAGGTAAATGGATGCGGGAGTGGGTGATGCTGTTGTTGAAACAGCACGACTACGAGCGGGCGGGTGAAGTGGCGTTGGCTTATTGCGAGAACCAGCCAAAGCGCGCACAGGCGTGGTTTATCCTCGGTTATTCGCTCGAGCGGGGTGGGCATCTATCGGCTGCTATCGAGGCGTACAACCGCTGTCGTATGCTCGATAGCCGGTTCCGCTTCGTCAATGTGAGTCTGGCGCGAGTTTTTCTGATGATGGGCGATATCCCAAGCGCCTCATTTCGCATCGAGGAAGCTATTGCCGGTGAACCTGCGGATTCGATTGCGTGGTTCACGAAGGCTCGGATCTATCAGTCGCGTCGGCAAACGGAGGCCGCGGAAATCGCTATCGAGCGCGCGCTTGCGCTTGCGCCGGATTGTCCTGAGTCGCTGCTGCTGTATGCGCAGATTCTGCGAGAGGCTGGCCGGTGGAGCGAGGCCAATTCTCTGGTCGAGCGTGCGATCGAACTCGCGCTAACTGACGGAGAGATCCGCTTTGCCCAGGCATGGGAGCAGTTATCCACGGACGGTTTCGGGCGTGGCTGGCTCGATTGTGAATGGCGCAGCCATGCGGGCGTCAGCAGGCAGTGCGTTGAGAGGCTGCCGATTGCACGCTGGAACGGCGAAGACCTGCATGGCAAGGCGGTATTGGTGTGGTGCGACCAAGGCCTGGCCGAAAGCATTGCGTTTTTGCGGTTCGTGCCGCGCCTTGCGCGCGCCATACGCAGTCGAACTGGTGAAATTGTCCTGTTATGCCATGACTCACTGCATGACGGGATGTCGGCCATGCTTAGTGGGCAAGTATCCCTGCTCCACGGGGGCACGGAGGTGTTCGAGGGCTTCGATTTCCACATACCGCTGAGCAGTCTGCCACTGTTTCTGGAAATCGGCATCGAGGACATCGACAAACGCTCATAGAAAGCGGCAAGCAGGATGCAGCGCGGCTTGCACGCATCTCGAAACCAGCGACCGACCATTGCCGTTGCACGTCGGTCTGAACTGGCTGAGCGAGGAAGTGGGCCATGGGGGCCGACATGGCTGATCCCGAGCCGGAACCCAAGCCGGATGTGAATGATCCAGCGTAATGACGGTCGCTGGTATCCAGCCACGCGCCTGCATCGTCAGGCCCGGTCGCGACCGCTCGTCGATGTCGTATCGAATTCGTGACGATCTGAACGGCACAAGGTCGACATATGGGTGTCTGTTTCTCGAATCTTAGAATTTCGGACTACAAATGATGAAAAGTACGAAGCTCAACGGGAGGACTGGGGGCACAAGACCGCATGATGGGAAGCATCAGTTTCCCGAACGGGTGGCTGAATTTGGCGATCGATATCAAAACCTAGCGAAAGAAATGGACGCGGCGCACAAGCGTGAAGTGTCCAAGGTGATCAACTGCATCGTCAAGCTGATCTCGATTTATAAACTGTCGATCGAAGATATTGCAGGTGCTATCAGCAATCAGCATCCGGCTAACCGACGCAAGGCCCGCTACATGGATCCGATGAGTGGTAGGACTTGGAGTGGTCGAGGCAGGCGGCCTGTGTGGATGAAGGGGCGAGATCCGGAGGAGTTCCTGCTTCCCGAAGACGTGGACTAATGTCCAATGCAATGTGGTCTGAGCGTCGCGCAGTCGAGTTATTCACGAACAGGTGGTCAAATGAATCTGGTTGTGACGTATGTGAATCAATGGTATGAGAGAAAGGTGCCCTATCCTGTTCTCGGGATTTTTTTGTACCTAAGGCAATCGCTTTACGAAAGCGTTGACGAATCGACTGCTGCTTATTTGCTGTGGGCGTATCGGCGCGGGTTCAACGAAATCCGTCGATGTTCGGAGTCGCGTACCGGTGGTCTACTCCAGATAGAGCATCCATTCACGGGCGGAGGCGAGCCGGACGTCGCTGTCAAACAGCAAGCCGAACGGTTGGGGCGTCTACACGGCCGTTGGGCACGCCTTTATCGCGAGGCATTGGTGTAAATGGTTTCAACCGATCGTCTGCACCATACCCCGTCAAAATCCGTGCAAGCCATGGGCGAGCGCCCTGCGGTTGGTATCTCGCTCTTTGCGCGAGACGGCCAGGCGATTTGGGAAAACGGCATTCACCAGAACATCGCATTCCTCGCGATGATGCTCAAGCGCTCGAATCGTGTCGGGCCCGTTTATTTCCTAAACGGTGGCGACGCCAATGGGTTGCCGGCCGGCCTCGAACTTGACGGCTTAGATATACCGCTCGTGAAACCCGCCGACGTCACGCACGATCTCGATGTCGTGATCGAAATGGGCGCGCAGTTGCCGGTCGAATGGCTTCGCCACATGAAGACGATCGGCAAGAAGGTCGCCGCGTTCTTCTGCGGGAACGTCTATGCATCTCTGTGCGAAACACCGATCTTCGGGAAACCGCCAGGACACGTATTCAATGGCGCACCGTTTGACGAAGTGTGGTTGTTGCCGCAATACGGCAAGACCGCCGCGCCGCTGCTGCAAACGATTCTGCGCACGCCCGTCCACCTGATGCCGCACATCTGGTCACCGTACTTCCTCGAGCGCCGTGCGGCCGCACTCCTTGGCGAAGGCGCGACGTTCGGCTATCAGCCTGGCCGTCGACCGTGGACGTTGGCGACGCTCGAGCCGAACCTCTCGGTCGCGAAGTCCTGCCACTACCCGATGCTCGTGTGCGAGGAGTTCTACCGTGACCAGCCTGATGCGGTGCAACACATGTTCGTTGTCAACGCGATGCACATGAAGGAACATCCTACCTTCGTGCATTTCGCGAACAGTCTCGATCTCGTGCGCCGGCACAAGGCGACGTTCGAACCACGACTCGACTTACCTGCCTTCATGGCGCGTCACGCGGATGCGATCGTGTCGCACCACTGGGAAAACGGACAGAACTATTTGTATTACGACGTGCTGTACGGCGGCTATCCGTTGATCCACAATTCGATGCTAATTGGCGACGCCGGCTATTACTACCCGGATTTCGACTCGGCCGCCGGCGGTCGCGCTCTGCTTGACGCGTGGCTGTACCACGACGAACGCATCGACGACTACCGTGCGAAGGCGAGCCAGCTGCTGCGCTCGGTATCGATCGACAACCCGGCGAACCTCGACGCGTTCATCTCGCGTCTGGTTGTCTGAACCGGAGAGTGTGCATGTCGAACTCCAATACCCATCAAGTGCCTGGAGGTGACAAGCGTCTCGTCGTCGGCGTGTCGCTGTTCGTGCGCGGCGCGGGCCAGTCTCTCTGGGAAAACGGTATCTTCCAGAACTGCCTCCTTCTGATCCTGTTGCTGCGGCAGTCGCCGCTCGTCGCTGAGGCGGTGATGGTGAATGGCGGCGAGCAGGTCGCGGATCCACAGATGATGCTAGGCGAGTGGGAGGTGCCGTTGCTGTCAATGGCCGAGGCACTCCAGCGCTGCGATATGCTGATCGAAATGAGCGCGCAGTTCGGCGCAGACTACCTGCGCGCGTTCCGCGATCGCGGCGGCAAGGTGGTCACGATGCGGGTCGGCAACGACTACGTGATCGACATTGAGCGTGCAATGTTCGACAAGCCATCGGGCTTCCTGTTCTCAGGCGCACCATACGACGCGGTGTGGACGATTCCCGAGTTCGAGCGGTCGTGCTTGCACTACTATCAGACGGGTCTGCGCGCGCCGGTCACGATCGTCCCACACATTTGGCACCCGATGCTATTCGACAAGGCGCGCGCTACGCTCGGTGCAGGCTTGTCATTCGGCTATCAGCCTGGCAAGCGGCGCTGGCGCGTGACGATATTCGAGCCAAACATTTGCATGGTGAAGACTAGCATCATTCCGATGTTGGTCACCGAAGAGGCTTACCGTGCGAATCCGGCCTTCCTCGAGTTCGTGCGTGTGTGTAATGCCATCCCCCTAAAGGACCACACGACGTTCATCCACTTCGCGAAGAGTCTCGACATCGTCGAGCATGGAATCACGACTTTCGAAAGCCGCTATGCGGTGTACGAGTTCATGGCTGCGTACGGCGATGCCGTGGTATCGCATACGTGGGAGAACGCGCAGAACTACCTGTACTACGAGTTGCTGTATGGTGAATATCCGTTGATTCACAATTCGCCGTATCTCGGTAAGGCTGGGTATTTTTATCCAGACTTCGACTGCCAGGCAGGAGGCCGTGCGTTGTTGCAGGCGTTCACCGAGCACGACGCAAACCTCGACGCGTACCGTGAGCAGTCGAAATACATACTCAGCGCAGTCAGCATCGAGAATCCCGCGAACGTGCACGCGTACACGCGAGCGATTCAGGCGTTGTATTGATGATCCGCTTGGGTTTTCCGGACCAAACCTAGCGCGAGTTTTCCGGCGTTTCGGGCCCGGTGGGGCCCGGCAAAAGCGCCAGCTGACGGGCGAATTCAGCCGGTGCCAAGTCTTTGAGAGCAGAGTGAGGACGGCTCTCGTTGTAGTCCCGCCGCCATGCTTCAATTATCGCTTTGGCTTCGCCCAACGTCTCGAACCAATGTAGGTTCAAGCATTCGTCCCGGAATGATCCGTTAAAGGTCTCAATGTGGCAATTGTCCGTCGGTTTGCCCGGTCGGCTGAAGTCTATTTTGGCTTGATGGTGATACGCCCACATGTCCAGCAGCCGCCCGGAAAATTCACTGCCGTTGTCCACGAACACATGCGTAAGCGATCCATTATCGACGTCTACCCAACAGCACTCTGAGCGAGGAGCATAGGTGTCCACCTATTCCGGAGGTGGACACCTATGGCTGACAAAAACTCACAGTTGCGAGTCGTTCGGCAAAGTAGTGACGGCCGTCGCCGTTACGATGAAAATGGCAAACGAGCCTTGGTGGAGGCGACGTTACGCCCGGGCGTGTCGGTGGCCCGCATGGCGCAAGAGCACGGGATCAACGCCAACCTGCTGCGCAAGTGGATCACGAAATACCTGATGGAGCGCGAGAAATGCGTCTCGCTGGCGCAGCAGGATAACGGCGACGACCGGCCGCCTTCGGGTGATGCGACTGACAGCGTGGCAATCGATCCTCCGAGTTCTCGCCAGCTCGTCGTTGGCGCGGCACCACCACCCGCGTTCGTGCCTGTTGTTCCGGTACCGCCTGCGTCCAAACCGCCATCCCCGTCGATGACGCTCACGCTGCATGTGCATCTGTCGAACGGTGTCGAACTTGAACTAGGCAGCGCCATCGCGACCATTGATGAACTGACAACCCTGGTCCAGATCCTTGGGAGGATGCCGTGTTCCGGTTCGACGACAATCTGAAGGTGTATCTGCACCGAGATCCTGTCGACTTCCGGTATGGCATGAACAGCCTGTCGATTCTCGTTGAACAGTCGATGCGCCTGAATCCGATGGACTCGTCGCTTTACATCTTCGCAAACCGGCATCGCGACAGGATCAAGATCCTTGGTTGGGACGGTAGCGGCTTCTGGCTTATGACGAAACGATTGGAGGCAAGCCGTTTCATCTGGCCCGACAACAAGGCTGAGATCGTGACGATGACGATCAACGTGCTGCACGCGCTGCTCGATGGCGATGACATTACTACGATTCGACGACATCCGAAGCAGGAATATTTGCGTTTGAGCTAAACAGGCGGACGGTGTGCTGGTCTAACCCGGCATGCCGGTCAACGTCACGATTACCGCCGAGGAACTGAAAGAGCTGCTCGCCGAACGCGATGCCGCTCGCGCGTTGCGAGAAGTACAGGAGGCATTACGCGGCGCCCTGCGGCTGGTGACAGCGGAACGCGATCTTGCCGAGGAACGACTCCGGGCCTACCGTCACGAGTTATTCGGCGCAAAGAGCGAGGCACGAGATTCAGATCAACCCAGCCTGTTCAATCAAGCCGAGGTGCTCGGCGCGAGCAGTACGCCTGCTCAGGAAGATAATCCAGAATCTACGGTCGCTGCACATAAGCGCAAGAAGCGGGGCCATCGCAAGCCACTTGATCCCAACCTGCCGCGCGACGTTGTGCGGCACGAGCTGCCTGAAGCCGAACGCTTCTGCACGAACGATGGTCACGCGCTCGTCGAGTTCGGCGTGGAGATCAGCGAGCAGCTCGACGTGATTCCGGAGCAGCTTCGCGTGATCCAGCACCGGCGTGTCAAATATGCATGTCCGTGCTGCGATCTCGGCATCAAGGTGACGCCGACGCCGTCTCGCATCATTCCTCGCGGGCTGTTGAGCGAATCGGCGCTTGCATGGATCGCCACCGGCAAGTATCAGTTCAGAATGCCGTTGTATCGCCAGGCCGGTCTGCTACGTCGCTTCGGCGGCGATATCTCGTCGAACACGATTGCTGCGAGCATGGTCCGTGTGGGTCTCGCGACGCAGCCGGTGATCAACCTGATGCGTGATGCGCTGCTCGATGCGGACCTGGTCTACTGCGACGAGACAACATTCCAGGTCCTGAAGGAGAAGGGGCGCAAACCCCAGACGAAGAGTTACCTCTGGTCGCAGATGACAGATTCGGGACATCCGGTCCGCTGCTTCACATACACGCCAGGACGCGGCGCGCAGCTGGCCGACAAACTGTTCATGGGCATCCGCAAGGGCGCGGTCCTGATGACCGATGGCTATGGACCCTATAACGGCATTGCCGAGCGATATCAGCTCGTGCATCTTGGATGCTGGGTTCACTGTCGGCGCTACTTCGTCAAGGCAGAAGAAAATGTGCCCAAAGCTGCGCGTTCGCGCGATCTGCTGGCCACGCGGTTCATCAAGCTGATCGGAAAGTTGTTCGCGGCCGAGGCACGCACTGCGAAATGGGAAGCCAACCAGCGACAGCGATTGCGACGGCGCTACAGCGCACGTGTGCTCGACGCCATTTACGATCTGATGCTCGAACAAACACCTGGCGTCGTGCCCAACAGCCTGCTCGGGAAGGCCCTGACCTACTTGCGCGAGCAGTGGCCGAAGCTGATCCTTTATGTTGAGAATGGAGACTGGCCCTTATCGAACAATGCCTGTGAGAATTCAATCCGTCCGTTTGTGATCGGGCGCCGCGGCTGGCTATTCGCGGACACTGTCGACGGCGCTGCTGCGAGCGCCAATCTTTACTCTCTCGTCGAAACCTGCAAAGCCTGTCGAATCGATCCGTACCGCTATCTCACCTTGCTGTTCCAGCGATTGCCTCTAGCAAAGAAGGTCGACGACTACGCCGCGTTGCTTCCGTGGAGCATGTCAGCTCAGTCTGGATGACTTATAGATTTGCGCGTAGGAAGTCCACGACCTCATGGTCGATCTGGCGATGAATTTCCACACGATCGATCCCGGGCGCATCCTGACAGATCAGGGCCGCACTGGCTGCGACCGAGGCCGGACAAGGATCAATGAAGACGAAGTGGTTGCCTGGCACGATGTGGACTGCGGGCGGTGTAGGCAAGCCTGACACAACTCCAAGCGAGTTTCTCGCAGAACCAAGATAGCTGTCGTCCTGCGGTCGATAGAGCATCGTCGGTACGCGCACAGCGGACAAGCCAGATGCCTCAAACATCATCGCCAGTGGATCCATCAGCACCAAGGCCTTCAGGCGGCGATCAACGGGCGGTTGCCAGGCTAGCAGGTCAGCAGGTACGGCCGCTTTGCCTTGGGTACCGTGCGCACCATTGCTGGTTGCTGGACGCGGACACGATCCCGGATCATCGTGATCTGCGCAGTACGCACTGGCATACGCAAAATCGGGTTTCGCTCCCGCCAGAATCAGCGCAGTGTAGCCACCGGCTGAGTATCCGATCATGCCAATTCGATCGACATCGGCGCTCGCGGAAAACCGTGGATCCGCGAGGACTGCATTGAGCGCGGCCTCTGCCTGCCGGGGCCGATCAATCAGAATCTGGGCTTGGGACGGTGCGCGGGGATAGCCTGAAGCGTCCCCAACGTGCGTCGGCAAGACGACGATAAATCCGGCGCGAGCCAGAGTTGTGGCCAATTCATGGTGGCTGAGGGGACCGCCGCCTCGTCCATGTGAAATTAATACAACGGGGAAGCGGCCATCTGATACGGGCGAAGCATCGCGCGTCGCCTCAACAGTGAACGGACCCGCTTGCCACGGAACTTCACGCTCACGCGTAGGGTAAAAGATCACCGTGTTGAAAGGGGCAGCTTCGTTCACCCCCGTGAGCCGGATTACCCCTGCGTTAAAAGTAGCCGGATCAGCCAGCGCGGAAGACGTACATACGATCGCCAGTAGGAGAGGCACTATCCAACGCATGTCACTACTCCTGGTCAGCCAGAATGAGAGGCGAAGGATATCAGAGCATTCTTACACGTTTGATGACCGAGGGGCGTCGTTTATCGATCGCTTACGATCTGCTGTACGTGGAAACGAGGCAGGGTCACATTTCATCGAATGTAAACAGACCCTAGGAGAGCGAGAAATATCATGCGCGGCTGGTCGTATGAAACTTGAAATGGTTGCCTGGTGTCCTAGTCCATTTGGACGAGGCATGAGCCAACGGTGGTCTGGCTGAAATGCATAAGTAAGGTGGCGGTAGGTTAGACATTCAGGAGAGCAAAGGATGGCGACATATCAAGAGCTGAAGGTGCAAATGGAGGCCCTCGCTGAACAAGCGGAAGCGGCGAGACAGAAGGAATTCCA
>NZ_VIUM01000043.1:0-15536 GCF_007828315.1 Burkholderia sp. SJZ089 | reverse complement strand
CGGGAATCGGGTTGCACGCCGAGAGCGATGAGCTCGTGCGCGAGCTGGTTGGCGCGGGCGTTGAGCTGGGCATAGCTGAGGGTTTGCTCCTCGAAGACGAGGGCGACGGCGTCGGGCGTGCGCTCGACCTGCTGCTCGAATTGCTGGTGTAGGCAGACGTCCTCGGGATACGGTGTGCTGGTGGCGTTCCAGTCATGCAGCAAGGCGCGCTCTTCGGGCGGCAGGATGTCCAGCTGCCGGACCGGCATCGCCGGCGTTCGGTCCAGCGCGGTCGCGAGACTGTCCAGCGCCTGGGCGAAGTAGGCGGCGACGCGATCGACGTCGAGCGAGTCGACCACCTGGACGGTCATGCCCAGCGAGCTGCCGAAATCCTCCACGGCAAGCGTGAGCGGATAGTTGGTTCGCTCCTGCGCATGCAGGAATTCGAATCCGGCATCGACGTTTTCCGGTTCGGCCGCGATCACGTTGTGGCGATAGTTCAGCAGCGAGCTGAACAGCGGCGAGCCGGGAGCGATGCCGCTGCATTGCTGGGCCAGCGCGAGCGAGGCGTGCTCGTGGTCGATCAGGCCGGCCAGCAGCGTATGCATGCGACGGGCTGCCTGCTCCACCTGGGTGTCGTCCAGGTCCATGCGCAGGGGCAGGGTGTTGATGAACAGGCCCATGGCCTGGTCGGTGCCCGCGCCGCCCTGCATCCGGCCGAACAGCACGGTGCCGAACACGACGCGGTCCTGCCCGCTGGCGCGGGCGAGCACCTGCGCCCAGGCCAGGTGGCACAGGCTCGCCAGGCTCACGCCCAGGCGCCGCGCCTGCGCGCGCAACTGGTCGTTCAGTGCCTGCGGCAGCATGCGCTGCGATTCCCTGACCTGCGAGCCGTCGAGATGCACCTCGGTGAGGCCGAAGGGCAGCGTGGGCTCCTCGACATCGCCCAGCATGGCGCGGAAGAAAGCTTCGTGCTCCTGCTGGCTCCTGCCCAGGCGGGCCTGCGCGATCGCGTTGCGGAACGGCTGGGCCGGCGGCAGTTGCGCGGCCTGGCCAGCGAGTATGGCCTGTACCTCGCGATGCAGGATCTCCATGGTGGAGTGATCGCCGATCACGTGATGCAGCAGTTCGACCAGCAGCCAGCGGCCCTGCTCGTCGCGGGCGGTGGCGAAGCGCAGCAGCGGGGCCTGGCCCAGGTCGATGCGATGCTCGCGCGGGTCGAAGCGCCGGGCCAGTTGCTCGGCGACAGGCCCGTCGGCGGGGTCCAGGCTCAGCTCGGCGAGCGTGAGCGGCGCGTCGCGCCACACCACCTGTGCCGGACGGGACAGGCCCTCCCAGACGAAGGCCGTGCGCAGCACGTCGTGGCGAGCCACCACCTGTTGCACGGCATCGAGGTAGCGATCCAGATGCTCGCGCGAAGCGAAGGCCGCCTGCTGGATCACCAGGTAGGGGTCGCCGCGGGTGGCCAGCAGATGGTGGAAGAGAATGCCGTCCTGCAGCGGGGACAGCGCGTAGATATCCTGGATGGCGCTCACGCCGCCGGGCACCTGCTGGACCAGATGGTCGATCTCGGGCTGGGTGAGGCTGATGAGCGGCAACAGCTCGGGCGTGATCGCGCGGGTGTCGGGCGTGATCCGGTTGGCCGGGATCTCGATCTCCCGGGCCCGGTTGCTGCGCTGCTGATCCAGGCGTTGGGCCAGTACGCTCAGCACGGGCGTCTGGAACAGATCCCGAATCGCCAGTTCCAGGCCCTTCTGGCGGAGCTTGACGATCATTCGCACGGCCATCAGCGAGAAGCCGCCCAGCACGAAGAAGCTGTCGTGACGGCCGATGCGTTCGATGCCGAGCAGCTCGGCCCAGACCGCGGCGAGCGTGCATTCGGTCTCCCCCTCGGGGGCCTCGTAGGCCCGGGACGCGGGCGCGGGTTGCTCCAGCGGCAGCGCGCAGCGGTCGAGTTTGCCGTTGTGGGTCAGCGGCAGGGCGTCGAGCCGCACGAAGGCGGCAGGCACCATGTAGTCGGGCAGCCGGGCGGCGAGCTGCTCGCGCAGCACGTCGATCAACTGCTCGTCGGGCTCGGCCACCACGTAGGCGACCAGGCGCGGGTCCGCGGCTTCGTCGCGCATCAGCACCACGGCTTCGCGGACAGCGGGATGCGCGAGCAGATGCGCCTCGATCCGTGCCGGCTCGACGCGAACACCGCGAATTGCGAGTTGTTGATCGAGGCGGCCGAGGAGTACGAGATTGCCGTCGGGCAGGTAGCGGGCGAGATCGCCGCTGCGGTACATGCGGGCGTTGACGCGGCCGGCGAACGGATCGTCGAGGAAACGCTCGGCGCTGAGTTCGGGGCGGTTCAGGTAGGCGCGCGCGACGCCGTCGCCGCCCACATACAGTTCGCCCACGGCACCCAGCGGCACGGGCTGGCGATGCGCGTCGAGCAGGTAGAGCTTGCGGCCCGCGATGGGACGCCCGATCGGGTTGCCGCCCCGTCGCGCGTCCCGCGGCTCGAGGGCGTGATGCGTCGCGTGCACGGTGGTCTCGGCGGCACCGTACATGTTGATCAGCCGGGGCAGGGCCTCGTCGTGCTCGGCATGCCAGCGCGGCAGGACGGCGGCGTCGAGCGCGTCCCTGCCGAGGAACACGTAGCGCAGGCGGTCGCGTAGCGGGCTCTGCCCGGCCGCGGCGGCCAACGCGGTGAAGGCGCCGGGGGATTGACCGAGCACGGTCACGCCATGCCGGCAGATCAGTCGATGGAGGGCCTCGGGCGTGCCCGCGACCTGATGCGAGGCGATGACCAGTCTTGCGCCGCCGCACAATGCGCCCCAGGTTTCCCAGACCGAGAGGTCCGACGCCGGTGAGTGGAACAGGCACCAGACGTCCTCGGCATCGAGGCGATACGGGGCCGCGGCGGCTTCGAGCAAGCTCGCCACCTGTCGGTGCTCGACCATGACGCCCTTGGGCTTGCCGGTGGAGCCGGAGGTGTAGATCACATAGGCGAGGTGTTGCGAGGCGAGGCCGGGCACGACCGGGTTGGTCGCCGGGCGCTCGGGCGGCAGCGCGCTCGGGTCGAGCAGACGACGCCCGCCGAGCGCGGCCTCGCCGAGGGCGGCGCGACCGGCGGCATCGGCGAGCACGATGGCCGGATCGGCATCGGCGAGGATCTGGGCCGGATGCTCGCCGGGATAGGCGGGGTCGAGCGGGACATAGGCGCCACCGGCCTTGAGGACGGCGAGCAGGCCGACGACCAGGGCGGGAGATCGCTCGACGCAGACGGCCACGCGGGAATCGGGCTGCACGCCGAGGGCGATGAGCTCGTGCGCGAGCTGGTTGGCGCGGGCGTTGAGCTGGGCATAGCTGAGGGTTTGCTCCTCGAACACGAGGGCGACGGCGTCGGGCGTGCGCTCGACCTGCTGCTCGAACGACTGGTGAATGCAATGCTGCTCGGGATAGTCCGCCTGCGTCGCATTTCCATTGCCCAGCAGCAGCTCGCGCTCCTCGGGCGGCAGGATGTCGACATGATCGAGCGCCTGCGTCTCGTCCCGGGCCATCGCCCGCAGCATGGCCTCCAGGTAAGCGAGATGCCGTTCGATCGTGGCGCGCTCGAACAATGCCGTCGAATAACCGAGCACACCGGCGATCGCCTCGCCGTTCTCCTCCAGCGCCAGTTCCAGGTCGAACTTGACGGTGTCGTAGGACAGCGGCAGCGGGCTCACATCGAGGTCCGGCAGTTGCAGGGAAGCCGACGAAGCCTGCCGGGTCTGCCAACTGAACATCACCTGGAACAGCGGCGTGTGATTCAGGTTGCGGGACGGGTTGACGATCTCGACGACCTGCTCGAAGGGCAGGTCCTGGTGGTCCTGCGCGGCAAGCGCCGCCTGGCGCACGCGCGCGAGCAGGGCGGCGGCGTCGGGCGTGCCGGACAGATCGAGGCGCAGCGCCAGCGTGTTGACGAAGAAGCCGATCAGCGGCTCGACTTCCTGGCGATTGCGATTCGCGCTGGGGGTGCCGATCACGATGTCCTGCTGGCCCGACAGCCGCGCGAGCACGGCGGCCCAGGCGGCCATCACGGTCATGAACAGCGTCACGCCATGCGCTTGCGACAGGCGGCGCAGCGCCGCGGTGAGCCCGGCATCCAGTTGCAGCGGTGCATGAGCGCCGGCAAACGACTGCTGCGCGGGACGGGGATGGTCGGTGGGCAGGTCGAGCCGGACCGGCGCATCGGCGAGCGTGTCGCGCCAATACTCGCCTTGGGCCTGCAGGCGCTCGCCCGACAGCAGTTGTCGATGCCAGGCCGCGTAGTCGGGGTACTGGACCGCCAGCGGCGCGAGCGGATCGGGCCGGCCATCCAGGCAGGCCCGATAGAGCGCCTGCAGTTCGCTGAACAGGACGTCGAAGGACCAGCCGTCCGAGACGATGTGATGCTGGGTCAGCAGGAACGCATGCTCGTCCTCGCTCAGTCGGACCAGGCGAGCGCGGATCAGCGGGCCGTGCTCCAGGTCGAAGGGCGTGTGAGCTTCCTGGGCACTGATGGCCTGCAACAGCTGCTGCGCGTCGGGTGCATCGCGAAGATCGTGATGCGTCACGGGCAAGGCGGTGCCGACCGGCAGCAGTCGCACCTGCGGCTGGCCCTGGACCGCGACGAATACCGAGCGCAGCGCCTCGTGACGATCGAGAAGCGTGTCGAGTGCGCGCTGCCATGCTGCCGTGTCGAGCCGGCCTTGCAGGCGCAGCGCCAGCGGGATGTGATAGGTGGCGCTGACGCCATCGAGCTGGGCGAGGAACCACAGCCGCTGCTGGGCGAAGGACAGCGGCAACTCGCCGTCGCGCGAAATCGGCGTGATGGGCGGCAGCGCGGCGGCGCCCTGCTCCAGCCGGTCGTCAATGATCGCAGCCAGGCCGGCGAGCGTGGGCGAGGCGAACAGGCTGGCGAGAGGCAGCTCGGTGCCGAGCGCGGCGATGCGGCTGATCAGCCGCACGGCGAGCAGGGAATGCCCGCCGAGCGAGAAGAAACCATCGTGGCGGCCGACGCGCTCGACGCCGAGCAGCTCGGCCCAGATTTCGGCGAGCGCGGACTCGATCTCGCCCTGGGGCGCTTCATAGGCCTGACGGGCGAGCGCGGACGAATCCGGCACGGGCAGCGCGCGTCGGTCGAGCTTGCCGTTGGGCGTCAGCGGCAGGGCGTCGAGGCTCACATAGGCGGCCGGCACCATGTAGGCCGGCATGGTGGCGAGCAGGTGCGTGTGCAGCGCCTCGACGTCGAGGGGCGCGTCGAGGCCATCCTCGGGCACGCAGTAGGCGACCACGCGCTTGTTGCCGGGCTGGTCCTCGCGCGCGATGACCACGGCGCTGCGGATCTCGGGCCGAGCCATGATCCGGGCCTCGATTTCGCCGAGCTCGATGCGAAAGCCCCGGATCTTGACCTGGAAGTCGTTGCGGCCGATGAACTCCAGATTGCCGTCGGGCCGATAGCGCACGAGATCGCCGGTGCGGTACAGGCGAGCACCGGCCTGGGCGGCGTAGGGGTCGTCGACGAAGCGCTCGGCGCTGAGTTCGGGCCGGTTCAGGTAGCCGCGCACCACGCCGGCTCCGCCGATATACAGCTCGCCCGGCGCGCCGATCGGAACCGGCTCGCCGTGTTCGTCGAGAACGTAGAAGCGGGTGTTCGAGATCGGCCGGCCGATCGGGACGTTCTCGCCCGGCTCGACGCGGTCGACCTCGTACCAGCTGGCGAAGGTCACGGTTTCGGTGGGGCCGTAGACATGCAGCAGGTGCCGCGGCTTGCCGCGCCGCAGCACCTGGGCGACGCATTGCGGATCCACCGCTTCGCCGCCGAACATCAGGTAATGCAGTTCGCTGAAGGCATCGACCGGCTCGCGCGCGATCTGGTTGAACAACGCGGTGGTCAGGAACAGGGCGGTGACCTTGCTCTGCTTGAGCTTCGCGGCCAGCGCGGCAGGCGAGAGCAGGGTTTCCTGCCGGATCACCTCGATGCGCGCGCCGTTCAGCAACGGGGCCCAGATCTCGAAGGTGGCCGCGTCGAAGGACGTGTTGGAGGCGAGCGCGAAGGCGGCGTCCGGCTGCACCTGGAAGTAATTGGTGTCGCGCACCAGCCTGACCACGCCGTGGTGCGGGACCATCACGCCCTTCGGCGTGCCGGTCGAGCCCGAGGTATAGACCACATAGGCGAGGTGCCGCGCGGTGAGGCCCTGCGCTGCCGCGTCGGGGCTGGTGGCGTCGAGGCCGTGCCAGGCGGCGTCGGGATCGTCGAGCAGCACCACCGGGATGGCGGCGCTGCCGGCGATCGAAGCCTCCAGGCGGCGTTGTGTCAGCAGCGCGACTGGTTCGCTGTCCTCGAGCATGAACTGCAGGCGCTCGGCGGGATAAGCGGGGTCCAGCGGCACGTAGGCGCCGCCGGCCTTGAGGATGGCGAGCGCGCCGACCACCAGGTCGAGGCTGCGTTCGACGCACAAGGCGACTCGGACGTCGGGACCCACGCCGAGATCGAGCAGGTGATGGGCAAGCCGGTTGGCCCGGGTATTGAGTGCAGCATAGGTGAGCGTGTCGTGGTCGAACGCCACCGCGATCGCATCGGGCGTGTCGAGCGCCTGCGCCTCGAACAGCGAGGCGATGCAGCGTTCCCGCGGGAACACCGTATCGGTGTCGTTCCATCGATACAGCAACTGGTCGCGCTCGGCCTCGGCGAGCAGCGGCAGCCGGTGCACGGATCGCGCGTCGTCCCGCGTCATGGCGAGCAGCAGCGCTCCCAGGTAGGCGACATGCCGTTCCATGGTGGCCGGATCGTACAGCGCCGTCGCGTAGCTGAGCGCGCCGGCGATCTCCTCGCCGTTCTCCTCGAGCGACAGCTCCAGGTCGAACTTGGCCGAATCATAGGCCAGCGGCAGCGGTGTGACGTCCACGCCCGGCAGCGGCAGCGACTGCCCTTGTCGGGACTGCCAGGCGAACATCGCCTGGAACAGCGGCGTATATCCCAGGCTGCGGGGCGGGTTGACGATCTCGACGACCTGCTCGAAGGGCAGGTCCTGGTGATCCTGCGCGGCCAAGGCGGCCTGGCGCACGCGCGCGAGCAGGGTGGCGGTGTCGGGCGCGCCGGACAGATCCAGGCGCAGCGCCAGCGTGTTGACGAAGAAGCCGATCAGCGGCGCGATTTCGCGGCGGTTGCGGTTCGCGCTGGGGGTGCCGATCACCAGGTCCTGCTGGCCCGACAGCCTCGCGAGCACGATGGCCCAGGCGGCCATCACGGTCATGAACAGCGTCACGCCATGGGTTTGCGCCAGGCGCCTGAGCGCCTGCGTGAGCTCGGCGTCGAAGCGCACCGGCACGTGAGCGCCGGCGAACGACTGCTGCGCGGGACGAGGCCGATCGGTGGGCAGCTCGAGCAGGACCGGCGCATCGGCGAGCGTGCCGCGCCAGTAGTCGACCTGGGCCTGCAGGCGTTCGCCCGTGAGCCACTGGCGTTGCCAGGCGGCATAGTCGGGGTATTGAATGGCCAGCGGCGCGAGCGGATCGGGCAAGCCATCGAGATAAGCGCCATAGAGCGCCTGCAATTCGCGCAGCAGGACCTCGAAGGACCAGCCGTCGGCCACGATGTGATGCTGGGTCAGCAGGAACGCGTGTTCGTCCTCGGCCAGGCGGACCAGGCAGCCGCGGATCAGCGGGCCGCGTTCGAGATCGAAGGGGGCATGGGCCTCCTGCGTGCCGATGCGCTGCAACTGCTGCTGCGCGTCGGGTACGTCACGCAGATCGTGATGCGTGACGGGCAGGGCGGTGCCCACCGGAAGCAGCCGCACCTGCGGCTGGCCGCCGATCGCCACGAAGGTCGAGCGCAGCGCCTCGTGACGATCGAGCAGGGTGTCGAGCGCGCGCTGCCATGCCGCCGCGTCGAGCCGGCCTCGCAGGCGCAGCGCCAGCGGGATGTGGTAGGTGGCACTGACACCATCGAGCTGGGCCAGGAACCACAGCCGCTGCTGGGCGAACGACAGCGGCAGCTCGGCTTGCCGATCGCTTCGGGCGCGCAGCTCGGGTTCGACCGGCTCGGGCTGGCGGGTAGTGCGTTGCTGAAGAATCTTGAGCAGGGCTTCGCGTTTGAGCCGATTGGAGTTATCCGTCAGATTATTCATTTAGGTACCCGCCGATAAAATCTTCAGTAAGTCGTCGTCGGACAGCGAGCCGAGTTCCTGTTCCAGATCCTCGATGTCTCCGTCCGCGTATTGAGCGATCTGCAAGGAGATCAAGGCGTCCGCCAGTTGCGCGAGCAGGGGTTGCTGGTACAGCGTCGCCAGGTGGAATTTCACGCCGAAGGCCTTGCGCAGTTCCTCGATCAGGCGCACGGCGAGCAGCGAGTGGCCGCCGAGCGCGAAGAAGCTGTCGTGGCGGCCGACGCGTTCCACTTCCAGCAGCTCGGCCCAGATCGCGGCCAGCGCGCATTCGGTCTCGCCCTCGGGCGCCTCGTAGGCCTGGCTGGCCAGCGCGGCCTGGTCCGGCGCCGGCAGCGCGCGGCTGTCGAGCTTGCCATTGGGCGTCAGGGGCAGCGCGTCGAGCCGCACGAAGGCAGCGGGCACCATGTAGTCGGGCAGTTGCGCCGCGAGGTGATCGCGCAACGCGCCGGCCAGCAGCGGGTCGTGCCCGGCCACCACGTAGGCGACCAGGCGCTTGTCGGCCGCCTCGCCGAGCGCGAGCACCACCGCCTCGCGCACGGCCGGATGCGCGGCCAGGCGCGCCTCGATTTCGCCGAGCTCGATGCGGAAGCCGCGGATCTTGACCTGGTGATCGTTGCGGCCGAGGAACACCAGGCTGCCGTCGGGCAGGTAGCGCGCGAGGTCGCCGGTGCGATACATGCGGGCATCGGCCTGCCCGACGAAGGGATCGTCGAGGAAACGCTCGGCATTGAGTTCGGGGCGGTTGAGATAGCCGCGCGCGACGCCGTCGCCGCCGACATGCAGCTCGCCGACCGCGCCCAGCGGCACCGGCTGGCGATGCGCGTCGAGCAGGTAGAGCCTCAGGTCGGGAATCGGCCGCCCGATCGGGCTGCCGCCCTGCTGGGCGTCGCTCGGGCCGAGCGCGCGATAGGTGACGTGCACGGTGGTCTCGGTGATGCCGTACATATTGACCAGTTGGGGCGGGTTCGCGTCGCGCCCGGCGTACCAGCTCTGCAGGATGCTGGGTTCGAGCGCCTCGCCGCCGAATACCACGTAGCGCAGCCGGTCCGGCAAGGGGTTCTGCCGTGCGGCGGCGATGAAGGTCTTGAAGGCGCTGGGGGTCTGGTTGAGCACGGTGACGCCATGCCGGCAGACCAGACGATGGAAGGCTTCGGGCGAGCGCGCGACCGGGTGCGGCACGATGAGCAGGGTGCCGCCGTGGCGCAATGCCCCCCAGATTTCCCAGACCGAGAAGTCGAAGGCGAACGAGTGGAACAGGCACCAGACGTCCCGCTCGTCGAAGCGATACCAGTGCGCGGTGGCGTCGAACAGGCGTTCCACCTGGCGATGCTCGACCATCACGCCCTTGGGCTTGCCGGTGGAGCCGGAGGTGTAGATCACATAGGCGAGGTGATGCGAAGCGAGGCCGGGCACGCTCGGGTTGCCTGCCGGGCGCTCGGGCAGCGCATTGGGGTCGAGCACATGACGCCCGGCCAGCGCGGCCTCGCCGAGGGCGGCACGACCGGCGGCATCGGCCAGCACGATGGCGGGGTCGGCATCGGCGAGGATGTGGGCCAGCCGCTCGCCGGGATATACCGGGTCGAGCGGCACATAGGCGCCGCCGGCCTTGAGGATGGCGAGCAGGCCGACGACGATCGCCGGCGATCGCTCCACGCTGAGGGCGATGCGCGTGTCGGGCCGCACGCCGAGCGCGATCAGCTCGTGCGCGAGCCGGTTGGCCCGGGCGTTGAGCTGAGCATAGCTGAGCGTTTGCTCCTCGAAGACGAGCGCGACGGCATCGGGCGTGCGCTCGGCCTGCCGCTCGAACTGCTGGTGCGAACACCGATCCGACGCAAAGCGCCGCGCCGCTTCGTTCCAGTTGTTCAGCAACAGCGCGCGTTCCTCGGGCGGCAGGATCTCCAGTTGCCGGACCGGCAGCGCCGGCGTCTCGTCGAGCGCGTCGGCCAGGCTCGCCAGGGCTTGCGCGAGGTAGGCGTTCACGCGCGCGGCATCGAGCGTGTCGACCACCTGGGCGGTCAGGCCCAGGCTGTCGCCGAAGTCCTCCACCGAGAGGGTGAGGGGGTAGTTGGTGCGTTCCTCGGCATGGAGGAACTCGATGCCGGAATCGGCGTTTTCCTGATCGACGGCCACCACGTTGTGACGGTAGTTCAGCAGCGCGCTGAACAGCGGCGAGCCGGCGGGCACGCCGCTGCATTGCTGCGCGAGCGCGAGCGAGGCGTGTTCGTGGTCGATCAGGCTGGCCAGCAACGTATGCGTGTGGCGCACCGCCTGCTCCACGCCGGTCTCGCCCAGGTCCATGCGCAGGGGCAGGGTGTTGATGAACAGGCCCATGGCCTGGTCGGCGCCCGCGCCGCCCTGCATGCGTCCGAACATGACGGTGCCGAACACGGCGCGATCCTGTCCGCTGGCGCGGGCGAGCACCTGTGCCCAGGCCAGGTGGCACAGGCTCGCCAGGCTCACGCCCAGGCGCCGTGCCTGCATGCGCAGGCGGTCGTTCAGCGCCTGCGGCAGCATGCGATGGGCTTCGATGACGCGCGAGCCGTCGAGATGCACCTCGGTGAGACCGAACGGCAAGGTGGGTTCCTCGACATCGGCCAGCATGGCGCGGAAGAACGTTTCGTGCTCCTGCCGACTCACGCCGAGGTGCGCCTGCGCGACGAGGTTGCGGAACGGTTGCGGCGACGGCAACTGTGCCGTGCGTTGCGCCAGGATGGCCTGCACCTCGCGATGCAGGATTTCCGTGGTGGAGTGATCGCCGATCAGGTGATGCAGCAGCTCGATCAGCAGCCAGCGGCCCTGCTCGTCCGGGGCGGCGGCGAAGCGCAGCAGCGGGGCCTGGCCCAGGTCGATGCGGTGCTCGCGCGGATCGAAGTGCCGGGCCAGTTGCTCGGCGACGGGGCCGTCGACGGGGTCGAACGCCAGCTCGGTGAGGATCAGCGGCGCTTCGCGCAACACGACTTGCGCGGGACGAGACAGGCCTTCCCAGAAGAAGGCGGTGCGCAGGATGTCGTGTCGGGCGATCACCTGCTGCACGGCATCGAGATAGCGATCCAGGTGCTCGCGCGAGGCGAAGGCGACCTGGCGAATCAGCAGGTAGGGGTCGCCGCGGGTGGCGAGCAGGTGATGGAAGAGGATGCCGTCCTGCAGCGGGGAGAGCGCGTAGATGTCCTGGATGGCGCTCACGCCACCCGGCACCTGCTGGACCAGATGATCGATCTCGGGCTGGGTGAGGCTGACGAGGGGCAACAGCTCGGGCGTGATCGCCTGGGTCTCGCGGGTGATCAGGTTGTCGGGTACCTGGATTTCGCGGGATTGTCCGCGCTGCTGTTCCAGGCGCCGGGCGAGCGCGCTCAGGTCGGAGGTCTGGAACAGGTCGCGAACAGCCAGTCCCAGCCCTCGCTGGCGCAGTTGTTCGGTCAGCCGGACGGCGAGCAGGGAATGCCCGCCGAGCGCGAAGAAACTGTCGTGGCGGCCGACACGCTCGACACCGAGCAACTCGGCCCAGATCTCGGCAAGCGCACATTCGATCTCGCCTTGGGGCGCTTCATAAGCCTGACGCGCGAGCGCGGACGAATCGGGCGCGGGCAGCGCGCGGCGATCGAGCTTGCCGTTGGGGCTGAGCGGCAGGGCGTCGAGCCGCACGAAGGCGGTGGGCACCATGTAGTCGGGCAGTTGCGCGGCGAGGTGGTCGCGGATCGCGCCGATCAACTGCTCGTCGTGCTTGGCCACCACATAGGCGACCAAACGCTTGTCGGCGCCGTCGCCGATCGCGAGCACGACCGCCTCGCGCACGGCGGGATATTCCGCGAGCCGCGCCTCGATCTCGCCGAGCTCGATTCGGAAGCCGCGGATCTTGACCTGGAAGTCATTGCGGCCGAGGTATTCGATATTGCCGTCGGGCAGGTAGCGGGCGAGATCGCCGGTGCGATACATGCGCGCTTCGACATCACTGGCGAAGGGATCGCGCACGAAGCGCTCGGCGGTGAGTTCGGGGCGGTTGAGATAGCCGCGCGCGACGCCCACGCCGCCGATGCAGAGTTCGCCGGGCACGCCCAGCGGCACCAGCCGGCCGTGCGCGTCGAGCAGATGAATCCGCGCATGAGGAATCGGCTTGCCCAAGGGCACCGGCGCATCGTGGTAAGTCTCCAGTTCCGGCGACAGCACATGCCAGCCGGCCACGTCGCTGCATTCGGTCGGGCCGTAGCTGTTGACGAACACCGGCCGGGGCGCGGCGATGCCGGCGAGCTTGGCCGCCTGGATCGGTTCGCCGCCGAGCACGACGCGGCGCAGGCGAGCGAGGTCGTGGCCGGTATCGGCGTCGATCAGCGCATGGAAGGCGCTCGGCGACAGGTTGAGGTGATCGATGCCCTCGCCGCGGATCTGCGCCAGGATCGAGGCCGGCTCGAAGCGCGGCCTGGCCAGATGCAGGCTGCCGCCCACCATCAGCGAGCCGAGCAGGTTCTTCTGCGTCAGGTCGAAGTTGTGCGAGGTGACGATCAACACCGTGTCCTCGGCCCCGAGCCCGACCTCTCCGAGATACCAGCTCATCAGATTGGCGAGGCCGCGATGCTCGACCATGACGCCCTTGGGCGTGCCGGTGGAGCCGGAGGTGTAGATCACATAGGCGAGGTGCCGCGACGTCAAACCCGGCACGACCGGGTTCGTCGCGGGGCGATCGTGCAGCGCATTCGGGTCGAGCTGGCGACGTCCTGCCAGCGCGGCCTCGCCGAGGGCGGCACGGCCGGCGGCATCGACGAGCACGATGTCGGGATCGGCATCGGCGAGGATATGGGCCAGTCGCTCGCCGGGATAGGCGGGGTCGAGGGGGACGTAGGCGCCGCCGGCCTTGAGAACGGCGAGCAGGCCGACGACCATCGCGATCGAACGCTCGACGCAGAGGGCGACGCGCGAATCGGGCCGCACGCCGAGCGCGATCAGCTCGTGCGCAAGCTGGTTGGCCTGGGCGTTGAGCTGGGCATAGCTGAGGGTTTGCTCCTCGAAGACGAGCGCGGCGGCGTCGGGCGTGCGCTCGGCCTGCCGTTCGATATGCCGATGAACGCAAGACGCCTCGGCTGGCGTGTCGCGGCCGGGATTCCAGGCGTCGAGCAATAGCGCGCGTTCCTCGGGCGGCAGGATTTCCAGTTGCCGGACCGGTAGCGCCGGCGTCCGGTCGAGGGCCTCGGCCAGGCTTTCCAGCGCCTGGACGAGGTAGTTCCCGACGCGTTCGGCATCGAGCCTGTCCACCACCTGGGTGGTCACGCCCAGGGCATTGCCGAAGTCCTCCACGGCGAGCGTGAGCGGATAGTTGGTGCGTTCCTCTCCATGCAGGAAGTCGATCCCCGACTCGGCGTTTTCCTGCTCGACGGCCACCACGTTGTGGCGGTAGTTCAGCAGCGCGCTGAACAGCGGCGAGCCGGCGGGCACGCCGCTGCATCGCTGGGCCAGCGCGAGCGAGGCGTGTTCGTGGTCGAGCAGGCTGGCCAGCAGCGCGTGCGTGTCGTGCACCGCCTGCTCCACGCCGGTGTCGTCGAGATCCACGCGCAGGGGCAGGGTGTTGATGAACAGGCCCATCGCCTGGTCGGCGCCCGCGCCGCCCTGCATCCGGCCGAACAGCACGGTGCCGAACACGACGCGATCCTGCCCGCTGGCGCGGGCGAGCACCTGCGCCCAGGCCAGGTGGCACAGGCTCGCCAGGCTTACGCCCAGGCGCCGTGCCTGGGCGCGCAACCGGTCGTTCAGTGCCTGCGGCAGCATGCGCTGGGCTTCGATGACGCGCGAGCCGTCGAGATGCACCTCGGTAAGGCCGAATGGCAAGGTGGGTTCCTCGACATCGGCCAGCATGGCGCGGAAGAAAGCTTCGTGCTCCTGCTGGCTGACGCCGAGATGCGCCTGTGCCACCAGATGGCGAAACGGCTGCGGGGGAGACAACTGGTCGGCGCGTCCGGCCAGGATGGCTTGCACCTCGCGGTGCAGGATCTCCATGGTGGAGTGATCGCCGATCAGGTGATGCAGCAGCTCGACCAGCAGCCAGCGGCCCTGTTCGTCCCGGGCGGCGGCGAAGCGCAACAGCGGGGCCTGGCCCAGGTCGATGCGATGCTCGCGCGGATCGAAGCGTCGGGCCAGTTGCTCGGCCACAGGCCCGTCGGCGGGATCGAGGCTCAATTCGGTGAACGCGAGCGGCGCGTCGCGCCATACCACCTGTGCCGGACGGGACAGGCCTTCCCAGACGAAGGCGGTGCGCAGCACGTCGTGACGCGCGATCACCAGCTGCACGGCATCGAGGTAACGATCCAGGTGCTCGCGCGAGGCGAAGGCCACCTGGAGGATCAACAGGTAGGGGTCGCCGCGCGTGGCGAGCAGGTGGTGGAAGAGGATGCCGTCCTGCAGCGGGGAGAGCGCGTAGATGTCCTGGATGGCGCTCACTCCACCCGGCACCTGCTGGACCAGATGGTCGATCTCGGGCTGGGTGAGGCTGATGAGCGGCAGCAGCTCGGGGGTGATCGCCTCGGTATCGCGCGTGATCAGGTTGTCGGGCACCTGGATTTCGCGGGATTGCCCGCGCTGCTGTTCCAGGCGCTGGGCGAGCGCGCTCAGGACCGGCGCCTGGAACAGGTCGCGCACGGCCAGGCTCAAGCCTCGCTGGCGCAGTCGTTCGGTCAACTGCACGGCGAGCAGGGAATGCCCGCCGAGCGCGAAGAAGCTGTCGTGGCGACCGACGCGCTCGATATCGAGCAAGGTGGCCCAGATTTCGGCGAGCGCGGATTCGATCTCGCCTTGCGGCGCTTCGTAGGCCTGCCTGAACAACGCGGACTGGTCCGGCGCGGGCAGCGCGCGACGATCGAGCTTGCCATTGGGCGTCAGCGGCAGGGCGTCGAGCCGCACGAAGGCGGTGGGCACCATGTAGTCGGGCAGTTGCGCGGCGAGGTGATCGCGGATCGCGCCGATCAGTTGCTCGTCGTGCTCGGCCACGACATAGGCGACCAGGCGCTTGTCGGTACCTTCGCCGAGTGCGAGCACGACTGCCTCGCGCACCGCGGGATGCGCGGCCAGCCGGGCCTCGATCTCGCCGAGTTCGATCCGGAAGCCACGGATCTTGACCTGGTGATCGTTACGGCCGAGGAAGACGATATTGCCGTCGGGCAGGTAGCGGGCGAGGTCGCCGCTGCGATACATGCGAGCGCCTGGGCGCGGGTCGAACGGGTCGTCGAGGAAGCGCTCGGCGGTGAGCTCGGGGCGATTGAGATAGCCGCGCGCGAGGCCGTCGCCGCCGATATGGAGTTCACCAACGGCGCCCAGCGGCACGGGCTGCCCGTGCGCGTCGAGCAGGTAGATGCGGGTGTTGGCGATGGGCTTGCCGATCGGGATCGTCTCGCCGGTGAAGCC
>NZ_VIUM01000042.1:0-16101 GCF_007828315.1 Burkholderia sp. SJZ089 | reverse complement strand
CGACGGCCAGATTCAGCAGACCGATCTTGTGGCGGATGACGTTTTGGTTGAGACTACTCACGGGGTTACTCCTTGGCGCTTGCGCGCTGTTTTGACGAAGATTCGCACCTCTATCAAAACGGGTAACCCCACCTCCTGGCAAGGCCTTGCTATCAGATCAAGTCTGAACTTCTACACGTTATCCGAGACCCGGTGTCGCCGGCCGCGTCGAGCTGCGCCGGCTCATTGCCAGGCGCCGCCTCTGCCGTCGGCTGCCCCGATCCGGAAGAAGGACACCGCGTCACGCAGCGTGGTGGCCTGTTCGGCCATGGCCTGCGCCGCGGCCGAGGCCTGTTCCACCAGGGCTGCGTTTTGCTGGGTCACCGCGTCCATCTGGCTGACCGCCGTGTTGACCTGTTCGATGCCCGTACCCTGCTCGTCGGACGCCGAGGCGATCTCGCCCATGATGTCGGTGACCTGGCGCACCGACTTCACGATCTCGGACATGGTGACCCCCGCCCGATTGACCTGCTCGCCGCCGGTTGCCACGCGATTGACCGAGCTTTCGATGAGATCCTTGATTTCCTTGGCGGCGCTGGCGCTGGCGCTGCGCTGGGCCAATGTGCGCACTTCGCCCGCCACCACGGCAAATCCTCGTCCCTGTTCTCCCGCGCGCGCGGCTTCCACCGCGGCGTTGAGCGCCAGGATGTTGGTCTGGAAAGCAATGCCCTCGATCACCGTGATGATTTGTGACACCTTGCCGGAGCTTTCCGAGATCGACTTCATCGATTCGACGACCTGATCCACGACGGCACCACCGCGTACCGCTACTTCGCACGCATTCGTGGCGAGCATGTTGGCCTGCTTCGCGCTATCGGTGTTCTGCCGGACGGTCGACGTCAACTGCTCCATGCTCGCGGCGGTTTCCTCCAGCGATGCCGCTTGCTCCTCGGTGCGTTGGGAAAGGTCCAGATTGCCTTGGGCGATTTCTCCCGCGGCCGACTTGATCGATTCGGCGGACGCTTGGATGCCCGCGATGATACCCCCGAGCTGCTGTCGCATGCCCTCCAGTGACGCCATCAGGCTGCTTCGATCCTTGTCGCGAACCGGCGCAGCCACCGAGAGGTCGCCCTGCGCGATGCGGCTGGCAACGCTCGCGGCGGCGGCAGGCTCGCCGCCCAACGACCGGAGGATGCCGCGCGTAATGACGATGCCCAACACGATCGCGAGCGTGATCGTGACCAGGCCGGCGGCCGTCAAGGTGAACATGGTTGAGGAGGTCATCGTGGCGACCTGGCCGGAGCGCTGATCGAGCAGGGTCTGTTCGGCGCTGCCGACATCGGTAGCCACCGCACGGTAGCGATCCATGAACTGCTTGTCCTTAGCCTGCTTGAATTCATCCGTGAGCGCGCTCAACGGCTGCGTTCCCGCATTGACGTCGCGCCTGAGCGCGATCAGCTTTTCGTCGATATCGCCGACCTCCTTGCGCAACTGCAGCAGTTCTTCCAGGCGCTGCCGCTGGGCGGCGTTGTCGGAGGTGAGGCCGTGTATGACCTCGTACGATTTAGCGAACTGGCGCTGGCCGGCCAGATAGGGATCGAGAAATTTGTCGTCCCCGGAAGCAAGGAAGCCGCGCACGCCCGTCTCCATGTTGACCATGTTGGTCAACATATCGTCGTTAGCGCGAAGCACGAGATAGCTGTGGATGTTCCATCCATTGGCATCATTCAGGCGCAGGAAGTTGATGATGGAGATCGCGCTGCCGATCAGCGATATCAGTATGACGATTCCAAACGCGCCCGCGAGCTTCTGGCCGACGGTCAAATGCCTCATAGTTTTTCCTGATTGTGGTGATCTATGCACGTAATATCGGCAATTGTTTCGGTTGCTGAAGTCGTACGAGCACTAGGTCGCGGGAAAAATTTGTCGGTTTCAGGTTGTCGCGAACAGCAGGCTTCGCCATCGATCGACGGGCCGTTCAGCGAGCGCGGATGAAGCTCTTTTTTATTGCTCCGAATCCTCTATAGTGTTGCTTCCACCTTGCACTGCGGGAGCCGACCGTGACTGATCAACCACGCCTCAGCTATGCAGCCCTCCTGCGCAACACCGAGGGGCTGGTGGACGACCTGACGGGCGGCCGCTCGCCCCTCGAGTTGGATCCCGAGACCCGGGCGATGGCCCGCGGCGTAATCGCCTTGTTTGAGGCGATGAGCGAGGAGGTCAGCAAGGCATTCGACCCGGAAGCCAGTGCTACCTTCCACGAGAATCTCGCCCGTCTGCGCGAGCTGGTGTGCGAACGCGATGCGCCTGCTGCCGATGACGGTCGGTCACATAGAGCCCCTTCCCGAGACGCCTGAGACGTCATAACTGACGGGCGCCGCAGCCATGTTGCGCAAGGCGCAGCGCGAGCTTCGCCACTTGGTCCGCGAGCCGTTGATCGATCACGTGCAATTCCTGCGCCACCGCGTACCACGCACCGACTACCTCAAAGGGGAAGTCGCTGAAGCCGACCGCCATTCGTTGCGGTGGCAGTCCGACGTTCTGCTCTGCGCGGATGTTGCCAACAAGGCCAATCACCTGAATCTGGAGTTCAGGCCGGACCCGGCAACCCATCATGTCGGCAGGGCGGTCAGCAACGCGAGCGCATCAACGACGACGGCGAGCGGTCGGCAACTTGGCTGGACTGGACGCGATTGGAGATGGTGTCCTTCGGGCAAAGTATCGTGCGGCGCCTCGAGCAGTTTCTGGCGGCGCATGGCATCGCCACCGGCGTCATTCACCGACTGATATTCGGCCGATCGAGGACAGCGCCTGAGATGACCGCCATGCTCATCGACTAATCTCCACGGCCGCGCAGATGTGCCTGCCGGTGCCCACGGGTGCTGCGGTACCGGACGGCTGGCTCGTCTACTGAGCCACTGGCACACGATGTCGATGCGTTTCTGCGTGTGGCGGACGTCGACCCCTCGCGCCAATGGTCGGGTCATATTTCTGATCGGGAGGCTCATCGAGCGGCAGCCGAGCCTGTCCGCGCTGTACCCGCCGACGATCGGCCACCTGTCCGACATCGACGAGCGGCTTTACAGCGGACTGCGGCCACCAGTTCGACAGAGAACATGCGGCCGGCGCCCCGCTTGCCGCGCTGGTGATCCTGAGGACGCTGCGGGCGCAAACGACGTTTGAGTTTGGGGAGGCGGACGCCCAAGAGACTGGCTACTCGGTGCGTGGCGTGGCGACCCTGGCCGCTTGAGTGCTCAAGCGCTTGCAACTGACAATGGGCGATCTGAGCGAGCTGGAGCGTCGCCAGCTGGCGCGCACAAGCTCGCATAGTCGGAGGCAAGGGTTCGGCACGCAAACGGTGGCCAGCGGCATGACGCTCGACGTCGTCTGGCAGTTGCTCGGCCACGGCTCTCTTTCGGAGGTGGACCGCACAGAGATTTTTTGCCGCGGGGATTTTGCTTTTGGTTGCCGGTCTCGAGAGTCGGCTGCAATGACGGCGCGCGATGCTCGACATGCTGGAGCCAGGCAAGCTGGGTGATGCTTAGTGCGCGCATCTCAAGCGCATTGGTTTGAACCACTATGCAGCAAGAAAAGGCACTCTGTTCGAGATGAGCGTGACGTGGCGCGTCGGCTTTGGCGGAGAGGTGGTCGAATATCGGGGGGCGATAGCCTGCAAAGCTACCGACATGTCTGCTTGTGAGTAGCGGGATCACTTGAGGAGAAATCGGATAATTATTTAGAAGATAACCGATGGAAAATTTTAGGATAACTACTATTATCACCTGTGCGATTTCGCGTGGTCAGATCGGCCGCTTTTCCCCTATACTCTCTCCGGACCCCGCCAGACGGGCCTGAGCGGGCAGGCGGCCCCGATCGCCGCGCTATGGCCTTCGCACCACCCCGACATCGCCGGCACCGCGATTCGTGCGCGGCACTACGGTTTCCGTATCGAACACCACCCCGGCCGCCGGCCGACAGGAGCGACGCCATGAACCCCAAAATCTTCGGCCGCAAGGTCGGCACCAACGACGCCGTGACCCAGCTGGTCACCCCCCGCGGTGGGAGTAACGACGACCCAAACGCGGCCGCCGGTATGCTCGTCGATCACCTCGTCGAGAGCGCCCGAGCCGCGGTGACGCACCTCAGAGAGGGGGGCTATGAGGGCTACGTGGTGTTTCCGGGCGACCCGACGCACTACGGCTTCACGCCCGAGGCCGACTTCGTCTACCCGGCGGCGGCCGATTGACGATCCCTATGGCCCAACCGAACGCACGGGCGGCTGCCGCCGGCGCCCACGTCCAGCGTCCCGTCGTCCAGACCTGGCGCGTGTCCATTTGGGGCATCGGCTTGACCAGCTTCCTGGCCGAGGTCTACGACGACCACACCTGGCGCCTCACGCGCATCGGCCTGCAGCGCCTCGGTGACTTCGAGCTGGTGGAGCTGGCGCGCGGCGGCCCGACGGCGGATCTCGAGGCGGATCTGCGCGCGGCGCTGGCCGCGTGGCCCGGCACGCTCACCCTGCGCCTGGATTCGCCGGCCGATAGGCGCCAACGCTGGCTGCAACGCAATGGCCGCGCGCGGTAGGCCCGGCTGGCCGGATGACGGCGGCGCCGGGCCCAGGCGCCGACGCCACCGCGATACCCCGTCTCGCTTTGCGGCCCAACCGGAGCTCGCTGCATGAAACGCTCGCCCCACGACCTACTGAAAGAGCTGGGCCTGCACGTGCCGATCGACGGCATCGAGATCGACCCGAACGATCGCTATCGCCTGGCCACCTTGTTGACGCTGCTCGGCCAGCAGATGAGGGTGGATGCGATCGCCGAGGCGGACCTGCAGGCGATGTGGGTCGGCCTGCACGGCACGCGCGGACACGAACCCGGCGCGCCGGCCACGCCCGCGCAGTTGGCCTGGCTGCGCGAGAGCCTGAACGTGACCCTGCACCAGGTGCTCGGCATGAAGACCGCCCCCGCCGCGCCTGTGATGTCCAAGGTCGAGGCCGGCGTGGCTCAGCTGGCGGGACATTCCTATGACTTCGCCGCGGCCTACGAGCGCGATGCTGGGCGGGTTCTTCACGGCCTGCTCAGCAGCACGGCTGCGTCGTTGTCCGCAGAGGAAACCAGCGTCGCCGTCGACCGTCTGCGGCAGCTGCTCGTCGGCCGAAAGCCGCTGCGCGTCGCGCAGATCTATGCCGATTTCGTGACGCTGTCGCCCTTGGAGGCGTTCGCCGATGCGTTGCGCGAAACCTATCGGCCCAAGCGGGATTGAGCCTGGCGTGTCGAGGTACGGCGCGTCCACGCGTGCGCCGCGCCCGGCCGACGCGCCAGCCAGCCAACGCCCCACCTCGAGACACTGACGCTGGAGCCCCGATGTCCGACTTTCATCTGTACCCCGCCACGCCGATCGACGGCGCCGCGCCCGCGCCCGCGCCACGCTGGCAACCGAATGGCCCATCCGGCGCGCTCGCGGTGGTGGAGGGATTTTCCGTTTGGGTCGAGTGTGACGCCGCGGGCGGTTTCACGGTCCACTACCTCGGGCGCACGAGCCCGCCGGTGCCAAGCCAGGCCGAGGCGCAAGCCCGGGCGCCGGCCATCGCGCGGCGCGTGATCCGTGATCGCCTGCAGGTCAACCACGCGCTGGCCGCCGACGTCTATCACACCGCCGAGCGCGGCGGCTGGGCGTCGCCGCCGCTCGCGCCCGTGATGGTGCCGATCGCGGCTCGGGCCCACGCGCGCCAGGCCGGCCGGCACGACGCGCTCGCCGGCGAGGACCTGGCGGCGGCCAGCGGCCACGTGAGCGCGTTCCCGGCGCTGCGGGCCGCCTATCAGGCGGGCTACGCGGAAGGCGAGGAGGCCCGCCTCGCGCTCGGCGCCCAGGCCGGCGGCCCGACCTTTGTGCGGGCCTGCCTGATCGTGCGCGACGATCTCGATCGCGCCTGTCATGCGCAGGACGAGTGGGCCATCCACGACGCCGTGGACGCCATCTGCGCGGTGGCCGAACGCTATCCGGCGTTTCGCCTGCGCTTCTTTGACGACGTGCCGGAGGCGCGCGATATCGCCGAGCTGGCCGACTGGATCGTCTCGGCCAGGCAGAAGTGGGACGCCCGGCAGCAGGCGCGACGGGACATTCAGGCCCACCTCGAGGCACGGCTGCCGAGTGCGGCCGCGCTCCGCGAGCGCGCGGTGAACGAGGCGAGCGGCGACGGCGCCTCGCTTGACTTCGAGGGCTACACCCTTTGGCACGAGCCCGACGCCGGCGGCTGGTCGGTGACGAACGCCTACGGGGTCGACCACTGCGCCTTCCTCTCGAGCGAGCGCGATTTCGCGCAGCTGATCGACGCGGTGCGCCGTGGCCGCGATATCGGTCCCGTCCCGCCGGGCAGTGGTCCCGAGGATGACGAGGAGGAGCACCCCGACATGGACGCCATGGTCCGGGCGCATGCCATCGCCCAAGCCGTCGCGCGGCGCGCCGGCATCGACGCGCCGGCGCCGGCGGCGGATCCGCCCCAGCAGCTGCGCGAAGGTCGTCACGTCGACCTCGGAGGGGGCGCGTGACCCTCGCCATCGACGGTACCGGCGATATCGGCGGCACCAGCGGTGCCGGCGAGGCGCGCCAGGTCCGCGCGACGCGCGCCAAGCCAGCCGGCCAGCGGGCCACGCTGCGCCTCACCCCGGCCCACTTCGCGCTCTATCGGGCCTACCTGGAAGGCCTCGAGGAGCGCACGCTGCACACCCACTACGGCGCGCCTGGCACCGACGTGCGCGTCACGCGCCGCACGCTGGCCACCTTGCGCGACACGCTCACCATCGCCGCGCGGCGGGCGGGCGATCGGGATGCCGTCCACCTGCTGCGACTGAAGCCCGGCAGCCTGCCGGCCGAGGCGCACGCCGGCGGCGCCGAGGGTGCCGGTGGTGCAGGGGGCGAGGCGGCGGTGCCGCCCACGCTCGACGCTTTCCGGGACGCGATCGACCCCGACCACGTCTACAGCGAGCGCGACCTGCTCACGCTCTACCTCGAGACGTATCCGCCGGCACGCTCGCCCACGATCGATCGCAAGGTCGCGCGCAATCGCCGGCTGCGCGAGCGCCAGGACGCCGCGCTGGCGCGCATGAAGGCCGCCCTGGTGGAGGCGCCGCGCCCGGACCACGAGCTCGACGGCTGGTTGGCGCCGTACCTGGTCACGCGCCTCGCCGACGCCGGTGTCGCGACCTTCGCGCAGCTGCTGGCGCTGATCCGCCGCCGGCGCCAGCGGTGGTACACGGAGGTGCCGCGGTTGGGCGCCCTCGGCGCCGAGCGGATCGTCGCGTTCGTCGACCAGCACGCCGAGTCGTTGGGGTACCTCTCGCCCCTGGCCATGACGCCGCGCCGGCAGCTGCCGGCCGGGCACCCGGCCCTGCGGCCCGTCGCGCGCGCGCCGGCCGACGTGGCGCCGCTCGAGGCGCTGCGCGTGCCGGCCGAGCTCGATGGCTCCGCCGGGCTGAACCGGGCGCCTGTGCCGGCGCACCAGGCCGAACTCAACACCGACCTGCAGGCGGTGCGTGCCTGGATCGAGGTCCGCGGCGCGCGCAGCGAGGCGACCCGCCGCGCGTACCGGCGCGAGGCCGAGCGGCTGCTGCTGTGGGCGATCGTCGCCAAGGGCAAGCCGCTGTCGTCGTTGAACACGATGGATGCGGCGGACTACCTGGAGCGGTTCCTGGCCGACCCGCAGCCGGCCGAGCGCTGGATCGGGCGGGGCAGGGTGGAGCGCTTCGACCCGGCCTGGCGCCCGTTCGCCGGGCCGCTATCCGCGCGCAGCCGCGACACGGCGCGGCGCATCCTGACCGCCATGGGCGCCTGGCTCGTGCGCCAGCAATACCTGCGCGTGAATCCGTTCGACGGGCTGGCCGCCGCGGCGCCGGTGCCGATCGACACGGCGGGCCGCACGCTCACGCACGCCCAATGGCGCTACGTGCTGCAGACCGTCTGGCAACCGGATCGGGCGCTGGGCGCCGCGCCGGACCGCTCGGCCGCCGCGCGCGCCGATCGTGTTCGGATGCAGCGCGACGCCTTCGTGCTGCTGCTGGCCTACGCGACCGGCCTGCGGCGCGCCGAGCTCGCCGCGGCGACCACCGGCCAGCTGAGCCGCAAGGCACTGGACGGCGCGCTCGAGGACGCCTACGTGCTGCGCGTGGACGGCAAGGGCCGGCGCCGGCGCGAGGTGCCCATGCCGGCCAAGCTGCTGGATCTGCTGCGCGCGGAGCTACGCGCGCGCGCCGAGCCGCTCGCGCTCGAGACGGCGCCGGCCGACACGCCGCTCGTCGCGCACGTGGTCACAGGCGCGGCGCTGCATCCGAACACGATCGGCTCGCTGTTCAAGCAGATCTTCGCGCGCGCGGCCGAGCAGCTGGCACGCAGCTATCCGGGGGCCGCCGAGGATCTGCGCCGCGCCAGCACGCATTGGCTGCGCCACACGTTCGCCAACCACGGGCTGGATGCCGGCGCCGATATCCGCGACATGCAAGCGCTCCTCGGCCATGCGAGCCTGGCCACCACCACGCACTACACCAAGGGCGACGCGGTCAGGCAGTACCAGACGGTCGAGTCGTTCTTCAATGCCGCGCTCGAGGGCGCCGGTGGGCCCGGTCCAGCCGCGGCCGTCGCGACGGAGGAAGCGGATGCCGTAGACGCCGATCACGGTGCGGGTCCGGCCGTCCGCGCGCGGTGCGTCGCGGTACACGTGACGTTGCGCGTGGCGCCGAAACGGGACGGCGGCCGCGGCCGGGCCCGCGCGCTCGAGCGCATTGCGCGCGAAGTGTTGGCCGGCTTCTCGCCTTCGGCACGGCAGGGCGACGTCACGGTCCTGCAGGTGCCGTTCGAGTCCGAAGACGAGTTCGATCGCCAGGTGGACGACTTGATGGTGGCGATCGCGCTGATCGCCGAGCAGCATCGCTGCACCTCGGACAGCGAGGCCTGGGCGGAGGTCGACGGCGAGCGCTGGCGGTGGTGAGCGCTCGGGACAGCCGGCTTGCCGAGGAATCATCCGGCCGGGGCTGCGCGATGGCAGGTCTTTCCGAGGAATCGAGGCGCCAAGCCGTGATAGGCTTGAAAAAGACGCTCGTCAAATCTCTCTCTGAATACGTCATCAACCGATTCCATTCAGAGGGACGCATGGCCCGAGCTGCAACACTCCGACCGGCCCAAATCCGGCATCTACTCGCCGTCACGGCGGCAACATCGCACCATCCTGAGCGCGATTGTCTTGTTCTCCTGCTAGGCATTACGTGCGGAATGCGCGTCAGCGAAATCGCTCAAATCGAGGTTCAAGACGTGCTGTTCCCTTCGGGCGCTATCCGTTCAGAGGTCAGTCTCGGGGCCGCAATTACGAAGGGCTGTCGGCAGCGATGCGTTTATCTCACGCATCCGAAAACGGTTTCGGCTCTGGAGTGCTATCTGAGCCATCGCATTGCGCGCGGCATGGGGACCGAGCTAACCGCAGAGCGCTATCGCGGACTCGCGCCGTCAACGTGCCTGGTGCTTGCGGGCAAGGGCCGCAAGTTTGCGATGAACACCAAGCGGCGCATCAATGAGGCCGGGGAGCAGGTTGATTACTCTGCGTGCGACAGCCTGCAGTCCCACGTCACAAAGCTCTACAGGGACGCTGGGATACGCGGTGGATCGTCCCATTCGGGCCGACGCTCGTTTGCCAGTAACCTCGTTGAGCAAGGGCACGATATTGAGACGGTGCAGCAGCTTCTAGGTCATGCGGAACTTGACCACGTTTTGCCGTATCTGGACGTGTCCGCTAAGAAGCTACGACAGATGTTTTGCGACGTGCTATGAGGCCCGCGTGTGAGGCGCGCCGGTAGCTCGCGCCCCAAAATGACTTCTATACGTGGTCATTTTTTGCTACGATAATGCCTATGGGAAATGACCATAGGCAAAAAATGGAACGCAATCAGGTATCGAAGTCCGAATTCAAGGCGAAGGCGCTTGAATTCTTCCGTCAGATTGAGGCATCGGGCGAAAGTGTCGTCGTCACTGACCACGGCAAGCCCGCGCTCGAAGTGCGGACCTACCGGAGCATGGAGCGCAATCCGCTAGACGTGCTGCGGGGGTCGGTTGTGCGGTACGAGAACCCGACCGAGCCGGTTGCAGAGGATGAATGGGAGGCGGCTCAGTGATCGTCCTGGATACGCACGCGTTGGTATGGTGGGTGACGGATGATCCGGCATTGAGCACGAAAGCTAAAGCGGCGATTAAGCGAGAACTCAACGGCGGGGAAATTCTCGTTTCGGCAATCTCGGCATGGGAAATTGCGATGCTTGTCGAGCGCGAGAAACTTGTTCTTTCGATGGACGTGGGTAGTTGGCTCGCCGCGGTACAGGCCATCGAGGTTGTGCGCCTTGTCCCCGTCGATCCTGAAATTGCAGTCAAGTCCGTCGAGCTACCGGGCGAATTTCACAAGGACCCGGCTGACCGGATGATTGTCGCGACCGCCCGCAAGTTCGCCGTACCGCTTGTGACCAAGGACGAAAAAATCCGCGCCTATGCGCACGTTAAAACCATTTGGTAACACCAGATTCAAGGTCGGCGCACGTACGTCGATAAACAGACAGGAAATTTCGCCGCCACGCGCGGCACTGGAAAATAATGATGCAGCAAATTCACAACGTTGAACAACCCATGACGCCGGCAGCTGTGGTCGAGCATTTTCGAACCTCCAAAGGTGGTGGGGTATTGCAAGCGGCTGCGAAACGTGCCGACTTTGATCTTCGCGGTCGGGCAGACGAGCGGGCAGAGGAGTTCCTGGCTGCCATGGCGCACGTGGGCCTGACAACTTTCACGCAGTTCGATGAGGTTCTCGACCAGTACGCGACTGTAGTGCCTACCTACTTTGAACACATCGAGCGCCGCGTCAAGAGTGCGAAGAAGGGGGAGACAAGGGCGTCCTATCCTTTCATGGGAGAACTCGTTCTCGTCCTCGCTTATCCGGAACGATTCGATGTTGCGTACCTGACGCGCTCGCGCTGGTCTGAAGACGTTGTCGAGCTCGTATTACGAGCCGCGCAGGCAGCGCGTGGCAAGGATGACGCACGCTAGTCGCTTGCGCGGTAGTGCTCGGCGTGGTGATGGCCGCCGATTACTAGAACGGAAATTCGCGCGATGACGCTCAAGCTCACGCCCGCACAGACGGCCCTGATGGAGACGTTTGATTCGCTGCCTGACCTGAAGCCCGAAACACAATGGGGCTGCACGCCGGGAGAGTTGAGGGTGGCGAAAGCGTGCGCGGAGAAGGGGCCTTTGGACATCAAGGGCGCTCCTGTGCGCGGCGAGCACTTCGAGATTAGCCTGACCAGTCTCGGCGTGTCGGTGTCGCAATGTCTTTTGGAAAAACGAGTCCGCGACGCGGCCACGACGTAGAGGATAGTTCGCCGGCGCGGCCGGCAATGGAAAACGATCTTGACCAAATCGACGAAACATCCGAGCCGTTTCGAGCCACTACGACTTATCGAGAGAAAGAAGGAGCTGATATCGATCGATGACATCGATTCGATTCCGAAGGGCTTGCGCGGCATCTACGTTCTGTACCGTACCATCGAATCAATGAAGCCCAAGACTCCGTATCGTCATGTCGTATACGTCGGTATGTCTGCCAGCGGCATCAAGGGGCGTCTGCGGGCACACCGTAAGCACAAGCGCGATCTCTGGGACACTTGCTCGATTTTTGTCGTCTGGCCGAACGTGAGAGAGGACGAAATTCGCGAGCTTGAGGGCATTCTTCGCCACATATATCGGTTCGATCCGAATGCCCAGCAGCTGAACACCCAGGGTCGATACATCAAGCTAACAAATTCGCCAAGCGTCGATCTTGATGATTCGTACCGAAAACAGGCTGAATATCTAGAACAAGATTCGGCTGACGCCGCGTAGGAAAATTCGCCGGCACGGCCGGCGCTGGAAAACCCATATGACACGTACAACCGTTTACCGCTACAGGTGGTGGGATGTCTCCACCGACTCCAACGAGGTCCGGCCGATGCGCGGAACTCGAGAGGCGATTGGGCGGATTTCCGGCGAGATCATCGAAGAGTCGGCAGAAGATATCGATGCCTCGCTGTTGGATGGCAATGGATTCATCCCTGATGATCAGGCAAAGTAGGGAAGCAGGAAAACGGAACACAGGAAAGTGGTGCGCCTATGAGCCAAATTGCGATTGGTTTTGACCCAAACACATCACTTGCTTACGAGGGCTCGCTGTCTCTCTACGGACGACTTGTATGGCCGTCGCCGTTCATGTCCATCGCCTGTCATGTTGGGCATTTACAGGGGCTGCAGCAAGGACCGATGACTGAAAGTCTCCTCGGAGCGGCCATGCTTTTTCGGGAGGATTCTTTTGATCCAGTGGCCCGCGTGCGGCGCGGCCGACTGTATTTGCGTGCCGACCGAAGCCCAGCCTCGTGGCGCGTTGTGCATCACGTAGCCGATGTGCAAGGCTCGATGGCGAAAGACCTGGCGACATTCATATCATGGCGTGCTTCGGACGAGTTCTTCCGGCACCGTAGCGATGCCGTCTTGGTGCTTGGATCGGGCGATCGTACGACAGTGCATACGATTCTTGATGTAGAGCGGCTGGCAAACGGCGAAGAGCTTATAACGTTCAGAACCCGCGCAAATCTGAGTGGCTTGCCAAATCTGATCGAATCGCTGCTCCCCGAAAATCATGCAGCCTTGATCAAGGAGCAGTACGAAAAAGCGGCAAGTTCTGCGTTTCGCGACGATGCCGAAAGTGTAATTGATCGCTGTCGAGAAGCCGCGACCGCCGCGCTAAATGCTGAACGCCTTTCGCTTGAGACTGTTGAAGTTTCGAATGGCAAGGATCTCGCGAAGTTGGCCGAATACTTCGAAGGTCAGAAGAGGTTTATCCTGAGCAACTCTGCCCGGACAATCGCTCTCCTGCACTCTAGGGCGAAGTCCGTCGAACGGCTCAAGAGAGGTACATCTGCACCTCACCAAGCGGACGCCGAGCTGGCCATCGCACTGCTTGGGAGCATCTATCGTGAAATGCGTTGGGTTCGGTAACGAAATAATCGCGACGCATCGCGGCCGACGAGCAGGGCGGCGCCTAAACGATGATCGCGCGCGATGCCCGTGACGGCGGGCGAATGTGGTTGTCATAGATGAACAAGGAAAACGAAGAGCGAGGCGAATGATGCACTGGATGTTGACTCCGTACGACAAACACTCGGACGATGGCTTTGGCGCAATGGCTCACGCCTTCCAGGCTAGTGCGGAGGCGCTCATGGGGGCAGAACGTGACTCGATTGCTCAACGCGAGCTTCCGACCTGTTTCTTACTTCGTCACGCGGCAGAGCTGTACATCAAATCGGTGCTTATCGTCTCCCATCGGTCGCTTGTCGTAGCAGATAAGTCGCTGCCCACAGTGCAAGTAGATGGGAAAGCCAAACCGTTGACTAGCATCCATAACCTCGGTGTTCTGTACCGCGCTTTCATTGACTTACTCAGTTCGAAGCGCGTAGAGCTTGAAGCGCGCGCAAAAACCACATGGCTGCCGCCGCCTCCAGAGTTGGACAAGGCTATAGCCGAGATTGATGCCATGGACCAACGAGGGGTGTTCTTTCGATATCCGACGGAGAACAACTCAACGAAGTCGAATAACAAGCCGGTGTCGCTGGAAGAGGTCCGAAGCTGGCAAACTGATCAGCGTGGATTTTTGAAGGCTTTCTTCATCGTTGACGACAACGACGAAGTAGTAGAAGCCTTTCGTTACGACCATAACCTCTTGCAAGCGGAACTCGCAACGCTGAAGACGGCATGTGAATGGCTAACATGTTTCCACGTTGGACTCCGCCACGAATTGGTGGGCGGCTGGTAAGAACCTACCGGAAAGGGATTCGCGAGGCGGGCCGAGCGCTGCGCTTCAAGACATAGGAAATGACATGGAATTGCGCGAACGCCTTAACGCAGTGGCAAAAGAGTACAACGAGGCAATCGACAAAGGAAAGAAGAGAGCCGCGCATGAGGTTGCCAAGCGCACTCACGATGCGGTTTGCTCAGCGATCAAAGAGATTGAGTCCAGTCCTTCTGTCGATGGCGCTCTGCTCGATGAAGCCGAGGCTTTGTTGATGGATATCCGATGGGGCCAGAAAACGAGTCGATTTACCTAGGAAAACTATGGAACTGACTATTTTCGTCGCCATCATGGGCGCGATTGCCGCGCTGACCGCATGGCCGTTTGCACGTCCCATGCTTCGTAAGTGGCGAATCGACCGTGAGGCTCGTGCGATGATGCGTGCGCAGTTCCCGGGGATGCGTGAGCTGCAGCGTTCGCGGGAAGACAAGCGCGGTTGGGTGATCGACAAGCAGGGCGCACGTCCGCGCTAACAGCCTCGAAAAACTGAAAGGAACACGGGTATGAGCGAAGTGAAAGCAAAGATCGGTCTGTTCGTTGACCGGCTAGTGCAGCAAGCGATGAATTCCGGCTTGGCGTGGGACGAAGCGGTGGCCGCCTTTGGCCTGGCTGCGAAGGCGACGGCTGCTGTCGCTGCGCAGGCCGGTGACGGGGCCGCCGAGAGCTGCGAAGCGCATGCGCGGAAGCGGTTCGAGGAATCGTTCGCTCAGAGTGTGACCGTAGTCTTGGCCGGAGCGGACATAACGCAGCTTCGCGCTGCTTATGCCGGCGTCGATGCGCGCGCGGTTCTCGAAAACTGCAACGTGAAAATCGCCCTGCGACACTGAGCGGAAAGCATGGTCGCTTGCATCCAGATCGGGCCTAACGCGCTCTTTGCCACTGTGGTCCTGAGTCCCGCCTGGGGCAGCCAATATCGCCAGGCGGACAGTCCCGAAAGCCTCCGGCGAAGCGCACGCGTGGGGTTGCCCCAAGATGGGGGAGGCGAGCATCCAAGGACCGCTGGTGGAGAGCAAGGCGGCGAACAGATGGCGTTGCTGTAGCGACAACGGTTGCGTTCCGCTAACGGGACGGGAAATTACAGGAGCGGCACAATGAAAGTTTGGATCACTATCGCCCTGACGTGCCTCGTGGCCTCATGGGGATGGCGGGATGCAGCGCCTCAAAGTTTCGACGCGTGGGGGGGCATCCTAACGCTGTGCGGAAGCTTGGGCGGGGCCGTTATCGCGGTGTGGCTCGCGGCGGGGCAGGTGGGTAAATTAGAACGACAGAAATGAACGAAAATTCGGATTCGCGCCAGAGCGCACGGCAGGATTGGCTTCCTTCGTTGATGATTGGGCTCCTGGCAGTGCTGGTGTGCCCAATGGTGGACAGTTTGACGGGCGGTGCTGTTGTCGCGTCACATTCGGTCCGCCTTGGCCTTGCGGGTGCCGGCGCTCTCTCGCTTACGCACGCAGCTTTCGGTGCTCGCGGTGCGCCCAAGCGGGCCAAATTGATTTGCGGTTCATGGATCGCGTTTGGTGCGCTATTTGCGGTGCTGGACTTCGTTGTAGCGGTTAACACATAGCCGCGTTTCGATCACGGTGAAGGCCGCGAGCAGCGACACGTCAACGTGAGTTTGTCGCGCGCGTAGGTGCTGTTCTACGGCGGACATCGTCCCCGGACCATACCTGCCGCCGTGGGACGGGCGCGACGGTTTTACTTCGGTTCGTCTCGAATTGCCGATGAAGGATTTTTAACGGACGCCGCATGATGCTCCGCGGCCGCCAGCGGGGTCTCAAAACGGTCATAAATGTGTGGCCCGTTCCACAGTAGGGTTCTCCATTCGCCGTTGATGCTACATCGCTCGATCGTCCAGCCGGATGGGTGCGAATAGCCGTAGGGGCTTACCACTTGCCAGCCTAGAGCGACGAGCGCTTGCGCCTCTTCGGTCTGCGCAGCCGCCCGTATCCATCGTCGCGACGCCTCGTCCCGCTGTTCCCTGTCCATCAGCCTTCCTCCTCCTTGCCCCTAGTGGAAATCATGAGACTCGACGGGCAATCCGCCGAGCAGTGCAGTTCGGTCTCGCAGTTCTTTTGCCACCAGGTGGTGGACACCGCCTTCGGCCTGCCAGACACCATAAACGTAAGCGATCGAATAACGACGCCCTTGTGTAGAAATCGCTGCACTCTGATGCTACGTGTCCACGTGGACAGCTGGCATCAGAGTGTATGAGTGAA
>NZ_VIUM01000041.1:0-16679 GCF_007828315.1 Burkholderia sp. SJZ089 | reverse complement strand
TTCCACGATCAGGATCGCGTTCTTCGCCGACAGGCCCACCGTGGTCAGCAGGCCGACCTGGAAGAACACGTCGTTCTCGAGACCGCGCAGCGTCGAGGCCAGCAGCGCCCCGATCACGCCGAGCGGCACCACCATGATCACCGAGAACGGGATCGACCAGCTTTCGTACAGCGCCGCCAGGCACAGGAACACCACCAGGATCGAGATCGCATAAAGGATCGGCGCCTGCGAGCCCGACTGGATTTCCTGGAACGACAGGCCCGTCCACGAGTAGCCGATGCCGGTCGGCAGTTGCGCCGCGAGACGCTGCATGGCCGCCATCGCCTGGCCGGTCGAGTTGCCGGTCGAGGCCTGGCCCTGGATTTCCACCGCCGAGATGCCGTTGTAGCGCTCCAGCTTCGGCGAACCATAGGTCCAGTGGCCGGTGGCAAAGGCGCTGAACGGCACCATCCCGCCCGCGTTGTTGCGCACGTACCAGATGCCCAGGTCTTCCGGCGTGACGCGGAACGGCGAATCCGCCTGCACGTACACCTTCTTGATACGACCGTCGGTATCGAGGAAGTTGTTGACGTACTGCGAGGCCCAGGCGATCGAGAAGGTCTGGTCGATCGCGGCAGCCGTCACGCCGAGCGCGTTGGCCTTCTCGCGATCGATGTCGACCTTGTACTGCGGCGTGTCGTTCAGGCCGTTCGGACGCACCAGCGCGAGCGTCGGATCCTTGGCGGCCATGCCGAGCAGCTGGTTGCGCGCCGCCATCAGCGCATCGTGGCCGAGGCCGCCGTTGTCGGTCAGCTCGAAATCGAAGCCCGCGGCGGTGCCCAGCTCGGGAATCGACGGCGGATTGAACGGAATCACGATGCCGTCCTTGTAGCCGGCATAGTGCCCGAAGGTCCGCTTGATCAACGCCTGCACCTTGCGATCGGCGCTGCGGCGCTCCTCGAAGGGCCTGAGCTTGACGAACACCAGGCCGGCGTTCTGCCCGCGGCCGGCGAAGCTGAAGCCGTTCACGGTGAACACCGAGTCGACCACGTTCTTCTCTTCCTTGGCCATGTAGTCCGTGATGTCGGCCAGCGTGCGCGCGGTGGTCTCCTGGGTGGAGCCCGAGGGCGTCTGGACGATCATGAACATGTAGCCCTGGTCCTCATCCGGCAGGAAGGACTTCGGCAGGCGCACGAACAGGAAACCGACGCCGACGATCACCGCGAGGTAGATCACCAGCCAGCGGCCCGAGCGCTTGATCACGTGGTGCACGCCCACGTGGTACTTCTCGCGGCTCTTGTCGAAGTTGCGGTTGAACCAGCCGAAGAAACCCTTCTTCTCCTCGTGGTGACCCTTCTCGATCGGCTTGAGGATGGTCGCGCAGAGCGCCGGAGTCAGGATCAGGGCCACCAGCACCGACAGCACCATCGCCGAGACGATGGTCAGCGAGAACTGGCGGTAGATCGCGCCCACCGAGCCGCCCGAGAAGGCCACCGGCACGAACACCGCCGACAGCACCAGGGCCACGCCCACCAGCGCGCTGGTGATCTGGCCCATCGCCTTCTTGGTCGCTTCCTTCGGCGGCAGGCCTTCCTCGACCATCACCCGCTCGACGTTCTCGACCACCACGATCGCATCGTCCACCAGCAGGCCGATCGCCAGCACCAGGCCGAACATCGACAGCGTGTTGATCGTGAACCCGGCCAGGCCCATGATCGCGAAGGTCCCGAGCAGCACCACCGGCACCGCGATGGTCGGGATCAGGGTGGCGCGCAGGTTCTGCAGGAACAGGTACATCACCAAGAACACCAGCACGATGCCTTCCAGCAGCGTCTTGACCACTTCCTCGATCGACAGGCGCACGAACGGCGTCGTGTCATACGGGTAATGCACCACCATGCCGTGCGGGAAGTACTTCGAGAGCTCCTTCACCTTGGCCTTGATCGCATCCGCCGTGGCCAGCGCGTTGGCGCCCGTGGCGAGCTGGATACCCAGGCCGGCGGTCGGCTGGCCCATGTACTTGGTGTCGAAGTTGTAGTTCTCCGCGCCCAGGCCGATCTGCGCGACATCCTTCAGGCGCACCTGCGAGCCATCCTGGTTCACCTTCAGCAGGATGTTGCCGAACTGCTCCGGCGTCTGCAGCAGGGTCTGCTCGGTGATGGTCGCCTGCAGCACCGTGCCGGCCTTGGCCGGCGTGCCGCCGATCTGGCCGCCCGCGATCTGCACGTTCTGCGCGGAGATCGCGTTCGAGACGTCGGCCGGCGTCAGGCTGAAGTTGTTCAGCTTGTTCGGGTCGAGCCAGATCCGCATCGCGTACTGCGAGCCGAGCAGCAGGGTCTGGCCGACGCCGTTCAGGCGGCTGATCGGATCGAGCACGTGCGACGCGACGTAGTTCGTCAGGTCGTTGCGGCCCATGCTGCCGTCTTCGGAGTTGAACGCGATCCAGAGCAGGTAGCTGCTGCTGGACTTGGTCACCTTCAGACCAAGCTGCTGCACCACCTGCGGCAGGATCGGCGTGGCCAGCGACAGCTTGTTCTGCACCTGCACCTGGGCAATGTCGGGATTGGTGCCCGGCGCGAACGAGATGGTGATCGTCGCGTTGCCCGAATCGTCGCTGGTCGACGACATGTACAGGAAGTTGTCGAGGCCGCTCATCTGCTGCTCGATCACCTGGGTGACCGTATCCTCGACCGTCTTCGCCGAAGCGCCCGGATAGTTGGCCGTGATCTGCACCGCGGGCGGCGCGATCGTCGGGTACTGCGAAATCGGCAGCGTGAAGATCGAGGCGACGCCGACCAGCATCAGCACGATCGCGATCACCCACGCGAAGATTGGCCGATCAATAAAGAATTTTGCCATTTAGGACCCCTGGTTACTTCGCTGCGGACGCGCCCGATGCGGAAGCTGCGGAATCGGACGCGCCGGATGCCGGGGCGGACGCGGCCGGTGCCTGCGAGGCACCCGCGTCCGGCGCGGCGTTCGGATCGGGCGGCAGTTGCGCCGCCACCGGCTTGACCGTCATGCCCGGCTGGACCTTGCCCACGCCCTGCACGATCACGCGGTCGCCCGACTGCAGGCCACCCTCGACGATCCAGTTCTGGCCGTAGGTGCCCGAGGTCTGCAGCACGCGCGGCGCGATCTTGTTGTCCTGGCCGACCACCAGCGCGGTCGCCTGGCCCTTCGGATCGTGCTGCACGCCGATCTGCGGCACCAGGAAGGCGTTGTCGTTGCTGCCTTCGTCGATGCGCGCGCGCACGAACATGCCCGGCAGCAGCACGTGGTTCGGGTTCGGGAACAGCGCGCGGATCGTCACCGAGCCGGTGGTCTGGTCGACCGTCACGTCGGTGAACTGCAGCTTGCCCTCGAGCGGGTAGGTCTTGCCGTCCTCCAGCACCAGCTTGACCTTGGCCGCGTTCGGCCCGCTCGTCTTGATGCGCCCGCTCTGGATGTCCTGGCGCAGCTTGAGGCCGTCCAGGCTCGATTGCGTGAGGTCGACGTACATCGGGTCGAGCTGCTGCAGGGTCGCCATCAGCGTCGCCTGGCTGGCCTGCACGTAGGCGCCCGGCGTGACCTGCGAGATGCCGATGCGGCCCGTGATGGGCGAGAGCACGTCGGTGTAGCCCAGGTTGATCTGCGCGGTGTCGACCGCCGCCTTGCCCGAGGCCACGTCGGCCGCGGCCTGGCCGGCCGAGGCCACGGCGTTGTCGTAGTCCTGCTTGCTGACCGCGTTCGCGGCCACCAGCACCTTGAAGCGCGCCGCCTGCGCGTTGGTGGAGGCGAGGTTCGCCTGGGCCCGCGCGAGCGTGGCCTTGGCGCTGTTCAGCGCGGCGATGTAGGGCGCCGGGTCGATCTTGTACAGGCGCTGGCCCGCCTTGACGTCGGTGCCTTCGGTGAATTCGCGACGCAGCACGATGCCGTCCACCCGCGCGCGGACCTGGGCGACCAGGAAGGCATTGGTGCGGCCCGGCAGCTCGGTGACGACCGGCACCGATTGCGGCTGGACCGTCACGACGCCGACTTCCGGCACCGAAGGCGGCGGCGCCGCGTCCTGCTTTCCGCAGGCGGCGAGCAGCGCGGCGGCTGCCGCGACAGGAAGAATGCGATAAAAAACCCGTTCGACGCGCATGGAGCGACCTCTATAAGAATCAACGAAACGACACCGGGCCGGCGATGCAATGCCGGGGACGATGGCAAACACGGGGACGACTGACGCCTGCAGCCGCGATGACGGCAAAGGCCCGCGTCACGCCGGCCGTCCGCCACCCCGCATCGGCGGTGACGGCAAGACGACGCGACGACGACATCCGCGATGTGGCGCAAGCACACGTCGCGGACATGAAAACTTCATGAGAAACCGGGGAGCCCGGCCCGACCTCGCAGCGGAATGAGTCATCCCGGAGCGGCCTCAACTGGCGTTCTGCCGAATCACGACGAGCGGTTTGCCCTGGATCCGGACTCGCCAAACTGATGGGCGGTGCGGGAAACTATCACAAACAAAGAATTGCTGCGTTGAACAAAACGCAAAAATCAATTTCCCGCGGCCACACCGCTCGCCATGCGCACCGCATCGCGCTCGGCATGCACGCGGGCCGCCGCGGCTTGCAGATCCTCGACCCAGCGCGAGGGATTCTGGCGCGCGGGGTTGAAACCAGCCTGCTCGTAACGCGCCATTTCCTCCCGGACCTGCGCGCGCGACAACACTGAATTGTCCTGGGCGAACGACACCGCGGGAACGACACATCCGGCCGCGGCCAGCGCGGCTATCCATTTCGACTTCATGGTTTTTCGACTCCAGAAAGCATCGGCTCGGCCGCCAGGACGGACAAATGTCCGTGATGGCGTCAGCCAGGTCCGTCACGGCGGCCGCGTATCGCGAACCTGCCGCCCGGGGCCGGGAATGGCCCCCGTCTCCCGCGCCTTGCGGCGCTTGCTCCTGATCTGGACATCGCCGGTCCGTGGACCGCGATCTTGATGATGGACGCTGCGTGGATCGGCGGCGCCCGATTGCGCCGCGCGCCGGCAGTCGCGTTCCGCTGCCGGGGAATCGCAATGTAACAGCCACGCCATTGTTTGATTAGCGGCCCAGGCCGGCATGGCCTTATGAACGCCATTCATGAATCGGCTAGCCGCGCGAGCCCGCCAAACCGCGCCAGCGCGGGCAGAAGCCACGCCGCACGCGGATTTTCGGCCGGTGATAGGATGCGCCTTCTTTATCTCGTTTTGATGTCCGCGCTTGCGCGGCGGATTCAATGGCACGCGACAATTTCAGTGATCTCCTGGCCTTTCTCGCCGTCGCGCGCGAACGCAGCTTCACCAAGGCGGCCTCGCAGCTCGGCGTTTCGCAGTCGGCATTGAGCCACACCATCCGCGGGCTGGAGACGCGACTCGGCGTGCGGCTGCTCACGCGCACCACGCGCAGCGTCGCCACCACCGAGGCCGGCGAGCGGCTGATGCAGGTGGCCGGGCCGCGCTTCGACGAGATCGAATCGGAGCTCAACGCGCTGTCCGAACTGCGCGACAAGCCGGTCGGCCTGATCCGCATCACCGCCACCGACCATCCGGTCGAGACCATCCTCTGGCCGCGCCTGAAGCCGCTGCTGGCCGATTATCCCGGCCTCAAGATCGAGATGTCGATCGACTACAACCTGTCCGACATCGTGGCGCAGCGCTACGACATCGGCGTGCGCTTCGGCGACCAGGTGGCCAACGACATGATCGCGGTGCGGATCGGCCCCGACGTGCGCATGATGATCGCCGGCTCGCCCGAATACTTCGCGCGCCACCCGGCGCCGAAATCCCCGCAGGACCTGCTCGATCATGCCTGCATCAACCTGCGGCTGCCCACACGCGGCAGCCTCTACGCGTGGGAGCTCAGGAAGGGCAAGCACGACCTGCTGGTGCGCGTGGACGGGCAGCTGATCTTCAACAGCACGCCGCAGATGCTGGCCGCCGCACTGGAAGGTTACGGACTGGTCTACCTGCCCGAGGACCAGTTGATGCCGCAGGTGCGCGCCGGGCGCCTCAAGTGCGTGCTGAAGGAATGGGGCGCGACCTTCCCCGGCTACCACGCCTACTACCCGAGCCGCCGGCAATCGTCGCGGGCGCTGTCGCTGGTGATCGACGCCTTGCGGCATCGCGATTGAATCGAGGCCGGACAGGCGCCCCGGCCAACCGGAGCGCCCGCCAATCGCTTGGGGACCCTGAAGGTTGCATGCGCCTCCAAAGCGGCGGCGCTTCGGTTTTCACGACATCGCTTCGTCCTTCGCGGCCGCAATCGTCATGGTCTGTGGAATCGCCACGCCGTTCTTCACCGCGGTGATCTCGGCCAGGATAGAGACCGCGATCTCGGGCGGCGTGCGGCTGCCGATATAGAGGCCCGCCGGGCCGTGCAGGCGGGCGAGCTGCGCCGCGTCGAGATCGAACTGCGCGAGCCGCTCGCGCCGCGCCGCGTTGTTGCGCCGCGAGCCCAGCGCGCCCACGTAGAAGGCCGGCGTCTTGAGCGCCTCCATCAGCGCGAGATCGTCGAGCTTGGGATCGTGGGTCAGCGCGATCACGGCCGAGCGCGCGTCGAGCCGCATCGCCAGCACCGTGTCGTCGGGCATGGCGCGCTCCAGGCGCACGCCGGGCACGTCCCAGGTATCGACATGCTCCTCGCGCGGATCGCAGACCGTCACTTGGTAATCGAGGCCGGTGGCGATCCGGCACAGGTAGCGCGACAGTTGCCCCGCGCCGATCACCAGCAACCGATAGCGCGGGCCATGCACCGTGCGCAGATGCGCGCCGTTGAACACCAGGCCGTCGGCCGGTGTCGCCTCGTCGAGCGTGGCCTCGCCGCTGGCCAGCGACAGGGTGCGCGCCACCAGCCGGCCCGCGTCAATCGCCTCGCAGAGTTCGGCGATGCCGCTGGCTGGTGTCAACGGCTCCAGCACCAGCTCGAGCGTGCCGCCGCAGGGCAGCCCGAAGCGATGCGCCTCGTCGGCGCTGATGCCGTAGCGGATCGTCTCCGGGCGCGCATCGGGCGCGATGCCGGCCTCGCGCACGCGCGCCACCAGGTCGTCCTCGATGCAGCCGCCCGATACCGAGCCGACCGCGAGGCCGTCGTCGCGCAGCGCGAGCAGCGCGCCGACCGGCCGCGGCGACGATCCCCACGTGCGCACCACCGTCGCCAGCAGCACGCGCCGGCCGGCCGCGAGCCAGCGGGTGCTGGTGCGCAGCACGTCGAGATCGACGCTGTCCATCAGTGCCCTCCCGCCGTCGCGGCGCGCAGCTTGGCCACCTCGTCGGCCGTCACCGCCGGCGCGTTGTTGTTCCAGCCCGCGCGGATGAAGGTCAGCACGTCGGCGATCTGCTTGTCGTCGAGCTGGTCGGCGAACTGCGGCATCGGATAGGCGGCCGGGATGCCGGCGATCACCAGGTCGCCCGTGCCGTTCAGCGTCACGTTGATCAGCGAGGCTGGATTGTGCTCGAGCAGGTTCGGGTTGCCGGCCAGCGGCGCGAGCAGCGGGGCGAAGGCCTTGCCGTCGGTGCCGTGGCAGTGCATGCAGTAGGCCGCGTAGACCGCCGCGCCCGGGTCGCCCGCCGGCCGCTTGAGCGCGGCTACGGTGCGCTGCGGATCGTAGCGATACGGCGGCGCGCCGGTGCCGCCCGCCGCCGGCAGCGATTTCAGGTAGCGCGAAATCGCCCCCAGGTCCTCGTCGCTGAGGTACTGCGTGCTGTGGTTGATCACGTCCGTCATCGCGCCGAAGGCGCTGGCGTGCGCGTTGGCCCCGGTCTTCAGGAACTGCGTGAGCTCGGCCTCGCTCCAGCGGCCCAGGCCGGTATTGCTCTCGCCGGTCAGGTTGGAGGCGAACCAGTTGTCGAGCAGGCCGCCCGTCAGGTACGCGCCGCCGCTCTCGTCGAGCGCCTTCTCCTGGAAGCCGACGCCGCGCGGCGTGTGGCACGAGCCGCAATGGCCGAGCCCCTGCACCAGGTAGGCGCCGCGATTCCAGGCGGCATCCTTGTCCGACTTCGACTGGTAGCGCGCGGTATCGAGGAACACCAGGTTCCAGAGCTTGAGCGGCCAGCGCATGTTGAGCGGCCAGGGAATGTCGGAGGCCTGGTTCGCCTGCGCGACGGGCGCCACGCCATGCATGAAGTAGGCGTACATCGCACGCACGTCGTCGTCGCTGACCTTGGCGTAGGACGGATACGGCATTGCCGGGTAGAGGTTGTGGCCGTCCTTGGCCACGCCCTCGCGCAGGGCGCGCGCGAAGTCGGCCTCGCTGTAGCCGCCGATGCCGTGGTTCGCGTCCGGCGTGATGTTGGTGGTGTAGATCGCCCCCATCGGCGTGGTCATCTTCAGGCCGCCCGCGAACGGCTTGCCATGCGGCGCCGTATGGCAGGCGATGCAGTCGCCGGCGCGCGCCAGGTATTCGCCGCGCGCGACCAGGGCCGCGTCGGCATTGCCGGCGTTGGCTGGGGCATCGGCCGCCGCGGCGGCGCCGGCCCACAGACCCAGGCCGCCCAGCGCGGCAACGCCGAACAGGCGGCGCAATCGGTTCGAAATCCTCATTGCTGGCCTCCTCATGCCGTCTTCTGCTTCAGTTGGTTGCCGACCGGCATCTGGTAGAGCCGTCGTCCCGTGGCCGCGTGGATCGCGTTCGACAGGGCAGCCGCGATCGCCGAGGTGCCCGGCTCGCCGATCCCTCCCGGCGCCTCCGCGCTCTTGACGATATGCACGTCGATGCGCGGCGTCTGGTTGATGCGCAGCATCCGGTAGTCGGTGAAGTTGCTCTGCTCGACGCGGCCGTCGCGGATCGTGATCTCGCCATAGAGCGCGGCCGTGATGCCGAAGATGATGCCGCCCTGGATCTGCGCTTCGACCGTGTCGGGATTGACCACCATCCCGCAATCGACCGCGCAGACCACGCGGTTCACGCGCACCTCGCCGTTCTCGACGCTCACGTCGGCGACCATGCTGAAGAAGCTGCCGAACGCGTGCAGCACCGATACGCCACGGCCCTGGCCGGCCGGCAGCGACTGCCCCCAGCCCGATTCGCGAGCGACGATGTCGAGCACGTTGCGCGCGCGCGGCGTCGGCTCCAGCAGCGAGCGGCGATAGGCGACCGGATCGGCCTTGGCGCGCACCGCGAGCTCGTCGACGAAGCTCTCGACCACGAAGGCGCTGCGCGTCGGGCCCACGCCGCGCCAGAAGGCGGTCGGCACGTGGCGCGGTTCCTGGCGCACGTATTCGATGCGCTGGTTGGGAATCGCGTAGGGCAGGTCCGAGGCCACCTCGACAGCGTCCGCATCGACGCCGTTCTTCAGCGAGCCGGGCACGAAGCGCGCCATGATCGAGGAGCCGACGATGCGATGCTGCCAGGCAACCGGCTTGCCGTTCGCGTCGACGCCGGCCGAGATGCGGTCGTAGTAATACGGCCGGTACATGTCGTGGCGGATGTCCTCCTCGCGCGTCCAGACCACCTTCACGGGCGCATCCACCTGTTTGCCGACCTTCAGCGCCTGCACGATCATGTCGGTCTCGAGGCGCCGGCCGAAGCCGCCGCCGAGCAGGTGGTTGTGCAGCGTGATCTTGCTGGCGTCGAGCCCCGTCACGCGTTTCGCGGCCTCGATCGCGAAGCCCGGCACCTGGGTGCCGACCCAGATCTCGCAACTTGATCCGGTCACCTGCACGGTGCAGTTGACCGGCTCCATGGTGGCGTGCGCGAGGAAGGGCTGCTGGTAGATCGAGTCGATGCGCGCGCCGGCCGTGCCGAAGGCCTTGGTGACATCGCCGTCGTTGCGCGCCACCGCGCCCGGCTGCTCGGAAGCACGCGCCAGATCGCCGACGATGTCGGCCATCGACACCTTCGCGCCATCGCCTTCGTGCCATTCGATCACCAGCGCCGAGGCGCCGCGCTTGGCGGCCCAGGTATGGTCGCCGACCACCGCCACCGCGTTGTCGAGGCGCACCACCTGGCGCACGCCCGGCACGCGCCTGGCCGCGCTGTCGTCGACGCTGGCGACGGTGCCGCCGAACACGGGGCAGTTGACGATCGCGGCGTACAGCATGCCCGGCAGGCGCACGTCGAGCCCGAACTGCGCGCTGCCATCGACCTTCTCCGGCGAATCGAGCCGCTTCACGGGCTTGCCGATCAGGGTGAACTTGTCGGGCGTCTTCAGCGCGACCTGGCTCGGCACCGGCAGCTTGGCCGCCGCGTCGACCAGCGAGCCGTAAGGCGCCTGGCGGCCGCTCGCCGCGTGGTGCACGGCGCCGTTGGCGGCCGAGCACGAGGCCGGATCGACCTTCCATTGCTGCGCGGCGGCCGTCACCAGCAGGCTGCGCGCGGTCGCGCCGGCGCGCCGCATCGGCTCCCAGGCGTAGCGGATCGAGGTCGAGCCGCCGGTCAGTTGGCCGCCGCCCAGCAGCGGATCGCCATAGGCCTTGGCGTCGGCCGGCGCGTGGTCGAGCACCACGCTGTCGAGCGGCACTTCCAGCTCCTCGGCGATCAGCATCGGGATCGAGGTATAGACGCCCTGCCCCATCTCGACCTTCGGCATCACCAGCGTGACCTGCCCGGCACGATCGATCCGCACGAAGGCGTTCGGCGCGAACAGGCCGGCCGGCGCCTGGTCGGGCGCGTCGCCGCCGATCACGGACGGCCGGCCCGATTCGCCGGCGGCCGGTAGCGCGAAACCGAGCAGCAGGCCGCCGCCGGCCGCCGCGCCCAGCGTGAAGCCCGCCTGCAAGAAGCGCCGGCGCGAGATGCCGGCGCTGCTGTCGGCCGCCTGCTCCGTCTTGCCGGAGGCGCGACCCGCTTCGATGATTCCCTCGGACATGGTCAGGCCTCCTGAGCGGCCAGCTTGATCGCCGCGCGAATCCGGTTATAGGTGCCGCAGCGGCAGATGTTGCCGGCCATCGCCGCGTCGATGTCGGCGTCGTTCGGATGCGGGTTGGAGGCGAGCAGCGAGGCGGCCGCCATCACCTGGCCCGACTGGCAATAGCCGCACTGGACCACGTCGATCTTGCGCCAGGCCGCCTGGACCTTGGCGCCGGCCGGCGTCATGCCGACCGCCTCGATGGTGGTGATGTTGCGGCCGGCCACGGCCGCGACAGGCAGTACGCAGGAACGCACGGCCTCGCCGTCGAGGTGCACCGTGCAGGCGCCGCATTGGGCGATGCCGCAGCCGAACTTGGTGCCGGTCAGGCCGACCAGGTCGCGCAGGACCCACAGCAACGGCATGTCGTCGGGCGCGTCGACGGTATGCGACACGCCATTGATATTGAGGGTGGTCATCGAAAGCTCCCGGTTTGTGGGGTTGATTGTGCTTGGAGCGTGGAGCGGGTAAATCAGGCGTCGCAGTCTATCGCGTCGAGCCGCGGCGCGTCATCAGGTAAAGCGGGCGAGGCGCGCGGCTGGGTCAGCGTCGACAGCGCATGCGTCTCGAGTTCGAGCAGCGGCGGCACCACCGCGCGCAGGTAATCGATGAAGGTGCGAACCTTGGCCTCGAGATGGCGCCGCGACGGATACAGCGCATGGATGCCGTGCGAGCGCAGGCGCCAGGCCGGCAGCACGCGCACCAGCGAGCCGTCGCGCAGGCCGTCGAGCGCGGTCGACAACGGCAGCGGCCCGATGCCCATGCCCGAGCGCAGCGCATCGGCCATCGCGTCGGCCACGTTGACGACGAAGGGCCATTGCCGACGTGGCGTGAACGATTCGGAGGACGCCATGCCCTCGAGCTGCCAGCTTCCGGCCGAGGCATTCGGCACCATCAACTGCAGGCACACATGATCGTGCAGGTCGGCAACCGTTGCGGGCGCACCCGAGCGGCGCAGATAGGCGGGCGAGGCGCACAGCACGCTGTAGGTGTTGCCGATGCGCTCGGCGATCAGCGCTGAATCGTCGAGCTGGCTGGCGACCACCACCGCGAGGTCGTAACCTTCGTCGACCAGGTCGGGCATGCGTTGTGCGAGCGTGAGGTCGATCGTGACCTCGGGATAGGTCTCGCGATAACGCGCCAGCCGCGGCAGCAGATAGTGCCGGCCGAAGCCGGAACTCGCGTGTATCCGCAGGCGGCCGCTGGGGCACCGGGCAGCGCCGGACGCTTCGGCTTCGGCATGATCGACCAGCTCGAGAATCTCGCGGCAATGCGCGACGTAGCGCTCGCCCGCTTCGGTCACGGCGATGCGGCGCGTGGTGCGATTCAGCAATCGCACCCGCAGCTGGGTTTCGAGAGACGAGATGGCGCGTGAGACCTGCGGTGTCGCGACATGCGTGGCCTGGGCGGCCTTGGTGAAACTGCCTGTCTCGACGACCTTCACGAACAGGCGCATGTTCTCGAGCGTGGGCATTCGATGTCGCTCCGATCAAGCCTGCCGATGCCCTCGCACCGGCGATGTCGCAAGGGGCTGCGACTCGACCGCCAATCATCGCACAGAGATTGATGAATGGTTTTCATAAGGGCATGCCGAAAACGGTCGAGCGCTATATTCATTAAAATCGTTCGCCCTTGACTGGCGAGGATTAGGCAAAACCGTTGCGCGCGCATCGAAACTCGTCTGTTGAGCAGTATGCATCGAAGACGTGGAATTTCACCAGTCGCGCGTTCCTTAGTCTTGCTCACAAAAAGATTTTTCCGGCGAAATCCGCCGGCGGGCGCGCTTCGGCTCGATACGCGATGGCGCAGTCTCGTCTATATTTGTCTGACCGAAGCGCTATATCCCTCTATGCATATCCAATCCAGCGGGCTTGCAATGAGGAAATACCAGCGCGGCGGGTGGTGCAGTTGCAGCCTTGCCGTTTGATTGCCTGAGAGCTGAAGGCGCCGCGATTCCAGCGACGCCGGTGGGACGGACACATCGCCCGATGTCGTCCGCGTGTTGCCAGCCACATCTTTCCACTCAGAAACAAGGATCCATTCATGACTCCAGCCAGCCCGAGATATCGATCGAGATTCGCGACCGCGCTTTTCGATCTGCTCAACCCCATACCGTATGGCCTGTTCGTCGGTACGCTGATCTTCGACATCCTCTACGCCAACACCGCCAATGTGCTTTGGGCAAAGAGCGCGGCCTGGCTCGTCACCATCGGGCTCGTGATCGCGATCATTCCGCGCCTTCTCAACCTCGGCCATGTGTGGTTTGCTTCGCGCCAGGCAGTGCTGCCCGTCGAGCGCCTCGACTTCTGGCTGAACCTGGTCGGCATCATCGCGGCGATCCTCAATGCCTTCGTGCACAGCCGCGACGCCTACGCGATCGTCCCCGAGAACGTGATCCTCTCGGTGATCACGGTCGCGCTGCTCGGCATCGCGCAGTGGATGCTCGCCGGCAACAAGTTCGTCGCGAAGGGAGGCAGCCATGAATAAGCCGCTTTGGGGAGGCGTCCTCACGATCGCCGTCGCGATGCTGTTCAGTGCCTGCAGCGAGAAGGCGAAGTACGATCCCGAGCACCAGGCCGGCTCGAATCCGCCGCTGCCGAGCGCGCAGAACTTCATGGTGCCGCCGATGCAGGTGCCCGAAGGCGTAGGCTGGAAGGACGGGCAGACGCCCAAGGTGGCGGCGGGGCTGAAGATCGAGAAGATCGCCTCCGGCCTCAAGCACCCGCGGCAGGTCTATGTGCTGCCGAACCAGGATGTGCTGGTGGTCGAGTCGAGCAGCCCGAAGACGGAGCCCGTCACCACGCCGAAGCAGTTGATCGCCGGGATGGTGACGAGCCGCTCGGGCAAGGGCGCCAAGGGCGGCAACCGGGTCACGCTGCTGCGCAAGAAGGCGAACGGCAGCGGCGAATGGGATCAGTACGTGCTCATCGACAAGCTCAATTCGCCGTTCGGCGTGCAGTTGATCGGCGATACGCTCTATGTCGCCGATACCGATGCGTTGCTGAAATTCCCGTATGCGACGGGCGAGACCAGGATCAGCGCGCCCCCTGTCGAGCTCGCCGATCTGCCCAGCACCATCAACCATCACTGGACCAAGTCGCTGCTGGCGAGCCCCGACGGCAAGAAGCTCTATGTCGGCGTGGGCTCGAACAGCAATATCGGCGAGAACGGGCTCGATGTCGAATATCGGCGCGCGGTGATCCTTGAGGTCGACGTCGCGTCGGGTGCGAGCCGCATCTACGCATCCGGCGTGCGCAATCCGACCGGCCTGCAATGGGAGCCGAAGACCGGCAAGCTGTGGGCGATCGCGAACGAGCGCGACGAAATCGGTGCCGACCTGGTGCCGGATTACCTGACCTCGATCCAGGATGGCGGCTTCTATGGCTGGCCCTACAGTTATTACGGGCAGCACGTCGACTCGCGCGTGAAGCAGCAGCGCCCGGACCTGGTCGCGAAAGCGATCAGCCCCGACTACGCGATCGGCTCGCACGTCGCCCCGCTCGGCCTGTGGTTCTATACCGGCAACAACCTGCCGGCCGAGTATCGCGGCGGCGCCTTCATCGGCGAGCACGGCAGTTGGGATCGCTCGCCGCTGAGCGGTTACGCGGTCGTCTACGTGCCCTTCGAGAACGGCAAGCCGAGCGGCACGCCGAAGCCGGTGGTCACGGGCTTCGCGTCCGACGATGAAAAGCAGTTGTACGGCGCGCCGGTGGGCGTCACGCAGGATGGCGACGGCGGCCTGATCATCGCCGACGATGTCGGCGACGCGGTCTGGCGTGTGACGCGGTCAGGCAATTGAGGGATTGAGCGCTGGCACGATGCGATGGCGCGCGAGCGGTTGCGCCGCCATCGCATCCCTGCTGGCGAGTCGATCGACGCGGAACCGCGGTCAGGATCCCGGCCGATGCGAGTTGGCGAAGTCGACGATATGCCGGGCCACGCCCGACGGGTCGTCCTCCATCAGGAAATGCCCGCAAGCATCGAGCACGTTCAGCACCGCGCCCGGAATGTCCGATTGCAGGCGATAGGCGTAGTCGAGTGCTTGCCATTCGTCTTGCGCGCCCCACAGGATCTGCACGGGCAAGGCGAGCTTCGGCAAGCGTTCGCCGAAATCCGCGGTGTAGCGGGAGTCGTAGTGAGCGACCTGGTTGCGATAGAACCCGCTCTGGCCAATCACGCCGCTGATTGGCTTCAGGTAGCACGCCAGCAATTCACCTGTCATGCGCGACTTGTCGTGCACTGCCATCTTCAATTGCCGTGTCATCAGCTCGCGATGACGCTCGGCATCGACTCGCGCGAAACCCTGGTAATCATCGCGGAACTCGCGCCAGGTCGGCGACGGCCAGGAATCGTAGCCCGGCGCATCGGCGATCGTCAGGGAGCGTAAGCGCTCGCCGGCGTTCATCGCATACAGCAGCGCGGCGACACCGCCGATATCGTGACCGACGAGATGCACCGCGTCGAGCGACCAATGCTCGAGCAGGCGCTGGAGCAAGCGTGCCTGCTCGGCCACCGACGTGTCCGCGTCGACCGGACATTCGGATTCACCGAAGCCAAGCAGGTCGAACCAGTGAACGCTGAACCCCGCATCGCGACAGGCGGGAATCACCTTGCGCCAGACGATCGAATGCGCGGGCGTGCCATGGACCAGCACCAGGGGCGGCCCTTCGCCGACATGGCCGGTGGCAATTCGACGGCCGTCGATCAGGACATCGGCGCGGGCCAGGTTCCAGGGGGATGTCATCGTGGATCTCCTTGATTGGCAACTGTCGATCCAGTCTATGGAGGCCCTGCAAATGACGCCAATGACATCTACTATGAATAAATCGCAACTTTTGTCATGGATCCGTCGAGATGAGTGCTCCGAACCAGCGTCTGTCGATCGATACGCTACGGACCTTGCGCACGGTGGTGGATACCGGCAGCGCGACGGCCGCCGCGGATCGCCTGAACCTGAGCCAATCCGCCGTGAGCTGGAAGATCAAGCGCCTCGAGGCGCAGCTCGGCAGGACGCTGCTGCGCAGGGACGGGCGCCGGCTGGTCGCGACGGCCGATGGCGAGGCGCTGCTTGCTCACGCTCGCCGCATTCTCGACGCACATGACGATGCGCTCGCCTATTTCGCGCCGTCGAGGCTGAAGGGGCGTGTTCGTCTTGGTGTGCCGGAGCAGGTCGGGCTGGATCGGATCGCGCCCTTGCTCGCGGAGTTTTCGCGCCGACATCCGCGTACCACGGTGCAGCTCAGCGTGATGCAGAGCCCGGTGCTACGGGACGCGCTGGCGCAGGACACGCTCGATCTTGCCGTGCACCAGGATTATGTCGATCGCATCACCAGCGCTGATACGCCGCTTTGGCGCGAGTCGCTGCATTGGTGCACCTCGGCGGCCACACCCTTGGCAGTCGCCAAGTCGATTCCGCTGGTGACGTTCGGCACGGGATGCCATTACGGCTGGTTGGCCCAGGCGACCTTGCGCGAGGCCGGCATGGATCATCGCATCGTGGCGGAAACGCCATCGCTTGCCGGCATACAGAGCGCGATCGGATCGGGGCTCGGTTTCGGCATCCTGAACGACCGGGCGATCAGCAACGATGTGATGACGGCAGCTGAACTGGAGCGCCGCTTTCCGCTGCCGGACGTCGTCCACGCATTGAGATACGGGAAACGGGCGCGCGATGCTGCATTACGAGCACTGCACGAAGCGCTGCAGGAGATGTTGGGAAGTATTGCCGCTTGATTTTCTGGCGGCCGGAAAGACAAAACCCCCGCTGCCTGGGGCAACGGGGGTTGTCATGAGGGAAGCCTGACGATTACCTACTTTCACACGGGCAATCCGCACTATCATCG
>NZ_VIUM01000040.1:0-18888 GCF_007828315.1 Burkholderia sp. SJZ089 | reverse complement strand
GCGCGCCCGATGCCGCCATAGACCACCAGCGCATGCGGATGCTCGGCCACCTCGGGATCGAGATTGTTCTGGATCATCCGGTACGCCGCCTCGGCGAGCCAGGTCTTGCAGGTTTTCTCGCTGCCGCGCGGCGCGCGGATCACGCGCGTCGGATCGAGACGCGGATCGATGTGCTTGGGATGGTTCATGTCGACGGCTCCCTACAAAGGAATGGATGCAAAGGGCTGCGCGGTTCGGCGCCTGGCGCGGCCGCGCGGTTGCGGTTCAGAAATGGCCGGTGAAGCGATAACGGCTGCCCGGGTGCCAGAGGTTCGCGATCGAGGCCACCACGCCCTGCGACCAGGTGCGCCGATGCAGCACCAGGCAGGGCTCGGCCTCGCCCATCGCGAGCCGCTCGCGCATCTCGCGATCGGGCGCGGCCGCCTCGATGCGGTACTCGACGCGCTGCAGCGGCGCGACGCGCATCAGGTACTGCGCCGGCGTGACGGCCGTGAAATCCTGCTGCGCATACGCGCCGGCCACGGCCGGATTGACCCAGCGCTGCTCGAGCTGGACCGGCTCGTCGTTCTCGAAATGCAGCATGGTCGACAGGAACAGACTCGCGCCCACCGCCACCTGCAGCTCGTCGGCCAGTGCCTCGTCGGCCTCGAGGGTGAGGAGTTCGAGCACCTGGCCATGGTAGCGATGGCCGCGCGCCGCGATCTCGTCCGAGATGCTGCGGATCGCCACCAGGGTCGACTCGTACTTCGGCCGCGCCACGAAGGTGCCGGCGCCCTGCACGCGGGTGAGGACCTGCTCGGCCGTCAGCTCGCGCAGCGCGCGGTTCACCGTCATGCGCGCCACCTTGAAGTCGCGCGCCAGCTCGTTCTCCGACGGCACCAGGTCGCCTTCGGCCCACTCGCCCGCGTGGATCCGCGCGAGGATGAAGTCCTTGATCTCCTGGTAGGCCGGCGTGCTCATCGCATCACTGCTCCGAGACGAAGGACAGCGGGCTCAGCCGGGCGAACGCGCCGGCACGCACCTGCTCGGTGATCACGGCGATGTCGGGCGCGAAGTAGCGGTCCAGGTCGTAGTGCGGCACGCGCTCGCGGATGGTGGCCATCGCTTCCTGCAGCTTGGGGCTGGTCGCGTGCGGCTGGCGCAGGTCCACGCCCTGCGCGGCGGCCAGCAGCTCGATCGCGATGATCGCGGCGACGTTCTCGGCGATGTCGCCGAGCTTGCGCGCCGCGAAGGTCGCCATCGAGACGTGGTCTTCCTGGTTGGCCGAGGTGGGCAGCGAATCGACCGAGGCCGGATGCGCCAGCGTCTTGTTCTCGGAGGCCAGCGCGGCGGCCGTCACGTGCGCGATCATGAAGCCCGAGTTCACGCCGCCGTCCTTGACGAGGAAGGGCGGCAGGCCCGACAGCGTGGCGTCGATCAGGAGCGCGATGCGGCGCTCGGCCAGCGCGCCGATTTCCGAGGCGGCCAGCGCCAGGTTGTCGGCCGCGAAGGCCACCGGCTCGGCGTGGAAGTTGCCGCCCGACAGCACCTCGCCCGTGTCCGGGAAGATCAGCGGGTTGTCCGAGACGGCGTTCGCCTCGATCAGCAGCACCTCGGCCGCGTGGCGCATCTGGTCCAGGCAGGCGCCCATCACCTGCGGCTGGCAGCGCAGGCTGTACGGGTCCTGCACCTTGTCGCAATCCTGGTGCGAGACGTTGATCTTCGAGCCCTCGAGCAGGCCGCGATAGGCCGCGGCCGCCTCGATCTGGCCGCGATGGCCGCGCAGTTCGTGGATGCGCGCGTCGAAGGGCTTGACCGAGCCGGCCGCCGCGTCGACCGACAGCGCGCCCGCCACCAGCGCGCTGCGGTAGAGATCCTCGATCGCGAACAGGTTGTCGAGGGCCAGCGCCGTCGAGGCCTGGGTGCCGTTGAGCAGGGCCAGGCCTTCCTTGGCCTGCAGCGTGAGCGGCGCGAGGCCGACCGAGCGCAGGCCGTCGGCCGCGCTGGCGCGTTCGCCGCGGATGAACACCTCGCCGATGCCCAGCAGGGTGGCCGACATATGGGCCAGCGGCGCCAGATCGCCCGAGGCGCCCACCGAGCCCTTGACCGGGATCAGCGGCAGCACGTCGGCGTTGAACAGCGTGACGAGCGCATTCATCACCTCGCGGCGGATGCCCGAATGGCCGCGCCCGAGGCTCGACAGCTTCAGCGCGATCAGCAGGCGCACCACCGGCAGCTTCATCGGCTCGCCCACGCCGACCGCGTGCGAGAGCACCAAGTTCTTCTGCAGCAGTTCGAGCTGGTCGTGCGGGATATGGGTGCTGGCAAGACGACCGAAGCCGGTGTTGATGCCGTAGGCCGGCTCGCCCTTGGCCGCGATGTCGGCCACCGCCTGCGCGCCGCGGTCGATGGCGGCGAAGCTGGCCGGATCGAGCTCGATCTTGACCGGCTCGCGTGCGATCGAGCGAAGTTGGGCGAGCGTCAGATGGCCGGGGGTCAAGGTGATCATAAGGGCGTCCTGTCTATACAAGTTAGGTGCTCAGCAGTGTAGATGCGCCGACTTGTATAGACAACCCGTTTTCAAAATTCGGCGCTCAGGGATTTCCCTAGCGCCGCATACGGGGCGGGATGGGCGCGGACACCCCGGGCCATGCACGCGAAAACGCGGCGCGCGGTAGCTTGGCGCCCGGCGGGGAAAGGCCTCGGGGAAAGATGGAACGGCAGGTCACGAGCCTCGGCGGACTGCCGGACGGCAGCCTCGCCAGCTCAGGCGCGACGAAGCATCACGGCGCCAGCGGCTCGCGAGGCAGCGCCGGGAACGCGACGGGAGGACAGCGGATTGGAAATCGAACCGGAAGCCCGGCGCGGGCGAATCGACGGCGCGCCGCGCCAGCCGTCGAGCCGGCAGCCGCGCCAAACCGGCCGGCGCCCTATTCGTCCTATTCGCCCTATTCGTCTTATTCGCCCGCGAGCGGACGCCAGGCAAGGCAGGCCGGATGTCCCGGCGCCGCGTCCACCCAGGCGGCGGTATAGACCGCCACGCCGCTGGCCGGCGCGGACGAATCCACCACGCAGGGCACCAGTTCGCCGGGCCGCCGCGGATCGAGCACCGAGAACGCCTCGAGCCCGCCCGCGATGCCGACGCCGAGCACCTTCAGCAGCGCCTCCTTGGCGGTCCAGACACGGTAGAAGGCATCGCGCCGCCCGGCCGGCGCGCAAGCCAGCACGGCGGCCTCGTCGGCCGGCGCGAACACCGACTGGCCCAGCGGCGTCCAGTCGAAACCCTCGCGCGGCGCCTCGACATCGACGCCGACGCGGGTCGACGCGCTCCAGGCGATCAACGCGTGGCTGCCCGAATGCGAGACATTGAAATCGAGCGCGGCGGCGCCCGGCGCGCAATCCGCCACCAGCGAAGGGCGCCCCGCCTCGCCGGTGGCGAAACGCAGCGCGGCCGGCGCCACGCCGAGCGCGGCGCCGAGCACCTCGCGCAGGGCCGCGCGCGTGGCCGCGCTGCGCGTGGCGTCCTCGGCGCGCAGGAAGCGCGCGGCGCGGGCTCGCTCGGCCGCATCCAGCGACGCGTAGGCCGGCGCGTCGAGCGGCGTGCCGAACGCGAAATCGACTCGCCACAGCCGCACGCCCGCGCGCGCCGCCGCCTCGGGCACCGCGAGCGATACCAGCCGATGCGGCGCGAGCGCCGAAGCCTGGGGCGAGGGGGAAGCGGTCTCGAAAGCGATGGCCATGGGCGGGAAGCCGGCGCGCGGCCGGATCAGGGAAAGAAGCCGCCGATCTTACCGGATTGCGCCGGGCGAATACGCGGCCGTGCCGCCCGGGCTCGCCGGGCGGCGCAGCACTTCGCCCGGCGGCTCGTCAGGCAGGGCCGCCTCGCGCAGCCAGCGCAGCACGATCGGCCACAGCGTCGCCTCGAAGCGGCTGTGGAAAAACGCGAAATGCCCGATCGCCTCGACCCCGATGCGCCGCGGCGCGATGTGCAGATGCGTGATCGGGCTGGCCACGTAGTAGCCGAGCAGCCGCTCGGTGGCGGCAACCGTGCCGAAGGGATCGTCGTCGATGCTGATCGCCAGCAGCGGCGCCGTGAAGCGCGTGAAGCGCGCCACCATGGCGCGCCGCTCCTCGGGCGTCTCCAGGATCGGGGAGCGCGTGTACGTGTCCTCGAAGCGCGGCCGGCTACGGCTCCACGACAGCGCCACGCCGCGAGGCACGTCCTCCATCCAGCCGAGCCGGCTCGCCGGGAAATAGCCGAACAGCCGGCTGAGCAGCGGCATGACCAGGTGCCACTTGAGCCGCATCCGGGTGCGCGTCCACTTGCCGTAGTCGCGCCAGTGCGCGGTCTGCGCGCCGACCGTCACGGCGCGCCGGATCATGCCGTTCGAGGCGGCCAGCCCGCAGGTGAAGCCGCCGATGCTGTGCGCGACCAGGTCGACCGGCTGCCAGGGGAAGCTGCGCGCCACGTATTGCAGGATCGCCTCGCTGTCGAGCCGCCCCCAGTCGAGCCAGTTGGCGCGCAGGTCTCGCAGCGAGGCGGGGCGCGACTCGCCGATGCCGCGATAGTCGTAGACCAGCGCGTCGAAACCCTGGGCGAACAGCCAGGTGGCGAAGCGGAAGTAATAGCGGCAGCGCACCGCCGTGGCGCACTGGATCACGACCACCGGGCGCGTCGCATCGACGGCGCGATGGCGCCATTGATGGCCGTGCAGCACGAAGCCGTCGGCGGCCTGCACCGAGAACGGCTCGGGCGGCAGCGGCAGGCTCGGCGGAACCTCGCTCATGGTCGCGTCTCCCTCGATCGGTATCGCGCCGCGACACCCGGCGGGCGCCCGCGCGGGCCGTCGCGCCCGATGCGCCGGTCGCAGCGGCAGCGGCAGCGGCAGCGGCAGCGGCAGCGGCCACTGTGCCACAAGCCCCGGCCAGGCTGCAGCGAAGCGCGAGCCGCGCGGCACCGCCGCCGCGCTCAGCGCTTGGTCAGTTCCAGCGCGCCCAGCGCCCGCTGGCGCGCCGCGTCGTGATCGACGATCGGCTCGGGATAGGTTTGGCCGAGCACCACGCCGGCGGCCTCCAGCACGATCGGCTTGGCGCGCCAGGGCTCGTGGATCGCATCGGCAGGCAGGCGTGCCAATTCGGGCACCCAGCGCCGCACGTAATCGCCCTCGGGATCGAACTTGCGCCCCTGCGTGACCGGATTGAAGATGCGGAAATACGGCGCCGCATCGGCGCCGCAGCCGGCCACCCACTGCCAGTTCGCCGAGTTGTTGGCGATGTCGGCATCGACCAGCGTGTCCCAGAACCAGCGCTCGCCCGCGCGCCAGTCGATCAGCAGGTGCTTGATCAGGAAGGAGGCGACCACCATCCGCACGCGGTTGTGCATCCAGCCCGTGGTCCACAGCTCGCGCATGCCGGCGTCGACCAGCGGATAACCGGTGCGGCCGCGGCACCAGGCGGTGAAGCCGGCCTCGTCGTCGCGCCAGGGCATCGCGTCGAAACGCTCGCGGTAGTTGCGCGTCGGCAGTTCGGGGAAGTGGTAGAGCAGGCTGGTGTCGAACTCGCGCCAGCCCAGCTCGCTGACGAATTTCTCGATGTCGGCCGCCACCGCCGCCCCGCCCTCGCGCGCCGCCGCCATCGCCGCGTGCCAGACCTGCCGCGCCGACAACTGGCCGAAGCGCAGGTAGGGCGACAGGCGGCTGGTCGCCGGCCGGTCGGGCCGGTCGCGCGCCTCGCCGTAGCCGCGGATCTTCTTGTCGAGGAAGCGTTCGAGCAGTTCGAGCGCGGCCTCCTCCGTCGGCACCCAGGCTTCGCGCAGGCCGCCGGCCCAGTCGGGGCGCGTCGGCAGCAGGCCGAGCGCGTCGATCTTCAACGCGCGGCGCGCGAGCGAGGCCGGCAGCGCGTGGAAGCGCCAGGTCGAGGGCTCGGCCAGCGGCGCGCTCACGTCGCCGCTCTTGAGCGCGGCGCGCCAATAGGCGGTGAACACCTGGAACGCGCCGCCGCTGCCGGTCTGCAGCTCCCAGGGCTCGCGCAGCAGCGCGCCGTTGAAGCTCTCGGCCTCGATGCCGGCCTCCTTCAGCGAGCGCTTGAGCGCGCCGTCGGTCTCGCGCGCGATGCCGTCGTAGCGGCGGTTCCAGTAGACCGCGCCGGCATCGAGTTCCTCGGCGAGCGCGGCGATGGTCTCGCGCTCGTCGCCCTCCAGCACCAGCAGGCGCCCGCCGTGCCCGGCCAGGCTCGCGTCGAGCGAACGCAGCGCGCCGTCGAGCCACCACCGCGCCGCGCCGCCCAGCGGGCGCGTACCCTCGCGCTCCAGCACGTAGACGCAGACGAAAGGCCGGCCCGATTCGGCGGCGCGCGCGAGCGCCGGGTTGTCGGTAACACGCAGGTCGTCGCGAAACCAGACGATCGCGGCTTGGGCTGAGGATTCGGCAGGCACGGGGCAGGCTCCGGGAAGAACGGGTAATGACGGATCGATCGGGCATGGCGGCACGGACATGGGCGCTCGCCCGACTGGGCGCCATTAAACCATGCAAGGGGACAGAGCGACCCGGGTTTCAGGCGCCCGCTCGCCGCCAGCGCCCTTGCGCACCGCCCGCTTCAACCAAGCCCTCAGCAATTTCCGCGCCGCCTACTGGCACCCGAGCCGGGCCGGGCCGGGAGGCGCCCGGCCCGGCCCTCGACGCGTTTCAATCGCCCGAGCCGGCCCGCTGCCACCGAGCCCGACCGCCGCCCGCCCGTTTGGAGTCGCGCGCCTAGCGACCGGCTTGGCGTTGCCGGCCGCCAAGCCTTATAAATCAACGAACCGGCACGAGACCCGCCAGGGCCGCACGGCACGCAAGCCGAAGCGGGAAAAACAGGAGGGAGACAATGGCGAAGCTGCAAACGGCAGGCGTCGGCTGGACCGACGGCAAACGCTACTGGTGGCTGCTCGGCGCGCTGACCATCACGCTGCCGATCTTCTCCGCGCACCTGGCGCTCAGCACCGGCTGGCATGTCTTCTGGTGGCTCGGCCCGTTGTTCGCGTTCGGCGTGATCCCGGTGCTCGACTGGCTGATCGGCGACGATGCCGGCAACCCGCCCGACGAGCTGGTGGCGGCGCTCGAAAGCGACCGCTACTACCGGTGGGTGGTCTACCTGGCCACGCTGGTGGTCTATGTCTCCTTCGTCGCCGCGATGTGGGTGCTGCGGCACGTGCCTCTGACCTGGTACGACTGCCTCGGCTTCGCGATGTCGATGGGCGCTGCCACCGGCGTGTCGATCAACACCGCGCACGAGCTCGGCCACAAGACCTCGCGCTTCGAGCGCTGGCTGGCCAAGATCACGCTCGCGCCGGTCGCCTACGGGCATTTCTTCGTCGAGCACAATCGCGGCCACCATGTACGCGTGGCGACCCTGCGCGACCCGGCCAGTGCGCGCTTCGGCGAATCCTTCTGGGCCTTCCTGCCGCGCACCGTGTTCGGCAGCATCGCCTCGGCCTGGCGGCTGGAAAAGCGCCGGCTCGAACGCGAGGGGCACGCAAGCTGGTCGCCGCGCAACGAGGTGCTGCACGCCTGGGCCATGACGGCCGTGCTGTGGGGCGCCGCTCTCGCCTACTGCGGGCCGCGCGTGATCCCCTTCCTGCTGATCCAGGCCGTCTACGGCGCCTCGCTGCTGGAGGTGGTCAACTATGTCGAGCATTACGGGCTCGGCCGGCGCCAGTTGCCGAACGGCCGCTACGAGCGCTGCTCGCCCGAGCACTCCTGGAACAGCAACCATGTGGTGACCAACCTGTTTCTCTACCAGTTGCAGCGGCACGCCGACCATCACGCCAACCCGACGCGCTCCTACCAGGCGCTGCGCCACTTCGACCACTCGCCGCAACTGCCGTCGGGCTACGCGACCATGATCCTGCTCGCCTACCTGCCGCCGCTGTGGTTCCGCGTGATGAACCCGCGCGTGGTCGCGCACTATGGCGGCGACATGCGCCAGTCGAACATCAAGCCGTCGATCCGCGAGCGCGTGATCGCGCGTTACGCGGCGGGGGCCTCGGCTTGAGCGAGGCGGCAGCCGGCCTGCCGCCGTCGACCCAAGCGACCCAAGCGACCCAAGCAGCTCGAGCTACTCGGGCGCCTCAAGGCTGCCATCCGCCGCCCAGCGCCTTGTACAACGCGATCAGGTTGCTCAGTTCCGCGAACCGGTCGTTGACCAGTTGCTGCCGAGCCGCATACATCGTGCGCTCGGCATCCAGCAGGACCAGGAAGCTGTCGGTCCCGTTGCGATAGCGCGCCTGCGCCAGCTCGTAATAATGGGTCGATGCGCCCAGGTACTCGCGATCCGACTGCACCTGCTCGACATAGGTCGCCCGTCCGGCCAGCGCGTTCGCCACTTCCTTGAAGGCGGTCTGGATCGCCTTCTCGTAGTTGGCGATCTCGATCTGCGTCTCGATCTTCGCCGCATCGAGCGAGGCCCGGCGGTTGCCGTAGTCGAAAATCGGCAGGCTCACGGTGGGCGCGAAGCTCCAGGCTCCGGTCGCCGCCTTGAACAGGCCCGACAGCCCGGTGCTCGCGGTCCCCGCCGAACTGGTCAACTGGATCGACGGGAAGAACGCGGCGCGGGCGGCGCCCACGTTCGCATTGGCGGCTTTCAGGTCGTGCTCGGCTTGGAGGATGTCGGGGCGCCGGGTCAGCAGGTCCGACGGCAGGCCGGCGTCAAGCGGCGGCAACTGGGCGGCATCCAGGGCACCGCCGCGCAGCAGCCCGTCGGGAACCGGGCAGCCGATCGCCGCCGCCAGATTGTTGAGATCCTGCTCCACCGCGCGCCGCTCGGCGATCAGGCTCGATCGCACGCTCGCATATTCCAGCTCCGCCTGCCGCACGTCCTGCATGGACGCATTGCCGATCCGCTCGCTTTTCAGGGTGAGTTCGTAGGTCTGCCGGTCCGCCTCGGCGGTCGCGCTCGCCACCTCGAGCAGGGACTGGTCGGCCACCCATTGGAAATAATCGGTGGCCACCGTCGCGATCAGGCTGATGCGCGTGCCCGAGCGCGCCGCGTCGGTCGCCAGGTATTGCTCGAGCGCCTGGTGCTGCAGGCTGCGCAGCCGACCGAAGAAGTCGATCTCCCATGAGGTCTGGCCCAGCGTCACGCTGCTCTGCCGGGTGGTGGTGCCCAGCGCGCGGGCGTTGTCGATCGCGCCCGTGGCCTCCACGGTGGGCAGCAGCGCCGAGCGCGTGATGCGGTATTGCGCCTCGAACTGCGCCACGTTCAGCGCCGCCACGCGCATGTCGCGATTATTGTCCAGCGCCAGCGCGATCAACTGCTGCAGGGCCGGGTCGCGAAAGAAGCCGCGCCAATCCACCTCGGCCGCCAGCGGCGCCGGGGCGGACGCGGCAGGCGCGGACGAGGCCGCGCCGGGCGCCTCGGCCCAGGCCGCCGGCACCGGCGCCGGCGGACGCTGGTAGCCGGGCTCGAGGGTGCAGGCGCCAAGGCCGATGACGCACAGCAGGCTGCCGAGCAAACGCCGCCTCATGCCTCGGCCTCCGGCGGATTGCCCGCATCGGCATGCCGGCCGCGCTCCTTGAACAGCTTGCGCACCAGGACGAAGAACAGCGGCACGTAGAACACCGCCAGCACCGTCGCGCCGAGCATGCCGCCCGCCACCGCGGTGCCGATCGCGCGCCGGCTCTCGGCGCCGGCGCCGCCGCTGAAGACCAGCGGCAGCACCCCGAACACGAAGGCGATCGAGGTCATCAGGATCGGCTTGACGCGCAGTCGCGCCGCCTCCAGCGCCGCCTCGAGCAGGTCGCGGCCCTGCTCGTGCAGTTCCTTGGCGAATTCGACGATCAGGATGGCGTTCTTGGTGGCCAGGCCGATGGTGGTGAGCAGCCCCACCTTGAAATAGATGTCGTTGGGCATGCCGCGCAGCGTCACGGCCAGCACCGCGCCCAGCGCGCCGAGCGGCACCACCAGCAGCACCGCGATCGGCATGCCCCAGCTCTCGTAGAGGCCGGCCAGGCAGAGGAACACGATCACGATCGAGATGCCGTAGAGATACAGCGATTGCGAGTTGGACAGGACCTCCTGATAGGACTGGCCGGTCCATTCCACCGAAAATCCCCTGGGCAGGCGCGCCGCGATCGACTCGATCGCCTGCATGGCGCCGCCGGTGCTGAAGCCCGGGCCCGTCTGCGCGGTCATCTCCATCGCCAGCATGTGGTTGTAGCGTTCGATCTGCGGCGACCCGAAGGTCCAGCGGGTGCTGGAAAAGGCCGACAAGGGCACCATCTGCCCGTCGAAATTGCTCGGCGTGGAGCCGGGCTGCAGCACCTCGCCGTTGGCCGCGCTGGTGCGCACGTACCAGCGCGCGATATCGTCCGGCATCATCCGGTACGGCGCGTCGGCCTGCACGAACACGCGCTGGATCCGTCCGTTGTCCACGTAGTTGTTGACGTAGGACGAGCCGAACGCGATCTGCAGGGTGTCGTTGATGTCGGAGATCGACAGGCCGAGCGCGCCGGCCTTCTCGCGATCGATGTCGATATGGAATTGCGGCGTGTCGTCGAGGCCCGCCGGATGCGTCTGCGACAGCGCCGGATTGCTCGCGGCGAGGCTCATCAGCAGGTTGCGCGCCTGCAGCAGCTTCTCGTGCCCCTGCCCCGCCCGGTCCTCGATCTCGAAATCGAGCCCGCTCTGGTTGCCCAGGCTCGGGATCGCCGGCAGGTTCACGGCGAACACCTGGGCGTCGCGCAGGGACGAGAAATGGGCGTTCGCGCGGCTCATGATCGCGCCCGCCTGCTGGTCGGCGCCGCGGCGCCGGCTCCAGTCCTTCAGGCTGACGAACAGGATGGCATTGTTCTGGCCTTGGCCGTTGAAGCTGTAGCCGTCGATCGCCAGCACCTTGTCGGTGGCGGCCTCGTGATGCAGGAAATAATCCTCGGCCAGCCTGACCGTGCGATCGGTCACCGCGATCGGCGTGCCGGCCGGCGTCGATATCAGCACCACCAGCACGCCCTGGTCCTCGTCCGGCAGGTAGGAGGTGGGCAGCCTGGCCATCAGCCAGGCCAGCACCGCGAGGATCACGCCGAACAGCAGCAGGAAGCGCCGCGGACGCGCGAGGAAGGCCGCCAGCCAGCCCCGGTAGCGTTCGATGCCCTGCTCGATGAAGCGGCCGCCGCGGCCGCGCCGCGCCGCCGCATCCGCGCCGGGCGGCCGGAGCAGGGTCGCGCACAGGGCCGGCGTCAGGCTCAGCGCCAGCAGCAGGGACAGCACCATCGCCGCCACGATGGTGACCGAGAACTGCCGATAGATGCCGCCGGTCGAGCCGGAGAAGAAGGCCATCGGGATGAAGACCGCGGTCAGCACGGTGGTGATCCCCACCAGCGCGCCGGTGATCTGCTTCATCGCCTTGCGGGTGGCTTCGCGCGGGCCCAGCCCCTGCTCGCGCATGATCCGGTCGACGTTCTCGACCACCACGATCGCGTCGTCGACCAGCAAGCCGATCGCCAGCACCACGGCGAACATCGACAGCACGTTGAGCGACATGCCGGCGGCCCACAGCACCACGCAGGTACCGAGCAGGGCGATCGGGATCACCACCGCCGGAATCAGCGTGGCGCGCACGCTGCGCAGGAAGACCAGCATCACCAGGAACACCAGGATCACCGACTCGACCAGGGTCTGCACGACATCGACCATCGAGACCCTGACGAAGGGCGTGGTGTCGAACGGGTAATCCACCTCGACATCGGCGGGCAACTGCAGCCTGAGCTCGTCCACGCGCGCGCGCACCGCGCTGGCCACCGCCATCGCGTTGGCGCCGGTGGCCAGTTGTACCGCCAGCGCCGCCGCCGGCCTGCCGCCCATGCGCGAGGAGATATCGTAGGTGTCGCCGCCCACCTCGACGCGCGCCACGTCCTTGAGCAGCACCCGGGAGCCGCTGGTGTTCACGCGCAACAGGATGTTGCCGAACTGCTCGGCGCTGCGCATCAGGCTGGAGGCCGTGATGGTCGCGTTGATCGCCTGCGAGGCGGTGGCCGGCGTACCGCCCAGCTCGCCGACCGAGGTCTCGACGTTCTGGTTGGCGATCGCGGTGGTCACGTCGCTCGCGGTCAGGCCGAAGCTGTGCAGCTTGACCGGGTTCAGCCAGATCCGCATCGCGTGCTGCGGGGCAAACAGGTTCACGCCGCCCACCCCGTTGATCTCGCTGATCGGATCCTGCAGCTGGCTGGCCAGCAGGTTGCCCAGCTCGATCGAGTTCAGCCGCCCGCTGCGCGACGACAGCGACACCACCATCAGGAAATTGCTGCTCGCCTTCGAGATATTGATGCCCTGCTGCTCGACCACCAGCGGCAGCGAGGCGGACACCTGGCTCACCTTGTTCTGCACCTGCATCTGCGCGATGTCGGGGTTGGCCCCGGGGGCCAGCGTCAGGGCGATGGTGGCCTGGCCGGCATTGCTGCTCGACGAGGACATGTAGAGCAGGTGGTCGATGCCGCTCAGGCTCTGCTCGATCACCTGCGTGACATTGGCCGCCACGGTATCGGCCGAGGCGCCCGGGTAGGTCGCGACCACCTGGATCACGGGCGGCGCGACCGAGGGATACTGCTCGATCGGCATCGAGCGCAAGGCCAGCGCGCCGGCGATCATCAGGACGCAGGCGATCACCCAGGCGAGGATCGGACGATCGATGAAGAAACGTGCCATGTGCGCCCCCGCTCAACCCGGCAGCGCGGCGCCGGCCGGCGTCGTGGCCTGGGGCGCGTGCGTGTCGGTGACCTTGACCGGCGCGCCGTCCTGAAGCTGGCTGGCACCGCTGATCACGACCCGGTCGCCGGCCTTCAGGCCTTGCGAGACGATCCACTGGTCGCCATAGGCCGTGTCGGCCTTCACGTTCACCTGGTGCGCCCGGCCGTCGGCGGCGGCCAGCCAGACCGTGGCCTGGCCGTCCGGCGAGCGCCCGACCGCCAGTTGGGGAACCAGCATGGCCTGCTCGTCGACGCCCTCCTCCAGCATGGCCCGCACGAACATGCCGGGCAGCAGTTCATGCTCGGGATTCGGCACCGTGACGCGCAAGGTCACCGAGCCGGTGGTCTGGTCGACGGTGATGTCGGAGAAGGCCAGGGTGCCGGGCAGCGCGTAGTCGGAGCCGTCCTCCATCACCACCTGCACGGCCGCGCCGCGATCGTTCGCCCGCTTCAGGCGGCCCGCCTTGAATTCCTTGCGCAATCGCAGCCAGTCGACGCTGGGCCGGGTCACGTCCAGGTACATGCTGTCGATCTCCTGGACCGTGGCGAGCGCGGTGCTCTGGGTGGCGGTGACGAGCGCGCCCGCCGTCACGCTGGACAGGCCGATGCGCCCGGCGATCGGGCTCGTGATGCGGGTGTAGCCGAGATTGATGCGGGCCGACTCGAGCGCCGCGCGATCGGCCAGCACGTCGGCCTGATCCTCGTTGACGGCGGCCACGGCATCGTCGTAGTCCTGCTTGCTGACCGCCTGGATCTTGACCAGCTCGGCGAAGCGCGCGGACTTGGCCCGGGCATCCGAGAGCGTCGCCTCCGCCTTGGCCAGCACGCCGCGCGCCTGGTCGTAAGCCGCCTGATAGACCGCCGGATCGATCTGGTACAGCGTCTGGCCCGCCGTCACCGCGGCGCCTTCGGTGAACAGCCGTTTCTGGACGATGCCGGTGATCTGCGGGCGGACCTCGGCGACGTTCAAGGCCGAGAGACGCCCCGACAGCTCGGTGCGCCGCACGATCGCCCGCGGCGCCACGATCAGCACGCCGACCTCGGTGGCGGGCGCCGGCGCGGCCGCGCCGTCGGCCGGATGTCCGGAACATCCGCCGAGCGTCGCCAGCGCCAGCAGCGTGCCGCCGAGGAAGGCCACGCGTACGGAAAGCCGCCCACGCATATCAAGACACTGAAAGGTCGACATATCGTCTGCTTGTGCTCGCTTCTGACCAGATGGAATTCACGCCCCGGCAACCCCGGGCCCGCGGCTGGCGGCCTGGCGCGGGGTTCGCGACGCCAGCACGCTGTCGACCTCCGCCACGAAACCGCGCCACTGGGCCTCCATGTCCCGCAACCGCCGGCGACCGACGCCGGTCAGCGAGTAGTACTTGCGCGACGGCCCCGACGCCGACTCGACCAGGTAGGTCGTGACGCAGCCCGCGGCCTGCAAGCGGCGCATCAGGGGATAGACCGTGCCCTCGCTCAGCGCCATCGCCGACGACAAGGTCGACACCACGGCGTGGGCGTAGTTGTCGCCGCGCGCCAGCACCGCCAGCACGCACATATCGAGCGCTCCCTTCTTCAACTGCGTTTTCATCGATGTACGCGGCCAGTCTGTGCATAACAAGGATCCATGCAATGCACGATGAACGGGCGAGCCGACACCGCTTGGCCCGTTCATCCAGGCAAGACGGCGGCGGTCTGTATGGGTTTGCCCACGGCGCCGGTTCGGCCCGCGCCCGGCGAAGACGGAATGCCCGCGGCAGCTTCACGACGGCATCGCGACCTGCGGCCGGCAGCGGCCGTGGTCGCGTTGCCGCCGACATGCGTCAAGGGCAGTTGACACCACGCCGTGATTTCATCACGCATGCCCTTCCCCGTCTGTCGCATGAAATCGGGACATGGAAGCGGGCGTGCCGGACGAGATGCCGGGGATGTCGATCGAGCCCGATCGAGCCCGCTTCTCCCGGCCGATCACCTCACCTCGGGCGCATCGATGCGAAGCGGCCGGAGCCGCCGGATTTTTTGTCCCGCCTTCAGGTGACAGCTCGCGCCGGGCCCCTGTGCTTTAATGAAGATGAGTGCACAAAGTAGACATCCGTTTCAAAAACATTAGCATCACTCAATATGTCGTTCCTGAATATCGACTTTCACGGATCGGACAATTGAATTGACTTTCCTCCTGTCGTGCCAGAAACAAAGGGAGATTCCGGCTGCTCGACGTCAGCACCTCGAACCAGGCTCGACGCCAGGGCGAGCGCCGCGGCTCCCTTGCCCGATGAGCCCGCTTGCCGGCTCACAGAAAAATATCGATGAATTTGAATTCGCCGGGACAGGAATTCGGCAATTCTCGCGATCAATCGGAAAACAGATGAATATCCATTCTCCAGTGACATGCCGGATGGGCAGTCCTGAGCATGATCAGTGAGGGGGCAAGGTCCATGTCGACCACTCGGTATTTCAAACGGAACTTCTGGTCCCTGCTCGTCACGATGCTGCTGTCCTGCACCAAGGCCGCGTTCACGGTGGGCTTGCTGGCCTATATCAACTACGTCGCCACGCAGGGCCTGCACAAGTCGCCGCTCGACACGCTGCTGACCGGGCTCGGCCTACTCGGCGCGCTGCTGCTCTCCGACGGCGTGTCCCAGTACGTGCAGGCCGGCCTGGGCAGCTCGCTGGTCGCGCAGTTGCGCCGCGACCTGTCGAGCCGCTTCATCGAGATCGAGTATCACCTGCTGGCCGGAAAAAAAGCCTCCGTGTTCGGCGCGCTGATCGAGGATATCGGGAGGATCAGCCCCGCCATCGTGATCATGCCGCATCTGTTCTACAACGGCATCTTCGTCATCATCTGCGCCACCTACGTCGCGATGTTGTCGACCAAGCTGTTCCTGGTGCTGATCGGCGGACTCGGCATCGCCTCCCTGGTTTCCTTCCTGCTGGTCAGGTCGACCGGCAGGCGATTCGATGAAATGCGCGTCAGCGAGGAAGCCTTGTTCGAACATTTTCGAACCATCGCCGACGGCAAGAAGGAAATGCTCCTGAACCGGAGCCGGGCCGAGCATTTCGCCGACACGATCCTGCAACCGGCCATCGAACGGGCGCAGAAGGTCAGCAAGCAGACCTACCTGAACTGGAACCTGAACCAGGCATGGATGCCGACCGCCATCTACGGCACCATCTTCATGGTGGTCTACTTCGGCTACATGAGCTTCTCGCTGCCCGCGGAGCTCATCATCCGCTTCGTGATCGGCTCGCTGTTCATCATCGGCCCGCTCAATTTCCTGATCGAATCCGGCCGGCAGGTCGGCACCGGCCTGAGCAGTTGGCGCCATCTCGAACGGGTCGGCCTGGACCTGCGCGACGGCCCGCAAACGCCGATGCTCGAGCACGCCAGCCAGCCCCTCGCTCAATGGCGGACCATCCAGGCCAGCGAACTGGCCTATCGATACCCCGAAAGCCCGGCCGAGAGCCGGGGCATCGGGCCGCTGAATTTCCGCATCGATCGCGGCGAGATGATCTTCATCATCGGCGGCAACGGCAGCGGCAAGTCGACCATGATGCACATGCTCTGCGGCCTGCTGCCCGCGGGTTCCGGCCGCCTCTACCTGGACGGCCAGCCCGTCGATCCGGAGTCGCGCGGCTACCGGGAGAAATTCTCGAGCGTGTTCGGCGACTTCTATCTGTTCGACCACGTGATCGACCAGCAAGGCGCGCTGCTTCCGGATGCGCGCACGCGCGGATACCTGCGCGACCTGGGGCTGGACAAGCAGGTGTTCGTCGAGGACGGCCGCCTGTCGCAAACCAATCTCTCGACCGGACAGCGCAAGCGGCTCGCGCTCCTGCAGTGCTACGCCGAGAACCGCGAAATCTGCCTGTTCGACGAATGGGCCGCCGACCAGGATCCGCACTTCCGCGAGCATTTTTACCTCGAGCTGCTGCCGAACCTGAGACGCCAGGGCAAAACCCTGATCGTCGTCAGCCACGACGATCGCTACTTCCACGTGGCGGACCGGCTGATCAAGCTGGAGCGCGGACGCATCGCGTTCGACAAGGCGCCCGAGCCGAACCCGGCAGCGGGTTCGAGATCCGGGGAACCCGACGCATCGCGATCGGGCCTGCCGAGCGAGGCCGACAAGGTCGTCGGCTAGCAAGCCGGGCCGGGCCCCCGCGCCATCCCTCCGGACCACCGATTCGAATCGACCAGGCCAGTGCATCGGCCGGTACCGCGCTGCACGACTATTCATTGGCAGATCAACATGAATGACCGAATCACAAAAATCGAAGACGTCATGGGCGCCGGCGCGAATCCTTCGACGCCGCATCACGAGCAGGACCATGCCTCCCCTTCAGCCCTGGTCCGTCATTCATGCATGCTCGCCGGGGACGGCGCGCTGACGGCCGACTGTGCCGCGCACATCCTCGCGGCCGGGCATTCGCTGGAAGCGATCCTGTCGAGCGACGAGCGGCTGCGGGCCTGGGCCGCGCGCCACGGAGTCCCTTGCGCGGCCAGCGCCGAAGCCCTGGATGCGGCCCTGGCGACACGCGGGATCGACTGGCTGTTTACGGTGGACAGCGAGCCGGCCTTGCCGGCCGCGCTGCTGGAGCGCGTGCGCCGGGGCCGCTTCGCCTATCGTCACGCGCCGCCCTCGTCGCGGGCCGACGCGGCACCCCATGCCATCGCCTCGGCGCTGCTGGCGCGGCAAACCCATCATGCGGCCGGCTGGCATGCCGTCGACGCGCGCGGGCAGGCGGGGCCCGCGGCGATATCCTGCCCGGTCGCCATCGATGCCGAGGACACTACGCGCTCGCTGACGCTGAAGTGCGAGCAGGCCGCGAAAGCGGGTTTCGTCGAACTCCTGGCTGCCCTGGATCGAGGAACCCTGCCCGCGTTCGCCGAATCCCCGCACGAATCCCCGCAACAACCGCGCGACGATGTCCCCGCCGCGCCCGGCCGGCTGCCCGCGGGCGCCTACCTCGACTGGCGGGACAGCGCGCAGGCACTGTGCACCCTGGTACGCGCCCTGGACTTCGGGGAGCATCGCCCCAACCCGCTCGGCTGCGCGAAGCTCCTGCTTGGCGATGGCCAGAGCGTGCGCCTGTCGCGCATCGAGCGACTGGATCGACGCTCGGGCCTGCCGGCCGGCAGTCTGGTCGCCCTTCGAGAGGACGGCTGGCAAGTCGCCAGCGGCAGCGAAGACCTGCTGATCGGCGGCTTCACTACGCTCGAGGGCGAGCCCCGACTGCCGCAGGCGCTGGCCGACGAAGCCGGGCTCTCGGAAGGCGCGCGGCTGGCGTCCTTGAGCGAGGCACAGACCAGCGCGCTGCTCGAAACCCGGCAGGCGCTGGCCGATCGCGAGGCCTTCTGGGCAGCGCGGCTGGCACGTCGCGCGGCACTGCAATTGCCCTTCGAGAGAGCGGCGAGCCATGCCGCCCCGCAATGGACCGCGAGCCGGTGGCAAGCATGGCTTGCGGACCGGGCAAGCCCGCCTCGGACCGGTGAGCTGCTGGCGCTGTTCGCCGTCTATCTGGCGAGACTGACCGGCGAGTCGACGCTCCAGCTCGGGTGGCGCGCCGCGCATGAGCCGGCGGCACTGCGGACCTTGGGCTATCTCGCGCCGATCGTCCCGATCGAATTGAGCATCGACGCGGCCCAAACCTGGTCGTCGGTCCTGTCGAACGTGGCAGCCGAGCTGGCGCAGCTTGGCCGGAATCCGGGATTTGCCCGCGATCTCGTCGACAGGTATCCCGAGTTGCGCTCGCCGGCCTCGGCGAACTCCGCCGATCGCTGGACAATCGGCCTGCACTTGCTGGACCAGGACGCCGAGCCCGACGAATCCACGGTCGATGCCGGCGTCGCCGGCACGCTGCTCACGCTGCAGGTCAGGACGGACGGGGCATTCCGCTGGATTCACGACGCGGATCGTCTGGATGCCGAACAAATCGAACGGATGAGCACGCATCTGCGCGAACTCGCGCAAAGCCTGTCGGATGCGAACGGTGCCGACATGCCGGTTGGACAGGCCAGGCTGCTGCCGGAAGCCGAGCGCGCGCTGTTGCTGCATGAGTGGAACGCCACCAGCACGCCGTATCCCGAGGACGTCTGCCTACACCAGCAATTCGAGCAGCAGGTCGAGCGCACGCCCGACGCCGTCGCCCTCGTGTTCGAGGAGCAAACCCTCAGCTATGCCCAGCTCAACGCCCGCGCCAACCA
>NZ_VIUM01000039.1:0-23295 GCF_007828315.1 Burkholderia sp. SJZ089 | reverse complement strand
ATCTGCCGCTGAGCAAACTCGCCGCTCACGGCAAGTCGATCTTAACCGAGTGTGACGCAGATGGAGGAGAGAGGCGTCCTTTACCGACCGCTTACCCATAAACGGCCAACAGCGAAGCGCCAAGCGCTTCGCGCCGGTACTTCTCGACCAGGTCCGGCTTGACGATCACGTTCGTCTGTCCCGTCTCGTCCTCGAGCGTGATGAACAGCACACCCTTGGCTGTGCCCGGGCGCTGGCGCACCGTCACAATCCCGCACGCCCGCGCGAATTGCCCGTTGCGCAGCTGCGCGAGCTCGCGCGCCGGCAGCAGTCGGTCAGCTCGCAGCCGATCGCGCAGCAGCTCGAGCGGGTGCCGACCGAGCGTGAAGCCCATTGCGCGGTAGTCTGTCACGATCTCGCTGCCTTCGGAGGCCTGCGGCAGCGCCGGCGCCTCGTCGTCGCGCTCGGTGCCGCGCAAAATGTCCTTGTCCGGCACCGCCGCGGCGGCCGTCCAGATGGCGTTGCGTCGATGCCCCTTGGCCAGCGAGCGCAGTGCGCCGGCATGCGCCAGGACCGTCAGATCATGCCGGTCGAGCGCCGCTCGGCGGGCGAGATCCGCGGCGTCGACGAACGGCCGCACGGCGCGCGCCAGTTGGATCCGCTCGGCGGCTTCCTCGCGCATGCCTTTGATCAGCGACATCCCTAGGCGCACGGGCGCCGCGGTGGTGTCGCCCTCGAGCGTCGAATCCCAGCTGCTGATCGTCACGTCAGCGGGTAGCACTTCCACGCCGCGGCGTCGTGCGTCCTGGATCAACTGCGAGGGGGTATAGAAGCCCATCGGCTGGCTATTCAGCAGCGCGGCCAGGAACACCGCTGGCTCCCGGCGGCGCAGCCAGGCGCTGGCGTACACCAGCAGCGCGAAGCTGGCCGCGTGGCTCTCCGGAAAACCATAGTCGCCGAAGCCCTTGATCTGCGCGAAGATCGCTTCGGCGAATTCCTCATCGTATCCGCGCGCGAGCATGCCGTTCACCAGGCGCTCGTGGTAGGGCTCCAGGCCGCCCTTGCGCTTCCAGGCCGCCATCGCTCGCCGCAGCTGGTCGGCCTCGCCGGCGGAGAAGCCGGCCGCGAGCATGGCCACCTGCATGACCTGCTCCTGGAAGATCGGCACGCCGAGCGTGCGCTTGAGCGCCTTCTCGACGTCGGGCGAGGGGAAGGTCACGGGCTCGAGGCCCTGGCGCCGGCGCAGGAACGGGTGGACCATCCCGCCCTGTACGGGCCCGGGCCGGACGATGGCCACCTCGATGACCAGGTCGTAGAAGCAGCGCGGCTGGAGGCGAGGCAGCATCGACATCTGAGCACGCGACTCGACTTGGAACACCCCCATGCTGTCGCCGTGGCAGAGCATCTCGTAAGTGGCCTCGTCTTCGGCCGGGATGTCCTGCAGCTCGAAGGCCTCGCCACGCTTCTCCGAGATCATTTCCAGCGCGCGCCGCACCATGCTGAGCATGCCCAGGGCCAGGACGTCGATCTTCAGCAGGCCCAGCGCCTCGATATCGTCCTTGTCCCACTGGATGATCGTCCGATCGGCCATCGCCGCGTTCTCGATCGGCACCATGCGTGAAAGCTTGGTGCGGCTGATCACGAAGCCGCCCGAGTGCTGGGAGAGGTGCCGCGGGTAGCCGAGCAGGGCCGTGGCGAAGGCGGCCCACTGCTGGTTCATCGGCGCCTCGACGTCGAGGCCTGCCTCGGCAAAGCGCGCAAGCAGATCTGCCTTAGAATCGAACCAGTGATGCGCCTTCGCCACGCGATCGACGATGATCGGATCCACGCCGAGCGCCTTGCCGGCCTCGCGCAGTGCGCCGCGTGGGCGATAGGTCGAGACGGCGGCGACCAGTGCGGCGCGATCACGGCCGTACTTGCGGTAGATGTACTGCATAACCTCGTCCCTACGCTGATGCTCGAAGTCGACGTCTATGTCCGGCGGTTCGTTGCGTTCGCAACTAATAAAGCGCTCGAATAACATGTTCCCGCGTGCGGGATCGACTTCGGTCACACGAAGGCAGAAGCAAACTGCGCTGTTGGCAGCAGAGCCACGCCCCTGGCAAAGGATGTTCTGGCTACGGGCGAATCGCACGATGTCGTAGACCGTCAGAAAGTACGGCTCGTACTTCAATTTCGCGATCAGCTGCAGCTCGTGCTCGATCTGCGTTTGAACGCTGAACGGAATCCCGTTCGGAAAACGCTCATGGGCGCCAATGTAAGTCTGCTCGCGTAGGTACGACGTGGGCGTATAGCCGGCTGGCACCAATTCATCGGGGTACTCGTAGCGCAGCTCGTCGAGCGAGAACGTGCAGCGCCGCGCGATGCGGACCGTCTCCTCCAGCGCGCCGGCTGGGTAGAGGTTGGCCAGGCGCAACCGGGATCGCAAGTGCCGCTCTGCATTCGGCGCGAGCTCGTAGCCGCATTCGCCCACCGAGCGACCCAGCCGGATCGCCGTCAGCACGTCCTGCAGGGGCTTCCTCGAGCGTACGTGCGTCACGGGCCAGCTCGTGGCCACCACTGGCACGCCGTATCGCGCGGCAGACCGTTCGACGGCGCCGCGGTGGATGTCGTCCATCGCCCGGGCATGCAGCGTCAGCGCGACCCGCGCGCGATCGCCGAACACGCGCGCGGCCCATTCGAGCTGCGCGTCGACGCGCTGTTCGTTCGCGGGAAAGTCGGGCGTGAGGATGATCATGCAGTCCGGCAGGCCTCGCAGATGCTCGAGCGGTGCTTCGGGATGCTCGAGGTCCATCGGCGCCAGGCGATACGTGCCCTTCGCCGCGCGCGTGCGGCCGAGCGTGATGAGTTCGCAGAGATTGCCGTAACCCTCGCGGTTCATCGCGAGGGCCGTGAAGGCGAGGGCGGGCGACCCGTCGCCGGCGGTCAGGCGAAAGTGGGAGCCGATGATCAGCGGCAGGCCTGCGGCCTTCGCTTCCACGTGTGCGCGCACGACGCCGGCCAGCGAGCACTCGTCCGTGATCGCGATCGCACTGTACCCGAGGCGCGCCGCGCGCTCCACCAGCTCCTCGGCGCGCGAGGCGCCGTGCAGAAATGAGAAGTTGCTCGCGCACTGCAGTTCCGCATAAGCGGGCAGCACGCCGATCGGCGCGGCGCACATCGCAGGTCAACCGAACAGGCCATGCAGGAACCAGCGCGGCTCGCGCTCGTCGCGCGCTGAAACGCGCTCGCGGAACAGCCAGAAATGCACGCCGTTGTCGTCTTCGCCGACAAAATAGTCGCGCGTCACGGCCTCGCCGTCATCCCAGCCGCACTCGATCCGCTCGCCCGGCGACATCATGCGCAGCGGCGTACCGTAAAAAGGACGATTCGCGCGCATGAGCAGCTGAACGGGCTTCTCCAGCAGCCAGGCGGGGCGCGGCAGATCCGCCGGCGCCGGCACCGGCTTCTTGCGCTGGTCGAACGGGATCCACTGCGCGGCGACCTCCGGCCGGAAGTCGGCCGCCGGCGCCGGCACGAGCACGTTCTCGGCGCCCAGGCGCGCGGTCAGCAGCTCCATGAGCCGCGCGTGGTCTTGCGGCGTGCCACCAGGCTCAGGAAACAGCGTTTCGCTCGGGGCTTCGGCCGGCTGCACACGATGAGCGTGGAGCGCGATCGCAATCGCGGGCGTGGGCAGCTCGAGGCGGCCCAACCGCTCCTTGACCAGCCGCATGAGATGCTCTTCGAAGCGGGTGGGCGCGCCGAGCACGATCTCGAGCTCGGTCGGGGCGATCGCGTTGCGGCCGCGTTCATGCTCGAGCTTCAGCACGAACGCACACAGGTCCAACTGCTTCACGGTCAGCCAGCCCGTCAACTGCAGCACCAGGCGGTGGGCGGCGAACACCAGGGCATCGGCATGCTCGACGCGGTCCGGCAGCTCGATGCGCACGTCGAACGACGGCGGCGCTTCGAGCCAGTCATACGGCGCCGGCGCGGCACCAGCTACCTGGTCGAGCCAATCAAGGAGGGCAGTGCCGCACCGCTTCTTGAGCCCGGCGCGCGGCAAGCGCTGCAGATCGGCCAGGGTGGCGCAGCCCAGCGCGTCGAACCACTCCACATAGCGGCGCGCTGGCGGCGCCACTGCGAGCGGGGCGCGGGCCAGGGCGCGCTGCAGAGAGCGCGCGGCGAGCGCGGATCCGCCGCGCAGGCCTCGGGCGAGCGTCCAGGCGGCCGGCCCCGTCGACGCGAGCGACACGGCGGCCGTCAGACCGAACGACGCCACCAGCTGGCAGACCAGGCGCCGAAGCGCGCGAATGCCGTGGAACAGGCGCAGGCTGGCGGTCACGTCGAGCAGCACCACGGCCTCGGCCTCGAGCACGACGCTCGGCGTGAACTGCAGCAGCGCATACGCGACGCCGCGCACGAGCTCGTCCTCGCGCGCGACGTCGCGCGTGCAGATTCGCGCGTCGGGCGCGAGCGTAAGGATGCCGCCGCGGCGCATGCCCACCAGGACGCCCAGCTCGGCCGCCGGCCGATCGAGCGCGACCACGCGGTCCTGCTCGAGCACGACGACACCCGCGCCGTCATTCGACGATGGCGCTGGCGACAGCGGGACGAACGTTTCGAGAGTGAGGCGCGGCAGATGCACGCCGATCCAGACTGCCATGGCGATCAAGCAAAATCGGGGAGGGGGAGAGCGGCACGAACAGCGGTTCGTCGCGCTGTGCGCCGCGGCGTTTCACGAACATCACCTCGACGCCGTCGCGCGCTGGCGCGAGCGCCAGGCGTAGCGGCGCCGGCGATGCGTCGCGCGCGGCCGCCGCCGGACGCAGCAGGAAAAACAGGGCGGAGCCGGCCTGCGCCGCGAGGTTGAGGCGTCGCAGTGCGTCCGATCGCACGACGTGCTGCCAGAGCAGGACCGCGCCACACGTGCCGGCGCGTAGTGCCTGTTCCGCAGCCCAGAGCGCATCGGCCGTGCGCGGTGTACGCAGGCTCACGAACGCCGCAGGATCCACGCCCCAGTATGCGAGCGCGGCCGGCTGCAGGCGATGGGGCGCCTGGACGACCACGATCGGCTTGGGCGTTAGGCGCGCAAGCACCGGCGCGAGCAGACGCAGTTCGCCGATGCCCGGCTGCTGCGTCAGCAGCTCGACCAGGCAGCTGGGTGGCCAGCCGCCGCCAGGGAGCTCGGCTGAGAGCGCGGGATGTCCGGTCTCAATGCCGACGGCGCCGGCCTGCGCGCGCTGGCTGGCGCGCCACAGGGCTGGGTGAATTCGTTCCGGATGAGCGAGAGCGGGGTTCATGTTCGTGTACCAATACTGTATGGATATACAGGGTTTGCCGATTGTAACCCAGCCGTCTCAAAAAGCCAGCGCGGGAATTGCACTAGCCGGTTGACGGTCCGCCGGACGCCGGCGCCAAGCGCCGCTCGGCAGCAGCTGCGTCCGGCGAGCGTAAGATGACCAAATCGAATCCGGAAGGAGGCGACATGCGAAAACCCCTGACCGAAATGCAGCGCGCATTCATTGACTGGTGCATCGCTTACTCGAAGTTCGAGATCGTCGACTCGATGTCGATCAGCATGGTGTCGGCCGTCGCCAACAGCTACGACTTCGTGGCAGACGAGGCCAAGCTCGACAGGTACGGCTATTGCACGCCGAGAATGATCAGATTGGGCAAAAGCCTGTTTCCCGACCCGCCGGGCAGCCCCGAGGGATCTGGTTTCGATGATGCTTACGAGGACGTCTGTACTGCGCTTGATGACTGGCTACGCACCTTCGTTATGCCGATGACGCAGATCTCGTTTCCACCCGAGCCGAGCCATGAAGGTGGGCCGGTCTACTACAACGACCCGAACATTCCCGACGAGCAAAAGCCACCCTCTGAGACGCCGTGATGGCTTGGAGCGTCGCGACGTTCAGCGGGCCGGTATTCGTCGTTGTCGAGAGGGAGGTCTGCCTTGTGCACCTATATGAACGCCGCGATTTAGCAAGCGGTTTTGGTGAGCAAAAGGGGCAGGGACGATAGAACTTTCGTAAGCGGTCTATAAATGACGCCCTTCCCATGACGGTCGGGAGGTCAGAAGCTAGGTGTCCGCGTGGACACTTGCACTCAGACCTTAATGACAGAGCAACCGAATCTTCGAAACAGACTGGTAGTTGGCCGCAAGCGAGACGGTCGACGCGAATTTGATGAAGCAGCACGGCGGGAGCTGGTCGAGCTGTGCCTGCGGCCTGGCGTGTCGATTGCTCGCACGGCAATGGATCACGACGTCAATCCGAACCAGTTGCGTAAATGGATCGCGAGCCATCAACAACGGCAACTTGCACGGCCATCGGCCGATGAGGTTGTGGCCGACGGCGTACCGATTGATATTCCAGGGCCAACGTCCCGCTATCCCTCACCCGAGTCGCCGTCTGCATTTGTGCCGGTGATGTCGGCGCCACAGCAGCCGTCACCACCGCGATCGCCTGAGTTGCTGATGGCGATCGCGGTGCATGTACGACTACCCAACGGCGTCGAATTCGATCTTGGGAAGGCGAGCCTTGATGAACTGGCGACGATCGTCCAGATGCTGGGGAGGTTGCCGTGTTCCGGTTCGACGAAGAGCTGAAAGTCTATCTGCATCGCAATCCGGTCGACTTCCGCATGGGTATCAACGGACTGTCGATCCTGGTCGAACACGCGATGCACCTGAACCCCATGATCTCGGCGTTGTTTGTGTTCGGCAATCGACGTCGCGATCGCATCAAGATTCTCGGCTGGGGCGGCAACGGCTTCTGGCTGCTGCTCAAGCGACTCGAAGCCGACCGTTTCGTCTGGCCGAACGGAGGCGACACGATTACGCTCAGCGCCGAGCAGTTGCACTGGCTACTCGACGGCATCGACCTGGCCGTGATCCAGAAGCATCCCCAGCGATATTACGCGCGGATGAGCTGAACACCACGCGGGTGGCATGGTCTAATCGGTCATGCCGAACAATCCCGTCATGTTGAGCGCCGAGGAGTACGAGGCGCTGATTGCCGCGAGCGTCGAACGCGATGCGCTGCGCGGTGAGCTTCGGCTCGTGACGGCCCAGCGCGATCTGGCCGAAGAGAAGCTACGGGCCTACAAGCACGAACTGTTCGGTGCATCGAGCGAGGCGCGCCATGCCGATCAGCTCGGCCTGTTCAACGAAGCCGAGGCACTTGCGACGGCTACCGACGCACCTGCGCGCGAGGACGTGCCCGGCACATCGGTCGCCGCTCACACGCGCGGCAAGCGTGGGCGCAAACCGCTCGATCCGAACCTACCACGCGAGGTCGTGCGGCACGAACTACCCGAGTCTGAACGATTCTGCGCGCACGACGGCCGTGCCCTCGTGGAGATCGGTGTCGAGACGAGCGAGCAGCTCGACGTGATTCCCGAGCAGGTGCGCGTCGTTCAGCACCAGCGGGTCAAGTACGCTTGCCCGTGCTGCGACTTGGGCATCAAGGTCACGCCTGCACCGGCGCGCATTATTCCTCGCGGGCTGCTCACGGAATCCGCGCTGGCGTGGATCATCACTGGCAAGTACCAGTACGGTATGCCGCTGTATCGCCAGGCCACGCTGCTGCGTCGCTTCGGTGGCGACATCTCGTCGAACACGCTGGCTGCCAGCGTAGTGCGGGTGGGGCTCGCCACGCAACCGGTGATCAACCTGATGCGCGACGCGCTGCTCGAATCGAACTTGATCTACGGCGACGAAACCACGTTCCAGGTGCTGAAGGAACCAGGACGAAGGCCGCAGACGAAGAGTTACCTATGGGCGCAGGTCAACGGCTCGGGGCCGCCCGTGCGGATGTTCTCGTACTCGCCAGGACGCAGCGCCCAACATGCCCAGAAACTCTATGCCGGCGTGCAGCCCGGCACTGTGCTGATGACGGACGGGTACGAACTTTACAACGGCATCGCTCACGATCACCAGCTCGTGCATCTCGGATGCTGGGCGCACGTGCGCCGCGGCTTCATCAAGGCCGAAGAGTCGGTGCCGAAGGCCGCACGCTCGCCGGATCTGCTTACCACGCGCTTCGTCGTGCTGATCGGCAAGCTGTTCGCGGCCGAGGCGCGCAGCGCGAAGTGGAAGCCCGAACGTCGGCAGCGACTGCGCGCCCGGTACAGCGCCCGCGTGCTCGCCATCATCGAGCGCATGCTGGTCGAGCATCTGCCGGGCGTCGTGCCGTCGAGTCTGCTCGGCAAGGCATTGCAGTACATGAGCGGACAGTGGTCCAAGCTGGTCCGATACGTCGGTAACGGCAACTGGCCGATCTCGAACAACCTGTGCGAGAACGCGATCCGGCCGTTCGTCGTTGGCCGAAAGGGCTGGCTGTTCTCCGATACTGTCGCCGGCGCGCAGGCCAGTGCCAACCTGTACTCCCTCGTCGAGACGTGCAAGGCGAACGGCGTCGAGCCGTATCGCTATCTCGTATGGTTGTTCCAGAAACTTCCGCTCGCGAACATCGTGAGCGACTACGAGGCGCTCTTACCCTGGTGTTGCCCGCCAGAAAGCGCTGAACAGGAGGCGAGATGTACCCTCAGTTTGTGATACGCGCCGGCCGCCCTTCGGATGCGGACCAGCTCACGAAGCTCGCGTTTCTTTCGAAGGCGCACTGGGGCTACCCCAAAGAATGGCTGGATCTGTGGCACGCCGACCTTACGGTCACACCCGGGATGATCGAAAGCTCAATTGCCTACGTCGCCGAAACCGAAGAACAGATAATCGGGTTTTGGGTCAGGGCCGCGGTTGATTCAGATGAACCTACTCGCGGGTGGCTATTCGTTCACCCTGATCATATGGGTCGGGGCGTCGCACGTGCACTATGGTCCGAACTCAGAAAAGAAACGGCGGCAAGGGGAATCAAGAGCTTCGTGATCGAAGCTGATCCCAATGCCGTGCCGTTCTATCTGGCGCTCGGCGCAGAAAAAATCGGCGAGAAAGAATCATCCGTTATTCCCGGAAGGCTTTTTCCAATCCTTCGGGTATCTGTCTGACGGGCGCAGTTTATTGATCGCTTACGAACTTTCCCCAAAATCTAGGGCGGATCGACTGTCTGGGATCGGCCACTAGCTGCCGTTGGAGCCATTCGGACGGTCGCTCGGCTTCCTCAGCGGCCCTTCATGAAAGCTCGACGGAGGGCCTCGATTTCACGGTCGTAATATTGAACGAATTCCTGCATCTGCTTGCGGGGCCTGTGGTCACCAATTGCGACTAAGCGCTTTTTCCAGTGGTCGCGAGCGGCCACGAGTTTTTTCATGATAAAGGATGGGATGTTCTCCACCGTAACTCTTAATCGTTGGATATAGACGCCGGTGACGACATAAGGTCGTCGGTCGCTTCCCGCACTATAGATAGAGTTCTGGGCAGACCAAACCGCGTGTGGGAGGCTTTTACCCCAATACTTGTCGAGTATCTTCACGACTATGGCTTCAGCTTCAAGGTCGTTCACCGGATAAAGAGTGCCGATATAAGCCCTCGCGCCAGCAAACATGAACCGTTCCGCCAACTGATGCCAAGATACGCACGCGTTATTAATGACGATTGGCGAGCCATGTCCGGCCAGAGCACGCGGCATCGCGAGGTAATTGTGATCATGCATCGCCATGGCAGCCGACATGCGTACCCGGTCGACGGATTCCTTCCGGACGGGCTTCAGATCGCCATTCCCCGTCCGCTCAATATAGTCGAGAATGGCAGTGCCGACATGAAGCTTTGCCTTTGCGATCGGATCATTCCAGTCCACTCCATCGAGCGAATGAAAGCGGATGAACTGCGTCACGTTCAGCATATCTGAATCATCAGTCTGACCAACGCCGATCGCGATATCTACCACCAGTTCTCGCTCTAAATGCTCGCTGTCAGTGAACTGATACGTCCAACGGTACCCCTTTGCATCCCCGCAGTGCGTGGCGAAGATCAGAAGGTCATACGGAAATAGATCAACCATCTCCGTTACATCGCGAACATTGGCAGCAGCCCCGCGACAGCCCCGAACGAGTATTTGTTTGCTAGGCAAAACTTTTGCCGCTGCCTCGATTTCCGGCGCGCGCGTTCTTTCAGGGTCGACCAGTACTGCGACGTTTACCCCGCGCGTGTTCGGTTGCTCGGCCACGAAGCCATTAATAACCGCGATCCCCAGATCGGGGTACGTAAAGAGGTGTGTCGAAGGCAGTTCTGGAAAAGCGACGCCGAACGGCAGCTTCCGCGAGAAGAAAGTTAGTGAACCACCGCGCGGAAGGACTATGTCGCCACAGAGTCTGCGTAAGCGCGCCTTGAGGTGCTGACGTGTTTCGGCTTGCGATTGGCACCCGTCATCAATCGAATAATAAGCTTCAAGGATATCCGTGGCATCCGTCTCATCAACCTTTGGAATGGTGCATAAACCTGCGCCAAGCGCGAATGCATAGTTAGCGGCAATTACTTCTGACAAGGGCTCTCCGGCCTCGCATACGACCAAATGAGCGGTCTTGCCCGCTATAACAGCCGATGGTGAGCAGCTTCCGTCGAACTCGATCAAGCGTCCTTCATAAAGGGCGCGCAGCACACCCGCGCCGATGGCGTCATGCCCCCACCGCAGGGGCTCCCGCGCTGCCCGCTCAGGAGGCGCGAACGCTGGGACATCATCGGCCGTACAAAGCCGCACATATTTCTTTGGCAAGCGCGCAATCATCGCCGCGACGCCATCATCGCTCAGACCAGCGAGAATTACTTCCCTCGCTTCGAGTCGAGCAAGCGCGTTGTTACGCCGTGTCACTTCAGCCTCGGCGTCGTGGCGTGTCATGCGGGGGCCATCGAGTACTGGGACATAAAAGCCCCTGCGCGCAAGCGCACAAGAGAAGCGCGCTGCAAGATACGGATCGTCAGTGACGATTGCGGTCCGAGGCAGATTAGGGCATTTCAACGACATCGATCAAAGAGTAATCGTGGTTCCTGTCGCGCTCGCTGACAACGCGGCGTGCCAACAATTGAAGCACGCAAGAGGCGATGATTAGGCGGAGACAAATCATACCGTAGGCGAGCGGGCGGTGACGTACGACTTGTAGTCAGTCAGTACCCCTAGCGAATGACCGCTCGACTTAGTAAGCGGCCATACCTCCTCTGGAGTTGAAGGACAGTTCGGGGTCGAAAGTCGCCGGTCAAGCCGCCCCGAGCGCCGACCGACGACTTCCGGCCAAGAAGGGACACTCGACGTTTTCGGATAGATAGTCGACGACCAGCTTCACATGCAGCTGATAGAGACTTCGATGAAGTCCGCCGCCAAGTCCTTTTCGATAAGCGTTCAAGTTCACTCAACGTGTTTTTAATCAGGTATGCCTTTGCGGATCGCGCTTATGAGCCATTCGTGCATCTCCGATAGCAACGCCCACACGTCATCCTCACACGGACGAGCAGTTACATTATAGAAACTGTCAATCGAGTTCCCCAGCAACCCAACGTTCAACGCTTCGGTGCTTCCCAGTCTTCACGTAGTGAGCATGGTCGTCAAGCGCTTCATAAAATTCCTGAGTTGGAATGAAGTCCGCAGTCTCTGCGTTCGCCTGCATGTCTTTCGCCAGTTGGCGCAAATCCTCGCTCTGTTTCGTCCCGTGAGCTAATGCGCGAACGGCTTGCAATCGCTCCCGCACTTTTCTTACCCTGTCCAACTCGACTTGCGCACCGATATACTCAGGGTCGGACATGTTGATGGGCTGACGCACTGCCGAATAGCGCTTGTGTGCGGCAGACTCCCACGCCCTTAGCCGCTCTTCAACTTGGTTGATCGCTGGTCGCAGAATATCGTATGCCACCACCATTCTTAATGGAAGGACCGCACGGGCTATGTCTATGTCAGTTATACTCGCGTTCCGCATCTGTTGTAGAAGTGACTCTTCGATTTGCAGGCTTTCTTTCCGTTCGATAGGACCTCGCAAGCGTCCGATTCGGGACATCATCTCAAATGCCAGTTGCGCCAGCGTAGTGGTCAGGCTCTTTAGTGTCGCGTTGATTTGGTCGGCCTCGCGGATTTTGTCATCCAGCTGATGGACTTTGGCCTCAATGCCGAATCCCTTGACGGACTCAAAGCGCTCGAACTGACTGAACAGCAGGAGCAGTATGCCGACGGTGAAGGCCAGCGACGCGTTCGCGGTCTGGTTATGCCAAAGCAGGTAGAAACCGTCTCCTATTCCACCGACAGCGAAGATCGCGGCAACGATGGCCAGTGCCTCCGCCAGCTTTGGTTTTGTAGTTTCGGAATTTGTAGACACAACACTTCCTTGTTGTAGTTAGTACCCAAACCAGATCGTACCTTAGTGATTGCAGCGCTGCATGCGAACGGCTCGTATCGGGGAGACACCCGGCGCCGCGGCCGCCTCGCCGCAAAAAGCAGGAGCTCGCTGCGCCCGGGCCAGCCAACGACGAGCTGTTCTAAGCCTGCTGCCCCATGGCTTGCCGACCCGCCCGGTGTTGGCCGCACGCCGGGAACGCTTCCTGATACGCCCCGGGGACGCGTGAGCATACGAACGGAGCGGCGATCGGCCGGCCGAGTTCGCGTGGCGTGCCTGCGCGCCGCGACGTTCCAGGAGGGAAAAATGGGCAAGCCGCTTGACGAATACGACAGGAAGCGACGCTTCGACTCAACGCCCGAGCCGGCCGGCGCGCGCAATGCGCGCGGACGACGTGGGCGCGGCGCATTGCAATTCGTCGTGCAGAAGCACGACGCCAGGCGCCTCCACTACGATTTTCGGCTCGAGCTCAACGGCACGCTGAAAAGTTGGGCCATCCCCAAAGGCCCGTCACTGGATCCCAAGGTCAAGCGTCTGGCGGTGCACGTCGAGGACCATCCCGTCGAGTACGCATCGTTCGAAGGGCATATCCCCGAGGGGCACTACGGCGCCGGCGACGTGATCGTGTGGGACCGCGGCGTGTGGATCCCGGACGGTGATCCTGTGGAAGGCTACCGGAAAGGGCGACTGAATTTCACCCTCGACGGCGAGAAGCTGGCCGGCGCCTGGCACCTGGTGCGCACGCGCATGGAGGGTAAGCAGGAACAGTGGTTCCTGATCAAGTCCGGCGACGACGCCGCGCGGCGTTCGGACGAGTACGACATCGTCGAGGCTCTGCCGGACAGCGTGCTGAGCGAGCGCGGCATACCTGGCAAGCGCGCCGCAAAGACCGCCGCGCGTCCCAAGGGCGGCCGCAGGACCGGAGCGAGCCCACTTCGATCTACGACGTCGCTCGAGGGTGCGCGCCAAGCCCCGCTCCCAGCCACCTTCAAGCCGCAGCTCGCCACCCTGGTCGACGGGGCGCCGGACGGCGAATGGCGCTACGAGATCAAATTCGACGGCTATCGCATGCTGACGCGGATCAACGGGACGGAGGTCCGGATTTTCACGCGGAACGGCCATGACTGGACCGCGAAGCTGCCTGACCAGGCGGAAGCCTTGGCCGGCCTCAAACTCGAGTCGGCCTGGCTGGACGGCGAGGTCGTCGTGCTCGACCAGGACGGGTTGCCAGATTTCCAGGCGCTCCAGAACGCATTCGAAGAGGAGCGTAGCGGCCAGATTCACTACTACCTGTTCGATATCCCGTATCTGAACGGCATGGACCTTCGCGCAGTTCCGCTCGAGGCTCGTCGCGGTGCCTTGGCGGCCGTGCTCGAGCGCAGCCGCAGTCCGCTGCTCCGCTTCTCGGAGGATTTCAACGACTCGCCCGAGACGATGCTCAACAGCGCGTGCGAGCTCAAGCTGGAGGGCTTGATCGGCAAGCGCGCCGGGAGCCTGTACCAATCGCGGCGCTCGGACGACTGGATCAAGCTGAAATGCCGCCACCGCCAAGAGTTCGTGATCGCCGGCTACACGGAGCCGAGTGGTAGCCGTAGCGCTTTCGGGGCTCTGGTCCTCGGCCTACACGATGCCGATTCAGGCGAACTGCGCTACGCAGGCAAGGTCGGCACCGGCTTCAACGCGACCACGCTACGCACGATCTTCGGCCAACTGAAGCCGCTCGAAACGAAGCGATCGCCCCTGGCGAATCCGCCAACGGGCTACGAAGCGAAGGGCGTCCATTGGGTCAGGCCGGAGCTTTTGGCGGAGGTCGCCTACGCGCAGATGACACGCGAGGGCGTGGTCCGGCATTCGGTCTTTCATGGGCTGCGAACGGATAAGCCCGCCGTCGACATCGAGCCGGAGCGAGCGACGCCGCGGCGTGCCGTTGCGCGACGGCGCGCCCCAGTGCCGGCGACAACCGGCGCGCGAGGTGCCCTGGACCAGGTCCGCATCACGCATCCCGATCGCGTGATCGATGCCGCGAGCGGCATCACCAAGGTCGAGCTCGCACGGTACTACGCCGAGATCTCGCCCTGGCTGCTGCCCCACCTGCGCGACCGGCCCGTCGCCCTCGTGCGTGCGCCCGACGGCATTGCCGGGGAGTTGTTCTTCCAGAAGAATGCCGCGAAGCTGGCCATCCCGGATATCGCCTCGCTCGGGAAGGAGTATGCAGGCCAGCCGGTCATGATCATCAACAGCCTGCAGGCGCTGCTCGGCGCTGTCCAGATGGGCGCCGTCGAGTTTCACACCTGGAATGCGACACAGCGAAATCTCGACTGCCCGGATCGACTGATCCTCGACCTGGATCCCGACCCGGCACTGCCGTGGAAACGGATGGTCGAAGCCACTCAACTGACGCTGGTGGTGCTCGAGGAGCTCGGCCTCAAGGCTTTCGTGAAGACATCCGGCGGCAAAGGGATACACGTCGTGGTGCCGCTCACGCCGCGTGTCCAATGGGACGATGTGAAGGACTTCAGCCAGGCGCTGGTTCGTCACATGGCCGCCACTATTCCCGAGCGCTTCACCGCCGTGTCGGGACCGAGGAACCGGGTGGGGCGGATCTTCATCGACTATTTGCGCAACAACCAAGGCGCGACCACCGTAGCGGCGTTCTCGACGCGGGCCCGAGAGGGGCTGCCGGTGTCGGTGCCGATCCACCACCATGAATTGGTTGAAATCAAGGGCGCTGGCCAGTGGACCGTGAGCAACGTGCTGAAGCGGCTCGCAGCCGGCTACGAGGATCCGTGGAAGGACTATCCCAAGGTTCGCCAGTCCGTCACGATGGCTCTACGGCGTCGCTTGCACCAGCGATGAGACCGTTGCTGCAGCCAGGCAGTCTGCGGATTGATAGCAGACCCATCCGGGAGGCATTTCGAAGTGGCAAAACAGGCGGCTATCGCCGCAGCACCACTAGCGGGGCGGGAGTTCTTCCTCTACGCAATCGATAACAACTTTTCGACACGTTCTGCTGAGAAAGCCCAGATCGCTGGGATTTCTTCTATCGAACCGGCCCCGTATGCTCTCGCCGCCCACACATGCTTTTCGTACAAAATGGTATCGCCTCGACCCCGGGCAGTGGCGCACAGTCGTCCGGCAATTTCATTCGGGGTTGCGAGATAGACACGCGGCATCTGCTCAACAGCGATGCCCTTGTACTGGACAAGGCAGAGGATGGTTCGCGGCGTATGTTTAAGACGCCAAGCCTCCGCCGCCGAGTGGTAGTCCCGGGTGCCTTTCACCAAACATCCTTGCGAAAGCCCCCAACGCCCATCTTGACTACCTTTCACCGAAACCTTGAGCATGCGTTCGCCAGCTGCGACGATTAAATCGTACTCGGGCTGGTCTGCTCCGTACTGCACCGAAACATCGTACCCAACTCGCGCAAACAGAGCAGCCGCAGCTGCCTCCGCAGCAACTCCGATGTGGCGTGAAGATACTTTCATTTCTTTTCCCTAGCTAACCGTTGAGCCGGCAAATTCCTTGATCATCTCAGCGGGCCTAGTCGGATCTTCTCTAAAGCCACGTTTTAGATACCACTGGGTCAACCATTCCAAGCTAGTGCTTGCATCAAGTGGCCGGACCTCAAGTTTTAGCGTACGCAGAAGGCGATGCTCCGCTACTGTCTGAGCGTGACTTAACAACTGATCCCCTAAACCCCCCTGCCTAAAATCGGGCAAGACATATATCTCTCGGATCACCGCGCATGGGGGACGATCAAGAATGTCTAAAACCATGAGGCCTGCCTCATCCGATCCAACATGCAGCAGAAAATAGTTTGCCCACCCACCGTTCGACCGTTGCGCCCGTGCGCGTAAAAGATCGTGCTTGAAGCACTGCCACCCATCCACTGCTGCGACGATAGCGCTCTTGTTCATGCGAACCCTCATTTCCCAGAACCGTGCGTGGCGGCAAGCTTTTCAGCGTAAATCCGGCCAGATGCTCAGCGCTGAATCTAGACATTTCTTGCCGCAGCGGGCACTAAATATAGTGGCTTTTCGCACGCGGAGCGAGAAATTCCGGCCGGCCGTTCAACAGCCGCACGCACTTCCCGAGAAGGTGTGGCATTGTGCGAGTTACACTGGAAGACAGCGTCCACGGCCTAGGTATCACGCCCGCAAGGACGCGAACAACAGGGGGAGGGGTTTGGATCGACGTTCCACTTTCTAGATCAGAAAACGCCGGCGTCGCCGGCTAGGGAAAGTAATGAGTAAATTAACACCCAAGCAACTCTCCGTCGGGCGCCAGCGCTTCCTCGACAGCAACCCTGAAATCAGGCGGCGGATCGAGGCATTGACGAAGGCCCACTCGGACGCCTTGGGAATCAGTCTGGAACACCTCCGCGAGAACGAGATCATGCGCGAGCTAAGCGAAGAGGCCAGGGCGAAGGGCGAAGATTCCGTGGAATTGTTTTTCAGCTATATCGCCGAGACCGCAGATGAGTTCAATGCGCTGGTCGAGCGACGCCGCGCGACCATCAAGAGAAACTCCGGGCTTTGACATCGGAAAGTCAGATGAAACACGCTCTATACATCGTTCTCTTGGCGTTTGGAATGGCGGGCTGTGCGATGAATCAAGAAGAATTGGCTAAACTGCAACCAAATGCGAACTTCGTCGTAGCTACGGATTACCGCTGCCTTTATGAAAGAGGATCGGAGAAGGCCGCATCGAGTCTCGGCATGACGGAGCCTAAGATGAGCGGTTTCATCAACGTCTCCGGCGGCTATGCATGGTTCCGACAACCTCTCACGCTGATCAACCTTAAATCAGTGGGGGAACACGAAACCGAAGTCACACGGTATCAGCCCGGCAGTGCGGCGGTACTGGGACAAGGGAACGATATGGTTCGGTTCCTGCGCGAGAATCCATGCGCTGCAAGCGCACACTGACGCAACCGTAAAATGGCGCGCATGAGGGTGACCCGCACGAAAAATTGCGGCGTTCCTCTCCTTGTGAAGCAGTAGGTGAGCTCAAACAGACGTTAACTACAGCGATAAACATGACGACAAAAGGTTACCTGTCTCTCCTCGCGGAATTGGAAGCGCTCGATGCTCGCATTGCCATCGCACGAAAGGCGGAGCGCGATGCTGCAATCGTGCAGATTCGGGATCTGATGAAGGATCTTGATATCGGTGTCGACGACCTGCATGAGAAGGCTGCGAAGCGCCGTTCGACTCGAGTGTCGAACACACCCATGTATCGCGATCCGATCTCAGGCAAAACATGGACAGGGAAGGGTCGCCAGCCAGTCTGGCTGGGTGACGACCCGGCGCGGTTTCTGATCCAGCCCGATCTACTAACCAATCAATCCGACGAAAATTGAGGACGCAGATGGTATCCGTCGAATACGAAGTGGCCTGCCAGACCATCGGCCAACTTATCGCGCGCCAGGTGGAAATGATCGCCGTGGAGGAGTCGCGAGCTGAACCGAGCCAGCCAATGCTCGCCCAGGCGATCGCCGCGCGCGCCGTGCTGGTTGCCGAGCGCGACGCACTCGCCGTCGATGACGAGCTCGGCATCACCAAAATCCTGACCGCCTACGGTCCTATCGCACTTCGTCTGGATGGTCAGGAAGGCTCGTCTGCGCACGTATAAGAGGATGGGGAAATGGCGAAAATTCTTTGCGGGGCGGCGACCCCGACGCCGGTTTCTATAGAGCGGCGTCGGCACGAGAACCGATTGTCCAGCAGTGCGCTACCAGAAAATTCGACGTTTTCCAACCTGACTACACACCTGCGGCGCCGTTAAATCGCCTTATGTAAAATAAGTTGCGCGTGCAACTATACGGACGTCGGCGAGAGCGATCACAGCGGCGGCTCTTCGACCAGCCGCTCGTCGACCTGGTGTCGCAGCTGCCGGTCGTTGCCAAGCCGGAGCTGCACTGGGGCCCAGCTGCTCGCGCCTAGAGGCGCAGATCGTCGCAGAACAGCTGCTGACTAGTGCCGAGCCCGACCCGGGCTGAGGGCGGCATCAGGTGCTCGAGAGAGGCGCCGCCGACCCCGACCATCTCGCCGAAATCTAGCCCTAGTGCCTGGGGCAGCCTAGTAAAGTCAGCATGTGGCTTTTGTGTGCCTTGCCGAATAGCCAGCAATAGCCCCGCGTTCGTGCGGGGCCGTTTCATTGGCGAGTCGATCTCCGCCGTCCGGCGCCGCAACGACAAATGCGCCACGCTCCGATTGTTTCATGCGCCACATGCTCCCCCGCACGGCGATTCATTGCAAGCACATACGGAGGTGAGTTGTGCAGTGTTTCCCTAGCTCATCGGGGAGGTTACCGCGGGCGCTGGAACGGGGCGGTCAGTGCGGCACGAGTACTGGACGGCCGACGACGAAGGTCGTCTCCCCGGGCGCGCGCAGTTTCCGGCGCATAGGGCACCCCCTATCCACGCTATTCTTTAGACTTTTCCTCATCATTGGACTTGTGAAATGACGTGGCCGATCCGACGACCCTCTCGTCAGCAGAAACTGGCGTTCCAACACGCGTATCGCGCATGGCGGGCGGAGCAACTGACTGCGATCAGCAGGAAGATTGCCGCGGCCGATCGGTCTACCTCGTTCCGCTATGAAGACGAAGACGACGCTAAACCGCTGGGCCCATGGCGACAGGCGCGCGATGGCCTCGAGGCGCTCCGCGAGCGTGTCATGTCTGGATTGCGCCGGCAGCCGAACCCCGAACATCTGCCCATGATGCGCAAAGCGTTGGGGATCCCGGCTTATGTACCAATGACGCGACCCTGGTGGTTGATTTTACTGTGGGGGCTTGTCACGCCGTACATCCCGCACCGTGTGCGACTGCTGGTGGGTCGCGCGCTGCTCAGGCGCACGCGCTCGTATTTGGGCCGCGAGTATGTATTCGAACGCCTGGTCGCACCGGTGTGGTCGATCCGGTCGCCCTACTCCAGTGGCATCGATCGCACCTTACGTGCATTGCCCCTCGCCCACCGCGCGTCGGCTTATGACGATCTGCTTGGGTTGGAGCGCGCCGACATCGATGTGCTGATGCGGCTTGGTCTGAACGATGTCACCGCCATTCCCGAAACGTGGCACGCCGTCCGTCGAACATATGAGCACGACGTGGTTCACACTTTGATCGACGAAGGCATCCTTGAACGACTGGACGACCTCCGTTGGCTGCCCACCCGCAACTCGTACTACTCCGACACCACCCTGAAAATCGACGTCGGTGATCTGCGCGAGATGGCGCGCGTGTTGAAGTCGGCAGGTATGCCGAAGGCGCGAATCCCCGAGATCCTCAACCACCCCTACAGCTACAACGCGGTTCGACTATCGCTCGTCCTGTCATTGTGTCACGCCCGTGGCCTTGTCGATGTCGCGGGCCTCTTTGATGCAGTTGGACGTCGGCTTTGGGATACCGAAATTGACCATTGGCATTTCATCCTCGACACAATCGGCGCGCGGACCGCTGACGACATCCAGCGCTTCCGAACGTTGCTAGATCTCACGCATGCAGCACCCGTCGAAGTGGTGACCTGGATGCGCGCGCACGGTGCCTCGCTCGATGATCTGGTCGATGCGCGAGAGTTTCTGGTACAGGTCGCGAAGTCCAACACGGCGTCCGTCGCGCATCTCGATTGCCTGGCGGGCGCCGGGCTGACTCCGGTTGATATCGCGCACAACCAGAACTACGTCCTGCATGGTCGCGATGAACTCCTCAAACAGTACCTCGACGTCATCGCCCGGCATGGTTACAACGATCGCGCTTCGATTGCCGCCTTTAATTCAGCCTATAGCGTCGTTTCTGGCTGGTCTCTGGACAAATTGCTGAGCGTGGTTGGACCGTTGAATAACCGGGGCGCGGCAGCGGAGGTGGCAAATTGGGCGGTGCGCGCGCATCGCCGCGGGAACGTTGCATCGTTGGAATACCTCGCCGAGCGGATGCCGGCAAAGACGCTCGACGCGTTGAATCAGCGGCTATTCGCGATGGACATATGTCCATCGTTGCTGCGCTATGTGGTCGAGGAGCAAGGTTTGACCGATATCCGGGCACTGTACGACTGGTTTTATGCCGACGCTTGGGGCGTAAAAGATTACGCTGGTCCGCGGATCCTCGACGATGCGGAGCGTGTCCTGATCGAAGATGCCTTTCGACGCAAGAATTTCGCGGTCCTAGAGGGAAATCGAAAATGTCTCGCGGACGTCGTTTCTGCTCGCGTTCGCCCACTCATCGCGTCGCCCGTCGACCGTACCGACGAAAGCTGGGAGGCGTATCACAAGGCGCGTGGCCAGGCTGAGTTCCGTGAACGGGAGGCACTCAAGCCGTTTCTGCCTGTCATGCTGAACGCAACGCACGGTGTGCTGCTGCGCAGCTTGCTGGAAACCACGTCGCAGGCGGAGTCGTCAATGTCGGCGCTGCTGTCGGTCTTCCGGCCTCTGATCGCAGAGACAGCGCGTGGAAGAGGGCCAACCGGTCCGGTGCTCTCGGACCTGGAAGCGGAAGCGATCGCCTTGACGTATGGCGTGGCGGCCACCTCGGTCCAGGAGTATTGGACCCGGGTACGCGTCGACGACACCCCATGGCAGCGGTGGTATCGCGACGAGCCTTACCTGATGCGTTGGCAGCGCAACACCTTTCGCGTCAGCCGGCCGCTCGACCACGCTGGATTGGCAGCGCTCGCCGTTGCCGCACGGTTTGCACGCCGATTTTGCGAAGCGGACATCAGTGTGTTTGACGCGGCCAAGCACCTTCGCGGCAGCCTGTTAGCCAATCCGCTTGCCGACCAGCACATGCTGCATCGTCATCTTGGTGTCCTGCTTGCCGCAGCCGCCGCCGATGAGCAGGTTAAAGAATGGGTGACGCGGCGCCTAGAGGCGATGTCCGATCTCGATGACGAAAGCGCGGTCGCTCATCGCGAAATCGGTGAATTGCATGACTTCTTCCGGATCGTCCTGCCGGACGCGCTCGACGCCGGACAGGAACAATTCGTCTCGAGGTTGAGCGCGACGGAAGCACGCGATCTCTCGTTGCGTCTGGACAAGAGCACGAGCGAGGACGCGGACGCCCATGCGATGCTAGTCAATGCGCTCGCGCGAACACGCCAGAAGGTTTTGCAGGTTTACCGTGGTTGGAGCGAGCGGGAGAAGCGGAAATTTAAGACGCAGCGCGATGCAGCGCATCAGTCGACGCTCCATGCCTTTGTCTCCAAGCGGCCAGCCGCCTTCTTCGCGAAACAGGCGACGGGGCTCTGCAGCGGCGGCAACACGACGATGTGGGCTGAGGCACGTCACGCGCATCTGGTGGTCTTCGATCCAATGACCGGTCAGCTCGCCGGGATGGCGCTGCTGTATTCGGAGATCGTGGACGCTATCGACTCGATGCGTCCGTCGCTGATTATTCGTGCTATCAACCCGACTGTATCGATGGTTGCGAGCCATGAACCCAATTCGGTAGTGGATGCGTACTTCGATCTTGCGATTGATCTCGCTCTTGAACACGGACTGGCCAGTGTCGCCTTTCCGCCGCACAGTGGACAGGACTTCATGTCGAATCGTGCTGACATCGGTAGCGCCATTCGTAAGCGATACGAGGGGCGGTCGGTGCCGCACCATCGGTGGCAGGAGCGGGGCGAGACCGCGACGCAGTGGCGCGACCAACCACGGGAGATCCCGCACACGTTCAGCGCGTATGAGGAGGGTAACGGACGCGTCACCACTCTCTACGGAATATGGCGAGAGGGCAAGCCGGCATGCCTGACGGAGGATCTAGGCAAAGCCTCGACGGTATGAACGATACCGCTGAACGCGTTCGGTGCGCCGAGGTTGCAGGTCGCAAACAGGTGTGACCGGCGCAGTGTGGTATCCCGATCTAACTGGTGTTGCGTCTGACGGGATGTGGCGGCATGTCGGAAGGAAGTGTGAGTATTCGCCACGCCATAGATCGAAGCCGCTACGGGCCGCTGCGACGTCGGCACTCAGGCCGAAACCACCGTCGCACCTCGTCAGCGCACATCCCGGCGACGCGGCCGACGGTAGCCGCGACGTGTGACGCTGCAGGTCGCGCCGAAGCGCGCCGGTGGCCGCGGGCGAGTTCGCGTCGAGCGCGAGCGGCTGGATATGACGGCTACAACCCAATCCGACGTTAGTTCCTTTTATGTCAAATTGGTTGTGTGCGCAACTATTTTACTAGGCCGCACTGCCGCAGGGTTTCTGTTTGTACCGTGTATCACACCTCAGGAGTCTCTGGCCGGCGTCCTAATTCCCGGTGGAATGGTCCGCACCTGCGACCCCGCGCCCGAGGTGCAGTCGGCCGATAGAGCGACCAGGCAGGCACTCAGCAGTATGGGGTCCAGAATCATTCGATGCCGGTCCGCACCCAGCACGCGGCACCGGATACTCGTGACGGCGCCGCCGACCGCAGCGGTGGACTGCTGGCCGGCGGCTCGTCGACCTGAATCTCCCTCTGTTGGGACGGCGCTGCCGGCGTCGATGTCGGTGGCCATTCGCTGACCAGCGGCATGTGATGGGTTACCTCGCTATCGCGGACAGTTCCTGATAACGGAGTAGGCACACCACAGCAAAGTGCGCATCTGACGCGCCGCGAAAGACTCTAAACGACCCCGAGCGGTCAGTCGAGTTTCCCAAAAGCGGCTGTTCCATCCAGCTTTGCACGTGGTCATTGTCAGCAGCAGCCCCTCCAATTGCTCTCTGCTTTAGTACTACAGCCGTAGATTTTTCACTATACTAAATAATTAGGATGACGAGATAAATGGCCGATGCCTTCAACTGAAAAAGTGTGGGAGCATGAACTAGAGTCTTTGCATCGACGACTCGGCGACTTGTTCAAGCGTCCGGAGCCACGGCAACGGTCACTCGCGTACCTGAAAGGCTTGATGAGCACGGTCGAATGTAAAAACGGCTGGCAACTCTCCGAATGGATCGGCGAGTCGACACCCGATGGCGTGCAGCACCTGCTAGCAGGCCGTTGAAATACCCATCGACTGGACTCGGACGTTTCCCGCAGATGGCATGAATTCGCTCAACGGCTTCGCGATGCGTTTCATCGAGC
>NZ_VIUM01000038.1:0-24670 GCF_007828315.1 Burkholderia sp. SJZ089 | reverse complement strand
TGGGTCGCTGGCTGCCCGACGGCACGATCGAGTACCTCGGCCGCAACGACGACCAGGTGAAACTGCGCGGTTTCCGTATCGAACTCGGGGAGATCCAGGCGCGGCTGTCGGCCTGCGCAGGCGTTCACAATGCATTGGTCATGCTGCGTGAGGACAGTCCGGGCGAGCAACGTCTGGTGGCTTATCTCGTGGGCGATCGGGTGCCTGCTGCCGCGAACCTGCGTATCGCTTTGGCACAGACGCTACCGGCGCACATGGTGCCGTCGGCATTCGTGGCGCTGGCTTCGTTCCCGCTGACGCCAAACGGCAAGCTGGATCGCAAGGCGTTACCGGCACCGGGCGCGAACGCCGTGATTGCCCATGCGTACGAGGCGCCGCAGAGCGACGTGGAGCACACGATCGCAGGTATCTGGCAGGATTTGCTGAACGTGGAGCGGGTTGGCCGGCACGACCACTTCTTCGAACTGGGTGGTCATTCCCTGCTGGCAGTGAGCCTGATCGGCCGTATGCGCGAGGCCGGGCTGCATGCCGATCTGCAGGTGCTGTTCAGTCAGCCGGTGCTATCGGTACTGGCAGCAGCAGTAGTCAGCAGGACCGACGTCACGGTCCCCGTGAACCGCGTTCCCGCCGGTTGCGAGCGGATTACGCCCGATATGCTGCCGCTCGTCGCACTGGATCAGCAGGACATCGACTGCATCGTTGCCACCGTACCGGGCGGAGCACGGAATGTGCAGGATGTCTACCCGCTGGCACCGTCGCAGGAAGGGTTTCTTTATCATCACGTGTCGGCGGAAACGGGCGATCCGTATGTCTTGCAGGCGCTCTTCGGATTCGAGAGCAGCGAACGGCTGGAGGCATTCATCAACGCGTTGCAAGGCGTGGTTGCTCGTCACGATATCCTGAGAACCAGCGTGGTATGGCAAGGATTGAACGAGCCGGTGCAGGTGGTATGGCGCGACGCGTCGCTGGCGATCGAGTCACTTGTACTAGCGCCAGCCGCAGGAGATGTCGTTAGCCAGTTGCGCGCCCGTTTCGACTCGCGGCGTTACTGGATGGATCTCGAGCAGGCACCGCTGCTGCGCCTCGCGTTCGCGCACGATGCCGCTGGCCGGCGCTGGGTCGCCATCCTGCTGTTCCACCATATCGCGTTGGATCATGCGGCGCTGGATCTCGTGCGCCATGAAATGCAGGCTCATCTGCTCGGCGAGGCTGAGCAATTGCAGCGTGCGGTGCCGTATCGCAACTACGTGGCGCAATCCAGGTTCGGTATCAGCCGCGAGGATCACGAAACGTTTTTCCGCAGCATGCTGGGTGACGTGGACGAAGCGACCTTGCCGTTTGGCTTGCGCGACATGCGGGGCAACGGCTATGTCGACAAGGTAAAGCAACGGGTAGATGCGGCAACGGGGCAACGCTTGCGGGCGCTGGCCCGGCAACTCGGCATAAGCGTCGCAGCACTTCATCACCTTGCATGGGCACGCGTGACGGGCACGCTCTCGGGCAGCGAGGATGTCGTGTTCGGCACCGTTCTGATAGGTCGCACCCACGGTGAAGCGATCGATGGCGCGCTGGGTATGTTCATCAACACGCTGCCGCTGCGGATAGACGCAGGTGCACTGGATGTGCGTGCCGGTGTCGAAGCCACGCATACGCGGCTGACGGCCCTGCTGGGGCACGCCGATGCCTCGCTGGCGCTCGCACAGCGTTGTAGCGGGGTGGCCGCACCGATGCCTTTATTCAGTGCTTTGCTGAACTACCGACACAGCGAGGTCGCGCCCGAAACCCCGCAGAAACGGACCGCCTGGCGCGGCATCGAAATGCTAGATAGCGAGGAGCATTCGAACTATCCGCTGAGCCTCGATGTGGATGACCTGGGTGACGGCTTCGCCCTGACCGTGCAGGTGACGGGAGGGATTAGCGCGCAGCGTATTTGTGCCTATATGCATACCGCGCTCGAAAGCCTGGCGAATGCACTCGAGCACGCGCCGCACACGCCGGTGTGCGAGCTCGACGTGCTGCCGCAGGCGGAACGCGAACTGCTGCTGACCACATGGAACTGCACCGAAGCGCCTTATCCCGTCGACCTGCTGATCCATCAGCTGTTCGAGCAACAGGCAAGGCGCACGCCCGACGCCATCGCCGTGCTGGCCGAAAGCGGAACGCTGAGCTATGCCGAACTCAACCGCCAGGCCAATCGCCTCGCCCATCGCCTGATTGCACGGGGTGCCCGGCCCGACGAACGGGTAGCGATCTGCATGGACCGCGGACCGGATATGATCGTCGCGCTGTTGGGCGTGCTCAAGGCCGGCGCCGCTTATGTACCGATCGATCCCGCCTATCCGGCCGAACGGCTCGGCGAAATTCTCGCAGACGCCGAACCCCTGTTGCTGATCAGCGACGATGTCGGGCGACGGGCCCTAGGCGAAGCCGCCACCCACATCGCCGGCGTGGATCTGGACAACGTGCCGCTGCCCGGTTTGTCGGACGGCAATCCCGATCCGCAGCAGCTCGGTCTGGCATCCAGTCACCTGACCTACGTGATCTACACCTCGGGATCCACCGGCAAGCCCAAGGGCGTGATGATCGAACATCGCACCCTGGTCGCCTCAACTGTCGCGCGCCATGCCGTCTATCCGCCGGCAGCGGAGCGTCGCTTCATGCTGCTGTCCTCGATCGCGTTCGACAGCTCGGTGGCCGGAATCTTCGGCACGCTGACCTCCGGCGGCTCGCTCTACCTGGCCACGCACGACGCCGTGCGGGACCCGCAGGCGATCGTCGCAGCGATCGAGCGCCGACATATCACCTGCCTGCTCTGCGTGGCTTCGCTGGCACGCCTGGTACTGGCCGAGCTCGCGACGCATGGGCACAGCAGTCTGCGCGAAGTGATCGTGGCTGGCGAGGCGTGCCCGCCCGCGCTGGTGCAGGAGGCTGCCGCCGCCGAGCCGCCCGTTGCGCTGTACAACGAGTACGGTCCCACCGAAGCGACCGTATGGGCCACCGTGCATCGCTGCCTGCCGGGTGACGATCTACCGGTGCCGATCGGCCGGCCGGTGCAGAACACGCGCCTCTATCTGCTCGACCCGCTCGGCCAGCCCGTGCCGCTGGGTGCGGCTGGCGAGCTATACATCGGCGGTGCCGGCGTGGCGCGCGGCTACCTCAACCGGCCCGACCTGAGCGCGGCGTCGTTCTTGCACGATCCTTTCGATCCGCGACCCGGTGCGCGCATGTACCGCACCGGCGACCTGGCCTGCTATCGCGCCGACGGCGTGCTGGACTTCCTTGGTCGCAACGACCAGCAGATCAAGATCCGCGGCTTCCGCATCGAACCGGGCGAAATCGAAGCCCGGCTCGGCGAGCATTCGCGGGTGCGCGAAGCGGTGGTGCTGGCTCGCGAGGATGCGCCAGGACAGAAGCGCCTCGTGGCCTACGTCACCTTGTTGCGCGGTGAAGCGGAGTCGGGTATCGCGATCGAGCTGCGTGCGCACCTCGAAGACCGTCTGCCCGAGTATATGCTGCCGGCTGCCTACGTAGTACTGGATGCGTTGCCACTCGGCCCGGCCGGCAAGCTCAATCGGCGGGCACTACCGGTGCCCGACGGCGACGCTCACGCGCGCCGGCACTACGAAGCGCCGCAGGGCGAAATCGAACGGACCCTGGCCGCGCTGTGGTCGGAACTGCTCGGTGTCAAGCGGGTCGGTCGTCACGACAGCTTCTTCGACCTGGGCGGCCATTCGCTACTGGCGATGCGCCTGATTTCGCAGATCCGTCAGAGGATGGGTGCGGAGGCGACGCTCGCGATGTTGTTCGCCCACTCGAGCCTGGAAGAACTCGCGCAAGCGGTGTCGAATGCGAGCCGCGACGTGTGGTCGAACATTGAGCCGCTGCAACGGCGTGCCCCACCGCCATTGTCGTTCGCGCAGCAGCGTCTATGGTTTCTGGCACAGATGGACGGCACGAGCGCCGCGTATCACCAGTCGGCCGGACTTCGGCTGACCGGAGAACTCGACCGCGCGGCGCTGCAAGGGGCGTTGGACCGGATCGTAGCCCGCCACGAGGTATTGCGCACCACATTCGGCGCCGCATCGAACCAGCGCGTCGACGACGACGTCGTCCAGCGCATTGCGTCCGCAGATCCCGGCTTCGCGCTGCGTATCGTCGATCTGGAAGGCCATGCCGACGCCGAGCGTGAACTCGATACGCTGGCAGCGGGGGAAGCGGCCGATCCATTCGACTTGGCAGAAGGCCCCTTGATCCGCGGTCAGCTTGTCCGGCTCGGCATACGCGAGCATGTGTTGCTGCTGACGATGCACCACATCGTGTCGGATGGCTGGTCGGTGGGGGTGTTGATGCGCGAATTGAGCACGCTTTACGAGTCGTATCGACAGGGAAAGAGCGACCCGTTGCCGCCTCTGCCGATCCAGTATGCGGACTACGCCGTGTGGCAGCGCCGATGGTTGAGCGGCGCGCCGCTGCAAACCCAGGGCGATTACTGGAAACGCGCGTTAGCGGGGGCGCCGGATCTGCTGATGTTGCCTGCCGATCGACCGCGGCCGGCGCAGGAGGATCACGCCGGAGCCGCGATCGATGTCGTGTTCGACGCCGGATTGACCGCCCAGCTCAAAGCGCTCGGGCAACGGCACGGGACGACTCTGCACATGACGCTTCTGGCAGGCTGGGCGGCGGTGCTTTGCCGCCTGTCGGGGCAGGACGAAGTGGTGATCGGCAGCCCCGTCGCGAATCGTACGCGCGCCGAGGTGGAGGACCTCGTCGGCTTCTTCGTCAATACGTTGGCATTGCGCGTGGCGGTGCCGGCGCAGAGGACCGTGCGCGAACTGCTGGCCGCGGTCAAGAGAGACACGCTGGGTGCGCAGATGCATCAGGACCTGCCGTTCGAGCAGGTCGTGGAAATGGTGAAGCCGCTGCGCAGCCTGTCGCACAGCCCGGTGTTTCAGGTGATGTTTGCGTGGCAGAACACCGACCCGACGGATCTGGCATTGAGTCATCTGGTGGTCGAGCGACTCCAGCGGAAAACACGCATGGCCAAGTTCGATCTCACGCTGGACTTGACCGAGGTCGATGGACAGTTGTCCGGAACGCTGGAGTACGCGACGGCACTGTTCGATCCGGCGACGGTGCGGCGGCAGCTTGCCTGTTTCGAGCGCATGTTGCGGGCCATGGCGGCCGACGACGACATTGCGGTGGATCGCATCGGGCTGCTGGGCGACGGCGAACGCCGGCAACTGCTGGAGGACTTCAACGCGACCGAAGTCGACCGTTCGCGAGAGCAGGCGGCTCATGCGCTGTTCGAAGCGCAAGCGCAGCGCACCCCTGATGCATTGGCGCTGGTGTGCGAAGACGAGCGTGTGAGTTATCGGGAACTCAACGTGCGGGCGAACCGGCTTGCGCATCATCTGCGCACGCTGGGCGTTCGTGCGGATCAGCGCGTAGCGATCTGCATGCCGCGTGGTATCGGCATGGTGGTCGGCACACTCGCGATACTCAAGGCCGGGGGGGCCTATGTGCCGCTGGATCCCGCTTATCCGGACGAGCGGCTGTCTTACATGCTGCAAGACAGCGCACCCCGCGTCCTGCTCACCGGCGGTGGCGCGGGTACCGGCCTGCAGGCGCCGGTCGTGCTGGACATCGACGGCGACGCGGTGGCCTGGGCACAGGCACGGGAGCACAACCCCGACCCGGCCGTGCAGGGGCTGTCGTCGGCGCATCTGGCCTATGTGATCTACACCTCCGGTTCGACCGGCCAGCCCAAAGGCGTCATGATCGAGCATCGCGGGCTCAGTCATTACCTCGCATGGGCAATCGGTCACTACGCGGGGGCGGAGAAAATCGACTCGATCGTCTCGTCGCCGCTCGCTTTCGACGCAACGGTGACCAGCATTTATCTGCCGTTGCTGACCGGCGGCCATGCGATCCTGCTGCGCGACGGCGACGAACTGGCCGGACTGGCGACACGGGTGCGCGAAGCCGCGACGCCGCTGCTCGTAAAAATCACGCCAGCCCATTTGCGCTCGCTGGGTGAGCAGTTACAGATCGACGGCGCTGTTCGTGCCGGACACCTATTCGTGATCGGCGGCGAGGCGCTACCGACATCGACGGTTGCGCTATGGCGCGCACTCAGTCCATCGGCACGACTGGTCAACGAATATGGCCCGACCGAAACCGTGGTCGGCTGCGTGACCTACGAGGCATCCGCGTCGATTATCGAAGTCGACCAGAGCCCGATCGGCCGGCCGATCGACAACACCCGGATTTACATCCTGGACGCCTACGGAGCACCGGTGCCGATCGGCGTGAAGGGCGAACTGTACATCGGCGGAGTGGGCGTCGCGCGTGGTTACCTGAACCGTCCCGAACAGACCTCGGCGAGATTCATGCGCGACCCGTTCGTGGCAGACCGTGACGCGCGGATGTATCGCACCGGCGATCTGGGTCGATGGCAAGCCGACGGTAATCTCGACTACCTGGGCCGCAACGACGATCAGGTAAAGATCCGCGGTTATCGCATCGAACTGGGCGAGATCGAGGCAAAGCTCGCAGCGTGCGACGGTGTTCGCGAAGCGGCGGTGATCGCCCGCGAGGATGTGCCGGGCGAGAAGCGTCTGGTTGCGTATTACGTCGGCGCAACGCGCAGGGCCGAGGATCTGCACGCGCAATTGCGGGTCGACTTGCCCGATTACATGGTACCGGCGGTCTACGTCTGCCTTGTGGCGCTGCCGTTGACAGCCAACGGCAAGCTCGACCGCAAGGCACTCCCTGCACCGGAGATCGACGCGTTCATCGCGCGCGACTACGAACCTCCGCGTGGCGATGTCGAACTGGTCATGGCCGACATCTGGCAGGCGTTGCTGGGCGTCGAACGCGTAGGTCGGCGCGATCATTTCTTCGACCTTGGGGGGCATTCGCTGCTGGCGGTGCGGCTGGTGTCGCAGATGCGGGAACGCCTTGGTGTCGAGCTGGACCTGGTTGCGCCGTTTGCGCATCCGGAGCTGGCGATGCTCGCGCGCGTAGTGGAGCAGGCCACGCGCAGCGATCAGCCGGCGTTGGAACGCGTGTCGAGAGAATCGAACCTGCCGCTGTCGTTCGCACAGCAGCGGCTGTGGTTCCTGGCGCAGATGGATGGCGCAGACACGGCGTATCACATACCGGCCGGACTGCGCCTGCGTGGCGAACTGTCGGTGGATGCGTTGCAGCGCGCGCTGGACCGGATCGTCGCACGTCATGAAGTGTTGCGGACCTGCTTCGTGAGCGACGGCGGGGAAGCGGTACAGCATATCGGTCCGGAGGACATGGGCTTTACGTTGCGCCAGCACGATCTGACGAAGTCTGCGGATGCACCAAAGGCGTTGGCCGTGCTGGCGCAAGAGGAAGCGCGGACGCTCTTCGACCTGGAGCAGGGCCCGTTGATACGCGGCCGGCTGATGCGGCTGGACGAGCACGATCATGTGTTGCTGGTGACGATGCATCACATCGTGTCGGATGGCTGGTCGACCGGTGTGCTGGTGCGCGAACTAGGCGCGTTGTACGCCGCATATCGTACGGGTGAAGCGGACCCGTTGCCGGCATTGCCGCTGCAGTATGCCGACTATGCGGCCTGGCAGCGACGCTGGCTGACCGGCGACGTACTGCGCAAGCATGAAGCCTACTGGCGCGACACGCTGGCCGGTGCGCCGGCGCTACTGACGTTGCCGACGGACCGGCCGCGTCCGGCACAGCAGAGTCATGCCGGTGCCGTGATCGACGTCACGCTAGACGCCGAACTGACGACGAGGCTAAAAGCACTGAGCCGGCACCACGGCACAACGGTATTCATGACACTGCTGGCAGGCTGGGCCGTGGTGTTGAGCCGGCTGTCGGGTCAGGATGACGTGGTGATTGGCGCACCGGTGGCGAATCGCACCCGCGCGGAGGTCGACGGGCTGATCGGCTTCTTCGTGAATACTCTGGCGCTACGGGTCACGCTGGACGATGCCCCGACGGTCGAGGCCCTGCTGGCGCGAGTGAAGACGCTGACGCTGGGTGCGCAGGCGCATCAAGACCTGCCGTTCGAGCGCGCGGTGGAGATCGTCAAGCCAGAGCGGAACCTCTCGCACAGCCCGCTGTTCCAGGCGGCGCTGGTGTGGCAGAACAACGAAGCACTGGAGCTGTCGCTCGCGGGACTGGCCCTGGAGGTCATGGGATCGTCGAGCGATACGGCGAAGTTCGATCTCTCGCTGAGTCTCGCCGAAGTGGGCGAAGGCATCGCGGGTTCGCTGGAATATGCAACTGCGTTGTTCGATGCCACGACGATACGGCGTTACGCGGGGTATTTCGAGCGCGTGCTGCGGGCCATGGTGGCAAACGCGGCCATCGAGGTCACGCGCATCGATCTGCTGGACGAAGCCGAACGCCACGATCTGCTGATCGATCGCAACGCCACCAGCACGGCGGATCCGCAGGACGAACTGCTGCATCAACTGTTCGAGCATCAGGCTGCCGCACAACCGGATGCCGTGGCAGTAATCGCAGCCGGCCAGCAGCTTTGCTACGGCGAGTTGAACCGCAGGGCGAACCGGCTCGCACACCGCCTGCTCGAGCACGGCGTGCGCCCCGACGACCGCGTGGCACTTTGCACCGAACGCAGTGTGGACATGCTGGTGGGCTGGCTGGGCATCCTCAAGGCGGGTGCCTGCTATGTGCCGCTGGATCCCGATGCGCCGTCGGACCGCCTGGCCTACATGATGGATGACTCCGAGGCAGTGGCACTCGTGTCGCAACGCGCGTTGCGCTCGCGGCTGGCGGTGCAGAATCTGCCGGTGCTGTGGCTGGATGAGCAGGCAAACGACCATGCAAGCGGCGAGGCAGAACCGTCATCCGCCAATCCCGACGCACGCGCACTGGGTCTGACCGCACGCCACCTTGCCTATGTGATCTACACCTCCGGTTCGACCGGCCAGCCCAAGGGCGTCATGATCGAACATCGCTCGATTGTGAACTTCTGGCGCGTGATGCGCCAGACCACTCATAGGCACTGCGCACGAGGCGCGGCAATCGCGTTGAATGCGGCGTACACCTTCGATATGTCGATGAAGGGCTTGACTCAATTGCTCAGCGGCCATCGGCTGGTGCTATTGCCGCAGGCTATCCGCGCCGACGGCGCCGCGTTGCTGGATTTTCTCGCACTGCACGCGATTGATACCTTCGACAGCACACCCTCGCAACTGGATATTCTGCTGTCAGCAGGCTTGCTGGAGCGCCAGGATTACCGTCCGGCGGCCGTGCTGCTGGGTGGCGAGCCGCTGAATGCAGGTGTCTGGGCGCGGTTGGGCGACGCGACGGCGATCCGTTTCTACAACATGTACGGTCCCACCGAGTGTACGGTGGACGCGACGATCGGGCTCGTCAGCGAACTTGGCGCAATCCCCAGCATCGGCCGGGGGATTGCGAACACCCGTATCTATCTGCTCGATGCTCATGGCCAACCGGTGCTGACCGGCAGCGTGGGAGAGCTGTACCTAGGCGGCGTGCAACTCGCACGCGGCTATCTAAACCGGCCGGATCTGACCGCCGAGCGCTTCGTGCGCGATCCCTTCAGCGGTGAAGCCGATGCGCGCATGTATCGCACGGGCGATCTGGGGCGCTATTTGCCGGATGGAACGCTCGAATACCTGGGACGCAACGACGGGCAGGTCAAGATCCGCGGTTTCCGCGTCGAGCTGGGCGAGATAGAGGCCAGACTGCGAGCTTGCGCAGGCGTTCGCGAAGCAGCAGTGATAACGCGAGCCGATGATCCGCGTCACGACGGCAGCGCGCGTCTGGTTGCTTACCTGACCGCGCGAGCCAGAGCATCGCTGGTGCCAGCAGAGTTGCGCGCGCAACTGTCGGGCATGCTGGCCGACTACATGATTCCGACGGCTTTCGTGATATTGGACCGTCTACCGTTGACAGCCAACGGCAAGCTCGACCGTAAGGCACTCCCTGCACCGGAGATCGACGCGTTCATCGCGCGCGACTACGAACCTCCGCGTGGCGATGTCGAACTGGTCATGGCCGACATCTGGCAGGCGTTGCTGGGCGTCGAACGCGTAGGTCGGCGCGATCATTTCTTCGACCTTGGGGGGCATTCGCTGCTGGCGGTGCGGCTGGTGTCGCAGATGCGGGAACGCCTTGGTGTCGAGCTGGACCTGGTTGCGCCGTTTGCGCATCCGGAGCTGGCGATGCTCGCGCGCGTAGTGGAGCAGGCCACGCGCAGCGATCAGCCGGCGTTGGAACGCGTGTCGAGAGAATCGAACCTGCCGCTGTCGTTCGCACAGCAGCGGCTGTGGTTCCTGGCGCAGATGGATGGCGCAGACACGGCGTATCACATACCGGCCGGACTGCGCCTGCGTGGCGAACTGTCGGTGGATGCGTTGCAGCGCGCGCTGGACCGGATCGTCGCACGTCATGAAGTGTTGCGGACCTGCTTCGTGAGCGACGGCGGGGAAGCGGTACAGCATATCGGTCCGGAGGACATGGGCTTTACGTTGCGCCAGCACGATCTGACGAAGTCTGCGGATGCACCAAAGGCGTTGGCCGTGCTGGCGCAAGAGGAAGCGCGGACGCTCTTCGACCTGGAGCAGGGCCCGTTGATACGCGGCCGGCTGATGCGGCTGGACGAGCACGATCATGTGTTGCTGGTGACGATGCATCACATCGTGTCGGATGGCTGGTCGACCGGTGTGCTGGTGCGCGAACTAGGCGCGTTGTACGCCGCATATCGTACGGGTGAAGCGGACCCGTTGCCGGCATTGCCGCTGCAGTATGCCGACTATGCGGCCTGGCAGCGACGCTGGCTGACCGGCGACGTACTGCGCAAGCATGAAGCCTACTGGCGCGACACGCTGGCCGGTGCGCCGGCGCTACTGACGTTGCCGACGGACCGGCCGCGTCCGGCACAGCAGAGTCATGCCGGTGCCGTGATCGACGTCACGCTAGACGCCGAACTGACGACGAGGCTAAAAGCACTGAGCCGGCACCACGGCACAACGGTATTCATGACACTGCTGGCAGGCTGGGCCGTGGTGTTGAGCCGGCTGTCGGGTCAGGATGACGTGGTGATTGGCGCACCGGTGGCGAATCGCACCCGCGCGGAGGTCGACGGGCTGATCGGCTTCTTCGTGAATACTCTGGCGCTACGGGTCACGCTGGACGATGCCCCGACGGTCGAGGCCCTGCTGGCGCGAGTGAAGACGCTGACGCTGGGTGCGCAGGCGCATCAAGACCTGCCGTTCGAGCGCGCGGTGGAGATCGTCAAGCCAGAGCGGAACCTCTCGCACAGCCCGCTGTTCCAGGCGGCGCTGGTGTGGCAGAACAACGAAGCACTGGAGCTGTCGCTCGCGGGACTGGCCCTGGAGGTCATGGGATCGTCGAGCGATACGGCGAAGTTCGATCTCTCGCTGAGTCTCGCCGAAGTGGGCGAAGGCATCGCGGGTTCGCTGGAATATGCAACTGCGTTGTTCGATGCCACGACGATACGGCGTTACGCGGGGTATTTCGAGCGCGTGCTGCGGGCCATGGTGGCAAACGCGGCCATCGAGGTCACGCGTATCGACCTGCTGGACGAAGCTGAACGCCGCGATCTGCTCATCGATCGCAACGCTACCGGGATGGCTGACTCGCGCGGTCGAACCGTCCATGCGTTGTTCGAATCTCAAGTGGAAGCACGACCCGATGCGATTGCCGTGACAGCCGGCATGGCGCAATTGACCTATCGCGAACTGAATGACAGGGCCAACATACTGGCGCACTACCTGATCGCTCAGGGGCTGAAGCCCGGAGCACATGCGGCGATTCTTCTGGATCGTTCGATCGACCTCGTCGTCAGCCAGCTTGCGATTCTCAAATGCGCAGCGGTCTATGTACCGCTGGATCGCCGTGCGCCGACGGAACGCCTGCACTTCATGTTCGAAGACAGCCATGCGTGGGGCGTGTTGACGTTACGCGACATGGACATCGACGTGCCGTCCCACATGTGCCGCATCGACCTCGACGCGATCGATCCAACGCAACACGCCGCGCACGACGTGGCGTTGCCGCAATCGGCGGAGGCCGCGGCCTACATCATGTACACCTCCGGGTCCACGGGGCAACCCAAGGGCGTGATCGTGCCGCACCGGGGTATCAGTCGCCTGGTGCTGAATAACGGCTACGCGGATTTCAACGCCGCGGACCGTGTGGCGTTCGCGACGAATCCCGCGTTCGATGCCAGCACGCTCGACGTATGGGCACCCTTGCTCAACGGCGGCGCCATCGTCGTGATCGATCAGGAGACCCTGCTGTCGCCGCAGCGGTTCGGTCACGCGTTGCGCAGCCAGCGGGTTTCGGTGCTATGGATGACGGCAGGGCTGTTCCATCAGTATGCGGACGCCCTGATGGAGGTGTTCGGCGAGCTTCGCTATCTGATCGTCGGCGGCGACGTGCTCGATCCCGCCGTGATCGCCCGCGTGCTGCGGGGTGGCGCACCCCGGCATCTGCTCAATGGCTATGGGCCCACCGAAGCCACGACGTTTTCCGCGACGCACGAAATCCGCGACACGATGCCGGGCCGCAGCATTCCGATCGGCAGGCCGATCGGCAACACGCGCATCTATCTGCTCGACGCGCTGGGCCAGCCGGTGCCGACCGGTGTGTCGGGCGAGCTGTACATCGGTGGTGACGGTGTGGCGCTCGGCTATCTGAATCGTCCCGAACTGAGCGCCGAAAAGTTCGTGAAGGATCCGTTCGATGCGCGGCTGGGCGCGCGGCTGTATCGCACGGGCGACCTTGCCCGCTGGTTACCCGACGGCACGCTCGACTATCTCGGACGCAACGACGCCCAGGTCAAGATTCGGGGCTTTCGCATCGAGTTGGGCGAGATCGAGGCGAAGCTCACCGCATGCGCCGGCGTGCGCGAGGCGGTGGTCGTCGCACGTGACGACCCGTCAGGCAGGAAGCACCTGATCGCCTATCTGGTTGCACGCGATGGCGCGGCGCCATCGCCGTCCGCGCTGCGTACGCAACTATCGCGCGAGCTTGCGGAATACATGGTGCCCGAGGCGTTCGTGACGCTCCACGCGCTTCCGCTCACGTCGAACGGCAAGCTCGATCGCCAGGCATTGCCGGCTCCGGATGCCGGCGCGTACGCCAGCCGCCTCTACGAGGCGCCCGTTGGCGACGTGGAAGTCCTGCTCGCGCGGCTATGGGAAGCATTGCTCGCGGTGGAACAGGTCGGCCGTCACGATCACTTCTTTGAACTGGGCGGTCATTCGCTGCTGGCTGTCCGCCTGATAGAGCGGATGCGGGAAGCGGGCCTGTCTGCCGACGTGCGGACGCTGTTCAGTCAGCCGACGCTATCCGCACTGGCAGCTGCCACGGGCGGCGGCAGCGAGATCGTCACCCCGGACAAGCTTATTCCCGCCGGCTGCGAGCGTATTACTCCCGACCTGCTGCCGCTCGCGAGCCTCAGCCAGGACGCCATCGACCTCGTGACAGCCACCGTCCCCGGCGGAGCGGCGAACGTGCAGGACATCTATGCGCTGGTGCCGTTGCAAGAGGGCATTTTCTACCACTACCTGAGTGCGACCCAAGGCGATCCTTATGTGCTGCAGGCGCACTTCGCATTCGATAGCCGCGAGCGGATCGACGCGTTTGCGCGTGCACTGCAAAGCCTGATCGACCGTCACGACATCCTGCGTACCGCAATACTGTGGGAGGGGCTGGACGAGCCGGTGCAGGTGGTCTGGCGCACAGCGCGACTGCGCATCGAGCAGGTGGCGTACGACCCTCACGACCCGCAGGGCGGCGACATCGTCGCGCAGCTGCGTGCGCGTTTCGAGCCGCGCAGCTACCGCCTCGATATCCGCCGGGCTCCGTTGATGCACTTCGTGTGCGCGCAGGACGAGACGAGCGGACGTTGGGCAGGGACCCTGTTTTTCCACCACATCTCGCTCGATCACACGGCACTGGACGTGGTTCGCCATGAAATGCAGGCTCTCCTCGCGGATCAGGCCGACACGCTGCCCGCCGCCGTGCCGTACCGGCACTACGTAGCACAGGCGTTGCTGGGCATCGACCGCGCGCAGCACGAAGTATTTTTCCGCGAGATGCTGGGCGATGTGGACGAGCCGACGCTGCCGTTCGGGTTACAGGATGTACAGGGCGACGGTTGCGGGATTGCCGAAACCCGGCAGCCGGTGGATGCCGATCTTGGCCACCGTCTGCGCGCGCAGGCGCGACGGCTCGGTGTGAGTGCGGCGAGCCTGCACCACCTGGCATGGGCACGGGTGCTCGGCGCCACCTCGGGACGCGACGATGTCGTGTTCGGCACCGTGCTGCTCGGTCGGATGCACGGCGGCAAGGGGGCGGACCGCGCGCTAGGCATGTTCATCAACACGTTGCCGTTGCGCGTGCAACTCGGTGCGCAGGACGTGCGCTCCGGCATCAAGGCCGTACATGCGCAGCTAACGGAACTGCTGGTGCACGAACACGCCTCACTCGCATTGGCGCAGCGTTGCAGCGCTGTCGCCGCGCCGTTGCCGCTGTTCAGCGCGTTGATGAACTATCGGCACAGTGCGCAGCAAACGGTATCGCACGAAGCGCAGCAGGCGTGGAATGGTATCGAGACGCTGGATAGCGAGGAGCGCAACAACTATCCGCTGACCTTGAACGTCGACGACCTCGAGGAGGGATTCAGCCTGAAAGTTCAGGCAGTGACGCAGATCGACACGGAGCGCGTATGCGCCTACATGCATGCGGCGCTGGAAAGTCTCGTCGAGGCACTGGAGCGTGCCTCGCGAGGGGAGGACACCGCGCTGCACGATCTGTCGGTCTTGCCGCCCGCCGAGCGTCGGAACCTTCTGCTGGACGCCAACGTCACGGCCCCCCCCGCTGCGCGGGGCGAGACGATCCATGCCCTGTTCGAAGCACGAGCGGAACGTACGCCGGCGGCCGTGGCGGTGATGTGCGGCGACGAGCAACTGAGCTATGGCCAACTGAACGAGCGCGCCAACCAGGTGGCGCATCGCCTGATCGCACAGGGTGTGCAGCCCGACGACCGGGTCGCGATCTGCGCTGAGCGCAGCGTGGACATGTTGGTAGGCCTGCTCGGCATCCTGAAGTCGGGCGCAGCCTATGTGCCGCTCGACCCGACCTATCCGCCCGAGCGGCTGGCTTACCTGCTGGGCGACAGTGCACCGGTGGCGGTGCTGGCGCAGGCCGGCACGCAGGCCCTGCCGGGCGCGATCGCGATGCCGGTCATCGACCTTATCGAGGATGAGCTGCGGGGCTTTCCCGTGACCAATCCGCGGGTGACGAAGTTGACTTCGTCGCACCTGGCTTATGTGATCTATACATCGGGTTCGACGGGGCAGCCCAAGGGCGTGATGGTCGAGCACCGTAACGTCACGCGGTTGTTCGCGTCGACCGCCGCGTGGTTCCATTTCGAGGAGACGGATATCTGGGCGCTGTTCCACTCGTTTGCGTTCGATTTCTCGGTGTGGGAAATCTGGGGTGCGCTGCTGCATGGCGGCAAGTTACTGGTGGTGCCGCACTGGATCAGCCGTGCGCCGCAGGATTTTTATGCCTTGTTGTGCGAGGCCGGCGTCACGGTCCTCAACCAGACGCCGAGCGCTTTCCGTCAATTGATCGCCGCACAGGGCGACGCCGGCAAACCGCATGCATTGCGGCAGGTGATCTTCGGCGGCGAAACGCTGGATGTAGAGATGCTCAAGCCCTGGCATGCGCGCGCCGGCAATGCCGGAACGTGCCTCGTCAACATGTACGGGATCACCGAGACGACCGTCCACGCGACGTACCACGCGTTGAGCGCGGCAGCCACGCAGCGCTCGGGCGCGAGTCCGATCGGCCGGCGCATTCCGGACCTCAGGATCTACCTGCTCGATGCATACGCGCAACCGGTGCCGATCGGTGTTGCCGGCGAAATCTACATCGGTGGCGCGGGCGTGGCGCGTGGCTATCTGAACCGGCCGGAGCTGACACGGCAGCGTTTTCTGGTCGACCCATTCGCCGAAGAACCCGATGCGCGGATGTACCGATCGGGCGACATGGGCCGCCGACTGCCGGACGGGACAATCGACTTCCTGGGCCGCAACGACGACCAGGTAAAGATCCGCGGTTTCCGCATCGAGCTGGGCGAGATTGCCGCCAAGCTCGTGGCTTGCGACGGCGTGCGTGACGCCGTGGTGATTGCCCGCGAGGATGAGCACGGGAAACGACTTGTGGCGTACCTGCTGGCACGAGACGACACGATGCCCGAGGCCTTGCAACTGCGCCAGGCATTGGCGCGGGAGCTGCCGGATTACATGGTGCCGGCGGCTTTCGTGCAACTGGCGTCCTATCCATTGACGCCGAACGGCAAGCTGGATCGCAAGGCGCTTCCGGCTCCCGGCCTCGCCGCCATGATCTCGCGCGGCTACGAGGCGCCGCAGGGCGACGTCGAAGAAACGCTGGCGCGATTGTGGGCCGAAGTCCTCAAGGTGGAGCGGGTCGGCCGCCATGACAACTTCTTCGAACTGGGCGGGCACTCGCTACTTGCCGTGCGTCTGATCGAACGCATGCGGCAGCAAGGGCTGTCGACCGGTGTGCGCGCGCTGTTCGGCCAGCCGACGCTTGCGGAACTGGCCGCGGCATTGGGCGGCAGCGCACAGGTAGAGGTGCCGGTCAATCGCATCGCCGTGCACGCCGGGTTCATCACGCCGGACATGTTGCCGCTGGCCGATCTGGATCAGGTACAGATCGACCGCATCGTGACGGCGATACCCGGCGGCCTGGCCAATGTGCAGGACATCTATGCCCTCGCGCCGCTGCAGGAAGGCATTCTGTATCACCACCTAGCCGCAACGGAGGGCGATCCGTATCTTCTGTATGCCATGTTCGGGTTCGCGAGCCGCGCGCGCCTGCAGGATTTCGTGGGGGCGCTGCAGGGCGTCATCGATCGCAACGATATTCTGCGCACGTCCATCGCCTGGGAGGGCCTCGACGCGCCGGTACAGGTCGTCTGGCGCTCGGCGCCGTTGCGCGTGGAATCGGTCGAGCTGCCGCCAGGCAATGTCGCAGAACAGTTGCGCGCGCGTTTCGACCCACGCCATCAGCGGCTGGATATCGGACATGCGCCTTTGATGCGGCTGGTATTCGCCGATGACGCCGCAAACCGGCGTGCGGTGGCGATCTTGCTGTTTCATCACATCGTGATGGATCACACCGCGCTCGAAGTCGTCATGCAGGAGATGCAGGCTCACCTGCGCGGCGAGGAAGACCGGCTGGCCGATGCCGTACCGTATCGCAATCACGTGGCGCAGACGAGGCTCGCCCTCGCACGCGAAGACCACGAGGCGTTCTTTCGCGAGATGCTGGGCGACGTGGACGAGCCGACGCTGCCGTTCGGGCTGCAGGACGTGCAGGGCGATGGCCGTGGCGTCATGCAGGCGAAGCAGGCCGTCGAAGACGGTCTCGGCCGCCGGCTGCGCGCGCAGGCCCGTCAGCTTGGCGTGAGTGTCGCGGCATTGCATCACCTGGCCTGGGCGCAGGTACTGGGCCGCATCTCGGGGCGCGAGGACGTCGTGTTCGGCACGGTGCTGATGGGCCGGATGCAGGGCGGCAAAGGCGCCGATCGGGCGCTCGGCATCTTCATCAATACGTTGCCGATACGCGTGGCGCTCGGCGCGCAGGATGTGCGCGACGGCATCCGTGCCGTGCATGCGTGCCTGACGGCATTGCTCGCACACGAGCACGCCTCGCTCGCGCTGGCGCAACGCTGTAGCGGAGTCGCCTTGCCGAGACCGCTGTTCAGCGCATTGATGAACTACCGGCATGGCACGGGACAGGCTACGGCCGAGGAGGGCTGGGCCGGGATCGAGATACTGGAGAGCGAGGAGCGAAATAACTATCCGCTCGCAATCGCGGTGGACGACTCCGGCGACGCATTCCACCTGACCGTGAAGGCGGTGGACGGCGTCGACGCACGGAGCGTCTGCGCCTATATGCATACCGCGCTGGCAAGTCTTGCCGACGCGTTGTCGGAAGCCTTGCCGGTCTCGATGCGGCAACTGGAAATCCTGCCGCCTGCCGCGCGCAAGCAACTGCTCGAGGTGTTCAATGCGGGCGCCTTGACGGTGGAGGCGGGGGAGGCGGTGCCCGAGGGCACGATCCACGGCCTGTTCGAGGCCCAGGCAAGACGTACGCCGGCGGCGGCGGCCGTGACTTGTGCCGGCGAGACGCTGACCTACGCCGAACTCAACGCCCTGGCCAACCGCATGGCGCATCGCCTGATCGAACTGGGCATCGGGCCGGGCGATCGTGTGGCGCTATGTGCCGAACGCAGCGTGGCGCTGGTAGCGGGACTGCTCGGCATCCTCAAGGCGGGCGCGGCCTACGTGCCGCTGGAGCCGAGTCATCCGCCGGAGCGCCTTGCGTTCCAGCTTGCCGACTGCATGCCATCGGCGCTGGTGGTCCAGGCGGCCGCTCGCGAGCGGCTGGGCGACCTCGCCATACCGGTTCTCGTGCTGGACGCGCTTCGGTCCTGGCCGCCGCACGATAGCGACCCGGTGGTGCCGGCTCTGAGCGCGCGACATCCGGCCTACCTGATCTACACCTCCGGTTCGACAGGACAGGCGAAGGGCGTGGTGGTCGAACATCGCTCGGCGGTGAATTTCTGGCAGGTGATGTCGCGCAGTACGCATCGCGATGTGCCGGCGCATGCCACGGTGGCGTGGAATGCCGCGTTCACCTTCGATATGTCGCTGAAGGGATTGCTGCAATTGCTGAGCGGGCACCATCTGCTGGTGATTCCGCAAGCGATGCGCGCCGACGGCGAGGCGCTGCTCGAGTTCCTCCAATACCATCGGGTCGATGCATTCGACAGCACGCCATCGCAACTGGAAGGCTTGTTGTCGGCCGGCCTGCTGGATCCGCGGCACGATCGGCCGATGAGCGTGCTGCTGGGCGGCGAGGCGATTGGTCTGCCGATGTGGGCGCGCTTGCGCGAGGCACGCGAGCTACGCTTCTTCAACATGTATGGGCCGACCGAATGCACGGTCGATGCGACGATCGGTGCGATCGCTGCACTCGGCGACGCGCCGTGTATCGGACGACCCATCCCGGGCGCGTCCATTTATCTGCTGGATGGCAATGGACAGCTGGTGCCGCCGGGGGTGCCCGGAGAGATTCATATCGGTGGCGTCGGGGTCGCGCGTGGCTACTGGAACCGTGCTGAACTGACCGCCGAGCGTTTCGTCGACGATCCATTCGCCGCGGCAGCAGGAGGGCGCATGTATCGAACCGGCGATCTCGGCCGCTGGCGGATAGACGGTTCGCTCGAGTATCTCGGTCGCAACGACCTACAGGTCAAGATACGCGGCTACCGTGTGGAGTTGGGCGAGATCGAGGCGAAGCTGACGGCGTACGCGGGCGTGCGCGAGGCGATGGTCATCGTGCGCGAGGAACCGATCGGCAGCCCGCAACTGGTGGCGTACTACACCGGTGTTCGCCGGGAAGCCGAAGCGTTGCGCGGCCAGTTGCAGACAAGCCTGCCCGACTACATGTTGCCGGCAGCCTACGTGTGGCTCGCGGCACTGCCTCTGACCAGCAACGGCAAGCGCGATATGGGGGCGCTGCCGGCGCCGGCCACCGATGCCTATGTCAGCCAGGTGTACGAGGCGCCGCAAGGCGAACTGGAGATCGCTCTCGCCGCGATCTGGTCGCAGGTGCTGAAGGTCGAACAGGTTGGCCGGCATGACGATTTCTTTGAACTGGGCGGCCATTCGCTGCTGGCGATGACCCTGATCGAGCGGATGCGCCAGGCCGGGATGACGGCGAGCATCAGCATGCTCTTCGGACAGTCGACGCTGACGGCACTGGCGCGCGCGATCGCTGATTCCAGCACGACGCCGGCCGAAGTGGCCGTGCCGCCGAATTTCATTCCAGACGACTGTGAGCGCATCACGCCCGACATGCTGCCGCTGGTCGCACTGGACCAGGCTGCGATCGACCAGCTGGTCGCAACCGTGCCCGGCGGCGCATCCCAGGTGCAAGACATCTATCCGCTGGCGCCGCTGCAGGAAGGTATCCTGTATCACCATGCATCGGCTGCACAAGGCGATCCGTACCTGCAACACATCCTGCTCGCGATGCACGACCGGACGACGCTCGAGGCTTTCGCGAGCGCTCTGCAGCAGGTAATCGCGCGACATGACATCCTGCGTACGGCGATCGTATGGGAAGGCGTAGAGACACCGATGCAGGTCGTGTGGCGCACCGCGCCGATGCCGGTCGAGGATATCTTGCTGGATGTGACCGACGTGCCGGTTGCCGAACAACTGTTGCAACGCTTCGATCCACGCCGTACACGACTGGATTTGCACGAAGCACCGATGCTGAGGATGGCCTGTGCGGAAGATGTGGCGCACTCGCGCTGGATCGTCATGCTGCGCTTCCATCACCTGGTGCTGGACCACGTAACCCTGAAAATCCTGCAGCAGGAGATCGAGGCGTATCTGGCAGGTACGGCGGCAGCATTGCCAGTGCCGATACCATACCGCACTTACGTCACCCAGGCGGTGCGAGGACCCGGCGCGGCGGCACACGAGGCGTTTTTCCGGGACATGCTAAGTGACGTGGACGAGCCGACGCTGCCCTACGGTCTGCGCGATGTACAGGGCGACGGTGGCGGTATCCGCGAAGTCCAGCAGGAACTGGATACGGCGTTGAGCCAGCGCCTGCGCAATCAGGCGAAGCGGCTGGGCGTAAGCGCCGCCAGCGTGCACCATCTTGCCTGGGCACGCGTGCTGGGCGTCTTGTCGGGACGCGAAGACGTCGTCTTCGGCACGGTGCTGATCGGCCGGATGCAGGGCGGCAAAGGCGCCGACCGGGCTCTGGGTATGTTCATCAATACCTTGCCGCTGCGCGTGAGGCTCGGCGCGCTGGACGTGCATGGCGGTGTCAGGAGCGTGCACACGCAACTGATGGCGTTGCTGTCGCACGAACATGCCTCGCTGGCGCTGGCGCAGCGCTGCAGCGGGGTAGCCGCGCCGCTGCCGTTGTTCAGCGCGCTGATGAACTATCGGCATAGTGTGCCGTCGCAGACGGACGGCGAATCCGGGGAAGGGTGGCAAGGCATCGATTCGCTCGGCGGGGAAGAGCGGACCAACTATCCGTTGTGTATCAGCGTCGATGACCTCGGGGAAGACTTCAGACTGACCGTGCAGGCGGTTGCACAGGTCGACGCGCGCCTTGTCTGTGCGTATATGCAGACAGTGCTAGCGAATCTGACCGTGGCCATGGAGCGATGGAGCGATACGCAGTTGCACAGCCTCGCGCTATTGCCGCCGCCCGAGCGGCAGCGTGTGCTGGTGGATTTCAACGCGACAGACGCGGCCTACCCACGCACGCTCCCCGTGCATGCGTTGTTTGAAGCGAGGGCCGAAGCGCAGCCCGATGCGATTGCCGTGACGCACGATGCACGGCACCTGACCTACCGCGAACTCAACGTCAGGGCCAATCGCCTCGCGCGTCATCTGATCGCCCTTGGCCTGCAGCCGGGTGCGCGCGTCGCGACCTTGCTGGATCGATCGATCGATCTCGTCGTCGGCCAGCTCGCGATCCTCAAATGTACGGCCGTCTACGTGCCGCTCGATCGCCGCGCGCCGACCGAACGCCAGCGCTTCATGCTCAAAGACAGCGAGGCGTGGGCCGTGCTGACATTGCATGGCAGCGGTAGCGATGCGATTCCCGCGAGTGCGCGCCGCATCGACCTCGACACCCTCGTACTGACGGAACATGCCGCGCACGATCTGGCATTGCCGCAATCGGGCGAGGCAGCGGCTTACGTCATGTACACCTCCGGGTCTACCGGGCAACCGAAGGGGGTGCTCGTGCCGCACCGGGGTATCAGTCGTCTGGTGCTCAATAACGGCTATGCGGACTTTAATGCCGACGATCGCGTGGCCTTCTCGACCAACCCTTCGTTCGATCCGAGCACGCTCGGTGTGTGGGTGCCATTGCTCAACGGTGGCCGTATCGTCGTGATCGATCAGGAGACGCTGCTGTCGCCGGAACGGTTCCGCCGCGCATTACACGATCAGCGGGTAACCGTGTTGTGTACGGTGACAGGGTTGTTCCACGAGTATGCGGACAGCCTGCTCGATGTCTTCAGGAACCTTCGCTACCTGGTCGTGGGGGGAGATGTACTCGCCCCATCCGTGATCAGTCGTGTGCTGCAAGACGGCGCACCGCAACATCTGCTCAACGGCTATGGGCCGACCGAAGCAACGACCCTCGCTGCTACCCATGAGATCCGCGAGATCGTGCCGGGCCGGAGCATCCCGATCGGCAGGCCGATCGGCAACACACGCATCTATCTGCTCGATGCGCTGGGCCAGCCCGTACCGGTCGGAGTGCCAGGCGAGCTGTACATCGGCGGTGACGGCGTGGCGCTCGGTTATCTGAATCGTCCCGAACTGACCGCCGAAAAGTTCGTGGCGGATCCGTTCGACGCACGGCCGGGTGCGCGACTCTATCGCACGGGCGACCTAGGCTGCTGGCTGCCCGACGGCACGATCGACTATCTCGGACGCAACGACGCTCAGGTGAAGATTCGGGGTTTTCGCATCGAGCTGGGCGAGATCGAGATGCAGCTGAAGCAAACCGAAGCGGTGAAAGACGTCGTTGTGCTGGCGCGCGAGGACCGGCCCGGCGAGAAACGTCTGGTGGCATACTACACGCTACATGCGCCCGATAGCGCGCCGGAGGCGGCCATGCTGCGCACTCATCTCGAGTCGCGGTTGCCGGAATACATGGTGCCAACAGCCTATATCCGGCTAGACGCGTTGCCGTTGACACCGAATGGAAAACTCGATCGAAAGGCATTGCCGGCTCCGGATGCCAATGCGATCGCCACGCGCAGCTACGAAGCGCCGCAGGGCGAGATCGAAAGCGCCATCGCTGAAATCTGGCAACAGCTGCTAGGGGTAACACGGGTTGGGCGTCGTGACGACTTCTTCGATCTGGGCGGCCATTCGTTACTCGCCATGCGTTTGATATCGCGGGTACGCGAACGCCTGAACGTGGCGCTTGGCTTGTCCGATCTGTTTGCCCACCCGATGCTCGGTGAGCTGGCTGCGGTGGTAGCGGGCGCCGCGCGCGAGATGCCCTCGCGGATCGAGCCGCGCGCGGTCGCGCTTGTCGGCGACACACCCATACCGTTGTCTTTCGCGCAGCAGCGCCTGTGGTTCCTCGCGCATATGGAAGGCGCGAGTGCGGCTTATCACATTCCCTTTGGATTGCGTTTGAGCGGCAAGCTCGATCGGGCTGCCTTGCAATGCGCACTAGACCGTATCGTCGCGCGTCACGAGGCACTGCGTACGACCTTCGCGGTGGAAGCCGGCGATCCGGTGCAGCGCATCGGCGATACCGGCACTGGTTTCGCATTGCAATGGCACGACTTCACCGGTGCGGAGAACATACAGGACGCGTTGACCACCCTCGCCAGAGAGGAGGCGAACGCCGCTTTCGATCTGACTCGCGGGCCTTTGATCCGCGGCCGGCTGGTGCGACTGGATGCACGCGAGCACATGTTGCTGGTGACGATGCACCACATCGCCTCGGATGGCTGGTCGATGGATCTGATCAGGCACGAACTCGCTGTGCTCTACAGCGCGTACAGCAAGGGGGGGGCAGACAGCCTGCCCCCGTTGCCGGTGCAGTATGCCGATTACGCGATCTGGCAACGTCGCTGGCTGGGCGGCGAGGTACTACGGGCGCAGCAGGTGTACTGGCAGGAGAGGTTGTCCGGTGCGCCGACCTTGCTGGCCTTGCCGACGGATCGGGCCCGTCCCGCGCAGCAGGATCACGCGGGCGCGACGATCGGCATCGCGTTCGACGCTGCCTTGACTGAAGGCCTGAAGGCGTTGAGCCGACGCCATGGCACGACCTTGTTCATGACGGTGCTGGCCGGCTGGGCGGCGGTGCTCTCGCGCTTATCGGGACAGGACGATGTGGTCATCGGCTCGCCCGTGGCAAACCGCACGCACGCTGAAGTGGAGGCGTTGATCGGCTTTTTTGTCAATACGCTGGCGTTACGTATCGAGATCCCTGCCGGTGCGAATACGGAAGCGCTATTGCGATCGGTGAAGACCTGCGTACTGGATGCGCAGATGCATCAGGATCTGCCGTTCGATCAAGTGGTGGAGATCGTGCAGCCGGCGCGTAGCCTCGCCCACAACCCGGTGTTCCAAGTGATGCTGGCCTGGCAGAGCAACGACGACGTCACACTGGAGTTGCCCGACCTGACGCTTGCAGGCATGAAGATGGAGAACGCCAGCTCGCAGTTCGATCTGGCGTTGAACCTCGCGGAGAAAGATGGCCAGATCACCGGCTCGTTGCGCTACGCCACGGCGTTGTTCGACGCAGCGACGATCGAGCGTCACGGCCGCTATCTGGAGCATATGCTGCGGCACATGTCGGCAGATCCGGACGGTCCGGTGCATCGCGCGCGCATGCAGCCGCCGGCCGAGATCGAGCAGCTGCTCGAGACGTTCAACGCGACCACGAGGGACTATCCAAAGAACGAGACGATCCACGGCCTGTTTGAATCGCAGGTCGTGCGCACGCCGGACGCAGTGGCGCTGGTGTACGAGGGCAGCCAGTT
>NZ_VIUM01000037.1:0-25115 GCF_007828315.1 Burkholderia sp. SJZ089 | reverse complement strand
ATCGCCTTCCTGCAAGCGTTTTCGCAAAGTAAATGCATGAAGGGCGCCGCTCGCGCGGCGCCCTTCATGGCAACTCGTTGATACCAAAAGAAGAACCTGATTTCGACGCCTTCGAAACTCGCTATCGAGACACGTCGTGCGCCACGCGCGACGCAATCGTCATGAAGTGATCGAGAGATTTCGTGACGCCGCCAGCCCGCTTCGCACCGTCGTCCCAGCGACGCAGCCGAACCGCATCCTCGGCGTAAGGACGCTGCATGAAGGCCCGGGCATCCGCCTCACTATATATACCGCCCTGTAGCGCCAGGCTGCGCACCGAGTCTTCGGACAGCGCCCGCGCGTAGCCCGGCTCGATCGCGCACAGACAGCGCTTCGCATCCACATGCAGGCGAATCGGCTCCAGCACCGCATCAGGGAACAGGCTGCGCAGAAACGGCAGCGCGTAATACTGATGCAGATCGTCGATACCACGCGCCGTCGGCGTCTCGCCCTGCTCGTTCAACAGATGTCCGAGATCGTGCAGCAGCGCGGCCGTGACCAGCGCATCGCCTGCGTGCTCGTCCTCCGCGAGTTGCGCGCTTTGCAAGGCATGCTCGAGCTGCGTCACCGGCTCGCCGCTATAGGCAGTGCCACCCTTGTGCTCGAACAGCGTGCGGATATCGTCCAGCGTCAATGCCACGTCCCTGCTCCTTCCTTTCCAGTCACCACTACCCAAAGACAAGACCGCCGCTCAGCCCGCATGCATCGCCCGCTCCGGCACCCGCAGCGCGCGCTCGAAGGCGAAATCGTCGCCGCGCACCGCGTGATTGAGCGCGAGGTCGAACAGGTCGAAGTTGCGCCAGCGCCGGCTGGCGTCGATCGAGGCGATCCGGCGGTTGAACAGCAGCGGCACCGCCTGCTCGCCGAAGCCGCCATGCGAACGCAGCGGCACGGTCAACGCCGAGAGATCGTGCTCACGCTCACGCCGCCCCAGCACGAAGTCATCGCGCGCAATCACCACCACCTCGCCGATCCGGTCGGCCGGCAATTCGAAGCAGGCCGCCGCCTCATTCCGGCCCATCGCCAGGGCAACGCCGTCGAGCCCTCGCAACAGCGCGACCACATCGTCCGCATCGAGATCGGACGGAAGGTGGATCGTCGCGAACGAACCCAGCGCGCCGTGATGCACCACATGCGGATCGGCGATCGGCAACACCACGCGCGTCGACGGAAAGTCGAGCCAGGCATCGAGCGCATCCTGCAGGTACGCGACCTGGGGTTTGCCCGTGCGCGCATCGTGCTTGGCGCTCATGCCGTGATCGGCGGTCAGGCCGATCACCCAGCCCAGCGCATCGAGCTGGGCTAGATACCGATCGACCATCGCATGAAACGCATTGGCCTCGACGCTGCCGGGTGCCCATTTGCGCTGCACGTAATCATGCGTGGCCAGGTACATCAGGTCGACATTGCGCATCCTGGCAAGCCGCACACCGGCCGCCATCACGAATTCGGACAGCGCCGGGCTATAGACATAGGGCGAGGGCTGGCCGACCAGGTCGAGCGCATCGGCGATGCCGTTCTCGGCCAGCGAAGCCTGCGCCGCCTTCTCCGCCGAGAAGCGGATGCCCTTCAGCCCCGCGCCGAGCAGCCGACGCAGCTTGTCCTTGGCCGTCACCACCGCAACCCGCGCGCCGGCGCCAGCCGCCGCGGCGAGCACGGTTTCGGCACGCACGTCGTCGGCACCATGCAGGGCGATATCGGCACCCTCGCCGCCGAGCGCCAGCGGATCGCGCACGGTATTGCCGCAGATTCCATGCAGCGACGGCGGCACGCCACAGGCGATCGAAACCTGGTTGGCATGCGTCAGCGCCGGCACCACACCGTCGGCGCCGAACGACGCCCCTTCGCGCATCATGCGCGCCATGAAGGGCGTAACGCCGGCGCTCAGCGCGGCGTCGAGATAATCGGGCGAACTGCCGCCGAGGCAAACGACAGCGGTCGGCGCGACGGGTAGACGATAACGACGTCCGTTGACGTCGATCGTTTCGTGAGTCGGCTTCAGCATGGCTCCTCCATCATCTCGACGCAGCGGCGGCCTCCGCCGCCGCTCGCGCTACTGGCGCCGCAGTCGCGGCACGCGCGCGGCGATCAGCATCAACGCCGCCAGCGAGGCCACCAGCATCAGCAGCGACAGCGCCGAAGCCGGTAGGTAATAACCGCGCTCGACCTGGCCGATCACCACGATCGGCACGGTGGCGAAGCCCGGCGGATAGACGGTCATGGTCGCGCCCAGCTCGCCGAGCGAGAGCGCGAAGCCGAGCGCGAGGCTGGCGCGCAACGCCGGCACCAGTTGCGGCAGCAGCACCCGGCGCAGCACCATCGACGGCGGCGCCCCGAGGCTGGCAGCGGCCTCGCGCAGGATGGTCAGCTCGGGCCGCAGCGCGGCGGCCGCGCAGCGATAGCAGAACGGCAGGATCAGCGCGAGCTGCACCAGCACCACGATGGCCGCCGAGCTCGACAGGTCGACGGGCTTCTGGTGATAGGCGATCAGCACGGCCAGCCCCAGCACCACGCTCGGCACGCCGTTCGGCAGCATCACCAGCGCGTCGACCAGGGCCCCGAGCCGTCCCTGCGCACGTCCCTCGAGCGCCAGCGCGAGCCACAGCCCCAGCACGGTGCCGATCACGGCGACGCCGAAACCGATCTCGAGACTGGTTGCGAGCGCATCGAATTCGGGCTGGCCGAGCCGCTCGAACCAGCGCAGGCTGTAGCCGGACGGCAGGATGGTGCCCGACCAGCGCGTGGCCACGCTCGACAGCGCGACCACCACCACCGGCAGCACGAACAGCCAGAAGCAGGCGAATGCGGCCAGCCCGAGCGCGACGCGCGAAGCATGCTTGAGCAGCGTATCGGACCAGCCGGGTTCGGCACGCGCCACCGGCGAGCCGCCCAGACCAAATTCAGCGGACATGCTGCCCTCCTCCCATCGCGCGGCGATTCATCCGGCGGTAAAGCGCGTAAAGCGTGAGCGACATCGCGAGCATCACGACGGCGCCGGCCGCCGCGCTCGGCAGGTCGAGATCGACCGAGGCACTGGTATAGATCGCGACCGGCAAGGTGACCAGGCGCGCGCTGCCGAGCACCAGCAGGATCCCGAACTCGTTCAGGGTCAGCAGGAAACACAGGATCGTACCGGCCGCGATGCCGGGCCAGGCGATCGGCAGTATCACGCGGCGCGCCAGCATCCAGCCGTTCGCGCCGAGGCTGCGCGCTGCCTCGACCAGCCGCATGTCGAGCGTCGCGAACGAAGCCAGCGTGGGCCTCACCACGAAGGGCGTATAGAACACCGTCTGCGCCAGGATCACGCCGCCGATGCCGAACAGGAAGTCGAGCGGCGGCGCATCGAGATGGAACAGGCGCTGCAGCGCGATGCCGATCGAACCTTGCGAACCGTAAAGAAAGATCAGCGTGAAGGCGACCAGGAACGACGGAAAGGCCACGTAGAGCTCGAGAAAACGCGTGATCAGCGAGGCGCCCGGAAACGGCCGGAAAAACAGCAGCGCCGCCAGCAGCACGCCGAGCACCGAGGCCGTCCCCGCGCTCACGCAGAGTACCCACAGCGTGGTGCCGAGCACGCCGCGCGTATCGGGATTGCCGAAGAAGCCGCCATAGGCGGCGAGCGTGAAGCCGTGATCGCCCGTCACGCTCAGCAGCAGCAGGCGCGCCAGCGGATAGAGCACCAGCGGCCCGAGCACGACCACCACCAGCACCAGCAGATGCAGGCGCTCATTGCGCCGGGCCCGTCGCGCCGCCTGCGCGTGCGCGGCGGTGGAGGCATCGCGGCGCGCGGCGGCAGCGCGATCGAGCTCGAGCTCAGGGGTCGATAAGGACGACATCATCCGCCTCGCAATGCAGGGAAACGCGCGAGCCGCGCTCCGGGCTCATGCCGCGGCCGCGCTGCAGGGTGACCAGCACCGGCTGGTCGGCCGCCGCGTCGAGCACCACCGACACGGACAACTCCGAGCCATGCCACTCGACCGAGGCGATGGTGCCGTTCAGACCGCCGCTGCCGGGCGGCTGCAGCGTGAAGCGCTCGGGGCGCACGCAGGCGAGCTTGTCGCGCACCGTGTGCAGCGGATCGCCGATCGGATAGACGACCTGCGGCGGCAGCAGGTTCGCGGCGCCCAGGTAACGTGCCACGAAGCCGTCGCGCGGCTGGTCGTAAAGCTGCTGCGGCGTGCCGATCTGGGCGATGCGGCCGTCGCGCATCAGCAGCGCGCGATCGGACAGCACCAGCGCATCGTCGCGATCGTGCGTGACGCAGACGATGGTCAGGTTCGGCAGGCGCTCGTGCAGCGCCTTCAATTCGGTGCGCACCGAGGCGCGCAGGTTAGCATCGAGCGCCGACAGCGGCTCGTCGAGCAGCAGCACGTCGGGCTCGATCACCAGCGCGCGCGCCAGCGCCACGCGCTGCTGCATGCCGCCCGAGAGCTGGGCCGGCATCACGTGCCCGGCATCGCCGAGCTGCACCAGCTTCAGCGCATCGGCCACGCGCCGGGCGATCTCGCCCGAGGACATGCGCCGCGCGCGCAGCCCGAAGGCGACGTTCTCGAACACCGACAGATGCGGAAACAACGCATAGTTCTGGAACAGCAGGCCGAGATTGCGCTTGTGCGGCGGCGCATGGGTCAGGTCGCGGCCCGCCACGGTCAGCGTGCCGGTCAGGCCGTCGGCCTTCACGAACCCGGCGATGAAACGCAGCATGGTGGTCTTGCCGCAGCCGCTGCGGCCGAGCACGGTCAGCAGTTCCCCGGCGCCGATCGAGAGCGACAGGTCGTCGAGCACGGTGCGTGCGCCGTAGCGCACGCTCAGATGCTCGATCTGCACGCCGCCCGGCGCGGCCGCGCGCAGCGACGCGCGCGGTTCTGCTGCGCCGAGCGCGCGGGGATGGATCAGGCTGGCGGTATTCACAGGCATCCCTCGTTAGCCGATCACTTCGGCTTGACGACTTCGGTTTCCTTGCCGGAGCTGCCGATCACGTCCTTCTTCCAGCGCTCGGTCCAGCCGGCCTTCTTGGCCATCACGGCATTCCAGTCCACCGGGATCAGCTTGACGCCCGCGATCGCGCGCTTCACGGCCTCGCCGTTCTTGCCCGTCAGCGGCACGTCGGTGCGGCCCGGGATGCCGTACATGTCCGGCACCTTCGACTGCACCTCGGTCGACATCAGGTAGTCGATCAGCTTCTTGCCGGCCTCGGTGTTCGGGCCGCCCTTGAACAGGCCGATCGCGTAAGGCAGCTGGAAGGTGGTCGGCGCATCGCCCGGCTTGGCGGCCAGGAACACCGGCTTGACCGACAGGCCGCCGTGCTCGGCGTCGTCGAGGTCCATCTGCAGATCGCCATTGGCGACGCTGATCTCGTTGCGCGAGAGCAGCACGTTCAGGTAGCCCGTGCCCTTGGTGTGGAACTTGGCGCTGCGCTCGAGCTTGGCCAGGTAGTCGAAGGCGGCATCCTCGCCCATCAGCGTCGCGGTCAGGATGATCACGGCCATGCCGTCGCCGGCCGTGGCCGGGTTCGAGTAGGCGATCTTGCCGCTGTACTCGGGCGCGAGCAGGTCGGCAAAGGTCTTCGGCTGGTTCTTGACCACGTCCGGATTGATCGCGAACGAGAAGTAGTTGTTGACGAAGGTCGCCCAGGAACCGTCGGCCGCCTTGGCGATCGCCGGCACGTTCGCGTAGTTCGCGCTCTGGTAGTTCTGCAGCAGGCCGAGCTGGCCGGCTTGCTGGATGAACGGCGGCAGCGTCACCAGCACGTCGGCCTTCGGCGAATTCTTCTCGACGTTGGCGCGGTTCACCACTTCGCCGCTGCCCGCCGTCACGATGTTCACCTTCACGCCTTCCTTCTTCTCGAACGCCGGCAGCACGTCGCGATAGAGGTTTTCGAGGCCGTCGGCCGTGTACAGCACGACCGCGCCGGCCGCGTGCGCCGGCATGGCGATACCTTGCAGCAGGCCAGCCGCGCACGCCGCGAGCGCCAGCTTGCGCAACACCGTGCCGAAGGAATTCTGGAATGTCATCTCGCTTCTCCGTAGGGCGGATACAAAGTCGGGCCGGACTCCCGCCGGCGCCTGTCGTCGTCACGGGCCCGCGTTCGGCCCGGTTTCGCGCTGCCGGCAGCGGTCGCCCCGGCAGCAGGCGAAGCATCACAGGCTTCGATGACAACTCAATGACGACACCAACGAATTCCAAAAAATGACACATTTTGCCACTACGATGCGAAGCATCCGGTGCGCCGACCGTGGCGCGCCGCCCTTTTCAGCCAGGAGGCAACGTGATTCCCGACAACGACCCGATTCTTCTGACGCCCGGCCCGCTGACCACGTCGCCGGCCACGCGCCGGGCGATGCTGCACGACTGGGGCTCGTGGGACGCGGCCTTCAATCGTCTGACGCAAACGCTCTGCGAGGACCTGGTCCGGATCGCCGGCGGCGATGCGAGCTATACCTGCGTGCCCCTGCAGGGCAGCGGCACCTTCGCGGTGGAAGCGGCACTCGGCACGCTGGTGACGCGCGACGGGGTGGTGCTGGTGCCCAACCACGGTGCCTATTGCGCGCGGATCCTGAAGATCCTCGGCCGGCTCGGGATCGAGGCCATCGAGCTGCCGTTCGCCGAGCACGAGGCCGCCAGCGCCGAGGCGATCGACGCCCTGCTCGCCCGCGAGCCGCGCATCACGCATGTCGCGCTGGTGCACCTGGAGACCAGCGCCGGCATCCTCAATCCGCTCACGGGGATCGCCGCGGTCTGCGCGCGGCACGGCAAGCCGCTGATCGTCGACGCGATGAGCTCGTTCGGCGCGCTGCCCGTCGAGGTGGCCGCCAACGGCATCGACGCGCTGGTCTCGGCCAGCGGCAAGTGCCTGGAAGGCGTGCCGGGCATGGGCTTCGTGATCGTCAGGCAGGCGCTGCTGGAGGATTGCGCGGGCCGCTCGCCCTCGCTCGCGCTCGACCTGCACGATCAGCATGCCTACCTGCGGCGCACCGGGCAGTGGCGCTTCACGCCGCCGACGCATGTGGTCGCGGCGCTGCACGAAGCGCTCGCGCAATACCGGGAACAAGGCGGGCTGCCGGCACGCGGCGCGCGCTACGCGGCCAACTGCGCGGCCTTGATCGAAGGCATGCGCGCGCTGGGCTTCACGCCCTTGCTCGACGCCGCCGTGCAGGCACCGGTGATCGTCACCTTCCACGCGCCGCGCGATCCGCGCTACGACTTCAACGCCTTCTACGCGGCCGTGCGCGATGCCGGCTTCGTGCTCTACCCGGGCAAGCTCACCGAGGTCGACACCTTCCGCGTGGGCTGCATTGGCGCGATCGACGCCGGGCAGATCCGCCGCGCCGTCGCCGCCATCGCGGCCGTGCTCGAGCGGCTCGGGATCTCGGTACGCTGAGCCGCGAGCCCATAAAAAAACCCGGCGCCGCTCGCGCGGGCCGGGCAAGAATTCGTGCTGTTCGAGTGGAGAACGATTACAGCACGATCCGCTTGATGTCGCCGACGATGAAGATGTACGACAGCGCGCCGATCAGCGCGATCACGCCGATGAAGGCCAGCGCGCCGACGAAGGAGCCCGTCGAGGCGACGATGAAACCGACCACCAGCGGCGTGATGATGCCCGCCAGGTTGGCCGCCAGGTTGAAGATGCCGCCGGTCACGCCGAGCAGGCCTTCCGGCGCGATGTCGGACACCAGGGTCCAGCCCAGCGCGGCCATGCCCTGCGCGAAGAAGGCCACCGACATGATCGCGATCACGGCCTCGTTGCTCTCTACGTAGTTGGCCAGCACGATGGTCGAGGCCAGCAGCAGCCCGGCGATGATCGGCAGCTTGCGCGCCACGTTGGCCGACTTGCCGCGTCGCAGCAAATAATCGGAAAAGATGCCGCCGAACATCACGCCGATCGAGGCCGCGATGAAGGGCATCACCGCGAAAAAGCCGATCTTGAGCCAGGCCATGTGGCGTTCCGTGGCGAGATAGGTCGGAAACCAGGTAAGGAAGAACACCAGGGTCGAGTTGCCGGCGAACTGGCCCAGGCAGATGCCGGCCAGTTGGCGCTTCCTCAGCAGCCTGCCGGCCATCGCCCAACTGAACTTCGACTGGCCCGGCTTGTTCGCCTTCGCCTCGCCGTCGATCAGGCCGCCGCCCTCGGCGATATAGGCCAGCTCGGCCGCGTTGGCCGCCGGGTGATCGCGCGGCTCGCGATACAGGCGCAGCCAGGCCAGGCCGAACAGGATGCCGACGGCGCCGACCACCCAGAACAGCGAACGCCAGCCGAACGCGCCCATCAGCGCGAACAGCACCGGGCTCAGGAAGGCCAGCCCGATGTATTCGCCGACCGTGTAGGTGCCGGTGGCCATCGCGCGCTCCTTCTGCGGGAACCAGGTGGCGACCACCCGGCTATTGGTCGGGAAGCACGGCGCCTCGCTGAGGCCCAGGCCAAGGCGGCAGGCCAGCAGGGTGCCGACGCCGCCGACGAAACCCTGCAGCAGCGTGCACAGCGACCAGAAGGTCATCGACAGGAAATAGGTGATCTTGCTGCCGAAACGATCGAGGAACAGCCCGCCCGGCACCTGGGCGATCACGTAGGTCCACGAGAACGACGAGAACATGATCCCCATCACCGCCGCGCCGATGCCGAGCTCCTTGGTCAGCCCCGGCGCCGCCACGCCCAGCACGGTGCGATCGAGGTAGTTGATCATGGTGCCGATCGCCAGCAGCGCGAGGATCCGGTAACGCGCCGAGGAACGGCGCATGCTGCCCGCGGCCGACGCGGGAACGGCCGTAGCGGACGGTTGGGAAGGTTGCTGCATCGAAGTCTCCTGGTTGTTGTCGTGGTCGTGACGTCTCAGCGTCCGACGAGTGATTCGAAGTGCGAGAACATGCGTTCGGCGTCGGGTTCGCGGCCGGTGAATATCTCGAACGCGTCGACCGCCTGGTAGACCGCCATCCCGCCGCCCGGCAAGGTCCGGCAGCCGAGCTCGCGCGCCACGCGCACCAGTTCGGTCTCGAGCGGGAAATAGACGATGTCGGCCACCCAGGGCTTGGCGTCGAGCAGCCGGGCCGGCAGCGGCAGGCCCGGGTGCTTGGCCATGCCGGTAGGCGTGGCGTGGATCAGGCCGGTGGCGGCGGCCATCGCCGCGTCGAGCGCGCTGCCCGCCGTCACCGTCGCCGCCGGGAAGCGCGCCTGCAATTCGGCGGCCAGCGATGCGGCGCGCGAGGGTTCGACGTCGAAGATCGTCAGCGCCTCGGCGCCGAGCATCAGCGCGGCATGGGCGACCGCCGCACCCGCGCCGCCGGCGCCGAGCTGCACCACGCGCGCCATCGACACGCCGGCCAGGCCGCGCCGGAACGATTTTGCGAAGCCTGACCAATCGGTGTTGTGGCCGCTGCGCTTGCCGTCGGCGAAGCGCACCGTGTTGACCGCGCCCAGCGCTCGCGCATCGTCGGACAGCGAGTCGAGATGCGCGATCACGCGCTGCTTGCAGGGGTGGGTGATGTTCAGGCCGTCGTAGCCCATGCGCTCGGCGGTATCGAGCAGTTCGGGCAGCGCGTCGACCGACAGGCCCAGCACGTCGAGATCGAGGCGCCTGTATACATAGTTGAAGCCCTGAAGGCGGCCTTCGCGCTCGTGCATCGCCGGCGACAGCGAGCCGCCGATCCCCTGCCCGATCAAGCCGATCAGGAACGACTGGCCGCTCATCGCGCCACCTCCCTCAACAAGGTGGCGAGCCGCTGCAGCGCGAACACGTAACCCTCGGTCCCGCAGCCGCAGATCACGCCCTGCGCGACCAGCGACACATAGGAATGGTGGCGGAACGCCTCGCGCCGATGGACGTTCGAGATATGCACCTCGATCACGGGCTTGTCGATCGCGACAAGCGCGTCGGCCAGCGCGACCGAGGTATGTGTGTAGGCCGCCGGGTTGATCACCACGCCGTCAATGCGCGTGCGTGCCTCGTGCAGCCAGTCGATCAACTGGTGCTCGGCGTTCGACTGGCGGAACTCGATCTCCAGGCCGAGCGCGGCGGCCGCCTCGACGCAGCGTCGCTCAACGTCGGCCAGCGTCTCGGCGCCGTAGATATGCGGCTGGCGGGTGCCCAGCAGGTTCAGGTTCGGTCCGTTCAGCACCAGGACCTTTGGCTTCGACATCACAAGCAGACTCCGGGAAACGGGGCGTATCGCGTGGCCACGACGCACCCTCACAAACTTTTTGAGGTGGCGCAAGTGTGCGCCAGGCGCACGCAGCTTGTCTTTCGGGGTTTATGCTTATTTGTACCATCTAGTTAGTTTGTATAATCCGACAATCTAATTCAATAGAATCGGGAACTTGCGCGATTAACGAACGGTCCTGGAATTAACCTTTTCGTCCGTTGTCGCCGTTTCCGAGCTTTCCTGCAGGAATTCACTCATGAAGCGTTCGATTGCCACCGTGTCGCTGGCCGGCACGCTGGTCGAGAAACTCAAGGCAATCGCGGCGGCCGGCTTCGACGGCGTCGAGATCTTCGAAAACGACCTGCTCTACTTCGACGGTTCGCCCGCCGACGTACGCGGGATCGCCGCCGATCTCGGCCTCGAGATCGTGCTGTTCCAGCCGTTCCGCGATTTCGAGGGCGTCGACGCCGGGCAGCTCGCGCGCAACCTGGAGCGCGCGCGCCGCAAGTTCGACCTGATGCACGCGCTGGGCACCGATCGCATCCTGGTCTGCAGCAACGTCTCGCCGCAAACCATCGCCGACGAGGCGCTGCTGGTGGACCAGCTCGGCGCCCTGGCCGAAGCCGCGCGCGGCGCCGATGTGATCGCCGCCTACGAGGCGCTGGCCTGGGGCCGCGTGGTGAAGACCTACGGCCACGCCTGGCGCTTGGTCGACGCGGTGAACAGCCCGCACCTGGGCCTCGCGCTCGACAGCTTCCACACGCTCTCGCTCGATGACGATCCCGACGGCATCGCGCGCATCCCCGGCGATCGCATCGCCTTCGTGCAGATCGCCGACGCGCCGAAGCTGGCGATGGACGTGCTCGAATGGAGCCGCCATTACCGCTCCTTCCCCGGCCAGGGCGACTTCGACCTGGCACGCTTCACGGCGCGCGTGATCGAATCGGGTTTCAGCGGGCCGCTTTCGCTGGAGATCTTCAACGACGGCTTCCGCGCCGCGCCCACCGCGATCACGGCGGCCGACGGGCTGCGCTCGCTGCATCACCTGGAAGACATCACGCGCCTGCGCCTGGCCGCCGAGGGCCGTGCTCCCGCCGCCGACCAGCCGCTGTTCGCGCCGCCCGCCGCGCCGGCCCACGTCGGCTTCAAGTTCATCGAATTCGCGGTGGATGCGAGTGCGGCCGCGAAGGTGGCCGACTGGCTCGGCAAGCTGCGCTTCCGGCTGGCCGGCCGCCATCGCTCGAAGAACGTGATGCTCTACCAGCACGGCGCCGCCTCGATCGTGCTGAACGCCGAGCCCGATTCCTTCGCCGACGCGTTCTTCCAGCGACATGGGCTGTCGCTGTGCGCCTCGGCCTTCCAGGTCGACGACGCGAAGCTGGCCTTCGAGCGCGCGGCGAGCTTCGGCTTCGCGCCGTTCTCGGGCCGCGTCGGACCGAACGAGCGCGTGGTGCCCGGCGTGCAGGCGCCCGACGGCAGCCTCGACTATTTCGTCGACGAGACGCCCGGCGCGCCGACGCTCTACGAATCGGATTTCGTGCTGACCGACGTGGACGGCCCGGTGGAAGTCGGCCCGCTGACCGGCATCGACCATGTCTGCCTGGCGCTGCCGGCCGACGCGCTCGATACCTGGGTACTGTTCTTCCGCACCGCGTTCGGCTTCGAGGCCGAGAAGAGCTGGCTGGTGCCCGATCCCTACGGGCTGATGCGCAGCCGCGCGGTACGCAGCCCGGACGGCAGCGTGCGGATCGCGCTCAACGCCTCGGTGGATCGCCACACGGCCGTATTCGAATCGCTGAACCGCTATCACGGCTCGGGCCTCAACCACGTGGCGTTCCGCACCGACGACATCGTGCGCGCGGTGGCCGAGGCAGCCGCCGACGGCGTCGCCTTCCTGCGCGTGCCGCGTAATTACTACGACGACCTGGCCGCGCGCTACGCCCTGCCCGACGATTTCGTCGACACGCTGTGCCGTCACCACCTGCTCTACGACCGCGACGAGCAGGGCGGCGAATTCCTGCATGCGTATACAGAACTGGTGGACGAGCGCTTTTCGTTCGAGATCGTCGAGCGGCGCGGCGGCTACGATGGTTATGGCGCCGCGAACACCGCGGTGCGGCTGGCGGCCCAGGCGCAGAGGAAAAAATGAGGATTGGGCCGGCGGCGGCTCGCTGCTGCCGCCGGCTTCAAGAATCTCTTGTCGCGGACGCAACTTTCCGGCCGTAATGAAACCGTCCGCAGCAAACCGTCCCGTCCCAAGGCCCGCTTCCCGCGGCGGGCCGGGCCTTGACGCGGCACCCGCGGTGCAGCATCGCCGCGCGCCCCGCCGACGCCGTTACAGTGCGTAACGATAGGCACCTCTTGCAATTCCCCGGACCGTCCCGATTTTAAGAATCGTTTAAGTCTCGGGCGGCACCATCCGCTCCAATCGTTTTTCAAGATAGAAGAATTGGAGGTTGCAATGAGCGCCAACGATGCATCCGGCCGCCCGGCCAGCCCCCCGTCACGTCCGAAGACGATGCTGCGTCGTCTTTTGAGCCATCACGAGATCGCCACCTTGCTGGTGCTGCTGCACTCACCGATCGCTGCCAACGCCAAGCCGGAGCTGCCGGCACTGGAGGAAGCCGGCCTGGTCGAAATGGTGGGCGACGGCGCCGCGCCGCTGGTACGCCTGACCGCCGACGGCAGCGCCGTCCTCAAGGGCCTCGGATTTCGTTGAGCCGGCTGCCCGGCTCTATTTTTCCTTCCCGACGTTTTCCTGAAGAACCCTGAGCGAGGCGTTCTCGGTCCGCGGTCTTCATTGGCTGGCGCCTGCCGGCTAGACCGTTAGTTGCACAATCACGCCCAAGCGGCACAACACCCGCCGCCACGTTCCCTCAAGCCCCGCGTTCCGCCTGCAAGGTCATCCGGTACTCGGTCGGCGTCACCCCCACCGTCGCCTTGAACTGCCGCGAAAACGCGCTGTGATCGGTATAGCCGCAAAGCGCGGCGACATCGGTCACCTTCTCGTGCGTGACGAGCAGGGCCGTGGCCGCGTCGAGCCGCGTCTTCAGCAGCACCTGGCGCGGCGTCAGGTGGAACACCTTGTGGAAATACCGTTCGAGCTGCGCGACCGACATCCCGGCCATCTCGGCCAGGTGCTTGAGGTTGAGCGGCTGCACGTAGTGCTCCTGGATGTACTGCACCACGTCGGCCAGCCGGCTGTAGGCCGGATGCGAGCCCTCGTTGGCCTTCAGGTCCCGCGAGATGCCCGCCAGCCCGACCACGCGGCCGAGCCCATCGCGCAGCGGCTCCTTGGTGGTCAGGCACCAGCCCGGCTGCCGCCCCGGATAGAGATGCAGCTCGAGCTGGTCGGTCAGTTGCTGGCCGGCATGGATGGTCGCCATGTCCTGCTCGAGATAGTTGCGGCCGAACCGGCGCGGAAACACTTCCTCGGTGGTCTTGCCGTAGAGCTCGCGCTTCTCCTTGAAGCCGCAGCGTTGCGCCAGCGTGCGATTGGCCAGCACGTAGCGGCCGTCGACGTCCTTCACGAAGAAGGCCACATCGGGCAAGGCATCGAACACCGGTGCGAGCTGCGCGAAATGCGCGAGCATCGCGTCGAGCCCGTCACCCGAGCCGGGTGCCGGGCGGATCGCGTCGAACAGCGGCGAGGAGGAATCGGCGGGCGAGGTCATGAGTCCGGAGTAGGTCGGGAAATCCGCGTGCGTCGATTATAGGAGCGGCTCGTCGGTGGCCAGCGCGGCCAGCGTGCCGATGCGAACCGGCGAGAACGGCGGGCGCGGTATCGCGGCCTCCCGCCAGCCCAGCAATGCGGCACCGGCCGCGCCGCAGACGCGGCCCTGGCAGGCGCCCATGCCGCAACGCGTCTGCAGCTTCGCGTCACGCGCATCGGCATAACCACGCGCGGCACCCAGCGTGACGTCCTCGCAGCGGCACAGCACCGTGTCGTCGGGCGGCAAGGCGCGAGCCGCATCACCGAGCGCGAAGGTCCTCGCGACGCGCGCGGCGAAGCCTCGCCACACCTCGCGCTCGCGCATCAGCGCGGCAACCCGCCGATCGCCCTCGTCGACACCGGCCGCCGCCAGCCCCGCCAGGGCGCCCTCGGCGCGCGCCAGTTCCATGCCGCCGATCCCCGTGCTCTCGCCGGCCGCGAACACCGCCTCGCGGGAAGTACGCTGCCGCGCATCGACCGCCACCGCGCCGTCGCGCAACTCGCAGCCGAGCGCAAGCGGCAGCGTCAGGTTCGGCACCAGCCCATAACCGCAGGCGATCCGATCGCATTCGATCACGCGCGGCCGCCCCTCGATCTCGATGGTCGCGGCCTCGACGCGCGCGCTGCCATGCGCGGCACGCAGCACGCCGCCCGTCAGATAGTCGACGCCGATGAAGCCCCGCGTGAGCCGCGCCGCCTGCACCAGCTTCGAGGGCGTGGCCGCCAGCGACAGCGCGAAGCCGCGCACGGCCCGCGCGCTCGCCTGCTCGACCACGGCAAGCACGTTTGCGCCCGCCTCGCGTGCCGTCGCCAGCGCGGCGATCAGCAGGGGCCCGCTGCCCGCGATCACGATCCGTTCGCCACGCACCGGCACGCCGCCCTTGACCAGGGCCTGCAAGCCGCCCGCGCCGGTCACGCCCGGCAGGGTCCAGCCGGCGAAGGGCAGCAACAGCTCGCGCGCGCCGCTGGCCACGATCAGCTTGTCGTAGCCCAGGATCGCGCCACTCGCCTCGGCAGACGCCTGCTCGACCAGCAGTTCGCGACCCGGCAGGGCGGCCACCACGCGCGCGCCCGGGATCAGCTCGACGCTGCTCGCGCGCAGCGCCGCGAGCGATTCGACCAGCGGCGGCGCCGGTTCGAACACGGGCCCCTGGCGCCAGATCTGGCCGCCGGCTTGCGGATTGTCGTCGAGGATCGCGACGCGCGCGCCGGCGCCGGCAGCCGCGCGCGCGGCCGCCAAGCCGGCCGGCCCGGCGCCGACCACCACGATCTCGTAATGCGCCTTCATGATTCGGGATTCCAGGTGGTGTCGATGCGCATGCCGTCGCGGCAGGTCGTCTGGCAGGCCAGCACGTGCGCGCGGCCGTCGATGCCGACGCGACACTCCTGGCAGATGCCCATCCCGCACAGCATGGTGCGCGGCATGCCCTGCACCGAGCCGCGCGTGCCGCGCACACCGAGCGCGATCGTCAACGCCGCGGCGACGCTCGTGCCGGCCGGCACGCGGCAGGCCCGGCCGTCGATACGGACTTCGACTTCGACGAGATCCGCGCCGCCAGGGTTGCGATCAGGCATGACCGACCTCCGGCATGGCGCGCGCCGGCCAATAAGGCTCGGGCGCGATCGGCGGCACCTCGCCGAGCAGTTGCGTCGCGATCAGTTCGGCGGTGCTCAGCGAAGTGGTCACGCCCAGCCCCTCGTGGCCGGTCGCCAGCCACACGCCGGCGTGGCCCGGCACCGGCCCGATCAGCGGCATGCCGTCGGGCGTGGCGGCGCGAAACCCGGTCCAGGCGCGCAGCGCATGCAGGTCGGCGAGGCCCGGCAGGTAACGCGTGGCGCGCGCCAGCATGCGCGCCAGCACCGGCATCTCGACGGCCGGATCGGTGCTGCCGAACTGCCGCGACGAGCCGATCAGGATCTGCCCGGTCGGCCGCGGCTGCGCATTGAAGGCCACCGAGGTGCCCTGCGCGTGATGGGCGCTCTTGATATAGCCGAGTTCGAGCAATTGATGCGTGATCGTGCCCGGATAACGATCCGTGATCAGCAGATGGCCTTTCTTGGCCTGCAGGGTCATGCCGGGCACCAGCCGCGCGGCCTCGAGCCCGTTGGCGACGATCACCTGCGCGGCCGACAGCGTCTCGCCGCCCGCGGTGCGCAGCTCGGTGCCCGCCAGCGCGACCACGGCCGTGCGTTCGCGCACGCGGATCCGCGCCGCGCCCGGCGAATGCCGCAGCAGCCATTCGCTGGCCGAAGGCGCATAGACGATTCCGTCGCCCTCCACATACAAGCCGCCCGCCAGGCCCGCGGCCAGCATCGGCTCGCGTTCGCGCAGCGCGGCCGCGCCGATCGCCTCGGCCGACACGCCGGCCGCCAGGTAGCCGTCGCGCATCGCGCGCGCCGCCTCGAGCTCCTCGTCGTCGGCGGCCACCCACAGGGTCCCGCAACGCCGATAGGCATCGCATTCGCGCAGGCTCGGCGCGAGCGCGCGCCAGCGCGCCAGCGAATCGCGCGTCAGCGCCAGCTCGGCCGGCGTATCGTTCATCACCACCAGATGGCCCATGCCGGCCGCGGTCGTGCCGCCGCCGATCCCGCCCGCGTCGAGCACCTCGACGGCCAGCCCGCGCGCGGCCAATGCCGCCGCGCAAGCCGCGCCGACGATCCCGGCGCCGATCACGATCGCATCCGCGCGCGCCATCAGCCGAGCCGGATCCCGTTCGCGAACGGATCGCCGTCCTCGAAGCAGAGCCGTCCCTCGGCCATCACGTGCGCGTGACCGGTGATGGTCGGCACGATCGCGGCCTCGCCCTCGATCGCCTCGTCATGCCGCACGTAGCTGACCTGGAACACGCTGCCGATCACGCTTTCCTGTCGCCATTCGGCATGTTCGGCGAGCTTGCCGTCGGCGGCCAGGCAGGCGGCCTTGGCGCTGGTGCCGGTGCCGCAGGGCGAGCGATCGTAGGCGTCGCCCGGGCACAGCACGAAGCTGCGGCTGTCGAGCCCCTCGCGCGAGGCCGGCCCGAACAGTTCGATATGGTCGATCAGCGCGCCGTGCGCGCCGGTGATGCCGGCGGCGATCAGCGCGTCGCGCGTGGCGCTCGAGAACGCGCCCAGCTCCTTCAGGTTCGCGGGTTCGACGCGGCGCCGGTGCTCGTGCTCGGGCACCAGGAAGAACCAGTTGCCGCCCCAGGCGATATCGCCCGTCAGCGGGCCATGGCCCGGCACCTCGACCGTCACGTCCTTGCGATGGCGATAGGCCGGCACGTTGCGCACCGACACGGAGCGATCCGCGTTCAGCGTCGCCTCGACGATGCCGACCGGCGTCTCGATGCGATGCGTGCCGGGGCCGATCCGCCCCAGGTGCGCGAGCGACACCACCAGGCCGATGGTGCCGTGCCCGCACATGCCGAGATACCCGACGTTGTTGAAGAAGATCACGCCGGCCGCGCAGCCCGGATCGAGCGGCTCGCAGAGCAGCGCGCCGACCACCACGTCCGAGCCGCGCGGCTCGGTGACCACCGCCGCGCGCCAGTCGTCGTGGTGCGAGCGGAACCGTTCCAGCCGCTCGGCGAGCGTGCCGCCGCCGAGATCCGGCCCTCCGGACACGATCAGGCGGGTGGGCTCACCGCCGGTATGCGAATCGATGAAGTCGAGTGTTTTCATGCCGCTATCGTAGGAACCCGCCTCGCCTGGCGTCTTGGCGACATTATGCGCACGCCATGACGAAATCGGCATAGTCAGGGAAACCGCGCATATGCCGATTTCGTCATTCCCGACGCATCTGGCGCGCAAGACTGGCGCTTTTTCGCTATCTAGACTGCGCTGGAATCGCTCGCATCGTGCCGTCCCCATCTGGTAGCGCGTTTGCTCGCCTGCCTCGCGGGCCGCCACGCGGCCGAGCCGATTTCAGCACAAGGCCCGCCACTCGCCGGTGGCGGCGTCGCGATCGCCAACAGGCCGGCACCACGCAGCCGGCCGCAGCAGCCAAAGGGGAAACGAAAGTGAAGCTGAAGATCTCGCAATTCGCGCTCGTCGCGGGCGCCGCCCTCGTCGCCGCAGGCACGCCGGCCTCGGCCGCCGACCTCGTCAAGATCGGCTTTGCCGCGCCGCTCACGGGCACGCAATCGAACTACGGCACCGACATGCAGAAAGGCGTGCAGCTCGCGATCGACGATTTCAACGCGACCAAGCCGATGATCGGCGGCAAGCCCGTCACCTTCACGCTCGATTCGCAGGACGACCAGGCCGACCCGCGCACCGGCACCACGGTGGCGCAGCGGCTGATCGACGACGGCGTGTCCGGCATCATCGGCCACTTCAATTCGGGCACCAGCATCCCGGCCTCGGATCTCTACGAGCGCGCGGGGCTGCCGCAGGTCTCGATGGCCACCTCGCCGCAATACACGGCGCGCGGCTACAAGACCACCTTCCGGCTGCTGACCAGCGACGCGCAGGCAGGCCGCATCGTCGGCAGCTACGTGGTGAACACGCTGCACTACAAGCGCGTGGCGATCATCGACGATCGCACCGCCTACGGCCAGGGCATCGCCGACGAATTCGCCGCCGCCGTGCAGAAGGCCGGCGGCACCATCGTCAAGCGCGACTTCACCAACGACAAGGCGCTCGATTTCTCGGCGATCCTGACCAACCTGAAGGGCATGAATCCCGACGCGGTGTTCTACGGCGGCGGCGACGCGCAATCCTCGCCGATGATCCGCAAGATGCGCCAGCTCGGCATCAAGGCCGCCTTCGTCACCGGCGAGATGTCGAAGTCGCCCACCTTCCTGAAGGTCGGCGGCGAGGCGGCCGAGGGTGCGATCGTCTACATGGGCGGCCTGCCGAAGGAGAAGATGCCCGGCTTCGCGGGCTTCGAGCAACGCTACAAGGCGCGCTTCAAGGAGGAGGTGGTGACCTACTCGCCCTATTCCTACGACGGCACGATCGCCCTGCTCACCGCGATGAAGAACGCCAACTCGACCGACCCGAAGGTCTATGGGCCGTATCTCGACAAGGTGTCGATCAAGGGCGTGTCGGCCGCGACCATCGCCTACGATCCGAAGGGCGACCTGCGTGACGCGCCGGTCACGATCTACCGCGTTGACCACGGCGCGTTCAAGCCGGTCGACACCATCGCCGGCAACTGAGCCGCGGTGACCGGCCGGTCACGATCGACCGGCCGTCGCGCCGATACCACGCGGGCCGCCGTCGCGAGTCGATCGCGGCGGCGGCCCGTGTAGCTGCAGCATCGGCCACGTGCCCGGCGCAGCCGCGCCACGCCGCGGCACGGCCCGCGCGCCGCTCCCGCGCCGCCGCTTTTCGCGCCGTCAATGCGCGCGAACCCGTGCCCCAAGCCCTCTCATGCCGTCGCGCCGCATCCTGTAGAATCGCCCGACCCGTCTGTCGCCGTCCCCGCGCGTTTCCGATCCCGAAGCCGCGCGGCCCGTGTCGCGAGCCGATCCGGCCCGCCGCGCGGGACGCCGTGCGGCGTCGCGCGCCGCGCACGCCGAGTTGAGAACCTCGATCGTCCTGACCATGCAAGCATACGAAACGGGCAGCGCGCCGAGCGCCGTTGCCGACCGCGCCCTGACGCGCAGCGACTACAAGACCTTGAGCCTGGCCGCCCTCGGCGGCGCACTCGAGTTCTACGACTTCATCATCTTCGTGTTCTTCGCGCCAGCGATCGGGCAGTTGTTCTTCCCGCACGACATCCCCGACTGGCTGCGCCAGTTGCAGACCTTCGCGATCTTCGCGGCCGGCTACCTGGCGCGCCCGCTGGGCGGCATCATCATGGCGCACTTCGGCGACCTGGTCGGCCGCAAGCGCATGTTCACGCTGAGCGTGCTGCTGATGTCGGTGCCGACGCTGCTGATGGGCCTGCTGCCGACCTTCGACTCGATCGGCATCCTGGCTCCGGTGCTGCTCCTGCTGTTCCGCATCCTGCAGGGCGCGGCGGTGGGCGGCGAAGTGCCGGGCGCCTGGGTGTTCGTCTCCGAGCACGTGCCGGCGCGCCGCATCGGCTACGCCTGCGGCACGCTCACGGCGGGCCTGACGGCCGGCATCCTGCTCGGCTCGCTGGTGGCCGGCGGCATCAACCGGCACTTCTCGCCGACCGAGATCAGCGCCTATGCCTGGCGCATCCCGTTCCTGCTCGGCGGCGTGTTCGGCCTGTTCTCCGTCTACCTGCGCCGCTGGCTGCACGAGACGCCGGTGTTCGCCGAGTTGCAGGCGCGCAAGGCGCTGGCCGCCGAGATCCCGCTCAAGGCGGTGCTGCGCGATCATGGCCGCGCCGTGATCGTCTCGATGCTGCTGACCTGGATGCTGTCGGCCGCGATCGTGGTGGTGATCCTGATGACGCCGACCCTGCTGCAGAAGCAGTTCCACATCCCCGCCGCCACCGCGTTGTTCGCCAACAGCATCGCCACCGTGGGCCTGACGATCGGCTGCGTGGTGGCCGGCGCGCTGGCCGATCGCTTCGGCGCGAAGCTCGTGCTGGCGGTCGGCTCGCTGTTGCTGGCCGCCTGCTTCTGCACGCTGTTCGCCAAGGTGGCCGCCGATGCCTCGACGCTGGTGCCGCTGTACGCGCTGACCGGCTTCCTGGTCGGCACGGTCGGCGCGGTGCCCTCGGCGATGGTGCGCAGCTTCCCCGCCGTGATCCGCTTCTCCGGCATTTCGTTCTCGTACAACATCGCCTACGCGATCTTCGGCGGGCTCTCGCCCGTGATCGTGTCGCTGATGATCAAGTCGAATCCGTTCGCGGCAACCGCCTATGTCGGCGCGGTCTGCGTGATCGGCGCGCTGGCCGCGCTCTGCACGCGCAACGCGCGCTGAGCGACCAGGGCCGGTTTGGACGAAGGGCGCCGCGAGGCGCCCTTTTTCATGGCCCCGGCGGCATGAAGCAGCGCGCGGCTCGCTCTGCGGTACCGCGGAACATCGGCTCTCAGCGCAGCACGCCGTAGGCGGGCTGGCGGCGCATCGCGTCGATGCTCGCGCCGCCCGCGCCCGTCACGAACAGCAGCAGGAATCCGCCGGCGATCGCGACGTTCTTCCAGAAATGCACCACCATGTCGTGCTGCACGGCCGGGCTGGTGGCATCCCAGAAGTTGTGGCCGATCAGGGCCGTGACGATGGTGTAGGCGGCCAGCAGCAGCGCGACCGGCTTGACGCGGTAACCGACGATCAGCAGCAGCGCGCCGAGCCCCTCGATGGCGATCACCAGCGGCGCCGCGAACTGCGCGAAGGGCACGTACATGCCCTTCAGATAGGTGACGAATTCGCCGTAGCCGAGCAGTTTCATCACGCCGCCCCACAAGAACAGGGCCGCCATCAACAGCCTCGCGATGAAGATCACGCCGGAATCGACGGGACGCGTCATATCTCTCTCCTCGATGCATTGAGGACGCGACCGCGGAGCGGTCCGCGTCTGGTAAATGCGCCAGAATAAGAAACTTTCGCGCGGCGCTCCAAGCAAAAGGTTGTAGCAAAACGTTGCACGCGCCGGCGGACTACAGCGCAATCGCGGGCAAATTCCCCGAAAGCAGGCACGCGCAATCGGGTAAAGCCCCGACGATGGCGCGAGCGTTCGGCTAACGGATCGCAAGCTTCGCGCGTGTTCGAGAGCGAGTCGGCAAGGAGGCCGCGTGCAGGCGAATTCCCGCGATTTCCGCGCGGCGATGACGGCAAGCGGAAAGATGCGAGACGCTTCGTTGAACCGAGGATCGGCGCCGCAACGGCGCCACCCAGGCGACACGCCCGGCTGCTAGGCTGATGCTTTTCCGAAAAGCCTTTCCCTCGCGAACATGCCCGCGTCCACCACCCTGCAAATCGTGCAACTCTGCGTCGGCGTGCTCACGCCGCTGTCGGTCACCGCGCTCGGCTGGCTGATCAGCCGGCGCCTGAAGCGCCTCGAGCTCGTGCAGTGGACCAACCAGAAGCTGATCGAGAAGCGCCTCGCGATCTACGACCAGATCGCGCCGCAACTCAACGCGCTGCTCTGTTTCTATACCTGGGTCGGCTACTGGAAGGACATCTCGCCCGACGAGGTCATCCATATCAAGCGCGAGCTCGACCGAACGCTGCACGTCTATCGCCATCTGTTCGACGACGAGCTGTATCGCGCCTATCACGCGCTGATGCTCGCGCTGTTCGACACGCATTCGGGCGCGGGTCGCGATGCGCGAATCCGCTCGCGCGTGGCCGGGCCGAGCGGCGATCGCTCGCTGCACGGCAGCTACGCCTGGCACGCCGCCTGGCACGAGCGCTTCTCGAGCGCCGAGCCGGCCACCATCGAGCAGATCCAACAGCTTTACTACCGCCTGATGGAGCGGCTGCGCGGCTCGCTCGGCGCGAACAAATGAGGTATCGTGCGCGACGCACCGAACCCCATTTCCCGGCATCCGATGATCTTCTACGCCCCTTCGATCCTGTCCGTCGGCGAACGCGCCTCCACGCTCTACGAAACGTTCGTCAAGCGGTATTCCATGGCCGTGATCTCGAACGCCGTGTTCGGCGACATCATGAGCGGCGTCACGGACGACGCCGATGAGCGTGCCGGGCTGAACCGATATGCGTCCAGGCTAAGTCGTGAAAACAGCTACGTGGAACTGCAAGCGCGCTATACGGGAATGATGCTGTCCGTCTCTTTCCCACAAGCCAGGGAAAAGCAGGGCCTGTTCCTGGACGAGGTAATGGCGCGAGCCGAACACGGTTCGGGACTGGCGGAACAACTCGTCCACATCGGCAACGCACGCGAAATCGTCTCGTATTTCGTGCTGTTCGAGGACATCCTGAAAAGCGTGATCGAGCAGCTCGGCGGTAATCGGAACGCGAGGAACTCCGAACTGATCGACGAGCTCCGCAAGCTCGTGCGTGGCAAGGAGCCCGCGTTCCTGGAAGCCCTCTCGTCACGATCGCAGATCGACGATTTCTCCACGATCTATCTGCTCTGGCGATATTTTTCCCGCGTGCGCAACCTGCTGGTCCATGACGGCGGCTACTACGGTCCCGAATGGCGCGAGGATTACCTGAAGCTGAAACGCTCCCTGTCGAACAGGCTGCTCAAGGCCGACTACATCCAATTTCATTCGCTGGCCGACGAATTCGGCGCCGACGCCGAACTGCAGAACGGCTTCTACAGCCCGAGCAACCTGGTCGTCAACCTGCTGCACAATTTCTCGAAGGTCGTGATGGAATCGCTCTACCTGAGCGAAATCATCTGAAGCGAGTCCAATCCCCCGTCGCTTCATGCAACACGCCCGCCGGATCGCGGACGATCACGGCGGGCGTGCAATCAGCCGAACGGCGGCGCGCGCCGCTTCAGGTCACCGGCGCCGGGTTGAACAGCGTCAGCGCATTCGCCAGCTTCCACTGCTCGGCCCAGGTCTTGCGGCCGCTCGCGACGTCCAGCATCAACTGGAACATCTCCCAGCCCACCTCCTCGATGCTCTTCCGGCCGGTCGCGATGGTGCCCGCGTCCACGTCCATCAGGTCGTGCCAGCGGCGCGCCAGGTCGCTGCGCGTGGCCACCTTGATCACCGGCACCTGCGCGAGCCCGTAAGGCGTGCCGCGGCCGGTGGTGAAGATGTGCAGGTTCATGCCGGCCGCCAGTTGCAGGGTGCCGCAGATGAAGTCGCTGGCCGGCGTCGCCGTGTAGAGCAGGCCCTTCTGCCTGGCGCGCTCGCCCGGGCTGACCACGCCCGAGATCGCCGAGCTGCCCGACTTCACGATCGAGCCCATCGCCTTCTCGACGATGTTCGACAGGCCGCCCTTCTTGTTGCCGGGCGTGGTGTTGGCGCTGCGGTCGACCTGCCCGCGCTGCAGGTAGGCGTCGTACCAGGCCATCTCGCGGATGATGTCGCGCGCCACCTCCTCGTTGGCCGCGCGCGAGGTCAGTTGCGCGACGCCGTCGCGCACCTCGGTCACCTCGGAGAACATGATGGTCGCGCCGGCGCGCACCAGCAGGTCGGCCGCGAAGCCCACCGCCGGATTGGCGGTCAGGCCCGAGAACGCATCGCTGCCGCCGCACTGCACGCCCACCACCAGTTCCGCGGCCGGCACCGTCTCGCGGCGACGCCGGTTCAGACGTTCCAGGTGCTGTTCCGCCATCGCCATGATCGAGTCGATCATCGACATGAAGCCCACGTGCGCCGGGTCCTGCAGGCAGACCACGCCGCCGTTGTCGGGCTTGTCGGCCGCCACCGGAATCGCGCCGGCCGGCAGCAGGCGCTCCGGCTGCAGCTTCTCGCAGCCCAGGCTGACCACCATCACCTCGCCGCCGAAGTTCGGATTCAGGCTGATGTTGCGCAGCGTGCGGATCGGAATCTCGGCACCCGGCGCCTCGATCGCGACGCCGCAGCCATAGGTGTGCTCGAGGCCCACCACGCCATCGACGTTCGGAAAACGCGGCAGCAGCTCGCGCTTGATGCGCTCGACCGCGAACTCGACCACGCCCGACACGCACTGCACGGTGGTGGTGATCGCCAGGATGTTGCGCGTGCCGACCGAGCCGTCCGCGTTGCGGTAGCCCTCGAAGGTATAACCCTCCAGCGGCGCCTGCTCGGGCGCCTTGCGCGTGGCCAGCGGCAGGTTCTCCAGGCCGGGCGGCTCGGGCATGCGCAGCGTGCGCTCGTTGACCCAACTGCCGCGCGGCAGGTCCTTCGAGGCGTAGCCGATCACCACGTGGTAGCGCAGCACCGGATCGCCTTCCTTCAGATCGACCAGCGCCACCTTGTGCCCTTGCGGCACACCTTCGCACAAAGTCAGCCCATCGGCGAACTGCGCGCCCGCGGGCAGCCCGCCGTCATTGACCACGATCGCGACGTTGTCGTCCGGATGGACGCGAATATAGAGAGGGGACTGGGACATCAGGGGAAATCCTCGTTGCAACATGCAGGGAATTAACAGTCATCATACAACATGGACCAAACTTGCGGGATCGTGCGTAAACCCTGATGCCGAAAGGCAGAAATTGAATAGCGAAAGGCTTGGGGGAGGCTTGCCAGCCCGAAAATGATGTTGTACGATGACATACAACACATCCCGTATTGAACGAACCCGCGCCCAGCGCAACAGGACGACCCATCATGACCACGCCTCAGGAACTCAAGCAGATCATCTCGGAAGGCCTGCTGTCCTTCCCTGTCACCGACTTCGACGCCGAGGGCAACTTCCGCCCGAGCACCTATGTCGAGCGCCTCGAATGGCTCGCCCCCTACGGCGCCTCGGCGCTGTTCGT
>NZ_VIUM01000036.1:0-29476 GCF_007828315.1 Burkholderia sp. SJZ089 | reverse complement strand
TCGCTCCGATCGCGATGGAAGAAGGTCTGCGCTTCGCGATCCGCGAAGGCGGCCGTACCGTCGGCGCCGGCGTCGTCGCCAAGATCCTCGACTAAGCCAGTTAGTCGCTGATCGACAGTTTTGGGGCCGGAGCTGTCCGGTCCCACTGGTACAGGGGTATAGCTCAACTGGCAGAGCGTCGGTCTCCAAAACCGAAGGTTGGGGGTTCGATTCCCTCTGCCCCTGCCAAATCGCCACGTTCAGACGTGGCATTTGTTTTAAGGTGTTATGGCGAATCCATCCGTCGAAACTGTAAATACCTCCGGCGATAAGCTGATGCTGGGCCTGGGCGTATTGCTGGTCTTGGCCGGATTTGCGGGCTTCTTCTTGCTTGGTGGCAAGGAGTGGTACATCCGCGGCGCTGCATTGGCAGTTGGGGTCATCGCTGGTGTCGCCGCCGCCCTGATGTCGCTTCCGGGCAAGAGCTTCATCGCCTTCGCGAAGGATTCCTACCGGGAGGTGCGCAAGGTCGTATGGCCTACGCGCAAGGAAGCCACGCAAACCACGCTGGTAGTGTTCGGGTTTGTGTTGGTCATGGCGCTCTTCCTTTGGCTTAGCGATAAGTCGATCGAATGGGTGATTTTCTCGGCGATTCTGGGTTGGAAATGATATGAGCGATACTCCGGCGATCCCGAGCGGAAAGCGTTGGTACGTCGTGCACGCCTACTCCGGTATGGAGAAGAGCGTGCAACGTGCGCTTCAGGAGCGCATTGACCGTGCCGGCATGCAAGACAAGTTTGGCCAGATCCTGGTGCCGACCGAAGAGGTCGTCGAAGTCCGGGGTGGTCATAAGGCGGTGACCGAACGTCGTTTCTTCCCCGGCTACGTGCTGGTCGAGATGGAAATGACGGATGAGACCTGGCACCTCGTGAAGAATACGGCCAAGGTGACGGGCTTCGTGGGCGGCGCACGCAATCGGCCGAGCCCGATTTCCCCGCGGGAAGTCGAAAAGATCATGTCGCAGATGCAGGAGGGCGTGGAGAAGCCGCGTCCGAAAACCCTGTTCGAAGTGGGCGAGATGGTCCGGGTCAAGGAAGGCCCGTTCACCGATTTCAACGGCACGGTCGAAGAAGTCAACTACGAAAAATCGCGAGTGCGCGTGTCCGTTACTATTTTTGGACGGGCAACACCGGTCGAACTCGAGTTCGGCCAGGTCGAGAAAGTCTGAGTTTGGATGGGCAGCCTTCGCGCTGCCCGTCGTCGCGATTACGGTCCGCATCATTGACCGTTGAGGAGCGTCAGTAGCCGCATGGCGAACGCGCGTTATCACTCACCGAACGCCAGCCTGGCGTTCCAACGAGGTGTACACATGGCAAAGAAGATTGTCGGCTTTATCAAGCTGCAGATCCCTGCAGGTAAAGCCAACCCGTCGCCGCCGGTCGGTCCGGCACTGGGCCAGCGCGGCCTGAACATCATGGAGTTCTGCAAGGCGTTCAACGCGCAGACCCAAGCCATGGAGCCGGGCCTGCCGGTTCCGGTCGTGATCACGGCATTCGCGGACAAGAGCTTCACGTTCGTGATGAAGACGCCGCCGGCGACCGTCCTGATCAAGAAGGCAGCGAAGATCGACAAGGGCTCGAGCAAGCCCCACACCGACAAGGTCGGTTCGATCACGCGCGCACAAGCTGAAGAAATCGCGAAGACCAAGATGCCTGACCTCACGGCAGCGGATCTGGACGCGGCAGTTCGTACCATCGCGGGCAGCGCACGCTCGATGGGCATCACCGTGGAGGGCGTGTAAATGGCCAAGATCTCGAAGCGTCGTCAGGCATTTGCCGCTAAGGTCGACCGTCAGAAGCTGTACGCGATCGAAGACGCACTGGCACTCGTGAAGGAATGCGCGAGCGCGAAGTTCAACGAGTCGATCGACGTCGCAGTCCAGCTCGGCATCGATGCGAAGAAGTCGGACCAAGTGGTTCGCGGTTCGGTCGTGCTGCCGGCAGGTACCGGCAAGTCGGTTCGCGTTGCCGTGTTCGCACAAGGCGACAAGGCCGAGCAGGCTCGTGCAGCCGGCGCGGAAATCGTCGGCATGGAAGACCTGGCCGAGCAGATCAAGGCCGGTCAAATGGATTTCGACATCGTGATCGCTTCGCCGGACACGATGCGTATCGTCGGTACGCTGGGCCAGATCCTCGGCCCGCGCGGCCTGATGCCGAACCCGAAGGTCGGCACGGTCACGCCGGACGTCGCCACTGCGGTCAAGAACGCGAAGGCGGGTCAGGTCCAGTTCCGTGTGGACAAGGCCGGTATCATCCACGCCACGATCGGCCGTGCATCGTTCGAGCCGACCGCGCTGCGCTCCAACCTGTCGGCGCTGATCGAAGCGCTGCAGAAGGCCAAGCCGGCGACCAGCAAGGGCGTGTACCTGCGCAAGATCGCGCTGTCGAGCACGATGGGCATCGGCGTTCGCGTCGACCAATCGTCGCTGGCCGCACAGTAATTGCAGTATTCGGATGGCCCCGCCGCGGTGGGGCCATCCAACCAGGGCTTTGGGCGGTTGCCCGGCGCACGAGCGCAGGATGACCGGTTATCAAAGACCGTTGGTGGGAGGCAGCAGGCAGGCACTCCCTTAATGCAGGCCAACGCAGATGGCGAACCCGAACAAGTTTTGAAGTGGTGAAGCCGATGGCGCGGAGCGATCCGGGCCGACGGCGGAAATACTCCTGACGACTCGGACGCCGTTGTTGAACGAGGTACGAAAGGCCCATGCCGATCGTATCGTTTCTGGAGGCTAACCGTGCCGCTTAATAGAGAAGACAAGCAAGCCGTCGTCGCTGAGGTTTCCGCGCAAGTCGCGAAGGCCCAGACCGTTGTGCTGGCTGAGTATCGTGGAATTGCGGTTGGCGATCTGACCAAGCTGCGCGCGCAAGCGCGTGAAAAGCAGGTGTACCTGCGCGTGCTGAAGAACACCTTGGCACGTCGCGCAGTTGAAGGTACGCCGTTTGCTATGCTGGCAGAGCAGATGACCGGCCCGCTGATCTACGGCATCTCTGAAGATGCGATTGCTGCCGCGAAGGTCGTGAACGACTTCGCGAAGAGCAATGACAAGCTGATCATCAAGGCAGGTTCGTTCGATGGCAAGGTGATGGACAAGGCTGGCGTGCAAGCGCTGGCAAGCATCCCGAGCCGCGAAGAACTGCTCTCGAAGCTGCTGTTCGTCATGCAGTCGCCTGTTTCCGGTTTCGCGCGCGCCCTGGCCGCGCTGGCCGAGAAGAAGCAGGCCGAAGCTGCATAACGTCGGCATCACAGATCGCTGGCTGTACCCGCATTCAATTTAGGAGTATTTCACATGGCAATCGCAAAAGAAGACATCCTGGCAGCAGTCGAAGGCATGACTGTTCTGGAACTGAACGAACTGGTCAAGGCGTTCGAAGAGAAGTTCGGCGTGTCGGCAGCTGCAGTGGCAGTTGCTGGCCCGGCAGGCGGCGGCGCAGCTGCTGCAGCCGAAGAGCAGACCGAATTCACGGTCATCCTGGCTGAAACGGGCGCCAACAAGGTTTCCGTCATCAAGGCCGTTCGCGAACTGACGGGCCTGGGCCTGAAGGAAGCGAAGGACCTGGTCGACGGCGCACCGAAGCCCGTCAAGGAAGCCGTGCCCAAGGCTGCCGCTGAAGAAGCGAAGAAGAAGCTGGAAGAAGCTGGCGCAAAGGTCGAAATCAAGTAAGTTTCGACGAGCTGCGCGAAGGCTGGCGGTTTTATACCGCCGGCCTTTTTGTGCTTTGTGGGGACGCTGTTTTGACACTCAATTCGTGTGTCGAAATGGATGGCCCCAGAAGCCAAAGAAAACCGCCCAAGGCGCATCGCGATGCGTGCAACCGGCGATTCTCTTTGTCTTCTGAAGCGACTGCAGAAGGCAAGTTTGGTCGGGTAGCGGGCAACAAAGGCATCCGCTGCCGTCAGCCAGCGGTTGGTAGCGGCCAACCACCAAGCTTCTCGGCTCGAGCCGCCGCACGGCTATCGGGTCTCAGTCGGTGAACACTCGGGTTTGACACGTCCAGGTATCCCGCCTCGATAGCGCCCGCCGTGATTCGGAGATCGTATGCAATATTCCTTCACCGAGAAGAAGCGTATTCGCAAGAGTTTCGCGAAGCGCTCCATCGTTCACCAAGTTCCTTTCCTGCTAGCCACTCAGCTTGAATCATTCAGCACGTTTCTGCAAGCTGAAGTGTCTGCAGCACAACGCAAGTCCGAAGGCCTGCAAGCCGCCTTCACCTCTGTTTTCCCGATCGTTTCGCACAATGGCTTCGCTCGTCTCGAGTTCGTGAGCTATGCCCTGTCGTCGCCGGCATTCAACATCAAGGAATGCCAGCAGCGCGGCCTGACCTATTGTTCGGCACTGCGCGCCAAGGTGCGCCTGGTGCTGCTCGACAAGGAGTCGCCGAGCAAGCCGGTGGTCAAGGAAGTGAAGGAGCAGGAAGTGTACATGGGCGAAATTCCGCTCATGACGCCGACCGGCTCGTTCGTCATCAACGGTACCGAGCGCGTGATCGTGTCGCAGCTCCACCGTTCCCCGGGCGTGTTCTTCGAACACGACAAGGGCAAGACCCACAGCTCGGGCAAGCTGCTGTTCTCGGCGCGGATCATTCCCTACCGCGGCTCGTGGCTCGACTTCGAATTCGACCCGAAGGACGTCCTGTACTTCCGCGTCGACCGTCGCCGCAAGATGCCGGTGTCGATCCTGCTGAAGGCCATCGGCCTGACGCCGGAACAGATCCTCGCGAACTTCTTCGTGTTCGACAACTTCACGTTGATGGACGAAGGCGCGCAGATGGAGTTCGTGCCCGAGCGCCTGCGTGGCGAAGTCGCGCGTTTCGACATCAGCGATCGCGATGGCAAGGTCATCGTCCAGAAGGACAAGCGGATCAACGCGAAGCACATCCGTGACTTGGAAGCCGCGAAGACCAAGTTCATCTCGGTGCCGGAAGACTACCTGCTCGGCCGCGTGCTGGCGAAGAACGTGGTCGACGGCGACACCGGCGAAGTGATCGCGAACGCGAACGACGAGATCACCGAGAGCGTGCTGGACAAGCTGCGCGACGCGAAGATCAAGGAAATCCAGACGATCTACACGAACGATCTGGACCAGGGTCCGTACATCTCCTCGACGCTGCGCGTCGACGAGACGGCCGACAAGACGGCCGCGCGTATCGCCATCTACCGCATGATGCGCCCGGGCGAGCCGCCGACGGAAGAAGCCGTCGAGGCGCTGTTCAACCGTCTGTTCTACAGCGAAGACGCCTACGACCTGTCGAAGGTCGGCCGCATGAAGTTCAACCGCCGTGTCGGCCGTGACGAGATCGTCGGCCCGATGACGCTGCTGGACGACGACATCCTCGCGACCATCAAGATCCTGGTCGAGCTGCGCAACGGCAAGGGCGAAGTGGACGATATCGACCACCTCGGCAACCGTCGCGTGCGTTGCGTCGGCGAACTGGCGGAGAACCAGTTCCGTGCCGGCCTGGTGCGTGTGGAACGCGCGGTGAAGGAACGCCTCGGCCAGGCCGAAAGCGAAAACCTGATGCCGCACGACCTGATCAACTCGAAGCCGATTTCCTCGGCGATCCGCGAGTTCTTCGGTTCGTCGCAGCTCTCGCAGTTCATGGACCAGACCAACCCGCTGTCGGAAATCACGCACAAGCGCCGTGTTTCCGCACTGGGCCCGGGCGGTCTGACGCGCGAGCGCGCCGGCTTCGAAGTCCGTGACGTGCACCCGACCCATTATGGCCGCGTGTGCCCGATCGAAACGCCGGAAGGTCCGAACATCGGCCTGATCAACTCGCTGGCGCTGTACGCCCATCTGAACGAATACGGCTTCCTCGAGACGCCGTACCGCAAGGTGACGGACAGCAAGGTGACCGACCAGATCGACTACCTGTCGGCGATCGAGGAAGGCCGCTACGTGATCGCCCAGGCGAACGCCTCGGTGGACGAGAACACGGGCGAGCTGACCGACGAACTGGTGTCGGCGCGTGAAGCGGGCGAAACCATGATGGTCACGCCGGACCGCATCCAGTACATGGACGTGGCGCCGTCGCAGATCGTCTCGGTGGCCGCGTCGCTGATCCCGTTCCTCGAGCACGATGACGCGAACCGTGCACTGATGGGCTCGAACATGCAGCGCCAGGCCGTGCCTTGCCTGCGTCCGGAAAAGCCGGTGGTCGGCACGGGCATCGAGCGCACCTGCGCGGTCGACTCGGGCACCACGGTCCAGGCCTATCGCGGCGGCGTGGTCGACTATGTCGACGCGGGCCGTATCGTGATTCGCGTGAACGACGACGAAGCGGTGGCGGGTGAGGTCGGTGTCGACATCTACAACCTCATCAAGTACACGCGTTCGAACCAGAACACGAACATCAACCAGCGTCCGATCGTGAAGATGGGCGACAAGGTCGCGCGCGGTGACGTGCTGGCCGACGGCGCCTCGACGGACCTGGGCGAGCTCGCGCTCGGCCAGAACATGCTGATCGCGTTCATGCCGTGGAACGGCTACAACTTCGAGGATTCGATCCTGATCTCGGAGAACGTGGTGGCGGACGATCGCTACACGTCGATCCACATCGAAGAGCTGAACGTGGTCGCTCGCGACACCAAGCTCGGACCGGAAGAAATCACGCGAGACATCTCGAACCTGGCGGAAATCCAGCTCGGCCGTCTCGACGAATCGGGCATCGTCTACATCGGTGCCGAGGTCGAAGCGGGCGACGTGATGGTCGGCAAGGTCACGCCGAAGGGCGAGACCCAGCTGACGCCGGAAGAGAAGCTGCTGCGCGCGATCTTCGGCGAGAAGGCCTCGGACGTGAAGGACACCTCGCTGCGCGTGCCCTCGGGCATGAGCGGCACGGTGATCGACGTGCAGGTGTTCACGCGCGAAGGCATCGTGCGTGACAAGCGCGCGCAACAGATCATCGACGACGAACTGAAGCGCTACCGCCTCGACCTGAACGACCAGCTGCGTATCGTGGAAGGCGATGCCTTCCAGCGTCTGGCGCGCATGCTCGACGGCAAGGTCGCCAACGGCGGCCCGAAGAAGCTGGCCAAGGGCACCAAGATCGACCAGGCCTACCTGTCGGATCTGGACCACTACCACTGGTTCGATATCCGCCTGGCGGACGAGGAAGCGGCGGCCCAGCTCGAAGCGATCAAGAACTCGATCGAGGAGAAGCGCCACCAGTTCGACCTGGCCTTCGAAGAGAAGCGCAAGAAGCTCACGCAAGGCGATGAACTGCCGCCGGGCGTGCTGAAGATGGTCAAGGTCTATCTCGCGGTCAAGCGTCGCCTGCAGCCTGGCGACAAGATGGCGGGCCGTCACGGTAACAAGGGCGTGGTCTCGAAGATCGTGCCGGTGGAAGACATGCCGTACATGGCCGACGGCCGTCCGGCCGACGTCGTGCTGAACCCGCTCGGCGTGCCGTCGCGGATGAACGTGGGCCAGGTGCTCGAAGTCCATCTCGGCTGGGCCGCGAAGGGCCTCGGCTGGCGGATCGGCGAAATGCTGGCGCGCCAGGCGAAGATCGAGGAACTGCGTGTGTTCCTGACCAAGATCTACAACGAGTCGGGCCGCGCGGAAGACCTCGAGAGCTTCAGCGACGACGAGATCCTCGAACTCGCGAAGAACCTGCGCGAGGGCGTTCCGTTCGCCACGCCGGTGTTCGACGGCGCGACCGAAGAGGAAATGTCGAAGATGCTCGACCTGGCGTTCCCGGACGACATCGCGCAGCAGCTCGGCATGACGCCGTCGAAGAACCAGGTGCGCCTGTACGACGGCCGCACGGGTGAGGCATTCGAGCGGACCGTGACGGTCGGCTACATGCACTACCTGAAGCTGCACCACTTGGTCGACGACAAGATGCACGCGCGTTCGACCGGCCCGTACTCGCTCGTCACGCAGCAGCCGCTGGGCGGCAAGGCGCAGTTCGGTGGCCAGCGTTTCGGGGAAATGGAAGTGTGGGCGCTCGAGGCCTACGGCGCATCGTATGTGCTGCAGGAAATGCTGACGGTGAAGTCGGACGACGTGAACGGCCGGACGAAGGTGTACGAGAACCTCGTCAAGGGCGACCACGTGATCGACGCGGGCATGCCGGAATCCTTCAACGTGCTGGTGAAGGAAATCCGCTCGCTCGGTATCGACATCGACCTCGATCGCAACTAATCGGACTACGGAGAGAAAGCAATGAAAGCTCTGCTCGATCTATTCAAGCAAGTCCAACAGGAAGAAGTCTTCGACGCGATCAAGATCGGTCTGGCCTCGCCGGACAAGATCCGCTCCTGGTCGTTCGGCGAAGTCAAGAAGCCGGAAACCATCAACTACCGCACCTTCAAGCCGGAGCGGGATGGTCTGTTCTGCGCGAAGATCTTCGGGCCGATCCGCGACTACGAGTGCCTGTGCGGCAAGTACAAGCGCCTGAAGCACCGCGGCGTGATCTGCGAGAAGTGCGGCGTCGAAGTGACGCTCGCCAAGGTGCGCCGCGAGCGCATGGGCCACATCGAGCTGGCCTCGCCGGTCGCCCACATCTGGTTCCTGAAGTCGCTGCCGTCGCGTCTGGGCATGGTGCTCGACATGACGCTGCGCGACATCGAACGCGTGCTGTACTTCGAAGCCTACGTGGTGATCGAACCGGGCATGACGCCGCTGAAGGCGCGGCAGATCATGACCGAGGAGGATTACTACAACAAGGTCGAGGAATACGGTGACGAGTTCCGCGCCGAGATGGGCGCGGAAGGCGTTCGCGAGCTGCTGCGCGCGATCAACATCGACGAACAGGTCGAGACGCTGCGCACCGAGCTCAAGAACACCGGCTCCGAAGCGAAGATCAAGAAGTACGCGAAGCGCCTGAAGGTCCTCGAGGCATTCCAGCGCTCGGGCATCAAGCCCGAGTGGATGATCCTCGAAGTCCTGCCGGTGCTGCCGCCGGAACTGCGTCCGCTGGTGCCGCTCGACGGCGGCCGTTTCGCGACCTCGGACCTGAACGACCTGTATCGCCGCGTGATCAACCGGAACAACCGTCTGAAGCGTCTGCTCGAGCTGAAGGCGCCGGAGATCATCGTGCGCAACGAAAAGCGCATGCTGCAGGAAGCGGTCGATTCGCTGCTCGACAACGGTCGTCGCGGCAAGGCGATGACGGGCGCCAACAAGCGTCCGCTCAAGTCGCTGGCCGACATGATCAAGGGCAAGGGCGGTCGTTTCCGTCAGAACCTGCTGGGCAAGCGCGTCGACTACTCGGGCCGTTCGGTCATCGTGGTGGGCCCGACGCTGAAGCTGCACCAGTGCGGCCTGCCCAAGCTGATGGCGCTCGAGCTGTTCAAGCCTTTCATCTTCAACAAGCTCGAAGTGATGGGCGTGGCCACCACCATCAAGGCCGCGAAGAAGGAAGTCGAGAACCAGACGGCGGTGGTGTGGGACATCCTCGAAGAGGTGATCCGCGAGCATCCGGTGATGCTGAACCGCGCGCCGACGCTGCACCGCCTGGGCATCCAGGCGTTCGAGCCGGTGCTGATCGAAGGCAAGGCGATCCAGCTGCACCCGCTGGTTTGCGCGGCGTTCAACGCCGACTTCGACGGTGACCAGATGGCCGTTCACGTGCCGCTGTCGCTGGAAGCGCAGATGGAAGCGCGCACGCTGATGCTGGCCTCGAACAACGTGCTGTTCCCGGCCAACGGCGATCCGTCGATCGTGCCGTCGCAGGATATCGTGCTCGGCCTGTACTACGCGACGCGCGAAGCCGTCAACGGCAAGGGCGAGGGCATGTCCTTCACGGGCGTGTCGGAAGTCCTGCGTGCGTACGAGAACAAGGAAGTCGAGCTGGCCTCGCGCGTCAACGTGCGGATCACCGAAATGGTCCACAACGAGGACAAGTCGGAAGGCGCGCCGCAGTTCGTGCCGAAGATCTCGCTGTACGCGACCACCGTCGGCCGCGCGATCCTGTCGGAAATCCTGCCGGCCGGCCTGCCGTTCTCGGTGCTGAACAAGCCGCTGAAGAAGAAGGAAATCTCGCGCCTGATCAACACCGCGTTCCGCAAGTGCGGTCTGCGCGCGACCGTGGTGTTCGCCGACCAGCTGATGCAGTCGGGTTTCCGTCTCGCGACGCGCGCCGGTATCTCGATCTGCGTGGACGACATGCTGGTGCCGACGCAGAAGGAAACCATCGTCGGCGATGCCGCGAAGAAGGTGAAGGAATACGACCGCCAGTACATGTCGGGTCTCGTCACCGCCCAGGAACGCTACAACAACGTGGTCGACATCTGGTCGGCGACGTCGGAAGCGGTCGGCAAGGCGATGATGGAGCAGCTCTCGACGGAGCCGGTGGTCGATCGCGACGGCAAGGAAACGCGCCAGGAATCGTTCAACTCGATCTACATGATGGCCGACTCGGGCGCGCGGGGTTCCGCGGTCCAGATCCGACAGCTGGCCGGGATGCGCGGCCTGATGGCGAAGCCGGACGGCTCGATCATCGAGACGCCGATCACGGCGAACTTCCGCGAAGGCCTGAACGTGTTGCAGTACTTCATCTCGACCCACGGTGCACGTAAGGGTCTGGCTGATACGGCACTGAAGACCGCGAACTCGGGTTACCTGACGCGTCGTCTGGTCGACGTCACGCAGGATCTGGTGGTGGTCGAGGACGATTGCGGCACGAGCAACGGCGTGGCCATGAAGGCCCTGGTGGAAGGCGGTGAAGTCGTCGAGGCGCTGCGCGACCGGATCCTCGGCCGCGTGGCCGTGGCCGACGTGGTCAACCCGGAAACCCAGGAAACGCTGTACGAATCGGGCACCCTGCTCGACGAGACGGCGGTCGAGGAAATCGAACGCCTCGGCATCGACGAGGTGCGCGTGCGCACCGCGCTGACCTGCGAAACGCGTTACGGCCTGTGCGCTGCCTGCTACGGCCGCGACCTGGGCCGCGGTTCGCTCGTCAACGTCGGCGAGGCGGTCGGCGTGATCGCCGCGCAGTCGATCGGCGAGCCGGGCACGCAGCTGACCATGCGTACCTTCCACATCGGCGGCGCGGCTTCGCGTGCGGCGGTGGCTTCGTCGGTCGAGGCGAAGAGCAACGGCACGGTCCGCTTCACGGCGACCATGCGCTACGTCACCAACGCGAAGGGCGAGCAGATCGTCATTTCGCGTTCGGGCGAGGCCATGATCACCGACGATCTCGGCCGCGAGCGCGAACGTCACAAGATCCCGTACGGCGCGACGCTGCTGCAGCTCGACGGCGACGTGATCAAGGCCGGCACGCAACTGGCCACCTGGGATCCGCTGACGCGCCCGATCATCACCGAGTACGGCGGTACGGTGAAGTTCGAGAACGTCGAGGAAGGCGTGACGGTCGCCAAGCAGATCGACGACGTGACGGGGCTGTCGACGCTCGTCGTGATCGACGTGAAGCGCCGCGGCTCGCAAGCCTCGAAGAGCGTGCGCCCGCAGGTCAAGCTGCTCGACGCGAACGGCGAGGAAGTGAAGATCCCGAACACCGAGCACTCGGTGCAGATCGGCTTCCAGGTCGGCGCGCTGATCACCGTGAAGGACGGCCAGCAGGTGCAGGTGGGTGAAGTGCTCGCACGTATCCCGACCGAAGCGCAGAAGACGCGTGACATTACCGGCGGTCTGCCGCGGGTGGCGGAACTGTTCGAAGCGCGTTCGCCGAAGGATGCCGGCATCCTGGCCGAAGTCACGGGTACCACCTCGTTCGGCAAGGACACCAAGGGCAAGCAGCGTCTGGTCATCACGGATCTCGAGGGCAACCAGCACGAGTTCCTGATCGCCAAGGAAAAGCAGGTCCTGGTCCACGATGCCCAGGTCGTCAACAAGGGCGAAATGATCGTGGACGGCCCGGCCGATCCGCACGACATCCTGCGTCTGCAGGGTATCGAGGCGCTGTCGCGCTACATCGTCGACGAGGTGCAGGACGTGTATCGTCTGCAGGGCGTGAAGATCAACGACAAGCACATCGAGGTGATCGTTCGCCAGATGCTGCGTCGTGTGCAGATCACCGACAACGGCGATACGCGCTTCATCCCGGGCGAGCAGGTCGAGCGTTCGGACATGCTTGACGAAAACGATCGCATGATCGCGGAAGACAAGCGTCCGGCCACCTACGAGAACATCCTGCTGGGTATCACGAAGGCGTCGCTGTCGACGGATTCGTTCATCTCGGCGGCATCGTTCCAGGAGACGACGCGCGTGCTGACGGAAGCGGCGATCATGGGCAAGCGCGACGATCTGCGCGGCCTGAAGGAAAACGTGATCGTCGGCCGTCTGATCCCGGCCGGTACCGGCCTGGCGTTCCACAAGGCACGCCGGACCAAGGAAGTCTCGGATCGCGAGCGTTTCGACCAGATCGCGGCGGAAGAGGCCTTCGATTTCGCTATCCCGGAAACGCCGGCTGCCGACACGCCCGACACCGTCGAGTCGCAGCAGCACCCGAACGCGGAGTAAGCGAGCGCGGCGCAAGCCGCCTTCCAGGCTCCGCCATCAAGACCGCCCGGTTTCGACCGGGCGGTTTTTTTTCGTCCATCGATTTCGCGGCGGCCGGCGCCTGCGCGGGCGTCGAACCTTACTTCGCGCCGAGCCGCTCGGCGAAGGAATAGCGCCGCATGTGGCGCTCCAGGCTCTCGAGGAAGGCCAGGTCGGCCGCGTTCATCTTGCGCTCGCGATGCCAGAGCAGGTGCACGTCGACGTCGACCAGGCCCTCGTCCGGCGGCAGTCGCCAGAGCCGCTGCTGGGCGAGGTCGTCGCGCACGATGTGCTCGGGCAGGCAGCCGATGCCGTAACCCGAGAAGATCAGCCGCCGCACTTCATCCAGGCTCGGCGAGGAGGCCACGATGCGGCCCGTGAAGCCGCGCTGGTCGCGAAACACCGTCAGCGGCGAGAGGCTGTCGCCGAGCTGGTCGCTGGTGAAGGACACGAAGTTCTCGGCCAGCAGGTCGTCCATGCTCAGCGAGGACTTGCCGAACAGCCGGTGATGGCGCCCGCAGAAGATCGCGTAGCGCTGCCGCAGGAAGGGGCGCATCTCGAGCTTGTCGTGCGGTGTGCGGCACAGGCCGAGCCCGGCCGTGGCGGTCTTCTGCAGCAGCGAGGAGATGATGTCGGAGGAGCGCATCACCTCGATCTGCAGGTCGATGCGCGGATGCGTGCGGTGGAACTCGGCCAGAAATTCGTCGTAGACCGGCGATTCGATGCGGCTGATGCTGAGCAGGCGGATCGCGCCGGTGATGTCGGCGCGGTCGTCGAGCTCGGAATCGAGCCGCGAGATGGTGCCGTACAGGTCGCTGGCGATCCGGTAGACCGCGTCGCCGGCGGCGGTGGGCGCAAAGTAGGGGCCGCGCCGCTCGATCAGCCGGTGCTCGAGCGCCTCCTCGAGCCGCTTGAGCGCCTGGCTCACCGCCGGCTGCGTCACGTGCAGGCGCGCGGCGGCGCGGCTCAGGCTGCGCTCCTGCATGATCACCAGGTAGGTGCGCAGCAGGTTCCAGTCGAGACGGTCGTTGAGGAAGCGGGTGAAATCGGCGCGCATCGTGAGGTCCGGGCAGGTCGCTGTCAAACTATAAGCTTGAATTATGCAGTGAATAATAACTTGAAATTTGACTAATGATTTCTGGCTATCGATAAAGACCCCGTGCGCGGTCGATCGCCGAACCGGGCACGCCGACCCGTGACGAACGCGCCCGGGGCCCGCGCGGCCTGCCGGCGCATCAGGAGCCAGCATGACCCCGCAATCCACCCCTGCCCGCCAGCCCGCTCGCGCGGCGAGTGCCGCCTTCATCGGTACGATGATCGAGTGGTACGACTTCTACATCTACGCCACGGCCGCCGCGCTGGTGTTCGGCGAGCTCTACTTCCCGTCCGGCGACCGCTTCGTCAGCACCATGGCCTCGTTCGCGACCTTCGCGGTCGGCTTCTTCGCGCGGCCGTTGGGCGGCATCGTGTTCGGCCACCTCGGCGACCGGATCGGCCGCAAGAAGGCGCTGATGACCACCCTGATGATGATGGGCGCGGCCACCGTCTGCGTCGGCCTGCTGCCCGACTACGCGACGCTCGGCGTGCTCGCCCCGGTGCTGCTGGTGCTGCTGCGCGTGGTGCAGGGCATCGCGGTGGGGGGGGAATGGGGCGGCGCGGTGCTGATGGCCGGCGAACACGCGCCGCAAGGACGTCGCACCTTCTTCGCCTCGTTCGCGCAACTCGGCAGCCCCGCCGGCCTGATTCTCTCGCTGCTGGCATTTCGCGCCGTCACCTCGATGGACAAGGCCGCCTTCCTGTCCTGGGGCTGGCGCCTGCCTTTCCTCGCGAGTTCGCTGCTGCTGGTGGTCGGCATCCTGATCCGGCTCGGCGTCAACGAATCGCCCGAGTTCGCCCGCCTGCGCGAGACGCGGCGCACCGCCAAGCTGCCGATCGCCGAGGTGTTCCGTTCCGCGCGCGGCCTGGTGATGCTCGGCATTGGCGCCAACACGATCGGCATCGCCGGCGTCTACTTCACCAATACCTTCATGATCGCGTACACCACGCAGTATGTCGGCGTGACGCGCTCGATGATCCTCGACTGCCTGTTCGTGGTCGCCGTGATCCAGTTGCTGTCGCAGCCCTGCGCCGCCTGGCTGGCCGAGAAGATCGGCGGGGCGCGCTTCCTCAAGCTGGCCGCGTTGCTGGCGATGGCCTCGCCCTATCCGATGTTCGTGCTGGTGCAGCAGGGCAGCACCGTCTCGATGGTGATCGGCATCGCGCTGGCGGTGATCTGCATGGCGAGCTTCTACTCGGTGATCGCCGGCTTCATCAGCGGCATCTTCCCGACCCATATCCGCTACTCGGCGATCTCGCTGGCCTACCAGGTCTGCGGCGCGATCGCGGGCGGTCTCACGCCGCTGGTCGGCACCTGGCTCGCGCATCGCTACAGCGGCCAGTGGTGGCCGCTGGCGGTGTTCTATACCTGCCTCGCGGCGATCTCGCTGCTTTGCATCGTGGCGCTCGACGCGCGACGCGAAGCACGCCAGGACGCGGCCGATGCGCTCACCTCGCATGGCTGAGGCAAGGCCAGCGCCGAGCTGGCGGGCAACACGATTCGATGTGGACAACGCTCAGGAAAACGAATGGACAGGCAAGTGAAGGTGGACGGTGCGCGCCTCTGGCGCAGCCTGATGGAGATGGCGGAAATCGGCGCGACCGCGCGCGGCGGCGTGCGGCGCCTGGCGCTCACCGACGAGGACCGGCGTGGGCGAGAGCGTTTCGCGCAATGGTGCCGCGAGGCCGGCATGACGGTCAGCGTCGATGCGGTGGGCAACCTGTTCGCGCGGCGCGCCGGCACCGATCCCGAAGCCGCGCCGGTGCTGGTCGGCAGCCACCTCGACACGCAGCCCGAAGGCGGCCGCTTCGACGGCGTCTACGGCGTGCTGGCCGGGCTGGAACTGGTGCGCGCATTGAACGATGCGGAGCAGGCCACCGAGAAGCCGATCGAGATCGTCTCGTGGACCAACGAGGAGGGTGTCCGCTTCACGCCCGCCATGCTCGGCTCGGCCGTCTATACGGGCGCGACGCCGCTCGATGCCGCGCTGGCGACGCGCGATGCGCACGGCGTGACGCTCGGCGAGGCGCTCGATGCCAGCGGCTATAGCGGGCAGCGTGCGATCGGCGGCGAACGCATCGATGCCTATTTCGAGGCGCACATCGAGCAGGGGCCGGTGCTCGAGGCCAACGGCACCACCATCGGCGTGGTGACGGGCGGCCAGGCGATCCGCTGGCTCGACGTGACGGTGACGGGCGTGGCCGCCCACGCCGGCACCACGCCGATGCCGTATCGCAAGGATGCACTGTTCGCGAGCGCTCGGATGGCGCTCGAACTGGAGCGCATCATCGCAAGCTACGCGCCGCGCGGGCTGGCCACCATCGGCCAGGCGACGATCCCCAACGCCTCGCGCAACACCATCGCCGGGCAGCTCGCGTTCACCGTCGATCTGCGCCATCACGAGGATGCGGAGGTCGATGCGATCGAGCGCGAACTGCGCGCCGCGTTCGAGCGGATCGCGGCCGAGCGCGGCCTGCGCGTCGAGATCTCGACCTACTGGCGCAGCCCCGCCACGCCCTTCGACGCGAGCTGCGTGGCGCTGGTGCAGCAGGCGGTCGACGCGCTCGGGTATTCGAACCAGCGTATCGTCAGCGGCGCCGGTCACGACGCGATCCACCTCGCGCGTCACTGCCCGACCGCGATGGTCTTCATTCCCTGCGTGGACGGTCTTTCGCACAACGAAGCCGAGGACGCGCTGCCCGAGGACGTGACACGCGGCGCCGAGGTGCTGTTGCAGTCCGTGCTCGCGCGCGCCGGCGCGCGCAGCGCCGCCACGATCAACGACGAGTTGGAGAGCCGATGAAAACCTTCTTCCATCCCGAGCAACTGCTGCACCATCCGCGCAGCTATCTGTCACGCGGCCAGATGCGCGAGCCGCAGGAAGTGCCGGAGCGCGCGGCGCGGCTGGTGGCCGCCGCCAGCTCGCTCGACTTCACGGTTGAGGTGCCGGCCGATCGCGGTACCGCGGCGATCGCGGCCGTGCACGACATGAACTATCTGCGCTTTCTCGAGGAAGCGCATCGCGACTGGCAGCGCATGCCCGACGACTGGGGCGACGAGGTGATGTCGAACATCTTCGTGCGCGAGCCGAACCCGCTGCGCGGCGTGTTGGCCCAGGCGGCGCGCTACCTGGCCGACGGCAGTTGCCCGGTCGGCGAACAGACCTGGCGTTCGGCCTATTGGTCGGCGCAGAGCGCGCTGGCCGCGGCCGAGGCCGTGAACGGCGGCGCACGCGAGGCCTGGGGCCTGTGCCGGCCGCCCGGCCATCATGCGCGGCGCGATGCGGCGGGCGGCTTCTGCTACCTGAACAATGCCGCGATCGCCGCGCAGGCGCTGCGCCAGCGCTTCGGCCGCGTGGCGATCCTCGACACCGACATGCATCACGGCCAGGGCGTGCAGGAGATCTTCTACGGTCGCGACGACGTGCTCTACATCTCGATCCACGGCGATCCGACCAACTTCTACCCGGTCGTCGCCGGCTACGAGGAGGAGACCGGCAGCGGAGCGGGCGATGGCTACAACGTCAACCTGCCGATGCCGCACGGCGCCTCGGAGGCGATGTTCTTCGAGCGCGTCGACGATGCGCTGAGCGTGCTGCGCCGCTTCGAAGCCGACGCGATCGTGCTCGCGCTCGGCTTCGACATCTACCGCGACGATCCGCAATCGAAGGTGGCCGTCACCACCGAGGGCTTCGGTCGTCTCGGCGGCGCGGTGGGCGCGCTGGGCCTGCCGACCGTGATCGTGCAGGAGGGCGGTTATCATCTGGAGAGCCTGGAGGCGAATGCGCGCGCCTTCTTCGGCGGGTTCGGCGAGGCACGAGGCTAGCGATGCGTTGATCGCGATCAGCCGAAGGCGGATCGTCAGGGGTTCGATGCAAGGAAACGCGGCGCCGGGAGCAGGCTCATGCTCCCGGCGCCGCGTTTGTTTTTTGCAGGCGCGTCGCGCGGTATCGATGGATGAACGCCATTAATACTGACGATGAGTAAACGGCATTTTACGCAGCGATATCGGCGATGGATAAATCACCCAGGCCGCCGATGCGAGCCATTTCACGAATTCACAGCTTCGCACTGCGAATCGACTCATCGACCATACGACAGGGAGTCCACCATGTACAAACCGCTTTGCCTCGGCGCCGCCTTGCTGTGCGCCAACGGCCTCGCCCACGCGCAGAACTCGGTGACGCTGTACGGCATCATCGACCAGGGCATCGCGATCAACACCAACGCGGCCGGCGGCCGCCAGTACGCGCTGACGAGCGGCAACGAATCGGGCAGCCGGTGGGGGCTGCGCGGCCGCGAGGAACTCGGCGGCGGCCTGTTTTCGTTGTTCGTGCTGGAAGGCGGCTTCAACGGCTCGACCGGCGCGCTCGGGCAGAACGGCGACCTGTACGGCCGTCAGGTCTATGTCGGCCTGGGCTCCTCTCGCCTGGGCACGCTGACGGCGGGGCGCCAGTACCTGCCGAACGCGGAGATGGTCGGCATCTTCGAGGCGGGCGAGGACTGGGCGCTGTCGGGGGCCGGCTACGGCGCGCATCCGGGCGATCTCGACGACCTCGACGGCTCGTTTCGCGTCAACAACGCACTGAAGTACAGCTCGCCGACCTGGGCCGGCTTCAATGCCGAGGCGCTCTACAGTTTCGGCGGCGTGGCCGGCAGCAGCTCGCGCAACCAGATCTACGGCTTCGGCCTGGGTTGGCAAGGCGGCCCGTTCAAGGCCGCCGCGGCCTACACCTTCGCGCGTAACCCGAACTTCTCGCTGTACGGCAACAAGGCCAACGACAGCGCGAGCGGCAGCAACATGGCGAGCCCCGTCTACAGCGGCTACGCCAGCGCCGGCTCGCAGCAGATCGTCAATGCGGGCGGCACCTACACGCTCGGCGCGGCGACCTTCGGCGCCGTCTACAGCAACACGCGCTTCCAGAACCTCGGCGCCACCGCCGTGAGCGGCTCGACCAGTTCGATGCCGGGCGCGAGCGTCGCCTTCAATACCTTCGAGCTGAACGCGAAGTACCTGATCACGCCGGCGTTGCAGGTGGCGGCCTCCTACGCGCTGACCAGGAGCAGCAGCGTGAACGGCCGCGAGGGCGCGAAGTACAGCCAGCTCGAGGCCGGCCTCGACTATTCGCTCTCCAAGCGCACCGATCTCTACGCGGTCAGCGTCTACCAGCTCGCCAGCGGCACCGACTCGACCGGTCGCAAGGCGGTCGCGGCGGTGGCCTTCGCCACGCCGTCCTCGAACAGCCACCAGCTCGTCACGGTCGCCGGGATCCGGCACCGGTTCTGACCGAGGCGCCGGGCGGAGCATGAATCCGGTTCATGCTCCGCATAAGAATTCGGCATTTTACGAGCCGATATTGGTCACCGATAAAGAGGTGGCAGGCCGTGACGCCGCAAGGCCGCATGCACGGCAACCCGACCCAGGATCCCCGATGACGTCCACCATCCCTCAACGCCAGCCGATCCGCGCCGCGCTCGCGGCCTTCATCGGCACGACCATCGAGTTCTACGATTTCTATACCTACGCCACGGCCGCCGCGCTGGTGCTCGGCGGCGTGTTCTTCCCGAGCACGGATCCGTTCGTCAGCACGCTCGCCTCGTTCGCGACCTTCGCGGTCGGCTTCATCGCGCGGCCGCTGAGCGGCGCCGTGTTCGGTCACTGGGGCGACCGGCTCGGCCGCAAGAAAATGCTGATCCTGACCATGTTCCTGATGGGCGTGGCGACCACCGGCATCGGCCTGCTGCCGTCCTATGCGTCGATCGGCGTGGCCGCGCCGGTGATCCTGATCCTGCTGCGCATCGTGCAGGGCATCGCGGTCGGCGGCGAATGGGGCGGCGCGGTGCTGATGTCGAGCGAGCATGCCGCGCCCGGGCGCAAGACGCTGTTCGCCTCGTTCCCGCAGCTGGGCAGCCCGGCCGGGCTGCTGCTCTCGCTGATCGCATTCCGCGCTGTCTCGGCGCTCGATCACGAGGCCTTCCTGGCCTGGGGGTGGCGGCTGCCGTTCCTGGCCAGCTTCGTGTTGCTGGTGGCCGGCGTGGTGGTGCGCCTCGGCGTGAACGAATCGCCCGAGTTCGAGCAGGCCCGGCGCGAGAACCGGCGCGCCGAGGCGCCGGTCAGGGAGGTGCTGCGCGGCTACTGGCGGCCGATCGTCTATGCCGCGGCGGCCACCACCATCGGCTCGGCCGGCTTCTTCTTCACCAACACCTTCATGATCTCCTACGTGACGAGCTTCCTGAAGATGCCCAAGCCGCTGATCCTCGACTGCCTGTTCGCGGTCACGCTGATCCAGCTCGCCTCGCAGCCGGTCTCGGCGCTGCTGGCCCAGCGTTTCGGCGATGCGCGCTTCCTGAGCGCGGCGGCGCTGCTGTCGATCTTCACGCCCTATCCGATGTTCGTGCTCGTCAACAGCCAGCAGCCGGTGCTGATCGTGCTCGGCATCGCACTGGCGGTGGTGGTGCTGTCGGCCGTCTATGCCGTGATCGCCGGTTTCATGACGCGGGCTTTCCCGACCCCGCTGCGCTATTCCGGCATCTCGATCGCCTACCAGCTCTGCGCGACCGTGGCCGGCGGCACCACCCCGCTGATCGGCACCATGCTCGCGCAGCACTACCGCGGCCAGTGGCTGCCGCTCGCGATGTTCTTCTCGCTGCTGTCGGCCGTCTCGCTGGTCGGCATCGTCGCGCTGGCGCGCTACCAGCGCCGTCTCGCGCCCGCGCACGAGGCGGCGGCCGGCTCCGTGCCGGCGGCGTGACGCGCGGGCATCCAGTCTCGCTCCTTTTTCTTCTTGTCATCGACCACCATGCACACCGAACCACATCCGATTCCCGAGGCCGAATGGACGACGCGCGTCGAGCTCGCCGCGCTGTATCGGCTGGTCGCGCACTTCGGCATGACCGACATGATCGACACGCACATCACCGCGCGTGTGCCGGGCCCCGAGCATCACTTCCTGATCAACCGCTACGGCGTGCTGTTCCATGAAATGCGCGCCTCCGACCTGGTCAGGATCGACGCCGAAGGGCGCGTGGTCGAGCCCGCTGCCGCCAATGGCGATGGCGACCCGGCGCGCCATCGCGTCAACGCGGCCGGCTTCACGATCCACTCGGCGATCCACATGGCGCGCCCGGACCTGTGCTGCGTGATCCACACGCACACGGCGGCCGGCTCGGCCGTCTCGGCGCAACGCCACGGGCTGCTGCCGATCAGCCAGCATGCGCTCAAGTTCCACGAGCGGATCGGCTATCACGACTACGAGGGCATCGCGCTCGACCTCGGCGAGCGCGAACGGCTGATTCGCGACCTGGGCCCGCATAGCGCGATGATCCTGCGCAACCACGGGCTGCTCGCGGCCGGGCGTTCGGTAGCGGCGGCCTTCCAGAACATCTACTTCCTGGAGCGCGCCTGCCAGATCCAGGTGCGCGCGCTGGCCGGCAACGCCGAGCTGATCCTGCCGCCCGAAGCGGTGCGCCGGCTCACGGCGGAGCAGTTCGATCGCGACGAGGCCGACGCGATCATCGCGCTGCAGTGGCAGGCCGCGCTGCGGCTCATCGAAGGCGGCGCGACCGACTACCGTAGCTGATCATGACGCGCATCGCCTTTCTCAGCGACGGGTTCGACCTGTCGCCGCTGTTCGCGCCGCTGCGCGAGCGCCTGCCCGGGCTGCAGGTGGTCGGCGCCGATGGGCCCGATGCCGAGATCGCCGTCTGCTGGCGTCCGCCGGCCGGCGCGCTGGCGCGGCTGCCCTCGCTGCGGCTGGTGCACAGCATCGCCGCCGGTGTCGACCACGTCCTGGTCGATCCCGAACTGCCCGCGGTGCCCGTGTGCCGCGTGGTCGATCCCGTCCACGCCGAGGGCATGGGCGAGTTCGTGATGTGGGCCGTGCTGCATTTCCATCGCGGTTTCGATCGCGTGCTCGCCAACCAGCGCGAACGGCGCTGGCTGCGCGAGACGCAGGTCGCGGCGCAGGCACGCACGATCGGCGTGATGGGGCTCGGCGCGCTGGGCCGGCATGTCGCCGGGCTGCTTGCCGGGGCGGGTTTTCGCGTGCGCGGCTGGTCGCGCGAGCGCAAGTGTCTCGATGGCATCGAGACCTTCGGTGCCGGGCAGCTCGACGACTTCCTGACCGGCAGCGAGATGCTGGTCTGCCTGCTGCCGCTCACCGCCGATACCCGCGCCCTGATCGACCGGCGCCTGCTCGCGCGCCTGCCGCGCGGCGCGAAGCTGATCCATGTGGGTCGCGGCGAGCACCTGGTCGCGGCGGACGTGCTGGCCGCGCTCGAGGACGGCAGGCTCGGCGGCGCGGTGATCGACGTGTTCGAGCGCGAGCCGCTGTCCGAGGACGATCCGTTCTGGGATGCGCCGAACCTGATCGTCACGCCGCACATGGCCTCGGTGGCCAGCTTCGAGCGGATCGCCGCGCAGATCGCGGACAACGTGATTCGCCTGCGTGAAGGTTTGCCGCTGGCCAATCGGGTCGATCCGGCGCTGGGCTATTGAGCGGGCCGGGCGGCGAGGGTGCTGTCTTGCGCCCCTGCTGATGAACGTCGCGGTGGGTTCTGGAAGATGCGCGGCAGCCGTTGCGTCGCTCAGCCGCCCTTCGCCGGCGTGTCGAGGCTCTCGCCGCCATGTGCCCGCACCTGCCCCGCCGCGAACGCGCGCAGCCGCTCCAGGAACACGGCCTCGGCCGCGCGCGGCTTGCGTTCGGCGGCCCACAGCAGCACCACGTCGAGATCGGCGATGCCCTCGGCCGGCGGCAGGCGCATCATGCGGCCCGCCGCGACCTGGGCCTGCCCGACGTGCTCGGGCAGGCTGCCGATGCCGAACCCGGCAACGATCAGCCGCATCACCTCGGCCATGCTCGCCGAGGTCGCGACCACCCGCCCGGCCAGGCCATGCTGGTCGCGAAACACGCCGAGCACCGACAGCGAGGCACCGAGCTGGTCGCCCGCGAAGGACACGAAATTCTCCTCGCGCAGGTCCTCGACGCTCAGGCCCTCTCGACCGAACAGTGGATGGCGGCGCCCGCAGAACAGCGCGTAGCGCTGCGGCATGAACAACTGCTGGGCGATCTTGCCGCCCACGTGCCGGTTCAGGCTCAGCGCGGCGGTGGCCGTGTGCTGCAGCAAGGCGCTCGGCACGTCGGCGCTGCGCATCACCTGCACCTCGAAATCGATATCGGGATAGTCGGCGTGGAAGTCGGCGAGGAAATCGTCGTAGGCCTCGGACTGCACGCCGCTGACCGTGATCAGCCGCACCTGCCCCGACACGTAATGACTGCCTTCGCCCTCGTCGCTGGCCAGGCGCGAGATGCTGCCGTAGATCTCCTCGGCGATCTCGCGCACCTCGTTGCCGGCGCGCGTGATGTCGATGCGCGGGCCGCTGCGTTGCACGAGCTTGCGGCCGAGCTGTTCCTCGAGGCGGCGCAGCGCGTGGCTGACCGCCGGCTGGGTGATGTGCAGGTGGGCGGCGGCACGGCTCACGCTCTGCTCGCGCGCGATCACCAGGAAGGTCCGCAGCAGGTTCCAGTCGAGCCGGTCGTTGATCAGTGCGGCGCGCACGCTGCGGGTCATCGCGGGCTCCGGAGGCGGGAAATGCCGAATTATAGGTGCGCCATTTTGCCCCGTGCATCCGTTGTTTCGAGATGAGGCGGGTGCTATGTTCGGACCTCGTTTTTTTCGAACTCAGGCCGGCGCGCTTGAACCGGCCTGCGCCGGCATGATCTCGTTGCCCTCGATCGCGTCCCGGCCGCGCGACAAACGAGGAGGGAATCATGCGCAATGTGGCGGCGGTGAATCGCTGGGTCGGCCTGGCCGGTCTCGCGCTCTGTATCCTGCTGGCGGTGCTGTCGCTGCCGGGCTGGTGGTATCTGCGCCATCACTGGGTGCCGGACGACGCGATCGTGCGCAGCCGGGTGCTGCGGCCCGGGCTGCAGCTCTACGTGGTGCGCCGCGAAGGCGGCGGCGCGCCGGTGCCGGTCCTCTACGACTATTACCTGACGGGGCGCCTGATCGACCGGGGCACGCTCGGCGCGCTGATGGACCGCCGCGCGCCCTTCCTGGTCGCCGACAGCGACCAGGCCGACATCATCATGGACGGCGAGGATGCGCTTTGCGTGTCCCTGTCCGGCCATGTATTCGGCTTCGCCAACAAGGTCGCACTCGATCTCGGGGGTACCCGGCGCGCGATTGCGATCGCGATCGTGGCGAGTCCGCCGGGCGTCTCGCGCCAGGCGCTCACCCGTCCGAATGGCCAGGACGTGAAGGAAGAAGGGGGCGAGGGCGCTTCTGTCTGTAAAATGCAGCCTTGATTTTCCAACCGAACCCTCCTGCCTCATGTCGCGCGCGCTCGAAATCCTGAACGAAGTTTTCGGTTATCCGGCCTTTCGCGGCCAACAGGGGGAGATCGTCGAGCATGTCGCGTCGGGCGGCGACTGCCTGGTGCTGATGCCCACTGGTGGCGGCAAGTCGCTCTGCTACCAGATCCCGGCGCTGGTGCGCCACGAATCGGGGCAGGGCGCCGGCATCGTGGTCTCGCCGCTGATCGCGCTGATGCAGGACCAGGTGGCCGCGCTGACCGAGGTCGGCGTGAGGGCGGCCTACCTGAACTCGACGCTGTCGGGCGCGCAGGCGGCCGCCACCGAGCGTGCGCTGCGCGAGGGCGAGATCGACCTGCTTTACGTGGCGCCCGAGCGGCTCATGACGCCGCGCTTCCTCGACCTGCTCGAGCGCACGCGCATCGGCCTGTTCGCGATCGACGAGGCGCACTGCGTGTCGCAGTGGGGGCATGACTTCCGGCCCGAGTACATCCAGCTGTCGATCCTGCACGAGCGCTTTCCCTACGTGCCGCGCATCGCGCTGACGGCCACCGCCGACGCGATCACGCGCGACGAGATCATCCAGCGCCTCGCGCTCGACGACGCTCGCGTGTTCGTGTCGAGCTTCGACCGACCCAATATCCGCTACCGGATCGTCGAGAAGGACAACGCGCGCTCGCAGCTGCTCGACTTCATCCGCGCCGAGCACACCAATGCCGACGGCACCACCGATGCGGGCGTGGTGTACTGCCTGTCGCGCCGCAAGGTGGAGGAAACCGCCGAGTGGCTCAAGACCCAGGGCGTGCGCGCGCTGCCGTACCACGCCGGGATGGAGTTCGAGATCCGCCAGCGCCACCAGGAGATGTTCCAGCGCGAGGAGGGCATCGTGATGTGCGCGACGATCGCCTTCGGCATGGGCATCGACAAGCCGGACGTGCGCTTCGTGGCCCACCTGGACTTGCCCAAGAGCGTCGAGGGCTATTACCAGGAAACCGGCCGCGCGGGCCGCGACGGCCTGCCCGCCAATGCCTGGATGGCCTACGGGCTCGGCGACGTGGTGCAGCAGCGCAAGATGATCGACGAGTCCGACGCCGACGACGCGCACAAGCGGGTCCAGACCTCGAAGCTCGATGCGCTGCTGGGCCTGTGCGAAACCGCCTCGTGCCGGCGCGTGCGCCTGCTCGGCTATTTCGGCGAGGCCAGTCAGCCCTGCGGCAACTGCGATACCTGCCTGGAGCCGCCGGCCACCTGGGATGCCACGCGCGAGGCGCAGATGGCCCTGTCCTGCGTGTTTCGCGCGCAACGCGCGAGCGGCTTCAATTTCGGCGCCAGCCACCTGATCGAGATCCTGCGCGGCGCCAAGACCGAGAAGATCCAGCAGCGCGGCCACGACGCGCTGAGCACCTTCGGCATCGGCGCCGAGCTCTCCGAGCCCGAATGGCGAGCGATCTTCCGCCAGTTGGTGGCCTTCGGCTACCTGGCGGTCGATCACGGCGGTTTCGGCGCACTGGTGCTGACGTCCGCCAGCAAGCCGGTGCTCAAGGGCGAGGAAAGCGTCACGCTGCGTCGCTACGTGAAGCCCAAGAGCTCGCGCCAGTCCTCGGCGCGCAGCGGCGCGCGGGCCGACCCGACCGCCGGCATGTCGACGCGCGAGCGCGCCTGCTGGGAGCGGCTGCGCGCCTGGCGCGCCGAGACCGCCAAGAGCGATGGCGTGCCCGCCTACGTGATCTTCCATGATGCGACCCTTGCCGAGATCGCCCGCAACGCGCCGGAGTCGATAGAGGACCTTCGCCATATCCCCGGCATCGGGGCGCGCAAGCTCGAGCGTTTCGGCGACGAGCTGATCGACGTGGTCGAGTCGGCCTGAGCCCGGCCGAAGGGCTGCCGTGCGGGATCGAAGGGGGCGGGATCGGTGAGGTGGGATGTTGCGGTGCGATCACCGCAGCGGGCGTCGCTGATTCGTCACTTATTCTTGCGCCGGCAAATCACGCAAGCTGTTGACTCGCTTGAGATTTTTGCTTTATGATGCCGGGTTCCGATTCTCGGGAGGTAAACACGCGTGCCGACGTCATGCGCCGGCGGGTGGAGTGTTCTTCCAGGTTTCGGATAGCCACAGGCATGCCGGCGTCGCTTTGCCCGTCGTCAGTGTGCCGGTTTTTGTCATTTTCAGGAATACACAATGCCAACCATCAATCAATTGGTTCGCAAAGGCCGTGAGTCGGAAACGACCAAGAGCAAGAGCCCGGCCCTGCAGAACTGCCCCCAGCGTCGCGGCGTGTGCACCCGTGTGTACACGACGACGCCGAAGAAGCCGAACTCGGCACTCCGTAAGGTCGCCAAGGTTCGTCTGACGAACGGCTTCGAAGTGATTTCGTACATCGGCGGTGAAGGCCACAACCTGCAGGAACACTCGGTTGTGCTGATCCGCGGCGGCCGTGTGAAGGATTTGCCGGGTGTGCGTTACCACATGGTTCGCGGCTCGCTGGATACGCAGGGCGTGAAGGACCGTAAGCAAGCGCGCTCGAAGTACGGCGCGAAGCGTGCGAAGGCTGCGAAGTAAGCAGACTCCGAATGGTGATCGCCGTCAGGCGGTTAATGCGGTGGTGCCGGATAGCCGGTGCTGTCGAGTAAGTGGTCACCCGGCCAAGCTGGTTAGTCGAACGAGATGAATCGGGTTTGTTGGTGGCCGCGGAGCTGGTCTCAGCTCCAACTGAAAAGTTAAAGGAAGAAACATGCCGCGTCGTCGCGAAGTCCCCAAGCGGGAAGTGTTGCCGGATCCGAAGTACGGCAACGTTGATGTTGCAAAATTCATGAACATGCTGATGCTGTCCGGCAAGAAGTCGGTCGCTGAACGCATCGTTTATGGCGCTTTCGAACAGATCCAGACCAAGGGTGGCAAGGACCCGCTGGAAGTGTTCACTGTCGCGCTGAACAACGTGAAGCCGGTGGTCGAAGTGAAGAGCCGTCGCGTTGGTGGTGCGAACTATCAGGTTCCGGTCGAAGTGCGCCCGTCGCGTCGTATGGCATTGGCGATGCGCTGGCTGCGTGAGGCCGCGAAGAAGCGTAGCGAGAAGTCGATGGCCCTGCGCCTGGCTGGTGAACTCTCCGAAGCGGCCGAAGGCCGTGGCGGCGCGATGAAGAAGCGCGACGAAGTTCACCGGATGGCAGAAGCCAACCGCGCGTTCTCGCACTTCCGCTTCTAAGCGAAAGCGCGAATCAAGCGGTAAAAATCCGGGCGGGTGCGCTTTTCCGAGCGCCTCGCCCGTTTGTGTTGAGGCGTGACGCGGCTTTGCGTCGCGTTAACCCATAGAGGATCAAAGTGGCTCGCAAGACTCCTATCGAGCGCTACCGCAACATCGGTATTAGCGCCCACATCGACGCCGGCAAGACGACGACGACCGAGCGCATTCTGTTTTATACCGGCGTGAACCACAAGATCGGTGAAGTTCACGACGGCGCCGCCACGATGGACTGGATGGAGCAGGAACAGGAGCGTGGCATCACGATCACCTCCGCTGCCACCACCGCCTTCTGGAAGGGCATGGGCGGCAACTATCCGGAACACCGCATCAACATCATCGATACCCCGGGCCACGTCGACTTCACGATCGAAGTGGAGCGCTCGATGCGCGTGCTCGACGGCGCGTGCATGGTGTACTGCGCCGTGGGCGGCGTGCAGCCGCAGTCGGAAACCGTCTGGCGCCAGGCCAACAAGTACAAGGTCCCGCGTCTGGCCTTCGTCAACAAGATGGACCGCACCGGCGCGAACTTCTTCAAGGTCTACGACCAGCTCCGTCTGCGCCTGAAGGCGAACCCGGTGCCGGTGGTGGTGCCGATCGGCTCGGAAGAAAACTTCAAGGGCGTGGTCGACCTGCTGAAGATGAAGGCGATCGTTTGGGACGAGGCCTCGCAAGGCACGAAGTTCGACTACGTCGACATCCCGGCCGAGCTCGCCGATACCTGCCAGGAATGGCGTGAAAAGATGGTCGAAGCGGCTGCCGAAGCCAGCGAAGACCTGATGAACAAGTACCTGGAAGAAGGCGATCTGCCGGAAGCCGACATCGTCAAGGCGCTGCGTGATCGTACGATCGCCTGCGAAATCCAGCCGATGCTGTGCGGTACCGCGTTCAAGAACAAGGGCGTGCAGCGCATGCTCGACGCCGTGATCGATTTTCTGCCGTCGCCGGTCGACATCCCGCCGGTCAAGGGCGAGCTGGAAAGCGGCGAATCGGCCGAGCGCAAGGCTTCCGACGAAGAGAAGTTCTCGTCGCTGGCGTTCAAGATCATGACCGACCCGTTCGTCGGCCAGCTGATCTTCTTCCGCGTGTACTCGGGCGTCGTCAATTCGGGCGACACGCTGCTGAACTCGACCAAGGGCAAGAAGGAACGCCTGGGCCGGATCCTGCAGATGCACGCGAACCAGCGCGAGGAAATCAAGGAAGTCCGCGCAGGCGACATCGCCGCGGCGGTCGGCCTGAAGGAAGCGACCACCGGCGACACGCTGTGCGACCCGCAGCACCCGATCGTCCTGGAACGCATGGTGTTCCCGGAGCCGGTGATCTCGCAGGCCGTCGAGCCGAAGACCAAGGCCGACCAGGAAAAGATGGGCCTGGCGCTGAACCGCCTGGCTCAGGAAGATCCGTCGTTCCGTGTCCAGACGGACGAGGAATCGGGCCAGACCATCATTTCGGGCATGGGCGAGCTCCACCTCGAAATCCTGGTCGACCGGATGAAGCGTGAGTTCGGCGTCGAGGCAACCGTCGGCAAGCCGCAGGTTGCCTATCGCGAAACGATCCGTTCGACGGCGAAGGATGTCGACGGCAAGTTCGTCAAGCAGTCGGGTGGTCGCGGCCAGTACGGCCATGCGGTCATCACGCTCGAGCCGAACGAGCAGGGCAAGGGCTACGAGTTCCTGGACGAGATCAAGGGCGGTGTGATTCCTCGCGAATACATCCCTGCGGTCGACAAGGGTATCCAGGACACGCTGAAGGCGGGCGTGCTGGCGGGCTTCCCGGTGGTCGACGTGAAGGTCCACCTGACCTTCGGTTCGTACCACGACGTGGACTCGAACGAAAACGCGTTCCGCATGGCCGGTTCGATGGCGTTCAAGGAAGCAATGCGCCGCGCCAGCCCGGTGGTGCTCGAGCCGATGATGGCAGTCGAAGTCGAAACGCCGGAAGACTACATGGGCAACGTGATGGGCGACCTGTCGGGCCGTCGCGGTATCGTCCAGGGCATGGAAGACATGGTTGGCGGCGGCAAGATCGTTCGCGCCGAAGTGCCGCTGTCGGAAATGTTCGGCTACTCGACCTCGCTGCGTTCGCTCACGCAAGGTCGCGCGACCTACACGATGGAGTTCAAGCACTACTCGGAAGCTCCGCGTAACGTCGCCGAAGCGATCATCAGCGCCAAGTCGAAGTAAATCGTCTCCATCCAACATTCATTTTTGAAAGAAGAGAATCATGGCAAAAGAGAAGTTCGAACGGACCAAGCCGCACGTCAACGTCGGTACGATCGGTCACGTTGACCACGGCAAGACGACGCTGACGGCAGCCATCGCGACGGTTCTGTCGTCGAA
>NZ_VIUM01000035.1:0-39732 GCF_007828315.1 Burkholderia sp. SJZ089 | reverse complement strand
GAATACCTCGGCCGCAACGATCACCAGGTCAAGATCCGTGGTTTCCGGATCGAACTCGGCGAGATCGAGGCACGGCTGGCCAACCATCCCGCCGTGCGCGAGGCAGTCGTGCTCGCGATCGGCGACGGCGCCGACAAGCGCCTGGTCGCCTATGTGGTGGCCGAGCACGACGAGCAATTGGTGGGCGCGCTGCGCAGCCATCTCGCCGCGCAACTGCCGGACTACATGGTGCCGGCCGCCTTCGTGCGGCTCGACGCCCTGCCCTTGACGCCCAACGGCAAGGTCGACCGACGCGCGCTGCCCGCGCCGGATCAGTCCGCGCTCGCGCGTCAGGCTTATGAAGCGCCTCAAGGCGAGATCGAATGTGCGCTCGCCGAGATCTGGGCCGAGTTGCTCGGCGTCGAGAGAATCAGTCGTCACGACAGCTTCTTCGCACTCGGCGGGCATTCCCTGCTCGCAGTACAACTGATCATTCGCATCGCCGAGCTGGGCTACCTGCTCACCCTGAACGAGGTGTTCCAGCACCCTGAACTCACCAGCCTGGCGCAGCGCATCGCGTCGGCCTCGGCTTCGACACAGGCGCTGGAAGCGGTGCCGGTTCGCGTCGGGGGCACGCAGCCGCCGATCTTCTTCCTGCCGACCGGCCTGGGAGACTACTCCTATGCCTTCTCGCTGGCTTCGCACATCGACTCGAGCTTCCCCATCTATGCGCTGCCGTGGCAATCGCTCCACGAAACGCCGCTCTCGACGATCGAAGCCATGGCGAGCCGCATGATTGCGCTGATCAAGGCGGTACAGCCGAGCGGCCCCTATCGGTTCGCGGGTTATTCGTCGGGGGGGCTGGTGGCCTACGCCATCGCGCATGCGCTGCTGGAGGCGAACGAGGAAGTGTCGTTCGTGGGGCTGCTCGACGTCTCCACGCCCCAGGCGCTGGAAGCCGAGATGCCGGAATCCGCCCAACAGGTGTTCATCGAGTGGATCGAGGAGAAATACCAGACGGCGCACGAGTCCGCGATCGCCGACCTGCGCGCGCGGCGCGATCGGGCCGGGCTGACGGAGCTGATCGAATCCGCCCAGCAATTCGGGCTCTATCCGCGGCATGCCAGCCTGCCCGTGGAGGTGTCGCGATGGGAGCAGATCGCCCACTACGCCCAGACGGTCAGGCACTATCGGCCGCAACCGATCGCGCGCAAGGTGCATCAGTTCCACGCGACGGAGTTGCTGGGCTCCGGCAGGACCTCACGGGATGCGGCAGGCCGGCAAGCCGACGCCATCGATCCCGGCCTGGGATGGGACCGGATCCTGCCGGCTTCGATACTGCACCTGATTCCGGTGCCCGGCGACCATCATTCGATGGTGGTCGACATCGGGCATCGCGCGCAGTTGGGCCGGAAGTTCAACGACGTGGTGCTGGATTCGATCGACAGCCTCCACCCCAGCGACAGCCCGGCATGAGCCGGCGCCGGGCAGCGGCTCGCCCGGCGCGGGGCGCCCTGGCGGGAGCGCGAGCCGGCGCCTGCCCCGGCGCGGGATGCGCCGGCGCGCAGTCGAGCCGATCTGTATCGGGGAGTGGAACGGGTGCCGCCTTGCGCGTCGTGGTCAGACGCCACGCGGGAAACGACCCGGGCAGCGCAGGCGGGTATTGGCGGGCTAATTCGCGAGGCGCGCCAGACGCGAGCCTCGCCGGGAGCCGGTCGGGCGACCGGCTCCCCGTCACCATCGCCGCTCAGGCGGCGGTGACCGTCACCGACTTCGTGACGAGGTAGGGCTCGAGCGCTTCCGGGCCACCTTCCGAGCCGTAGCCCGAATCCTTCACGCCGCCGAACGGCATTTCCGGCCAGGGCGTGGCGGGCTGGTTGATCCACAGCATGCCGACCTCCAGACGCTGCGTCAGCAGGTGCACGTTCTTGAACGCGCGCGTGAAGGCATAACCGGCCAGGCCGTAAGGCAGGCGGTTCGCTTCGGTGATCGCGTCCTCCAGCGAGTCGAAGCCGCGGATCGCCGCGATCGGGCCGAACGGCTCGTTGTTGAACACGTCGGCCTCGAGCGGCACGTCGGTCAACACGGTCGGCGCGAAGAAGTTGCCTTCGCTGCCGATCCGCTCGCCGCCGGTGGCCACCGTCGCGCCGGTCTTGCGCGCGTCGGCCACCACCTTCTCCATCGCGCCCAGGCGACGCGAGTTGGCCAGCGGGCCCAGGTTGGTGCCGAGCGCGAGGCCGTCGCCGACCTTCAGGCCTTCGGCGTGCTTGACCAGCGCCTTGGCGAAGTCCTCGCGCACGCTGTTGTGGACCAGGAAGCGCGTCGGCGAGATGCAGACCTGGCCGGCGTTGCGGAACTTCGCGCCGCCGGCGGCCTTGACCGCCAGATCGAGGTCGGCGTCCTCGGCGACGATCACCGGCGCGTGGCCGCCCAGCTCCATGGTGGCGCGCTTCATGTGCTGGCCCGCCAGCGCGGCGAGCTGCTTGCCGACCGGCGTCGAGCCCGTGAAGGTGACCTTGCGGATCACCGGATGCGGGATCAGGTAGTTCGAGATCTCGGCGGGATCGCCATAGACCAGGCCCACCACGCCCGCCGGCACGCCCGCGTCGACGAAGGCGCGCAGCAGCTGGGCCGGCGAGGCCGGGGTTTCCTCGGGCGCCTTCACCAGGAACGAGCAGCCGGTGGCCAGCGCCGCGCTGAGCTTGCGCACCACCTGGTTGACCGGGAAGTTCCAGGGCGTGAAGGCCGCCACCGGGCCGACCGGCTCCTTGACCACGGTCTGCTGGACCGCCAGGTTGCGCGGCGGCACGATCCGGCCGTAGACGCGGCGGCCTTCGTCGGCGAACCATTCGATGATGTCGGCGGCCGACAGCACCTCGATCTTCGCCTCGACCAGCGGCTTGCCCTGCTCCTGCGTCATCAGCTGGGCGATCGTGTCGGCGCGCTCGCGCACCAGCGCCGCGGCCTTGCGCATCAGTGCCGCGCGATCGTAGGCCGTCACCTTGCGCCAGGTCTCGAAACCGCGCTGGGCGGCTTCCAGCGCGCGATCCAGGTCGGCGATGCCGGCGTGCGCGACCTTGCCGATCACCTTGCCCGTGGCCGGGTTCAGCACGTCGATGGTCTTGCCGCTCGCGGCATCGCACCACTCGCCGTTGATGAGGAGCTGCGTATCCGTGTAAGTCGTGTTCGTCATCTGGGTATCCACCTGATCGAGAAAAGGAGCGGCCGAAGCCGGGCGCTGCCGCGGCACGCCGCATCGGGACGGGCCGCCGGGCACGCCGGGCGGCTCGCGCCGCCAGCGGCATCCGTGCCGTGGCGGCGCCCGCGCCGTGCCTGCCGGCCCCGCGGCACGGGGGCGGCGGCCCGCCGCGCCGGCCGGCGGGGCACGTCGCCCGGCCGCGGCGCGCGGCGGCCGGGCGCCCGCGCAAGACCGTAAGCGTACAACGTCCGGGGAAAGTCTGCGTGACAGCGGATCGGCCGCTGACGAACGGAAAGCCCGGAAGCCGCGGCATCGAAATGCGGCGTCCGGACCGACCCGACGCGCGGAAAAACAGCGCCGCGACGCGATGAGACGTTCGGGCATGAAGCTGAGACGAGCGCGTCTGGGCACCAGGCGCCGGCGGCCTCAACATGCATTTCGTCAGCCGCGTGATCGACCAGCCGCCAGACGGCACACCACGCGGTGCAGGACTTTCCCAACACGCCTTCGGGCACCCACGGAATCAGGATACGGTCATGGCAAACGTCGAAAACTTCGAATATGTGTTTCTGGGCGGCGGCAAGGGCGGCAAGACGCTGGCGATGGAGCTGGCGCGCGCCGGCAAGCGGGTGGCCGTGATCGAGCGCGGCATGATCGGCGGCTCCTGCATCAACGTCGCCTGCATCCCCAGCAAGGCGCTGATCCACGAGGCCGAGCTGGCCCATCTCGCGAACCGGCGCGACGGCGCCGCGCGCCCCACCGACATGGCGGGCGTGAAGCGCTACGTGCGCTCGGTGGTGGACGGGATGGTCGAGATCAACCGCAAGGCGATGCTCGGCTCGGGCCTCGATCTGATCATCGGCACCGGCCGTTTCGTGGGCCCGCGCCGCATCGAGGTGCGCACCGCCGAGGGCGCCACGCGCATCGTCGAGGGTGAGCACGCCTTCATCAATACCGGCACGGTCGCGCAGATTCCCGATGTGCCGGGGCTCCAGGCCGCCGCGCCGCTCACCCACGTGGAAGCGCTGGCCCTGGAGGTGCTGCCCGAGCACCTGGTGGTGATCGGCGGCGGCTACATCGGGCTCGAACTGGCCCAGGCGTTCCGCCGGCTCGGCAGCCGCGTGACGATCGTTCACGACGCGCCGCGCGTGGCGCTGCGCGAGGACGAGGACGTCAGCGCCGCGATCGAGGCGGCCTTCGCCGGGGACGGCATCGCGATCCGCTCGGGCGTGCGCCCGGTCGAGGTGAGCGGACGCTCGGGCGAGGCGGTCACGCTGCGCCTGGACGACGGCAGCGAAGTGAGCGGCAGCCACCTGCTGATCGCCACCGGGCGCACGCCGGTGACGGCCGATCTGGGCCTGGAAGCGGCCGGCGTGGCAGTCAACGAGCGCGGCATCATCAAGGTCGACGAACGGCTCGCCACCACGGCGCCGAACACCTGGGCGATCGGCGAGGTGGCCGGCACCGCGATGTTCACGCACGCCTCCTACGACGACTACCGCGTGCTGAAATCGCAACTGGCGGGCGGCGATCGCAGCACCCGCGAGCGCCAGATTCCCTATGCGCTGTTCATCGAGCCGGAGCTGGCGCGCATCGGCATCAACGAGCAGGAGGCGAAGGCGCGCGGCATCCCGGTGCGCGTGGCCAAGCTGCCGATGGCGGCCGTGCCGCGCGCCCGCACCAGCGGCGAGACCCAGGGCTTCATGAAGATCCTGGTGGACGGGGAATCGGATCGGATCCTCGGCTTCACGATGCTCGGCGTCAATGCCGGCGAGGTGATGACGGCGGTGCAGATGGCCATGCTCGGCGAGCTGCCCTACACGGCGGTGCGCGATGCGATCATTGCGCATCCGCTGATCTCGGAAGGGCTCAATATCCTGCTGAACGCGGTGCCGGCACATGTGGCCGCGCAATAAGCGGCCGCGCCTGGCGGCGGCGCGAGTCGGCGGCAGAATCGCCGCGCTGCTCGGCGGCCTCGCGCTGATGCTGGCGGGCCTCGTCGGCGCGGCCGCCGCCACGCCCGCTCCCCTCGACACCCCGATGAAGGCAAGCATGAACCAAGCACACAGCGATGCGCTGCTGTCCTGGCAGAGCAGCCACGATTTCGCCGGCACGCTAGCGCACCTGCGCGGCGCGCTCGCCGACAAGGGCATCCGGATCTTCGCGGAAATCGACCAGGCTGCGGCCGCGGCGGATTCCGGCCTGACGATGCCGGCCACCGTGCTGATCCAGTTCGGCAACCCGAAGGCCGGCACGCCGGTGATGCTGCAACATCCGCTGGCCAGCGTCGAGCTGCCGCTGAGGCTGGTGGTCCGGCAAGCCGGGGACGGCTCGGTATGGGTCGATTATCTCGACGCGGCGCGACTGCTCGAGCGCGACTACGGCGTGGACGAGACCTTGCTGGCGCCGCTCGCGCGCATGCCGGCCTTGCTGAAGGCGGCAACCACGGCGAACTGATGCAGCGCCGCGCGCCGGGCTTGATTCGGCAGCGCCGCGCGGCTGAGTGAAGTCAGCGCTTCATGTGAGCACGTCATGTGCTGCGGGACGTGGTTGCACGAGGTGCCGGCGTTACGAGGCCGCCTCATGCAGGCGCTTCACGCGGCCTCGCCCACTTCCGCCGGTTCCACCCGCTCGCGGCTCTGGGCCCGCCATTGCGCGGGCGTCACGCCGATCTGCCGCTTGAACACGCGCTGGAACGCGGCATCCGACTGGTAGCCGACGCGCTCGCCGATATCGGCCACCGACAGCTTGCCCTCGGCGAGCATGCGGCCGGCGATGGTCATGCGGATCTCGGTGAGCATGTCGCTGGCGGAGCGGCCGATCGCCTCGTCGAAATGACGGGCGAAGGTCGCGCGCGACATGTGGCAGAGCTCGGCCAGTTCGGGCAGGGTCCAGGCCTTCTCGGGCGTATCGAACATCGCCGACAGCGCCGGCTGCAGGCGCGGACGCGCCGCCAGCGCGAGCAGCCCGCGCGGCGGCTCGCCGGCCTCGCTGGCGAAGCGCATGGTCAGCGCGAACAGCGCGCCCGACAGGTGATTGACGAGCGCCAGGCTGCCCGGGCCGAGTTCGTCGGATTCCTCGCGCATCAGGCCGACCAGCCGCGTCAGCCGGTTGCCGGCGGCGTCCTGCCCCGGCGCGGCCGAGGTCCTGACCAGCAGGCGGTTCGGCAGATGGTCGCGCAGCAGTTGCTGCGGCATGGCGGGCAGCAGGAAGCGCCCGCACAGCACGTCGGCCGGCGCGCCGCGCCCCTTGTTCGACACCATCTCCAGCCCGGCGACGAAGCGCTCCTCCGACTTCGCCGGACGCTTGCCGCTGCCGTCGTGCAGCACATGGCCCACGCCGGACGGCAGCATCACGATATCGCCCGCCTGCATGGCCAGCGGCTCGCCGAGCCCGTCCTCGAAGCTCGCCTCGCCGCTGAGCAGCACGTGGTAATGGATTTCGCGCTCGCCGGCGGCGGCGCCGTCGATGCGCCAGGGCGCGCCGAAATGGCAGCGCGCATCCAGTTGCCCGGCCACGGGCATCAAGGCCAGCAAACGGCTCAGCAGATCCATCGAAGATTCCTGTGGGTAGGCCCGGCGCCGCGCCGATGCGAGACGTTCGAGCATGAATTTCGCGGATACTACCACCTGGCATCTCATCGCGCAGGCATGCCCGGGCAGCCCCGAACCCGGCAAAAAGCACAAGGCCCGCGCGCTCGCGAAACGCGAGGGCGCGGGCCTCGATCGGCAAGCGCCGAGCGGCCGGATCAGGCCGTGGCGAGCCCCGATTGCTGGGCGGCCTGCATGACCTTCTGCACGTAGGTCGGATCGCCCGTGCCGGCCGGCGTCGCATTCAGGTTGCCCAGGTCGACGCCGTTCGGGCCGGAATTGTAGGCGCGCAGCGCGGCGCCCATGTTGCCGCCGAACTGGTTGGCGAGGTCCTTCATGTAGTTCGCGCCGGCGCGGATGTTGTCGGCCGGGTTCGAGATGTCGCCGCCGCCGTATTGCTGGAATTCGTTGGGGCCGAGCTGCATCAGGCCGCCGCCGGGGGTGTTCGCGATCCCTTTCGACTCCTGCCAGATCTGGCCGGCGATGATGCCGGGCGGCACGCCGGTGGACTGCGATGCCGACATGATCTCGTCCTTGTACTTGCTGGCGACTTCCTGCGGAGTCATGTCGCCGCCCGACGCGTCGGGCGTGGCCTGGACCGACGAGGCGCCCGCCGTTGCCGGCGCGCCCGTGCCGTCGGCCGGCGCGCCGCTGCCGGTGGGCGGCGAGGCATCGGCAGCGTCCGGCGCGCCGCCGGGAGCGGCCGCCAGCGTCTGGGGCGCACCGCCGCCGCCGCCACCACCGCCGTCCGACAGCGCGGGCATGCCGCCGCCTCCACCGCCCGCGCCGCCGACCGACGGAGACGGTTTCTGGTTGGCCAGGTTGTTCAACTGCGAGAACATCTGCAGTTCGGCGATCAACTGCTGGATCAGTTGTTCGAGCTGCGCGAGCTGCTGCAGGGCCTGCGTATTGCCCTGGCCCGAGCTCTGGTAGGGATCGAGCGTGCTCGATCCGGCGGCATCAACGGACATCGACATGGACGTCTCCCTGTGAGGACGGCGCGACGGTTATCCGAGCACTCTAGGCGGGTTCCGGCAGGCGCCGGGCCGCGGTTGCGAAGCGGCTGCCGGGGATGCGAAACATGAGGGTAGACGTCGGACGCGGGCGGGAACGGTGCGTGAATTCGCCGCCGAAACCAGGTTGTCCAGTTCGATAGCTCGATGAGCTTCCACATCGGCACCCTGTGTCGCTCTCGATTGCGCACGATCCAGAAGTCCGACATCGGTTGCCTGAGCAATCCCCTGACTTGCGGCGAAATTCAGTCGGTGCGGGGCCGGAATTCCGTCCTGGCACCTGCGGCGGTCAACTCGGCGGCGAGACGTTGCAGGCTGATCCTGGGGCCTTTGCCAACCAGGAGCTCGGGCCTGGCCACCAAGGCAAGCGCCTCTTGTGGCGACACGCCAAGGATGCGCCTGACGATCTGAATGACCTTCAGCTTCTGCGACCCGAAATCGGTGACGACAAGCTCGACCGTCGCCAGGTTCGCCGGGTCGTAGGCCGCAGGTGCGATTTTCGGGAACTCGGCAGCGTGCTCGCGGCGGGCCTGGAGGACCTCGCTCCATAACGGATCGGCCACATCCAACTCGTCTTCCACGAACCTCGACACCTGCGCGTCATCGTCGCCCACGGCTTTCAGGCGAAGCAGGATTTCACCGAAACGCCGCAGGGATCCTGCCACGGGAATCGCGTCCCATCGCCCGCCCCCGTGCTTCGCGAAACAGACCGGAAAACCCGCGGCCTCTTCCGCCACGTCGACGAAGAACGGGTCGTTGAAGTCGTTCACGGCGAGGACGAACCAGGCCGGCTGCCAGGCTCCATCGTGCGTCGATACCAGGGACTCGCCGGTGCGCCCATTTGACCTGAAACCCACTTGCAGGGTCTCGATCTCGTCCGGCAGGGCGTATCGGGAAGGCAGGACCATATCGCCGACGATAATCGCCGCCAGCAGGAAATTCCGGATTTCCGAGGGGATTTCCCTCGGCGGGTCTTCTGTCATGGGCATCATGGGAATGTCGCTAACGCGTCAGGGCAGACTGCCGCCAGCAATCAGGAAGCCCGCGATTCGCCATGTGGCGTTCTGGAAAGCCAGTCCGGCATGGCATCCAAATATCCGATTCCTGTTCCTCATCGCGGGATCCACGTATCAGGTAGTTATCAGGTAGTGCTGTACATCACGTTCGGGGACGAATGCCGGCTTGTGGACGTCGCCCCGCAGCGACCCCCGACTTCGACTTGCCGCAGGCATATAAGTCATGCTGGATAGTAGACGTAATTCCCGCTCTGCCAGCGGTGATGTCGCATTGGCATCGGGTGCGACAACTGCGTCCAACGCTGGATGACGTTTACGGCCGGCCGCCGGCGCGGGTGCGCGAATTACATATTCTTCGGGAATCGGCTAACGGCCTGATTGAGGGACCAGAAAGTCAAAAGCCCCGTAAGTCGTTGAACTTACGGGGCTTTGCGATCATTTTTGGCGGAGAGAGGGGGATTCGAACCCCCGATAGGCGATTAACCTATACACGCTTTCCAGGCGTGCGACTTAAACCACTCATCCATCTCTCCAGCAAGAGCGAGAGTATAGCAGACTCCAACGGCGGCTCGCCAGCCCCACCGCAAGGCCCATTCATCGCGGCGACCCTTCAGCCCGAAGGCCCGCCGGCACCGGCCATCCGCTCGCGCGTCGCCTCGTCGACACGCTCGCGAAACCGCTGCAGCGCCGGCACCTTGCGGGTATGCGCCTGCCCATACGCGAGGTTGAACGCATAGTCGAAATCGGGCGGATTCTCGCCCTGCGTGTGCTGCAGGATCGTCTCGATCTTGTCGAGCGCCTTCACCGCGCGCGCTTCCGGCGTGGCCGCCCGCGCATACTCGTCCCACAACGCGACGATCCTCTCGCGCATCGGCGCATCGAGCGTTTCGCCGAGGCGCAGCAGGTCGCGTCGCTCGACGGCATCCTTGCCGCTGCCCGGGACCTGCTCGGGCGCCGGCACATCGCCGCCCAGCGCCTCGCCCAGGTCGTGCACCAGGCAGAGCTCGAGCACCCTGCCGCGGTCGACCTCGCCCAATTGATCCATCAGCACCATCGCCATCAACGCGAGCCGCCAACTGTGCTCGGCCGTGCTCTCGCGTCGGCCACCCGAGGTATGGCCGCTGCGCAGCACATCCTTCAGGCGCTCGCAGCCGCGCAGGAAATTCAGTCGTGCGTCGATCAACGCGTCGTCCATGGGAACCACCTCGAATACTCCATTGATCGGCCACTATACGGCGCCGGGCGGGTCCGCTCCACGCATGAATTATGCGTCGCCGCCCGCCCGATCATTCGGCATTCAAAGCGTTTCGACCAGGCGCGCCAGCGTCCCGTCGGACAAGGTGAAACGCGTCCAGCGGCAGCGGCTCGCACGAATCGGCACCTGCGGCGAGTCGTTGGACCCGGTATCGAATTCGATCGAGGGTGCCGGATGATCTTGCCAGCCCGCATCGCGCAAGGACTGCTCGCGCGCCACGATCTCGGCCGTCGCGAACGGCCAGAGCGACGCGCCCATCAGCGACGACAGCGGCGCCGCGAACTCCGCGGCTCGCGGCGTGGAGCAGGCCAGCAGCCGGTGCGTGAGGTCGCACACGAGATGAACGGGACGGGTGTGATGGCTCACGAGGCGCTCGAGCGCGCGATCCGCCGCCGAGTCGAGGCGCGCCGACAAGCAGGCCTCGATGCGCCGCAGTTCCTCGTGCGACACCGCCTGGGTGCCGGCTTCCCAGCGCGATATCGTCGACTGCGATACGCCGAACAGCGCCGCCGCATGCTCCTGCTTGATCCGGCGCAGCGTGCGCCACCGACGCAGGCTCGCGCCCGGCGAACAGGCCAGCTCGGACGGCGGCAAGGACGTGGTCGTTGCCTGGTTAGACGATATCGGTTTCATGGCTTTCCTTCGATGCCCAGCAGGGGCGCGGCGAGCGCCGCGCCGTGCCGACACGGCGAAATTCGACTTGAAACTCGACGCGAAGCGCGGCGGCATGGGCGACGTCACAGCCCCCCGCGACGCGCCGGCCGGGCTTCGCCCGCCCCGCCCGCCTATTCGCTGCCGAAGGTGCTCAGCGTCGATTGCAGGGTGGCGCCGCAGCTGGTCTTGTGGCCGTCGAAGGCGACGGCCCGGCCGCCGACGGTGAATTCCGGGTTGCCCTCGACGATCACGCAACTCTGGTGCCCGGCGATCGGGCAGACGCAGAGGTCGCCGACGCGCGCGACCGGCTTGCCCTCGACGAGCAGGCTCGAATCGCCGGTCTCGACCACGCCGCCATGGCTGGTCGGATCGCCGACGCGAATCACGTTCTTCATGTCCTTGCTCCCGTAGTTCGGTGGATGCACGTGCGGGCCACCGCTCTCCCGGCGCCCGCAGCGGCCTCAAGGGTACCGCAACATCAGGCTCGGGTCTGCCTGGCGCGGATCGTGGCTGAACCGGGCCCGGCCCCAGGCGAGCGGCTCCAGTGCGGCGCTGGCCGGATGCGTGCTCGCCAGTTGCCGTCTCGAGGCGGCGGCCACCGCCTGCACGATCCGCGATTCCGTGATGCTCGCATCGAAGAAATGGATCGGCTCGAACAGCACGGCAACGCTGGCCACCCCGGCATCGGCCACGTCGATCACACAGTTCGCCGCATAGCCATGGAGCCCGAGCGGCTTGCCGACGCGATCACGCAGTGCGCCGCCCGGCGTGATCTCGGGCCGCCCGCGCATCGGGGGCGAGCGCGCCGCTCGCGTCGACCTCGATGCGGACCTGCTCGATCCGGACCGCGCCGCTGCGCCGGTCGATATGGCGTGTCGTCGTCATCTCGAACGCCCGATGCTTGCCCGGTGGTCGCGCCTCGCCGGATTCATGGATGCCGGATGTAATCGACCAGCGCCCGGGTATAGGCGTCGGGCCGCTTGTCGAGCAGGCTCACGCCGATGGCGGCCGCGAAACCGGCCGGCACGCCGAACACGCCCGAGCTGATCGGCTCGATGCCGAACCAGGTAGGGCCGGCGAAGCCGGTCAGCTGCGTGAAGAAGGGATAGGTCGAGAGGATGTAGTAGATGCACACGCCGAGCCCCGTGATCATCCCCGCCACCGCGCCGCGCGTGGTGGTGCGCTTCCAGAACACCGCCAGCACCAGCACCGGGAAGAAGCTCGAGGCCGCCAGCGAGAAGGCCGCGCCGACCAGGAACAGGATCTTGCCGGTGTTGAGCGAGGCCACGTAGGAGGCGAACAGCGCCACGCCGAGCAGCAGCACCTTCGAGATCGTCACGCGCCGCTGCGCCGAGGCGTCGGGCGCCACCATGTGGTAGTAGACGTCGTGCGACAGCGCATTGGCGATCGTCAGCAGCAGGCCGTCGGCGGTGGACAGCGCCGCGGCCAGCGCCCCGGCCGCCACCAGCCCCGACATCACGTAGGGCAGCCCGGCGATCTCGGGCGCGGCCAGCACCACGATGTCGGGCTGCATCTGGATGTCGGACCAGTGCACGATGCCGTCGCGCAGCACGTCGACCACCCCGATCAGGTCGGGCTCGAAGTGCTGCCATTGCGTGACCCAGGACGGCAGCTCGGCGAAGGGCTGGCCCACCAGGTGGGCGAGGATCTCGAACTTGATCAGCACCGCCAGCACCGGCACGCTCAGGTAGAACAGCGCGATGAAGAACAGCGTCCAGCCCACCGAGCGGCGTGCCGAGGCCACCGAGGTGGTGGTGTTGTAGCGCGTCAGGATGTGCGGCAGGCTCGCCGTGCCGAGCGACAGGCACAGCAGCAGCGCGAGGAAGTTGCGCCGGCGCGGCCGCTCGTCGTCGTTGCTCGCCGAGGGGAACGGCAGGTGCATCGGCAGCGGCTCGGCGGCACGCGCCAGCAGCTCGTCGCGCGCCTGCTCCCAGACCACCCGCGCGGCCGCCGCGTCGCGCGGGAACTCGGCCAGCTCGCGTTCGCGCTGGCTGATCTCGCGCAGCGGGCCGTTGCGCCGGCGCAGCGCCGCGAGCTCGTCGGCCAGTTGCACGCGCGCCTCGCCGTAGGACGCCGGCAGCCGGTCGAGCCGGGCCTGGAACACGGCGGCGCGCGCGCGGAAGGCCTCGCGCACGGCGTGCTCGTCGGCCGAATCGCGCACCTGGGCCTCGAGCGCCTCGACGCGCGTCATCAGGTGCCCGTAGTTCAGTTGCGGCACCGGCCCGAGCCCGTCCTTGATCGCGATCAGCGAGACCGGGACCAGGAAGGCGACGATCAGGATCACGTACTGCGCCACCTGGGTCCAGGTCACCGCGCGCATCCCGCCCAGGAAGGAGCAGACCAGGATCCCGGCCAGCCCGCAGAAGATGCCGATCGCGAAGTCGACGCCGATGAAGCGCGTCGCGATCAGGCCGATGCCCTGGATCTGCGCGACCAGGTAGACGAAGGAACAGAGGATCGCCGCGCCGGCCGCGAGCGCGCGCACCAGGGTGCTCGAATAGCGCGTACCGAGGAAGTCGGGGATGGTGTAGCGCGCCAGCTTGCGCACGTAGGGCGCCAGCAGGAAGGCCACCAGGCAGAAGCCGCCGGTCCAGCCCATCAGGTAGGCCAGCGCGTCGTAGCCGGTGGCGTAGAGCGAGCCGGCCAGGCCGATGAAGGAGGCGGCCGACAGCCAGTCGGCCGCGGTCGCCATGCCGTTGAAGGCCGAGGGCACGCGCCGCCCGGCCACGTAGTACTCGACCAGGTCGGAGGTGCGCGACAGCAGCCCGATCACGGCATAGACGGCGATCGGCACGAACAGGAACACGTAGCCGATCCAGACGCCGGGGCCGGTGGCGCGCTCGATGCGCCAGAGCAACGCCACGAAGGCGAGGAAGCCCAGCGTGTAGCACGCATAGGCGCGGATCAGCCGGCTGGTCAGCATGCGTCGCGATCCGCCCGGTGGTCGTGCCGGCCGTCGGCGCGGCGCGGTTGGCCGTCGGCCACGGCGCCGGCATCAGGCTCGTCGGCGCAGGCCGCGTAGTCGCGCCGCAGCCGGCGATCGGCGCGCTGCATCAGCAGCACGTAGACGGCGATCAGCAGCAGGTAGACCAGGATCGCCCCCTGCGCGCCCAGGTAGAACGGCAGGCTGAAGCCGCCCAGGCGCAGCGCGGCCAGGACCGGCGCGAACAGCGGCACCAGGAAGGACACCGCGAAGCCGATCGCCATCAGCACCGCGATCAGCCCGACGTTGAAGCGCCAGTAGCGCGCATGGGCGCGCGCGAGCCGGTCCGGCACCGGCGGCGGATCGCTGAAGTGGCGGGAGGTCGAGGTGGTGGTCGACGGGGAACGGGGGGCGGCGGTCATCCGCTTATCTAACAAAAAAGCCCCGGCGCGGGCAATCGGGATTGCCGCGCAGGGGCTGCGTGCCGGGCCGGCCGGATCGGCACGCCGCGGCGGGGGCCGGGCGCGTCCGGTGGCGCGGTTTCGCGCGCCGGCCGTGGAAACCGGCCGGCTCGGGTTCAGCGCGCCTCGGTCAGTTGCTCGAGGATGGCCGGGTTCTCCAGCGTGGAGGTGTCCTGCGTGATCGCCTCGCCCTTGGCGAGCGAGCGCAGCAGGCGCCGCATGATCTTGCCGGAGCGGGTCTTGGGCAGGTTGTCGCCGAAGCGGATGTCCTTGGGCTTGGCGATCGGGCCGATTTCCTTGCCGACCCAGTCGCGCAGCGCCTTGGCGATCTGCTGCGCCTCCTCGCCTTCCGGGCGCGAACGCTTGAGCACCACGAAGGCCACCACCGCCTCGCCCGTCATGTCGTCGGGGCGGCCGACCACGGCCGCCTCGGCCACCAGTTCGTGCGAGACCAGCGCCGACTCGATCTCCATGGTGCCGAGCCGGTGGCCCGAGACGTTCAGCACGTCGTCGATGCGGCCCATGATGGTGAAGTAGCCGCTGTCCTTGTCGCGCACCGTGCCGTCGCCGGCCAGATAGAGCTTGCCGCCGAGCTCGTCGGGGAAGTAGGCCTTGCGGAACCGATCCGGATCGCCCCAGATGGTGCGCGCCATCGACGGCCAGGGGCGCTTGATCACCAGGATGCCGCCCTGCCCGTTCGGCACGTCCTGGCCGGTCTCGTCGACCACCGCCGCCATGATGCCCGGCAGCGGCAGCGTGCAGGAGCCGGGCACGGTCGGCGTGGCGCCCGGCAGCGGCGTGATCATGTGGCCGCCCGTTTCGGTCTGCCACCAGGTATCGACGATCGGGCAGCGATTGCCGCCGACGTTTTCGCGGTACCACATCCACGCCTCGGGATTGATCGGCTCGCCGACCGTGCCGATGATGCGCAGGCTCGACAGGTCGTAGCGCGACGGATGGGCCTGCTCGTCGGCGCCCGAGGCCTTGATCAGCGAACGGATCGCGGTGGGCGCGGTGTAGAACACCGTGACCTTGTGGTCGGCCACCATCTTCCAGAAGCGGCCCGCGTTCGGGTAGGTCGGCACGCCCTCGAACACCACCTGCGTCGAGCCGGTCGCCAGCGGCCCGTAGGTGATGTAGGTATGGCCGGTGATCCAGCCGATGTCGGCGGTGCACCAGAAGATATCGTCGGGCTTGCGGTCGAAGGTCCAGTCCATCGTCAGCGCGGCCCACAGCAGGTAGCCGCCGGTGCTGTGCTGCAGGCCCTTGGGCTTGCCGGTGGAACCCGAGGTGTAGAGGATGAACAGCGGGTGCTCGGCGCCGACCCATTCCGGCTCGCAGCTTTCCGGCTGGTTCGCGGTGATCTCGTGCAGCCACAGATCGCGGCCCTCGTGCCAGTCGACCTTGCCGCCGGTGCGGCGGTAGACGATTACGCTCTTGACCGCCTCGCAGCCGCCCATCGCGATCGCCTCGTCGGCGATGCTCTTGATCGGCAGGGTCTTGCCGCCGCGCATCTGCTCGTCGGCCGTGATCAGCGCGCTGGCGCCGACATCGACCAGCCGCTCGTTGAGCGACTTGGACGAGAAGCCGCCGAACACCACCGAATGCGTCGCGCCGATCCGCGCGCAGGCCTGCATCGCGACGATGCCCTCGACCGACATCGGGATATAAATGACGACGCGGTCGCCCCGGCCGATGCCGCGCGCCTTGAGCGCGTTGGCCAGGCGGCAGGTGCGCGCCAGCAGTTCGGCGTAGGTCACGCGGGTGACGCTGCCGTCGTCGGCCTCGAAGATCACGGCGACGCGCTCGCCGCGGCCGGCCTCGACGTGACGGTCCAGGCAGTTGTACGAAGCGTTCAGCTCGCCGTCCTCGAACCACTTGTAGAACGGCGCGTTCGACTCGTCGAGCACGCTCGAGAACGGCTTGCGCCAGTCGATCGCCTGGCGCGCCAGGCGCGCCCAGAAACCGTCGAAATCGCGGCCGGCCTCGTCGACCAGCGCCTGGTACGCGGCCATGCCGGAAATATTGGCCGCCTGTTCGACGCTGGCGGGCGGAGCAAACTGGCGGCGTTCGTGAAGAACCGAATCAATCGCAGACATCGACTACCCCTTGATGAAGGTAAAACCACTGCATGACGACGCGCCCCGGGGCGCGCCGCTTCCACGGCGCGCGACGCGCCGTGCCTCCTGATCCCGGCCGCCGGCGCCGAGTCAACGGTGCCGGGCGGCGCGGGCCTTGCTGTCCTGGCTTGTGTTTCTGTGATGGCGCGCGGGGCCGCTCGCCGGCCTGCCGCCGCGATGGCGATGGGCGCTGCCTTGCTGCGCTGCCGCATCGCGCGGAGCCCGCCCGCGCGTTCGACAAGATAAGCTTCGCAACTTACCCGTCTCTTACGTGGGCCCGGCCGTGCCGGCGGCCGCGGCGCGCCGGCCGCTACAATCCTAACTGAACTCAACGCCCGGACTCCAGCTTGAATCGCTACGCCTTCATCCTCATCCTGTCGATGCTGCTGGTCGGCAGCAACGTCGGCATCGGCAAGACCATCGTGGTGGTGGTGCCGGTCGCCATCCTCGCCACGCTGCGCTTCGTGATCGCCAACGCGGTGCTCTGGCCGCTGTGGCGGCCCTCGAAAATGCGCACCGTGAAGCGCGACGAGTGGCTGAACCTGTTCCTGCAGGCGCTGTTCGGCACCTTCCTGTTCACCCTGCTGATGCTCACCGGCGTGCAGCGCACCAGCGCGGTGGCCGCGGGCGTGATCACCAGCACGATCCCCGCGGTGGTCGCCCTGTTCGCCTGGATCTTCCTGCGCGAGCGGCCCGACGGCCGCGCCCTGCTGTCGATCGCGCTGGCGATCGTCGGCGTGGTGGCGATCAACCTCGCCAACGGCCATGCGCCGGGCGCCGCGTCCGCGGTCGGCAGCTCGCTCGCCGGCAACCTGCTGATCCTCGGCGCGGTGTGCTGCGAATCCTTCTACGTGATCCTCTCGCGCCGCCTGACCGAGACGCTGCGCCCGCTCGACATCTGCGCCTACACGCACCTGTTCGGCATGCTGCTGATGCTGCCGCTGGGCCTGCTCGCGCTGCCGCATTTCGACTACGCGGCGGTGCCGGCCGGCACCTGGGCGCTGGTGGTCTGGTACGCGCTGTCGGCCAGCATCTTCTCGTTCTGCCTGTGGATGATCGGCATCCGCCACGTGCCGGGCAGCCTGGCCGGCGTGTTCAGCGCGGTGCTGCCGATCGCGGCGGCCGTGTACGGCATCGCCTTCCTCGGCGAGCGGCCCACGCTCGCGCACGGCTTCGCGCTGGCCTGCGTGGTGACCGGCATCCTGCTGGCCAGCCTGAAGCCGCGCGGCACGCCCACCGCCGCGTCCTGAACCGCGCGGCGGGCAGATCGGCGGCCCGGGCGCCTGGGCCGCTCGGCCGCTAGGGCGCTCGGGCGCTCGGGCGCGAACGGGGGGCACCGGGCGGATCGCCCTGAAGCGGATCGCCCCCGCCTGCCTCCTCCTGCCCTTCCGGCGCACGTCTCGTACCTGCCGCCTCGCCCCGGCCTCTGCCGGCCCGCCTCGCGAGCCGCTCCCGCCCGGGCGCCGTCCCGGCGGCGGGCACGTTACAATATCGCGCTTTTTTTCAGATTCGCTTCACCCACGATACCCGCGCCCACCCAGAGGCCGCTCGACCATGTCCGCTCGCCCGACCGATCCGCACGTCCGCCGCAAGATGAAGCCGCTCCCGTCCCTCATTTTCATGAGCCGCTGGCTGCAGGTTCCGCTCTATCTCGGCCTGATCGTGGCGCAGGCGGTCTATGTGTTCCTGTTCCTGAAGGAAGTCTGGCACCTGCTCACGCACGCCACCTCGCTCGACGAGACCAACATCATGCTGGCCGTGCTCGGCCTGATCGACGTGGTGATGATCTCGAACCTGCTGATCATGGTGATCGTGGGCGGCTACGAGACCTTCGTGTCGAAGCTCGGCGTCGAGGGCCATCCCGACGAGCCCGAATGGCTCGACCACGTCAACGCGGGGGTGCTGAAGGTCAAGCTGTCGATGGCGCTGATCAGCATCTCCTCGATCCACCTGCTCAAGACCTTCATCAATCCCGACCAGCATTCCGAGCACGCGATCATGTGGCAGGTGCTGATCCACCTGTCGTTCCTGGTGTCGGCGCTGGTGATGGCCTGGATCGATCGCCTGACCACCCAGACGCACCCCAAGCATTTCGAGGAGGCGCACGCGCCTCGCGAAGCGGCCTGAGCGCCGCGCGGGCGAGCCGGCAGCAGACCGGCCGCCGCACGAGTTTCGAGTTTCATCACCAATAGTCCCCACTGAGTCACAGCCATGACCGTCATCAAGCAGGAAGACCTGATCCAGAGCGTCGCGGATTCGCTCCAGTACATCAGCTACTACCATCCGCTCGACTACATCGAGGCCCTGGGCCGCGCCTACGAGGCCGAGCAGAGCCCGGCCGCCAAGGACGCGATCGCGCAGATCCTGACCAACAGCCGGATGTGCGCGGAAGGCCGCCGGCCGATCTGCCAGGACACCGGGATCGTCACGATCTTCGTGAAGGTGGGCATGGACGTGCGCTGGGAAGGTGCCACCATGAGCCTGACCGACATGATCAACGAGGGCGTGCGCCGCGGCTACACGCATCCCGACAACGTGCTGCGCGCCTCGATCGTCAATCCGCCCGAGGGCGCCCGCAAGAACACCAAGGACAACACGCCGGCCGTGATCCACTACGAGATCGTGCCGGGCGACAAGGTGGACGTGCAGGTCGCGGCCAAGGGCGGCGGCTCGGAGAACAAGTCGAAGTTCGTGATGCTGAACCCGTCCGATTCGATCGTCGACTGGGTGCTCAAGACGGTGCCGACCATGGGCGCCGGCTGGTGCCCGCCGGGCATGCTCGGCATCGGCATCGGCGGCACCGCCGAGAAGGCGATGCTGATGGCCAAGGAATCGCTGATGGAATCGATCGACATCCAGGACGTGATCAAGCGCGGCCCGAAGGACTGGGCCGAGGAGCTGCGCGTCGAGCTCTACGAGAAGGTCAATGCGCTGGGCATCGGCGCGCAGGGCCTGGGCGGCCTGGCCACCGTGCTCGACGTCAAGATCATGGCGGCGCCGACCCACGCGGCCTCCAAGCCGGTGGCGATGATCCCGAACTGCGCGGCCACCCGCCATGCGCACTTCACGCTGGACGGCTCGGGCGTGGCACGCCTGGACCCACCGTCGCTGGACGCCTGGCCGAAGGTCAACTGGGAGCCGAACACCGAGACCAGCAAGCGCGTCGACCTGAACACGCTCACGCCGCAGGAAGTGGCCGCCTGGACGCCGGGCCAGACGCTGCTGCTGTCGGGCAAGATGCTGACCGGGCGCGATGCCGCGCACAAGCGCATCGCCGACATGCTGGCCAAGGGCGAGAGCCTGCCGGTGGACTTCAGGAACCGCGTGATCTACTACGTCGGCCCGGTCGACCCGGTGCGCGACGAGGCGGTCGGCCCGGCGGGCCCGACCACCGCCACCCGCATGGACAAGTTCACCGAGACCATGCTGGCCCAGACCGGCCTGATCTCGATGGTCGGCAAGGCCGAGCGCGGCCCGATGGCGATCGAGGCGATCAAGAAGCACAAGGCGGCCTACCTGATGGCGGTGGGCGGCGCGGCCTACCTGGTGTCCAAGGCGATCCGCAGCGCCAAGGTCATCGCCTTCGAGGACCTCGGCATGGAAGCGATCTACGAGTTCGACGTGGTCGACATGCCGGTGACGGTGGCGGTCGATTCCTCGGGCACCTCGGTGCACCAGACCGGGCCGAGGGAATGGCAGGCGAAGATCGGAAAAATCCCGGTCGCGACTGCGTGAATCCGTAGTAAACGAGAATGATTTTCAGGCCGGAGTTCAATCCGGCCTGATTTATTCTTAATCATTCTCATTATCCGGAAATATTCGAATATTCAGGCATTAGGGCTTGGCTTTTGGCCTTCCAGCGTTTATCTTTCGTGTCCGTAACCCTATGTCACAAAGGAAGGAACGGCCATGCAAGGCGACAAGAAAGTCATCGAGTTTCTCAACGCTCAGTTGAAGAATGAATTGACCGCGATTAACCAGTATTTCCTGCATGCGCGCATGTATCGCCACTGGGGTCTCGAGAAACTCGGCAAGCACGAATACGACGAGTCGATCGGCGAGATGAAGCACGCCGACTGGCTGATCGAACGGATCTTCATGCTCGACGGCCTGCCCAACCTGCAGGATCTGCACAAGCTGCTGGTCGGCGAGGAAACCGAAGAGATCCTGAAGTGCGACCTGAAGCTGGAGTACATCTCCCAGGGCACCTGCAAGGACGCGATCGCCTACTGCGAATCGGTGCGCGACTACGTCTCGCGCGAACTGTTCCAGAAGATCCTCGACGACACCGAGGAGCACATCGACTGGCTCGAGACGCAGATCGACCTGGTCGGCAAGATCGGCATCCAGAACTACCAGCAGTCGATGATGGGCTCGCCGAGCTGAGCACGGCGTCGTAATATGGCGGATCGCCATCCGCCAGCTTCACCCTCACATGTCCAGCCCGACCGACTTCGCGTCAGAAGACTCCACCACCGCCGCGCCGGTCGGCATCTTCGATTCCGGGCTGGGCGGTCTCTCGGTGCTGCGCGCCGTGCGCGCGCAGCTCCCCGAGGAATCCTTCGTCTATGTCGCCGATTCGCGCCATGCACCCTATGGCGAGCGCGACGACGCCTTCATCATCGAACGCACGCTGGCGATCGGCGAATGGCTGGCCGCGCGCGGCGCCAAGGCGCTGGTGGTGGCCTGCAACACGGCCACCGCGCAGTCGATCGCCGTGGTGCGCGAGACACTCGCGATCCCGCTGGTGGGCGTCGAGCCCGGCATCAAGCCGGCCACCCTGGCCTCGCGCAGCCGCGTGGCGGGCGTGCTGGCCACCGCGGCGACGCTGCGCAGCGCGCGCTTCGAATCGCTGATCGAGCGCTACGCAGCCGACTGCCGCTTCCTGCGCCAACCCGGCCACGGGCTGGTCGAGGCGATCGAACGCGGCGACACCGGCTCGCCCGCGCTGCGCGCCCTGCTCGACGGCTACCTCGAACCGATGCTGGCCGCCGGCGCCGACACGCTGGTGCTCGGCTGCACCCATTACCCCTTCCTCGACGCAACGATCCGCGAGTTGACGCAGGATCGTCTGACCCTGATTGACACCAGCGAGGCGATCGCGCGACAACTCGCCCGCGTGCTCGACGACCACGGCCTGCGCGCGCCGGCCGGCACCACGGCCCGCCCGCCGCGCCTGTATTCGACCGACGACGGCAGCCGCCTGCAGGCGCTCGCGGCCGCCCTGCTGGGCCTCGACGCGCCGGCCGAAACCGTCGCGATCACCTCGCCGCGCTGCGCCGACACGGCCCTGCCGGCCTGAGCCAGCCTGCCTGGCGCCTGGCCACGGCACCATGACGTTTTTGCCAATCCCCTGCTAAGCACCTGGATTTGTTACAAAAAACCGTGGAGCAGGCTTGCCAAGCTGCGCGAATATAATGATAATAATTCGCATTAACGTTAGCTATCGCGCTCATCATGATCGTCTGCGTGTGCAAGTCCGTGTCCGACCGAAAGATCCGTGCCTCGCTGGCGGAAGGCGTCGCCTCGTTCGACGAGCTGCAGTTCGAGCTCGGCGTCGCCAGTTGCTGCGGCAAGTGCGAGGAATCGGTTCGCGAACTGATGGCCGAGCACGGCATCTGCGAAAGCCACTGCGGCGTCGCCTCGCACACGCAAGCGGTGCCCGTGGTGTTCTACGAACGCAAGGCAGCCTGAGCACCGACAGCAACGCTATCGCGCGCGGCCTGTTCCACCCGGCCGCGCCTTTGTTTGACCTTTCCGTCAGCGAGCCTGCAAATCGCTAGCCAGCGGCCACCCGCCAAGGAGCTGTGATGGAATTGCTGATCGGATTCGTAACCACCCTGTGCATTTCCCTGCTGATTTTCCGCAAGTAATGCACGACCTCGCGGCCGGCGCGCCACGCGCCGCCGCCTAGACTGGCAGACATGCAGGCCTCGACTTCCATCCCGACCGGACCCGCACCGGTCGCCCCCCGTTTCAATCGCCGTCTCGTCACCGCGGCCGTCATCGTGGTCCTCGGCCATGCAGCGCTGATCACCGTCGCGCTGCTGATGCCCCCGAAGGAATTGCCGCAGCCCAAGCTCGAATCGACCATGACCGTGCAGCTGATCTCGCAGCCGGCGCCCACGCCCGTGGCGGTCGAATCGAAACCCACGCCGCAGCCGCCCAAGCCGGTGGACAAGCCGAAGGTGATGCCCAAGCCGGTGCTCAAGCCCAAACCGGCGCCGTTGCCGGTGGCGGCCGCACCCTCGGAGCATGCCATCGACGCGCCGGAACCGACGCCGGCTCCGCCAGCGCCCCCGGCGCCCCCGGCGCCACCCACTCCCGCGGCACCGCCCGCCCCGCGGCCGACGCTGGCCATCGCGGCGCCGGCGGCCGGGCCGAAGATCTCCTGCCAGATCATCGAGCCGACCTATCCCACTCTGTCGCGGCGACGCGGCGAAACCGGCGCCGTCAGCATCTATTTCGAGGTCAGCGTCGGCGGCCAGATCGAGAAGGCGCACGTCACCAAGAGCAGTGACTTCCCGCGCCTGGACGCGGCCGCGCTCGACGCCATCAACGCCTCGTCGTGCAAGCCCTATATCGAGAACGGCCAGCCGGTACGTGCCCGTTACACCCAGGTCATGAAGTTCAATCTCGACGGCGAGTGATCGCCCCCGAACCCCGATTCAGTCTCACCGGATTCAAACAAAGGAAAGGAAATGGAAAGCTACGGTATCGCGCACGTCTGGGCGCAAGGTGATTTCGTGACGCGCTTCATCGCGATCGCGCTGCTCATCATGTCGGTCCTCTCCTGGCTCGTGATCCTCGTCAAGGGCTGGAACGTGATGCGCCTCGGCCGCCTGATGAAGAACGCCGAGCAATCGTTCTGGCATTCGGACGAGTTCGACAAGGGCGTGCAGAAGCTGCGCGACGCCTCGCCGACCACCCAGGACAACCCCTTCCTCGCGCTCGCGCTGGCCGGCCAGGAAGCGGCCGAGCATCATCAGCAGACGCAGCCGCACCTGCACGACCGCATGGACGTGTCGGACTGGGTCACGCGCTGCCTGAAGGACACCATGGACGACGGCGTCGCGCGCATGCAGAGCGGCCTGGCGATCCTCGCCTCGATCGGCAGCACAGCGCCCTTCGTCGGCCTGTTCGGCACGGTGTGGGGCATCTATCACGCGCTGCTGGTGATCGGCGCGACCGGCCAGACCTCGATCGACCAGGTCGCGGGCCCGGTCGGCGAATCGCTGATCATGACCGCCTTCGGCCTGTTCGTGGCGATTCCGGCGGTGCTCGGCTACAACGCGCTGACGCGCGCCAACAAGGGCATCGTCACCAAGCTGCGCCGCTTCGCGCACGGTCTGCACGCCTACTTCGTGACGGGCTCGAGCCTCGCCTCGGCGAAGAAGCGCGATTCGATTCGCCTCGCCACCACGCGCGCGAACTGAGCGAGGTCACGTCATGGCAATGAATTCCTCGTTCGGCGACGACGACGACGACGGCCTGATGAACGAAATCAACATGACGCCGCTGGTCGACGTCATGCTGGTGCTGCTGATCATCTTTCTCGTCACGCTTCCCGCCATCCATCACGCGGTCAAGATCGACCTGCCGCACGCCAGCAGCCAGAAGGTCGAGGAGAAGCCCAAGACCATCGACCTGGCGATCCAGGGCGACGGTACGATCCTGTGGAACGACCAGGCAGTCAGCCAGACCGAGCTGGAGGCGAAGATCGCCGATGCCGCGCGCATCGATCCGCAGCCGGAGCTGCATATCCGCGCCGATCGCAAGATCGCCTACGAGCACGTGGCCGAGGTGATGTCGGCCGCCCAGGCCGGCGGCCTGACCAAGCTCGGTTTCGTGACCGAGGCGAAGAAGTAGGCGCGATTTCCAAGCACTGCGAATCAATCGGTTCGCGGCGTCTTGCCCGCGCCAAAGTAAAAGGCCTTCATCGCAGGATGAAGGCCTTTTTTGATGCGCACGCGGGCGCCTTCGGGCGGCGGGCTCTTCGGCGGCGTCAGGCGCCTGGAGCAACGCAATGCGGCACGCCGTGGTCTGCACGGACTTGCGCGTTCTGCCCTATCTGGCTCGCAATATATGCGGCCACCGGATTCGCTCGGAACATCCCTTCGCGAAATGGGATTTCAATATAGGCCGCGTCGCGCAGGCATTCAAGCGAGCCCCGATTGAATCTCGCGATTGCAGGCGACGCTTCAATGACAAAAGCGATCCGGCCTCAGGCAAGGATGCCCGACTCGGCCGGCTTGCCGGCTTTCGCGGCCTTGGCGGCCTGCTTGTGCTTCTCGTCGCGCTCGGGGCATTCGGGCTCCCGATAATCGTTGTCGAGCTTCTCGACCAGGAAGTCGACGAAGGAGCGCACCGCCGGCGGCATCCCCTGGCGCGACACGAACACCGCGTAGAGCTGCGGCACCGGCAAGGTCCAGCCCGGCATCACCGGCGACAACTGCCCCGCGCGCAGCGCGCCGCCATACATCATCTCCGGCAGCGCGGCGATTCCGACCCCGTCGAGCACCGCCTCGCGGATCGTCATCAGGTCGGCCGTCACCAGCCGCGGCTCGTGCTCGTGCACATGGCGCGTGCCGTCGGGCGCGATCAGGTTGAACACGTGGCGGCCGTCGCCCGAGGGCGTGTCGAGCGTCTCGAAGCGCACCAGGTCGTCGGGCACCAGCGGCGGCGCGTTCTGCCCCAACAGGCTCGGCGAGCCGACCAGCATCTGCTCGGTGCGCCAGAGCGGCCGCACCACGATGTTGGCATTCTCGGGCGGCTCGGAGCGAACCCGCAGCGCGATGTCGATCGAGTCCTCGAACAGGTCGATCACCTGGTTCGTCACGCGGACCTGCACGCGGACCTCGGGATATCGACGGAGGAATTCGGGCAGCAGCCGCGACATCATCGTCTGCGAAAGCGTGACCGGCACGCTGACGCGCACCGTGCCGCGCGGGGAGGCCCGCAGTTGCTGCACCGCGTTCATCGCCGCCTGCGCCTCGGCCAGCATCGCCTGGCAGTGCTGGTAGAACAACTGCCCCGCCTCGGTCAGCGCCAGCTTGCGCGTCGAGCGCTGCAGCAGGCGCACGCCGAGCGTCGCCTCGAGCTCGGTCAGCCGCCGGGAGAGGCGTGATTTCGAGATTCCCAGGACACGCTCGGCAGCCGAAAAACCACCGTGCTCGACGACCTGCGAGAAGTACATCAGGTCGTTCAGATTGTGTGCGTCGATATTCATTTCATCGTTCCAATTGCAGAACGATCCATTGCGGATCGCGCGGAAGTAATCCGCTGGCCGATCCATATAATAACTTTGACTTCGCTCAATCGATCATTCAGGAAAATATACGATGCCCGTATCGCGCGCGATCCAGCGCGTCTATCCGTCATTACGGGCGACGGAAGGCGCCGGTTTCCAGGTTCATCGCCCGTTCCCCACACGGCTGCTGGCCGACTTCGACCCGTTCCTGCTGCTCGACGAAATGGGGCCGGTGGAGTACGCGCCCGGCACGGCCCGCGGCGCGCCCGATCATCCGCATCGCGGCTTCGAAACCGTGACCTACATCCTCGAGGGACATTTCCGTCATCGCGATTCGGCGGGCCATAGCGGCGAATTACGCGCCGGCGACGTGCAGTGGATGACGGCCGGCTCGGGGCTGATTCACAGCGAAATGCCCGATCCCGAATTCGCGGCAGCCGGTGGTCGCGCGCACGGCTTCCAGCTGTGGGTGAACCTGCGTCGTGCCGACAAGAAACTCGCGCCGCGCTACCAGGAGATCGCCTCGGCCGATATCCCGCGCGTGCTGTCCGAGGACGGCCGCGGCAGCATCAGGGTGATCGCCGGCGAGGCCTTCGGCGCCAGGGCCGCGGTCGAGACGCAGACGCCGCTCGTCTACCTGCATCTGTCCTTGCAGCCCGAGGCGCGGCTCGCCGTGCCGGTGCCGCGCGAGTTCCGCGTGTTCGCCTACCCGATCGCCGGCGCCGGCCACTATGGCGCGAGCCGGCAGGTCAGCGGCCCGCAGCAGATGATCGTGTTCGAGAACGACGGCGACACGGTCGAGATCGCCGCCGGCGATGCGCCGCTCGAGGTGCTGCTGCTCGGCGGCCAGCCGATCGGCGAGCCGATCGTGCGCTACGGCCCCTTCGTGATGAACACCGAGCAGGACATTCTCGATGCGGTCGCCGATTACCAGGCTGGCCGAATGGGCCGGATCTGCCGCTGAGTCCGGCCCCGGACATCGCCCGGGAATTGCGTCAAAATGCAGGCTTCTTGCGGCTCAGCGCCGCGTCGACCGAAGGAAGCCCCTGCCTTGAATTTTGAACACCTGATCCAGATCAACGCGTCGGACAACCCGATGTTGCCGACGCTGACCCGCGAGCAACTCTGGGAAGGCCTCGTGCTGCGTGCCGAACAGCCGCAACTGTTCGTGATCGGGCTCGACAGCTGCGAGATCCAGTCGCGCACCGACACCGTGCTCGAGCGCGAACTGCACTTCGGCCAGGCGACGATTCGCGACCGCGTGACCTTCACGCCGAACCACCAGGTCCGCTACGACATCCATGCCGCCGACGGCGAGATCGGCGGCTCGCTGACCATGACCATCGAGGAGCGCGCCGACGCCGAGCTGTTCCTGCGCTTCGAGTACCGCACCACCCTGCCCGAGACGGCCGACAGCGAGGACGCGCGGCAGACCCAGGGGATCGTCAAGGAAGCCTATCGCACCGCCGATATCGACACGGTTCGCCTGATCCGCGAATACGCGCAAGGCAGGCGCGACCCCGATCCGCTGCACTGAAGACCCACTTCCGGCGGCCTTGCATGGGCCGCCGGCGCACTTTATCAAAAGCTATCGAAGTTCAAGTTCCGATCAAAAATCATCGCTGGTAAATGGGAATAATTATCATTTAGAATTCATTCCATCGACACACCACTGATTCACCGCCAACCGAATGACCGAACTCATGCGCCCTTCCACGCTTACCCTGCGCCGCACCGGCAGCGCGGCTCCCGGCGGCCGGACGAAAGTCGCGGCTGTCACGAAGGCGGAATCCGCGGACAGCGCGGATTCGAATCAGCGGGTCGTGTTCAGCGACACACTGCTGCAAGGTCGGACCCATGTCTCGATCATGCACAACGGCGAGACCTACCAGCTGCGCGCCACGCGATTGGGCAAGCTGATCCTGACGAAGTAAGTACCGAGTATTGTGGGGACCACCTCCCTGAGAGGTGTTGGGCACTAGCCAGCCGTAACGGCTTGCACGCGAGATCTAGACCCCTTCGTGCAACCACACTCAAGCAGCCGTTACAGCAAGCCAAGCCATTTTTTTGGTTCCCATGCAGATAGACGAAAGCGACGTGCCTGACGGGCACGTCGCTTTTTTCATGCGGGCTGAAAACGCGCGGGGTACCCCGGAGGCGCCTGCCGGAACCTGATCAGGCCGCCGTCAGCGCGGCGATGCCGGCCCGCGCGACCTCGGAATCCTGCTCCGACTTCACGCCCGACACGCCGATCGAACCGAGCGATTCGCCGTCGAGCTGGATCACCACGCCGCCCTCGATCAGGCCCGTGAGCGGAGCGCTCAGGAAGGCGGTGCGCCCCTGCTTGATCACTTCCTCGTAGAGCTTGCTGTCGCGACGGCCGAGCGCGGCCACGCGGCCCTTAGCGAGCGCCATCTCGACGGTGCTCGGGGCCGCGCCGTCCATGCGGTTCAGGTAGAGGAGATGGGCGCCGTCGTCGTAGATCGCGATCGTGACGGCCCATTGATTGGCGGCCGCGTGCGCTTCCGCGGCGGCCGCCATGCGTTTGACATCGTCGCTGGTCAGTACCGGCTTGGTTCTCATCGCGGCTCCTCGATGGCTGGTTCGCTGGGCCGACGATGATAACGCGCCGGCGTGTCAGAACACCCAGAACATCAGCCACCAGGCGCTGTCGACGATCGCCAGCGCGAGCGCGAAGCCGAGCATCGCGGCGAGCCGGCGCGGCCAGCTCGCGTAGCGCCCCGTCACGCGCCAGGCGAGCCACGCGCTCCAGAGATTCGAGCCGACCAGGATCGAGATGCGCACCGGCGAGGCCCAGTCGAGCGGCAGGTGCTCGGCGCGCAGCAGCGACAAGGTGGTGGCCGACAGGCCGAGGAACACGCCGGCGCCGGCCAGCGGGATCAGTGCCTGGGTCAGGTGATGCAGGCGCACGCGCTCGAAACGCCCCAGCATCGCGGTGGTGGCCGACAGCACGATCAGCAGCGCGGTGCCGTAGACCAGCCCGGTGCCGACGATGTAGGACACCACCAGGCCGCCGTCGAGCCACGAAAACACGTCGTTCTGCTCGGGGTAATGCGTGAGCAGGAACCACGGCGCATTGGTCTCCAGGGGCCAGGTGATGTCATGGTCGATCAGCCAGCCGGCCAGCCATTGCTTGATGGTCACGAACCAGGGGCTGGCGCTCCAGTGGAAGGCGCCGATCGCCACGCCGAGCAGGCCGTAGAGGATCAGCGCGGTATCCCAGGCGCTGGCCTGCGCGTCGCCGAGCTGCACCACTTCCTCGGACGGCGAGCGCATCGTCAGGGCGATCGCGTCGCGATGGCCGCTGCAGCGGCCGCACATATGGCAGGCCGCGGCGCCCTTCATGTTGCGCAGCGGCACCAGCGGCGCGCAGTTGATCGGGATCACGCGGTGGCCATGCTCGCCCTGCGTGTAGGAGCGGCGCCAGGCCGCTTCGTCGACCTTGAAGCGCAGCGGCGCGAGCCGCGCGAGCAGCGCGAACACGCCGTTGACGGGGCACAGGTACTTGCACCAGACGCGTTTCTCGCGGCCGTAGAGCAGGCCGATCACCATCGCGGCGAAGGTCGAGCCGCCCAGCACCAGCAGCACCGCGCGCGGGTACTGGTAGACGCTGACCATCTGCCCGTAGATGGTGGTGATGCCGAAGGCGACGAAGGGCCAGCCGCCCCAGCGCATCCAGCGCGGGATGGCGCGGCCGCGCCCGAAGCGGCTGGCGAATTCGGCCAGCGCCCCTTCGGGACACAGCACGCCGCACCAGACGCGCCCCAGCATCACCATCGACAGCAGCACGAAAGGCCACCAGATACCCCAGAACACGAACTGCGCGGCCAGCGTCAGGTTGTTCCAGAGATGGGCAGTGTCGTCGGGCAGCGGCGTGAAGGCCGGCACCAGGATCAGGAACGCGTAGACGGCCACCACCACCCACTGGATGCCGCGGATCAGCGCGCCATGGCGCTGCATCCAGTGGCCGGCCTCGGACAGCCGGCTCCAGCGCGCGCCGCCGACCGGCGTGCTCATGCGGGCCGCCCCGCCGTCGCGGCCGGGCGGCGCGTCGCGAGCTTCAGCAGCGCGTACACCACCACCCAGTACAGCACGTAGGCCACCAGGTTGGTCAGCGCCGGATGCGCGCGATAGCCCGTCAAGGTGGCGACCAGCGAGCCGACCGTGCTCGAATCGTCGAGGATCGCCGAGGTATCCCACAGCTGCGAGATGCCGAGCGGCAGGATTTCCTTGTCGATCAGCTTGTCGACGCCGGCCTCGAACAGGCCCGCGCCGAGGAACAGCAGCATGATTTCCGTGACGCGGAAGAACAGCCGCCAGGAGAACACCTTGCCGCCGAGTTGCAGCACGTAGAAGGTCAGCAGCGCCAGCGCGAGGCCGATCACCACCGCCAGCACCTGGCCGCCGCCGACCTGGCCGGTCTGGCCGAAGCCCAGGCCGTAGAGGAAGATCACCGTCTCGCTGCCCTCGCGCGCGATCGCGAGCGCGACCAGCACGGCCACGCCCCACCAGTTGGCGGTCTTGGTGGTTTCCTGCAGCGACTGCTCCATCTCGCGCTTGAGCGTGCGTCCATGCTTCTTCATCCAGATCACCATCTGCACGATCAGCACGCAGGCGATCAGCACCATCGCGGTCTGGAAATAGTCCTGCGCATCGCCCGAGAGCACCTCGGTGAAGCCGACCAGCGCGGCGCCGAGCCCGAACGCCATCAGCAGCCCGGCACCCACGCCGAGCCACAGATACGGCAGGCCGCGACGCGTCTCGGCATCGCCATTCTTCAGCCAGGCATAGAGGATGCCGACGACCAGCAGCGCCTCGACGCTCTCGCGCCAGACGATGAACATGATTTGACCCATTGAAACCTCCGTGTCCCGGCCGCGGCGGGACATCCGCGGCCGCACGATAAATCGGAACTACTTCGCGACGATGACGCCTTGCGCCTGCTGGTGAAAATCGTCGAAGAACTTGTACTCGCCCGGCGACAGCGGCGCGATCACAACGAAGGACTCGGCGCCCGGCGCGAGCACCTTCTCCTTGCGCAGCTGGACGCTCTCGAACTCGACGGCGCCGCGTCCGGTGTTGCGAACCTCGATCTTGATACGCTGGCCGGCCGGAACCTCGATGCGGGCCGGCTTGAGCACGCCATCGGCCATCTCGAGCTGGAAGGTGGGCAGGTCGGCCGCCTGGGCCGCGCCGGCGAGCACCGCGGTGGCGAATGCGACGGCGAGAATCTTGGGGAATGTCATTGTGCTTCTCGTGGAGGGCGGCATCGCGCGATGCCGCCCGGCCGGATCACCCGGCGGTGGAACGCGATCAGTAACCGCCCTTCTTGCCGATGCCCGCGAACGGGAAATCGTACTCGAGCGTGAACGGCTTGAACCACGGGCCGACGCCGGTTTCCTTGTCGACGTGACGGCCGAAGGCCATGTTGCCCATCTGCATCGGCGGCTTCACCGTCAGCGACAGGTGGTACTTGCCCGGGCCGGCGAGCTTGACGTTGTCGCCGTAGTGCGGGCCGTCGTTCGCGACCATGCCCATCAGCATGCCCTCGGCCTTCCACTTCGCGTCGCCCTGCTTGGTCAGCTTGTACTCGACCTGCAGGTAAGGCATCCAGTCGCCTTCGGCGAAGCCGGTCGGGTTGTTCTTCACCGCATGGATATCGGACTCGAGGTGGATGTCGGAATCCGATGCCTTGCGCATCATGCCTTCCGGCTCCATCGTGATCGGCTGCAGATAGACCGCGCCGACCTCCATGCCACCCTGGATCTGCTGCTTGCCGATCGGATACTCGGCGGCCGACGCCGACATCGCGACCAGGGCCGCGGCAAGTGCGACACCACTACGGGCGAAGGATGAAGCGAACATTGACACTCCTCTTTTTATCGTCAGATCGATTGACGTCGCCCGGTCTCATGCCGGGCGGCGGGGATACTTAAGAACGTTAATGCGAACCATTCTCAATAATTCGGGAGTGTAGCATCGAATCTCGCGGGGAACAAACAGGGAAGAAATTCAAGCCCTTGATATGGAAAGGATTTCGGAAGAATCCGATAGGCGGAATGGAATATACCGACCCGGCCCTTCGGAGGGACGGATCGGCGAGCGGCACATGCACAGTGTCAGTTCGCACCTTCGACGTGATCGCCGACGTTGGCCCCGAACACGCGCTGGCGCAGCACCGCGAGTTGGTCGCGCGTCTGCGCGGCCTTCTCGAATTCGAGGTTCTTCGCGTAGTCGACCATCTGCTTCTCGAGCCGCTTGATTTCCTTGGCCAACTGCTTTTCGGACATGTCCTCGAACTTGGCGCGCTGCTGCGCCTCCTTCAGCTCCGCGCGCGCCTCGTCGGCGCTGTAGACGCCGTCGATGATGTCCTTGATGCGCTTGACCACGCCGCGCGGCGTGATGCCGAGCTTCTCGTTGTGCGCGATCTGCTTGGCGCGGCGGCGCTCGGTCTCGTCGATGGCGCGGCGCATCGAATCGGTCATGCGGTCGGCGTAGAGCAGCGCCTTGCCGTTGACGTTACGCGCGGCCCGGCCAATGGTCTGGATCAGCGAACGCTCGGCGCGCAGGAAACCCTCCTTGTCCGCGTCGAGGATCGCCACCAGCGAAACCTCGGGGATGTCGAGCCCCTCGCGCAGCAGGTTGATCCCGACCAGCACGTCGAAGGTGCCGAGCCGCAGGTCGCGGATGATCTCCACACGCTCGACCGTGTCGATGTCGCTGTGCAGGTAGCGGACCTTCACGCCGTGATCGGCGAGGAATTCGGTCAGTTGCTCGGCCATCCGCTTGGTCAGCACGGTGATCAGCACGCGCTCGCCGGCCTTCACGCGCTCGTTGATCTCGGCCAGCACGTCGTCCACCTGGGTGGTGGCCGGCCGCACCTCGATCTCGGGGTCGACCAGGCCGGTCGGCCGCACCACCTGCTCGGCGGTCTGGCCCGACACACGGGTCTCGTAGTCGGCCGGCGTGGCCGAGACGAACACCACCTGCCGCATCTTGCGCTCGAACTCGGGGAACTTCAGCGGCCGGTTATCGAGCGCCGAAGGCAGGCGAAAGCCGTAGTTGACGAGGTTTTCCTTGCGCGCGCGGTCGCCGTTGTACATGCCGTTCAGCTGGCCGATCAACACGTGCGATTCGTCGAGCAGCATCAGCGCGTCGGACGGCAGGTAGTCGACCAGGGTCGGCGGCGGTTCGCCGGGCGCGGCGCCCGAGAAGTGCCGCGAGTAGTTCTCGATGCCCTTGCAGAAGCCGAGCTCCTGCAGCATCTCGAGATCGAAGCGCGTGCGCTGCTCGAGCCGCTGCGCCTCCACCAGGCGATTCTCGCTGTGGAAGAACTCGAGCCGCTCGCGCAACTCGTCCTTGATGGTCTCGACGGCGCGCATCACGGTGTCGCGCGGCGTCACATAGTGCGAGGACGGATAGACGGTGAAGCGCACGATCTTCTGGCGCACCCGGCCGGTGAGCGGATCGAACAGCTGCAGCGTCTCGACCTCATCGTCGAACAGCTCGACGCGCACGGCCATCTCGGCATGCTCGGCCGGGAAGATGTCGATGGTGTCGCCGCGCACGCGGAAGGTGCCGCGCTGGAAGTCCTGCTCGTTGCGCGTGTACTGCATCGCGATCAGCCGGGCGATCACGTCGCGCTGGCCGATCCGGTCGCCCGCGCGCAGCGTCAGGATCATCTGGTGGTACTCGGAGGGATTGCCGATACCGTAGATCGCCGAGACGGTCGCGACGATCACCACGTCGCGCCGTTCCATCAGGCTCTTGGTGGCCGACAGGCGCATCTGCTCGATGTGCTCGTTGATCGACGAGTCCTTTTCGATGAACAGGTCGCGCTGCGGCACATAGGCTTCCGGCTGGTAGTAGTCGTAGTACGAAACGAAGTACTCGACGGCGTTGCGCGGAAAGAACTCGCGGAACTCGGCATAGAGCTGCGCGGCGAGCGTCTTGTTCGGCGCGAACACGATGGCCGGGCGGCCGAGCCGCGCGATGGTGTTCGCCATCGTGAAGGTCTTGCCGGAGCCGGTCACGCCGAGCAGCGTCTGGAACGACAGGCCGTCCTCGACACCCTCGACGAGCGTCTCGATCGCGGTGGGCTGGTCGCCCGCCGGCGGATACGGCTGGTAAAGCTGGAACGGCGAACCGTCGAATGCCACGAACTTCGATTCGTCGAGCTCGGCGGAGACTTCAGGGGAGTGTTCGGACATGGATCGAGGGCCTGGCCGCGTGCAAAAGGGTATTTTAGCGCTTCGGTCAATAGCGGGCTGACCGTTAGGCGTAGCCTGCCGCGATATCGACGCCAGGACGCTAGGAGCCTCCTCCAAGGATGTCTGCCTCGGACTCCAACACGCGTTCGATGGCCGTTTCGCGCCACCGATACCTGCAACGACACCCCGGCTTTGGCCGAAACCAGGCCGCAATTCGCTACAATAGCCGGATCCGCGCCGCTCGCCCCGGCATCGGCGCCGTCCACTGGCCCGCCCCCGTCATCACATGGGAAGCGGGGGAACCGGACCCTGATTTCATTTCACTACTACTGCTGCGAAATCATCATGTCGCTCTTCTCCGCTGTCGAACTCGCGCCCCGCGATCCGATCCTGGGCCTCAACGAAGCGTTCAATGCCGACACGCGCCCGACCAAGGTGAACCTCGGCGTTGGCGTCTACACCAACGAGGAAGGCAAGATCCCGCTGCTGCGCGCCGTGGCCGATGCGGAAAAGGCACGCGTCGCAGCCGGCCTGCCGCGCGGCTACCTGCCGATCGATGGTATCGCCGCCTATGACGCGGCCGTGCAGAAGCTGCTGCTCGGCAAGGATTCGGCACTGATCGCGGCCGGCCGCGTCGTGACAGCCCAGGCCATCGGCGGCACCGGCGCGCTGAAGATCGGCGCGGACTTCCTGCGCACGCTGAACCCGAACGCCAAGGTCGCGATCAGCGACCCGAGCTGGGAAAACCACCGCGCGCTGTTCGAGACGGCCGGCTTCAAGGTCGAGGCCTACCCGTACTACGACGCGGCCACCCACGGCGTGAACTTCGACGCGATGCTCGCCGCGCTGAACAGCTACGAGGCAGGCACCATCGTCGTGCTGCACGCCTGCTGCCACAACCCGACCGGCGTCGACCTGAGCGACGCGCAATGGGCGCAGGTCGTCGAGGTCGTGAAGGCGCGCCAACTGGTGCCCTTCCTCGACATCGCCTACCAGGGCTTCGGCGAAGACCTCGAAGCCGACGCGGCGGCCGTGCGCCTGTTCGCGGCGGCCGACCTGAACGTGTTCGTGTCCTCGTCGTTCTCGAAGTCGTTCTCGCTGTACGGCGAACGCATCGGCGCGCTGTCGATCATCACCTCGAGCAAGGACGAAGCCACGCGCGTGCTCTCGCAGCTCAAGCGCGTGATCCGCACGAACTACTCGAACCCGCCGACCCATGGCGGCGCCCTGGTCTCGGCCGTGCTGGCTTCGCCGGAGCTGTACGCCTCGTGGGTGCAGGAACTGGGCGAGATGCGCGATCGCATCCGCGCGATGCGCAACGGCCTGGTCGAACGCCTGAAGGCAAGCGGCGTGGATCGTGATTTCGGCTTCATCAACGCACAACGCGGCATGTTCTCGTACTCGGGCCTGACCGCGGCGCAAGTCGACCGCCTGCGCGAAGAATTCGGCATCTATGCCGTCAGCACGGGCCGGATCTGCGTGGCCGCGCTGAACACGCGCAACATCGACGCGGTCGCGGCCGCGGTTGCCGCCGTCCTGAAGTAAGCCTGCCGGCGCGATCGAATCGCGCCGGTTTGCCTCGAAAACGCGCTCCGCGGAGCGCGTTTTTCATTGGTGCGATTAGAAGGCCTTACTGCATGAACCAGCCGTGGCTGACCACGAAGGATTGGCCCGTGAGCGCGGCGCTCGGGAAGGCCGACAGGAACAGCACCGTCTTGGCGACGTCTTCCACCGTGGTGAATACGCCGTCGACGGTATTGCCGAGCATCACCTTCTTGATGACGTCCTCCTCACTGATACCGAGCTCCTTGGCCTGCTCGGGGATCTGCTTGTCGACCAGCGGCGTGCGCACGAAGCCCGGGCAGACCACATGCGAGCGCACGTTGTGCTTCGCGCCTTCCTTGGCCAGCACGCGCGCCAGGCCCAGCAGGCCGTGCTTGGCCGTCACGTAGGCCGACTTCAGCGGCGAGGCCTCGTGCGAGTGCACCGAGCCCATGTAGATCACCACGCCGCCGCGATCGTCCTTGTACATGTGCTTGAGTGCGGCCTTGGTGGTCAGGAAGGCGCCGTCGACGTGGATCGCCTGCATCTTCTTCCAGTCCGAGAACGAGTAGTTCTCGATCGGGTTGACGATCTGGATTCCCGCGTTCGAGACCAGGATGTCGACCGAGCCGAACTCGGCGGCGACCTTGTCGATGCCGGCATTGACGGCGTCCTCGTTGGTGACGTCCATTGCCACGCCGATCGCCTTGCCGCCGGCCGCCTTGATCTGCTCGGCCACGGCGTTCGCGCCGTCCTGGTTCAGGTCGGCGATCGCCACGGCGGCGCCCGCCCTGGCCAGTTCCAACGCGATTTCCTTGCCGATGCCGCTCGCGGCGCCGGTGACCACGGCAACCTTGCCGTCCAGTTTCGAATCCATTTCGACGTCTCCCGATTCAGTGCTCAGATCCAATGAAATCATTGCCGGGCCCTGCGCGACAAGCCGGCCGTTCGGCCAGGTGCCGCCGCAGGCGCGGCGCCGCTATTGTGCATGAAGCCTCCTGCATGCTGTCGGCAAACGGGCTAAGCTAGCCGCTATCCCAAATTCGAGGAGAGTGACGATGAATTACAGGCGGTTGGGCCGGTCCGGGCTGCAGGTCAGCGAATTGTCGATCGGCTCGTGGGTCACCTATGGCAACCAGGTCGATCATCGAGCCGCACGCGAGTCACTGGCCGCGGCACGCGACGCCGGCATCAATTTCTTCGACAACGCCGAAGTCTATGCGAAGGGGCAGTCCGAGGAAATCATGGGCGAGGCGCTGAAGGCGCTCGGCTGGTCGCGCGTCAGCTACGTGGTGTCGACCAAGTTCTTCTGGGGCCTGGCGGAAGCGCCGAACCAGTATCACACGCTGAATCGCAAGTACCTGATGGACGCGATCGACGGCTCGCTGCGTCGCTTGCAACTGGATTACGTCGATCTGGTGTTCTGTCATCGACCGGATCCGAACACGCCGATCGAGGAAACGGTCTGGGCGATGAGCGATATGATCGCGCGCGGCAAGGCGCTCTACTGGGGCACCTCGGAATGGAGCGCCGACGAGATCCGGGCCGCCTACGAGATTGCCGAGCGGCATCATCTGCACAAGCCCGTGATGGAGCAGCCGCAGTACAACCTGTTTCATCGCCGCCGCGTCGAACAGGAATACCGTCGGCTCTACGAGGACATTGGCCTGGGCCTGACTACCTGGAGCCCGCTGGCCTCGGGGCTGCTGACCGGAAAGTATCGCGACGGCGTACCGGCCGGGAGCCGGGCCGCGGTGCAAGGTTATGACTGGCTGCGCGAGCAGTTGACACATCCGGCAAAAAACGAAGCCGTGGGCAAGCTCGCGACGGTCGCCGACGAACTCGGCTGCACCCTCGCCCAACTCGCGATCGCCTGGACGCTCAAGAATCCGAACGTCAGCACCGTGATTACCGGCGCCTCGCGTGTCGAGCAGATCGGCGAGAACATGAAGGCCATCGAGGTTGCCGCGCGTATCACACCGGAATTGAAGCAGCGCATCGAGGAGATCGTCGGCGACCAGGCGCAGTAGGCACGGTCGCGTACAATACCCGGCCGCGCGAGTCCCGCGGGCCGGCGCCGCCTAGTGGCGCCGGCATCGCGCTCTCGCCATCGAATCCGATTTTCTACGTCTTATCCTGCCATGTTCAGTTATCGCCACGCATTCCATGCCGGCAACCATGCCGACGTGCTGAAACACGCCGTCGTCGTCCAGTTGCTTCATTACCTGAACAAGAAGGACAAGTCGTACTGGTATATCGATACGCATGCCGGCGCCGGAATCTACGCGCTCGACGAAGGTTTCGCCGCCAAGACGGCAGAATACGAGACCGGCATCGAGAAGCTGTGGAATGCCGACGACCTGCCGGCTGCCCTGGCCGATTATGTCGCCGAGATTCGCGCCTGCAATGAAACCCCGGATCTGCGCTTCTACCCTGGCTCGCCCTACTTCGCGTGGCGCCTGCTGCGCGAACAGGATCGGATGCGGCTGTTCGAGGCGCACAGCACCGAGATCGGCGTTCTGCGACACAATTTCCGCGATGCCGGTCGTCGAGCTATGATTTTCGCGGCCGACGGCTTCGAAGGACTCAAGGCACTGCTGCCGCCCGCACCGAGGCGCGCGCTGGTGCTGATCGATCCTTCGTATGAAGACAAGCGTGACTATGCCCGGACGATCACGTGCGTGGAAGAAGGTTTGAAGCGCTTTTCGACCGGCTGTTATGCGATCTGGTATCCACAGGTGAAACGCCCGGAATCAGAGCGGTTTCCGGATCAGTTGAAGCGCCTGCAAACCACCAACTGGCTGCACCTGACGCTGACTGTCAGCAACCCACCGGCTGACGGCTTCGGGCTCTATGGAAGCGGGATGTTCATTCTGAATCCGCCCTACACGCTAGCGGAATCGATGCGAGAAGCCCTGCCATACTTGGTCGAGACATTGGGCCAGGACAGCGGTGCCAAGTTCGGCATCGAGCTGCGCAGCGCCTGATACGCACACACAGCATTTGTCTTATCGGCGCGGCCCCGAATCGGTTGGGACGCGAATATAGGGAGCGACGATCAACGGCGTTTGCTGATTGTCCTGCGGCAACTGCGCAGGCTGCCGAATTTGCGCAGGTGCCACAATCGGGGCCGGATTCAGCGGGGCGGTCTGCAGCACGACACCTGAACGACCGTCGTGGATACCGGTTTGGGTGTCGAGCACAACTGGCGGCCGATCTTCCTTCGCCATCACATGGCCGCTCCCGGCCATCGCGACAAGCATCGCTGCCATCCAGGCACACCGCGCTCCGGCGCGGTGGAGAGAGATTCCCTGGTTCATGCCATCCATCCTCGCTGTTGTGTCCATGTCGAAACGATACAGCCGCTCCCCGAGCACGCGCTAGACGCCCGGAACCCCAAAAAGCAAAAGCCCCGACAATTTCGGGGCTCTTCATGCTTCGCATGCTCAGCGCATGCGACCGACGCCGGTACGACTTACAGCGAGTAGCCGTTCGTTTCGAGGGCGCGAATGCGCTGCTCAAGTTGAACGATGTCGCTCGACGAGGCCAGGTAGGCTTCGCGACGCTCACGTTCAGCGGATTCGAACCAGTAGCTCAGCTTTTCAACGATGTAGGCAACCATGATGCTCTCCAAGGAAGTTTGAGATCCCCCGGTGAATCTGGATAAGGGATATCCCGTATAGGGTTATCCCGAATTATAGCGAGAGCGCACCAGTTTGCTAATGAAATGCACGAATGGATGGCATGCCAATTTGGAATAATTGGCCAACATTTCCATCAACCCGTTGATTCACAAGGATATATCCGGAAAAGGCGCGATCAAAACTGTCGTCGCGTCGCACCACAATGGTGCTCATTCGGGGCAGCCAGTTCCTCGAGGATCGGGCAGTCCGGACGATCGTCGCCGTGACAGTGGGCGGCGAGCTTTGCCAACGTATTGCGCATATCGGTCAGCTCGGCGATGCGTTTATCGAGCTCCGATACGTGCTCGAGCGCGATCACCTTCACCTCTGCACTGGCTCTCGCACGGTCCTGCCAGAGCGCCAGAAGCTTGCGCACATCGTCAACAAGAAAACCAAGGCGACGCGCTTGCCGGATGAATTTCAGCAGGTGGACCTCGTTGCCGCCGTAAGTGCGATAACCCGCGTCAGTACGCTGGACCGGCTCGATCAGGCCGACACTTTCGTAATAACGAATCATCTTTGCGCTGACGCCCGATGCGCGCGCGGCTTCACCGATATTCACGTTGCCCTCCTGAGCAAGTTCTTCCAGATCTTAGCGCGATGAGAAGATGCGTGTGCGCAAGGGGATATGCATGGAAGGCCGCGTTTGGGCAGCGCAGAAAGACAAAACCCCCGCTGCCTGAGGCAACGGGGGTTGTCATGAAGGGAAGCCTGACGATTACCTACTTTCACACGGGCAATCCGCACTATCATCGGCGTGGAGTCGTTTCACGGTCCTGTTCGGGATGGGAAGGG
>NZ_VIUM01000034.1:0-41484 GCF_007828315.1 Burkholderia sp. SJZ089 | reverse complement strand
CAGGCTGTAGTCGCGCTGCGTCCGCTTGATCCCTTGCCCCACTTGCCACCTCTTCGATTCGTCGAAAAAGTGTCAACCTATTTCAGGACGGGTCAACCGCACAAAAAAAGGCGCCGCGGGCAGTGAGCCCGCGGCGCCTTTTTCACCTCGCGACAGCGCCAACCTCACGCCGCACGCGATTCACCCATTCAGGCCTTGACCGTATCGGCCACGTCCTTGAAGTCGGCGATCTGGTCGAAGTTCATGTACTTGTAGATCTGGTCGCCATTGGCGTTGAGCACGCCCATGTCGGCCATGTACTCCTCCTTGCTCGGGATCTTGCCCAGGCGCGAGCAGATCGCCGCCAGTTCCGCCGAGCCGAGATACACGTTGGTGTTCTTGCCCAGGCGGTTCGGGAAGTTGCGGGTGGAGGTGGACATCACCGTCGCGCCCTCGCGCACCTGTGCCTGGTTGCCCATGCACAGCGAGCAGCCCGGCATTTCGGTACGCGCGCCGGCGGTGCCGAACACGCCGTAATGGCCTTCCTCGGTCAGTTGCTTCTGGTCCATCTTGGTCGGCGGCGCCACCCACAGCTTGACGGGGATGTCGCGCTTGCCTTCCAGCAGCTTCGAGGCGGCACGGAAGTGACCGATGTTGGTCATGCACGAGCCGATGAACACTTCGTCGATCTTGGCGCCGGCCACGTCCGACAGCGTCTTCACGTCGTCCGGATCGTTCGGGCAGGCCACGATCGGCTCGTGGATGTCGGCCAGGTCGATCTCGATGACGGCGGCGTATTCCGCGTCGGCATCCGGGGCCAGCAGCTGCGGGTCGGCCAGCCACTGCTCCATCGCCGCGATCCGGCGCTGCAGGCTGCGCGGATCCTGGTAGCCCTCGGCGATCATCCACTTCAGCAGCGTGACGTTGCTGTTGAGGTACTCGATGATCGGCGCCTTGTTCAGGTGCACCGTGCAGCCGGCGGCCGAGCGCTCGGCCGAAGCGTCCGACAGCTCGAAGGCTTGCTCGACCTTCAGGTCCGGCAGGCCTTCGATCTCGAGGATGCGGCCCGAGAAGATGTTCTTCTTGCCCTGCTTGGCCACCGTCAGCATGCCCTGCTTGATGGCGTACAGCGGGATCGCGTTGACCAGGTCGCGCAGCGTCACGCCCGGCTGCATCTTGCCCTTGAAGCGGACCAGCACCGATTCCGGCATGTCCAGCGGCATGGTGCCGGTGGCGGCCGCGAAGGCGACCAGGCCCGAACCGGCCGGGAAGCTGATGCCGATCGGGAAGCGCGTGTGCGAATCGCCGCCGGTGCCGACCGTGTCGGGCAGCAGCATGCGGTTCAGCCAGGAGTGGATCACGCCGTCGCCCGGGCGCAGCGCGATGCCGCCGCGGGTGCTGATGAAGTTCGGCAGGGTCTGGTGGGTCTTCACGTCCACCGGCTTCGGATAAGCGGCCGTGTGGCAGAACGACTGCATCACCAGGTCGGCCGAGAAGCCCAGGCAGGCCAGGTCCTTCAGCTCGTCGCGCGTCATCGGGCCGGTGGTGTCCTGCGAGCCCACCGAGGTCATCTTCGGTTCGCAGTAGGTGCCCGGGCGCACGCCCTGGCCTTCCGGCAGGCCGCAGGCGCGGCCGACCATCTTCTGCGCGAGCGAGAAGCCGCGACCGCTGTCGGCCGGCTGCTGCGGCAGGCGGAACAGCGTCGACGGGGCCAGGCCCAGCGCCTCGCGCGCCTTGGTGGTCAGGCCGCGTCCGATGATCAGCGGAATCCGGCCGCCGGCGCGAACTTCGTCGAACAGCACTTCGGACTTGACCTGGAATTCGGCGATCACTTCGCCGTTCTTCAAGGCCTTGCCTTCATAGGGGCGCAGCTCGACCACGTCGCCCATTTCCATCTTCGAGACGTCGAGCTCGATCGGCAGCGCGCCGGCATCTTCCATGGTGTTGTAGAAGATCGGGGCGATCTTGCTGCCCAGGCACACGCCGCCGAAGCGCTTGTTCGGGACGTAGGGGATGTCCTCGCCGGTGAACCACAGCACCGAGTTGGTGGCCGACTTGCGCGAGGAGCCGGTGCCGACCACGTCGCCCACGTAGGCAACCAGGTGGCCCTTTTCCTTCAGCGATTCGATGAACTTGACCGGGCCGCGCTTGCCGTCCTCTTCCGGCGTGATGCCGGGGCGGGCGTTCTTCAGCATCGCCAGCGCGTGCATCGGGATGTCGGGGCGGGTGGTGGCGTCCGGGGCCGGCGAGAGATCGTCGGTATTGGTTTCGCCGGTCACCTTGAAGACCGTGATGGTCAGGCTCTGCGGCACTTCCGGGCGGCTGGTGAACCATTCGGCGTCGGCCCAGCTCTGCAGCACGGCCTTGGCGTGCACGTTGCCCTGGTCGGCCAGTTCCTTGACGTCATGGAACTGGTCGAACATCAGCAGGGTTTTCTTCAGCGCGTCAGCGGCCACGGCGGCGACCGCCTCGTCGGACAGCAGCTCGATCAGCGGCTGGATGTTGTAGCCGCCCAGCATGGTGCCGAGCAGTTCGGTGGCGTGCGCGCGAGAGATCAGCGGGCTGGCGGTCTCGCCCTTGGCGACGGCGGCCAGGAAGCCGGCCTTCACGCGCGCGGCTTCGTCCACGCCGGCAGGCACGCGATGGGTGATCAGCTCGAGCAGGGTCTGCTCTTCGCCGGCCGGCGGGTTGGTCAGCAGTTCCACCAGTTCGGCGGTTTGCTGAGCCGTCAGCGGCAGGGGGGGAATACCGAGCGCGGCGCGGGCGGCCACGTGAGCGCGATAGTTTTCAAGCATGGGGGAACCTGCTGGCATTGTGTTTCAGGGGAAGGCGCGTCAGACGCCCCGAGAACTGCCCCGGGCACGGCTTCGGACGGCATTTTAATCGTCGCATGAGGGGGTGTCAAACATCTTATATCTTATATAAGAGTTGGAAATCGGCGCGCGCAGAGGCCGGCCATTCGGCGCGATGCCGGCAGGGCACGGCGAAAATCTCTCACATCAGATGTGAAAACCTATCGTTGGACGAGGGGACGCTCGAAATCCAATACTTCCTCCATGTCGACGCGATGGATCAACTGCTCGACACGAGGTTGCGATCCGCTTGGAGATCGCAACGTGCGTTCAACCGGAAAAGCAGGATAGGAACATGAGCCACGATGTCGATTACAACAGGATTTCCATCAAGACTCCTGAGGAAATCGCGATGCTGCGCGCCGCGGGTCGCATTGCTGCCCAGGTCCTGCAGGATCTCACGCCGCATATCCAGCCTGGCGTGAGCTCGCGCCGGATCAACGACCTGGCCTACGACCTGATCGTCAACAAGTACCACGCGGAAATCGATCGGGAGGATCTCGCCGGCTACGATTCGAGCCAGTACGCCTGCATCTCGATCGCGCATAACGAGAATGCCTTCAGCGGCGAACCGAGCGACTTGCCCCTGAAGAAGGGCGATCTGTTCGGCGTCGACGTCAGCATCAAGAAGGAAGGGTGGTGCGGCGACACCCAGCGCATGTGGATCGTCGGCGAGGAGACCAGCGCCGAGGCGCGCCTGTTGATGGCCGTCGGGTACCAGGCCATGTGCCTGGGCATCAGCCTGGTCCGCCCCGGCGCGAAGGTGCAGGATATCGCCCGCCGCGTGCAGGCCTATGTCGAGTCGTTCGGGTTCTCGATGCTGCGCGTGCCGAGCGGAACGGGGCATTCGATCGGCCAGGTCCACGCGGACGGATGGCTGATTCCCTACTACGACTCGTCCATCAACGAAGGGCGGGTGCTGGAGAAGGGCATGGTGATCACGGTCGAGCCGTTCATCTGCGCGGGATCCGGTGCGGGCATCCGCCTGAACAACGTCACGCGTTCGGCACAGACCGCCGACAAGTCGCTGGCCGTCTACTGGGAGCACGTGGTCGCGGTCACCGAATCCGGCTGCGAAGTGCTGGATCTGCGCGACGGCGAGGACATCACGTTCTACGACGCGCGGCTTCGCGCCTGAGGCGCGGCGTGCCCGGCATATCCGTCGGATCATCTTGCGGTGGCGGTGACGCTCGCCCCGTCTGCTGGATCATGTCCTCCAGCCAGGCGACGAACTGCAGGATCGCGGCCTGTTTGCGCGTGTCCTCGCGCCAGCACAGATGGTAGTCGAGATGGGAGGGGATCCGGGTGTGCCCGACCTGCACCAGTTTTCCCTCCCGCAGGTAAGGATGGATCAAGCGCTCCCGCAGCATGGCGACACCCTGGCCCGCGAGGGCGGCATGCAGCAGCGATGCCGCATCGTCGAACATCGGACCCGATTCGGGCGCGACGGCATCGAGACCGGCGGCAAGAAAAAATTCCTGCCACGAGCGACCGGAGAAGCGCAGCAGCGGAACGCGAACCAGGTCGATGGCCGTCGCCAATGGCGGGTGCCGGTCGAGGAACCCCGGCGTGCAGACTGCGATCACCCGATCCTCCAGCAGTTTCCGCGACTGGAATCCATGTCGATCGACGCTCTTGTGCCAGATGCCGATATCGGCTTCCTGCGCGTCCGAAGCATCGCGGGTATGGCGCACCGAGATCGAGAGATCGAGATGCGGGTGCCGGCCGTGGAAGGCCTCGAGCGAGGGGATCAGCCACGCGGTCGCGAAGTCGGCCATGACGCTGAGCTTGAGCGACAGACGCCGCGGCCGGTCGGCCTGTCTTGCCTCCTGCAGTGCCGATTCGATATCGGTCAGCCCCCGGCGCACTCGCTCGGCCAGCCGCGTACAGGCGGTGCTCGGAATCATCCGCGACTGCGTGCGCGTAAACAGTGCCGTCTCCAGCATCGATTCGACCTGCCGGATCTGATGGCTGATCGCGCTGTGCGTCAGGCAGAGTTCGTTGGCGGCGGCGGTGAAGCTGTGGCAGCGTTCGGCCGTTTCGAGCGCGCGCAGCGCGGCGAGATTCAGGCGGATTCGTTCGGTCATGGGGAGCCTGGAGCGAGTTGGGGCATGGTGGGCGTGCGTGCTGTTCCTCGGAAATCCCGATCCGCCCGCATCGACTGCTGCATGATGGCGTCCATGCTAGGAAGCCGGCTCGGCCATGGCAAATTCATACTTTTGATGGCCTGATATATATTTCATCAATATCGCCAGGCTCGATCCGATGCCGCGCTCGGGCCTTCGAGGCAAGGCCGTTGCGGCGCAGCCAGGCCCTTCGAGGTTTCCGCCCGTGAGCACATCCATCACCCTGCGCCAGATCGAATACTTCGTGTCCGTCGCCGACACCGGGCAGATTTCCCAGTCGGCGAACCTTTGCGCGGTGTCCCAATCGTCGATGACGATCGCCTTGAAAAAGCTCGAGGACGCGGTGGGCACGGCCCTGCTCCAGCGTCATTCCAGAGGGGTTCGGCTCACCCAGGCGGGCGAGCGCTTTCTGCGTCATGTGCAGCACGCGGCGATATCGGTCGATCGCGCCGTCGCGGCGGCGCAGGACGTGCCCGAGCAGGTCGCGGGGCAGGTTCGCATCGGCGTGACCGAAACCATCTCGGCCTACCTGATGCCCTCGCTGATGTCGGCCGTCGCCGAGCGTTACGGCAAGCTGAGCGTGAGCATCGTCGAAAGCGAGCGGGAAACCATCGAGGCGATGCTGGCCGACGATCGCCTCGATATCGCGCTGCTGCTGGTATCGAACACGGCGGAAGTCGAGGGCCTGAGGTACGAGACGATCCTTCGCTACGCCCGCCGCCTGTGGACCCGTCCCGATCATCCGCTGCAGGAGGCGCCGCGCGTCACGCTCGAGGATGTCGCGCGCGAGGACTACCTGCTGCTGGACATGGACGAGCATCTGCGCACGGTGGGCAGGTACTGGGGAAGCTACGGTATCGCGCCCAGGGTCCGGATGCAGAGCCGATCGATCGAAGCGGTCAGGAGCCTGGTCGCGCTCGGGCACGGCGTCACGATCCTGTCGGACCTGGTTTATCGCCCCTGGTCGCTGGAGGGCAATCGGATCAGCCGCCGCGAGCTGAGCGTGACGGTGCCGACCATGGATGTCGGCGCGGTCTGGCGGCGAGCAGGGAGCATGTCGACGCCCTGTCGAGCCTTGCTCGATCTGTTCCGGTCGTGGCGAAAAACGGCACCGTAATGGCGGCCCGGCCCGGCTGAGCGCCGTCGGCATCGTCACGTTCGGGCGCTTGCGCCAGCACGAAAAAAAGGCGGCTGCCCCGGGCCGCGTGCCATCACGCCGCTCGGGGCAAGCCGCCCGCAACGCATCGGAACGAAGATGGCCTTCTCGTTCCGACGCCGCGAACCGCTGCCGGCCGGGGCTGACGCCCGACCTTGCGCCGGCAGCGGCTCCTCAGAGCGCACGCGGCATCGGCCGCCGCTCGCGCGGCGCGCGCCAGCGCGCGTGCCGCAGGCAGTGGTGCAGCGCATCGCCGCGCCGTGCCAGGCCGCGTCGCCGGGCGCCGCGCGCGGCCGGGCTCGCGCCGTCGCGAAACAGGCAGGGCGCGGGGCTCATGCCGGCACCATGCGCCAGTTGGCGCGGCCCGGCCGGCGCTCGCCGCCGTCGAGGCCATCGATGCCGCTCGCCCGCTCCTGCGCGATGCGGAAGGTCGCCACCGTCTCGTCGAGCTGCCGACCCTGGGTCTCGAGCGACTTCGAGGCGGCCGCGGCCTGCTCGACCAGGGCCGCGTTCTGCTGGGTGGTCTCGTCCATCTGGGTGATGGTCAGGTTGACCTGGTCGATGCCGCGGCTCTGCTCGGAGGAGGCGGCGGCGATCTCGCCCATGATGTCGGTCACGCGCGCCACCGCCTGGGTCACCTCGTTCATGGTCCTGCCGGCCTCGTCGGCGAGCACCGCGCCGTCCTGCACGGTCTGCACCGAGGCCGTGATCAGCTCCTTGATCTCCTTGGCCGCGCCCGAGGAGCGCTGGGCCAGCGCGCGCACCTCGCTGGCCACCACCGCGAAGCCGCGACCCTGTTCGCCGGCGCGCGCCGCCTCGACCGCCGCGTTGAGCGCGAGGATATTGGTCTGGAACGCGATGCCCTCGATCATGCCGGTGATCTCGGCGATCTTCGAGGAGCGCTCGCCCAGGTCGTTCATGGTGTGGACCACGCGCCTCACCGCGTGGCTGCCGCGCTGCGCGACCTCGGAGGCGCTGCTGGCCAGCGTGCTGGCCTGCTGGGCGTTTTCCGCGTTCAGGCGCACGGTCGAGGTGAACTGCTCCATGGTGGCCGCGGTTTCCTGCAGCGAGGCCGCCTGTTCCTCGGTGCGCTGGCTCAGGTCGACGTTGCCGGCGGCGATCTCGCCCACCGCCAGCGCGATGCCCGAGCTGCCCTCGCGCACGCGGCTGACGATGCCGGCCAGGCGCGTGTTCATGGTGTCGAGCGCGTCGAGCAGGTCGCGCGTCTCGTCGTGGCCGCGCACCTCGATGTGGCTGGTCAGGTCGCCGTCGGCGACGGTGCGCGCCACGCGCACCGCCTCGGACAGCGGCCGCGTGATCGAGCGGGTGATCGCCACCCCGGCCAGCGCGGCCAGCGCGACGGCCGCCGCGCAGATCCCCAGCATCAGGTTGCGCGCGGTGTCGTAGCGTTCCACGCCGGCCTGCGCGAGCGCGCTCTCGCGTTCGCGCGTGTAGCTCGCGTAGGCGTCGGTGGCGCGCACCAGCTCGGCCAGCAGCGGCCGGCACTTGTCGTCGATCGCGGCGATCGCGTCCTCGCGCTGGCCGGCCAGCGCCTGCTGGACGATCGCCAGCGCCACCGGCCCGTAGCGGCTCTCGACGTTGGCGATGTCGGCGGCGAGCTGGCGCGCCTCGGGCGTGGTGTCGCTCGCGCTGGCGAGCATCGACTGGAGCTGGGCCAGGTAGCGCTGCACGTCGGCATGCGCGCGCTCGACGTCGGCTTTTTCCAGGGCGATATCGTCGGGCTTGGTCACCAATACCAGGTTACGCGCCGCGATCGCGCGCCGGTCGACCGCCATGCGGATCTGCGCCGCGGTATTGGCGCGCGCGTTCACGCCGGCCGTGTAGCGGGTGAAGGCGAGATTGGCGTCCGAGAGCGCATGCAGCGCGAATGCCGAGACGCCCACCACGATCGCCGCGAGTATGCCGAAACCGCCGAGCAGTTTATGTTTGATGCCCAGCCTGAGAATTTTCATGGTGGCCTCTTCAATTGGGGTTCGAGACGAAAACGGGCGTGACGAGTGCCTGTCGTAATCGCGTTAACGGGACATTTGTTTTTTTCTTTACCTTCCGGAACCCGAATAGTGTTGACCCCGATCATGAGAATCGAGAGGCGATAATAAATAGCTTATTCATAGGCGAAAGTGCTTGTTGGTAGCGGAATTCAAGGATGCTTTCTGGGATATTGCAAGTATGGAAAGGCAGGAGATTTCGCGAGGATGATCAGTCAATCGTTTGCGCGCCAATTTTCATACGAGACATTTCATTCCCGTATTTCAGGTAGTAACGGATGAATATCGGAATCGAAAGCATTTCGGAAAATCGATAGGAGAATATGGAAGGCGCCATCGTTTATTCATGGATGAAACGATCGATTGGTTTTTGCGGGGAAATCGGCGGATTGGCACGCGGCGCGAATCGTTCCTGGCGAATGCCGCGGCCTTGCCTCGATCGTGCCGGCGCCGAATGGCGCGGCGCGCGGCGGCTGGATCAGCCGCGCGTCGTCCGTGCGCCTGCCGCACCCTGGGCGGGCGCAAGCCACCGGCCGGCGAAGCCGAGCGCGTCGTAGACCAGCACCGCCAGCAGCGCCACGATCACGCCGCCTTGCAGCACGAAGGCGGTGTTCGAGGTCTGCAGGCCGGCGATGATCACGTCGCCGAGCCCCTTGGCGGCCACCGTCGAGCCGATCGTCGCGGTGCCGAGGTTGATCACCACGGCCAGCCGCACGCCGTTGAGGATGACCGGCGCGGCCAGCGGCAGCTCGATCGACAGTAGCCGCTGCCGCTCGCTCATGCCCATGCCGCGCGCGGCCTCGAGGGTGGCGGGCGCGATCGAGCCCAGGCCGGCGAGGGTGCTCTCGAACACCGGCAGCAGGCCGTAGAGCGTCAGCGCGAGCAGCACCGGCTTGGCGCCGAAGCCGACCGCCGGCACCGCCAGCGCGAGCACCGCCACCGGCGGGAAGGTCTGGCCGAGGTTGGCGATGCTGCGCGCCACCGGCAGGAAATCGGCGCCGGCCGGGCGCGTCACGGCGATCCCGGCCAGCATCGCCAGCGCCGAGCCGATCAGGCTGGAGGCGGCCACGATCGCCAGGTGGGAGAGGGTGAGATCGACCAGGCTCGCGCGGTCGTAGATGGCCGGCGCGCCGTGCTCGGCGAGCGGCGCGAACAGCGGCTGCAGCCAGTCGGGCCGCCCGATCAGCACCAGCAGGGCGGCCAGCGCGGCGAACCGCGCCAGGGCGGGGAAGGCGCGGCCGCTCATGCGCCGCTGCGCGCGTGCGCCACCAGCGCCGCGAGCGTGATGCGCCGCGCCGGCTCGCCGGGCGGCGCCGTTACCGGCAGCGCGTCGGCGCCGCGCCAGAGCAGCTCGGACAAGGCATCGCGCAGCGAGCTCGCGCCGTCGACCGGCGCGCCGCTGGCCTGGCCCGGCTCGGCCAGGCGCGCCACCGGCGTCAAGGCCAGCAGCCGCAGCGGCCGTTCCGCGCCGGCCACCAGGCGCTCGACGAAACCCGGCGCGGGGCGTGCCAGCAGCTGCGCCGGCGGAGCCGCCTGCAGCAGCTTGCCGCCGTCCATCACGGCGATCTGGTCGCCCAGCCGCAGCGCCTCGTCGATGTCGTGCGTGACCAGCACCACGGTGACCTTCAGGCGCCGCTGCAGGGCCGCCAGGTCGTCCTGGGCCTTGCCGCGGATCAGCGGGTCGAGCGCGCCGAACGGCTCGTCCATCAGCAGGATGGCCGGTTCGGCGGCCAGCGCGCGCGCCACGCCGACGCGCTGCTGCTGCCCGCCCGAGAGCTGGTGCGGCAGCTTGTGGCGATACACCGAGGGATCGAGGTCGAACAGGTGCAGCAGTTCGTCGACGCGCTCGGCGATGCGTGACTTCGACCAGCCGGCCAGGGTCGGCACGGTGGCGATATTGCGCGCCACGCTCCAGTGCGGGAACAGCCCGTGGCCCTGGATCACGTAGCCGATGCCGCGCCGCAGCGTCTCGCCGCGCAGCGTGGCGGTGTCGACGCCGTCGATGCGGATGGTGCCGGCGCTCGGCTCGATCAGGCGGTTGATCATGCGCAGCAGGGTGGACTTGCCGCTGCCCGAGGCGCCCACCAGGGCGGTGACGGTGCCGGGCGCGATCTCGAGCGAGACCTGGTCCACCGCGAGCAGGGAGCCGAAGCGGCGGCTCACGCCTTCGATTTCGATCATGCCGGGTTCCGTTGCGTCAGTTGTGTCAGTTGGATCGCGGCGTCGAACAGCACCGAGATCACGAAGGCCAGCGCGATGGTGGGCAGCGCGCCGAGCAGCACCAGGTCGGTGGCGGCCTGGCCGAGCCCCTGGAAGATGAAGGTGCCGAAGCCGCCGCCGCCGATCAGCGCGGCCACCGCGGCGAGTCCGACGTTCTGCACCAGCACGATGCGCAGCCCGGCCAGGATCACCGGCAGGGCCAGCGCCAGCTCGATGTCGAGCACGCGCTGGCGGCGCGTCATGCCCATTGCCGCGGCCGCCTCCACCACGCCGGGATCGACGCGATCGATGCCGACCACCACGCTCGAGACGATCGGCAGCAGCGCGTAGAGGAACAGCGCGACCAGGGCCGGGGCCGGGCCGATGCCGCTGATGCCGAGCGCGGCGGCCAGCGGCAGGTGGGCGGCCAGCAGGCCGAGCGGCACCATCAGGATGCCGAACAGGGCGATGCTGGGGATGGTCTGGACCACGTTGAGCACCGGCATCAGGGTGGCGCGCCAGGCCGGCCGGTGCGCGCAGCCGATGCCCAGCGGCAGCGCCACCGCGAAGGCGGCGAAGGTCGAGCCGGCCACCAGTTCGAGATGGCGCAGCGCCTCGGTCCAGAAGGTATCGGCGCGCACCGCGTATTCCTGCATCACCGACAGGCCGTCCCAGATGCCGCTGGCCAGCGCCGCGCCCACCGCCGCCAGCGCGACCACCAGGGCCAGCACGCGCCGCGCGGGCGACAGGCCGAGCCGCGCCAGCGCGTCGGCGATCAGCACCGCGAAGGCGAACAGCAGCAGCCAGGCGCCGGCGGCCGGCGAGATCCGCGCGATCGCGGCCGAATCGGCATCCACCAGCCGCGCGGGCGCCGCGCCGAGCCAGTAGCCGAGCCAGGCCAGCGCGAGCGCGCCCGCCAGCGCGCGCCGCAGCGGCCGGCCCGGCAGCAGCGCGAAGGCGGCCGCCGCCAGCCAGCCGGCGATCGCCAGCGCCGCGAGCGTGCCGGGGAAGGCGGCGAGCACGCCGAGCCCGTGGCCGGGCACGATCCGGTTGGCGCGGAAGGTCACGAAGGGCAGGGCCAGCGCGCCGAGCACGGCCAGCATGACCAGCACGCCGATCCGGTCGAGGCGCGGGGAGGGGGCAGCGTTCGCCGCGGGCGCGGCGGCCTCGCTCATTGCACGAAGCCCTTGGCCTTGAGGTAGGTGGCGGCGACGTGCGCGGCCGGTTCACCGTTGATCTGGATCCGGCTGTTGAGCGTCTGCAGGGTCTTGAGGTCGAGGCTGGCGAATACCGGCTTGAGCCAGTCGGCGATCTGCGGATGCGCCTTCAGCACCGCCTCGCGGATCACCGGCGCGGGCGCGTAGACGGGCTGCACCTTCTTGTCGTCGTCGAGCAGCACCAGCCCCGAGGCGGCGATCGCGCCGTCGGTGCCGTAGACCATCGCCGCGTTGACGCCGTCGGTCTGCGCGGCGGCCGCGCGGATGGTGGCGGCCGTGTCGCCGCCCGAGAGCACCAGCAACTGGTCGGGCTTGAGCTTGAAGCCGTAGGTCTTCTCGAACGAGGGCAGGGCCGAGGCGCTGTTGACGAACTCGGCCGAGGCGGCCAGCTTGACCTTGCCGCCGCCGGCGATCCAGCGGCCGAACTCGCTGAAGGACTTCAGGTGCTGCTGGCCGGCCAGCGGGCCGAGCACCGCGATGCCCCAGGTGTTGTTGGCCGGCGCCGGCGCGAGCCAGACCAGGTGGTTGGCCGAGTAGTCGAGCCGCTTGGCTTCGGCGTAACCCTTGGCGGCATCCTTCCAGACCGGGTCGTCGGTCTTGTTGAAGAAGAACGCGGCGTTGCCGGTGTATTCGGGGTAGATGTCGATCTCGCCTGACGTGAGGGCGCGGCGCACGATCGGCGTGGCGCCCAGGCTGATCTTGTCGACCACGGCAAGGCCGTGCGACTTGAGCACCTGCGCGATCAGGTTGCCGAGCAGGCTGCCTTCGGTATCGATCTTCGAGGCGACGGTGATCGAGTCGGCGGCCTGGGCGTTGCCGGCGGCAAGGCCGGCGCCGAGCGTGACGACGAGCGACAGGGCGGCGGGCAAAGCCGCGACGAGGCGGCGGCGAACGGCGAAATCCATCGTGGTACGGCCTCCGGTGGGGACGGTCGGGAAACGTGGCGCGGATCGCCAAACGGCGTCCAAGGTACTTGACTGGGGCGGCTTTGGCAAACGGCACGGGGGCAGATCGCCCGCGCTCGCGCCGCGGGCGGGGGGGCTGGCGGCGGCGAGGCATGCATCGTGCGACGGCCGGAACACGGCGCGCGACGCACGCGGGATGCCTCGCTCGGGGCCGGACCGTGCGCGAGCCGCGCCGGGCCTAACGCCCGGCTTCCTGGCGCGATTCTCGGGCAATTACCGACGATGACACCGCGAAATCCATAGCGCGATTCAATTTGCGCAACGGATAGCGGCGTCGTTCAATGTGCTTCCCCGCCGTCGCCGGGCCCGTTGTCGTTATCGTCCGTCCCTCGTTCGTCCATCCCCTGGAGCGCAACACATGGCCGCGCAGATCAACGTCGAAGAGATCGTCGAATCGATCGCCTCCGAAACCCGCATGCCGAAGGAAACCGTTTCCGAACTCTACGAAAAGACGCTCGCCGAATATCGCGACGGCGCGCGCATCCTCGACTACGTCGCCCTGCTGGCCGCCAAGCGCGTGCGCGACGACCTGCGGCAGCAGAAGCGGCACTGACGGGCCTTCGCCCGTCGCCGCCACCCTGGCCATTCCTCGTCATCCATGAAGTGAAACGCGCGCCCGTCTCGACGGGCGGCGCGCGGTGGCTTGCGCGCCGGCATTTCGCGAGCCGGGCCCCGGCTTCGCGTGCCTCGGCTGCACGCGGAGCCAGGCCGGCTTGCCGCCGGCCTCGCGCTCACAGCCCTGTGCCGCGGGCGTTGAGGATCAGGCGCAGCCCCAGCGCGGCGATCGCGCCGGCGGCGAGCCGGTCGATCACGCCGCGGGCGCGCAGGTACAGTTCGCGCGGCCGGCGCGTCGAGAAGCCGAGCGCGACGATGGTGTACCAGCCCATCTCGATCGCGAACACGGCCGGCGGCAGCACCAGGTAGGTGATGAGCGGCGGATGCGCGGGCAACAGCGCCGCGAAGATGCTGCCGTACCAGATCGCCGTCTTCGGGTTGCTCAGCTGGGTGGTCAGGCCGACGCGCAAGGAGCGCAGCGGCTGGCCGCCATGCCGGGCGATATCGGCGTCGAATGCGAAGTCCCGCTTCGCGCCGCGCCAGATCTGCAGCGCCAGGTAGAGCAGGTAGAGCCCGCCCGCCACCTTCAGCCCCACATAGAGCCAGGCCACCGAACGCAGCAGGGTATAGAGGCCCGCCAGCGCGATGCCGGCGAATATCAGGCCGCCGATGCCCATGCCCAGCGCGGTGGCGAGCCCGTCGCGGCGCGACAGCCCGATCGCGTTGCGCGCCACCAGCACGAAGCTCGGCCCGGGGATCATGGCGCCCAGCATCAGCGCGGAAAGAATGGCGACGAATGAAGCGGCAAGCTGCATCGAATGACTCCCGGTGGAACGAATGAAGCGCACAAGGTGGGATTCTCACGCGAATCGACGGCAATCGGCGAGCGCGGCGCGCGGCCGGGGCGATCAGCGCGAACCGCCCGACTTGCGGCGATGCTTGTCCGCGTACATGCGCGTGTCCGATTCGGCCAGCAACTGCTCGACCGAGAGGTCCTCGCGCGGGTCGTAGTCGACATGGCCGACGCTGAAGCGGATAGCGTAATCGAGCGAGGCCTGTTCGGTGCGCGCGTCGAGATTCTCGCGCAGCCGCTCGACGATGCCGGGCGCGTCCACCTCGTGCGAGGTGATCAGCAGGGCCACGAATTCGTCGCCGCCGAGCCGGCCGACCACGTCCATCTCGCGCAGCACGGTGGTCAGCGAGCGGGCGAACAGGGTCAGCGCGCGGTCGCCCTCGGCATGGCCGTAGCGGTCGTTGATCTGCTTGAAGTCGTTGAGGTCGAAGAACAGCAGCGAGGCGCGCCGGCCGCCGCGCTTGCAGGCGTTCAGCGCGTGCCGGGCCAGCGCCTCGAAGCCGCGCCGGTTCGACAGCGAGGTCAGCGCGTCGAGCGTGGCCATCTGCACCGTCGCCACCTCGCGCTCGGCCAGCCCGGCCAGGTCGCGCAGGTGGGCGAGATCGTCGGGGTCGACCTCGCGCGAGCGCGTGTCGATCAGGCATAGCGTGCCGAGATTGGTGCCGTCGGGCAGGGCCAGCGGATGGCCCGCGTAGAAGCGGATGCCGGGCGCGCCGGTCACCAGCGGGTTGTCGGCGAAGCGCGGGTCGAGCGTGGCGTCGGGGATCACCAGCGTCTGTTGGGAGAGGATCGCGTGCGCGCAGAAAGACATGTCGCGCGAGGTCTCCCGCACATCGAGCCCGAAGCAGCTCTTGAACCACTGGCGGTTCTCGTCGACCAGCGAGACGAGGGCGATCGGCACGTCGAAGATTCGTCTCGCGAGCCGGGTGATCCGATCGAAGCGTTCCTCGTCCGGGGTGTCGAGCAACTGCAGGCTGCGTAGCTTCGCGAGCCGCGAGGCTTCGTCAGCGGGAAGGGGGGCGCTGGACATGCGATCTCGTCTCCCTGAATGTCGTGGCCGATGCGGGTGCCGATCCGCGCATGCCGCGAGCGTCTCGATGCGCGCCGGAACCCTGTCGCACATCGTAGTGCATTCGCCTCGATCCCGGAACGGGGCGGCGGGCGAAACGCCGGCGGGGTTTGTCCCGATTCGCGCGCCGGGGAATCCACCGCCGCCGTCCCGATCTGTCCCGTCCCGCTTCCGAAATACTTCCGAGAAGCCTTCCAATGTCACCCGCCGAGCCCAGCGGGGATCGGCTTGGCGGGGCCCGAACACCGCGCTGTAACAATCGGTCATTATCGTCACGCGGCGCGCGCAACGTGGGTGAGCGGTGCCGCGTCCCGGACGCGGGCCCGCGTCCGCCGGATATCATTCGACGGAGAAAACCCATGCAGACGCCGGCACTACGGCACCTGATCCTGACCGGCACGCTCGCGAGCGCGGCGCTGCTCGGCGCATGCAATGGCGACGGCACCTCGTCGGCGCCCGCCAGCCCGAACGCGCCGCCGCCCAAGGCGGCCTGCGGCAACGGCGCGGTCGCGACCGCCCAGCTGCATTGCCCGCCCGGCTTCACGGCGCCGAAATCCTGAGCGCCGCACCACGACGACCGACATCATCAGGACCCCACATGGTCACCCAATCCCGACGCGATTTCCTGAAGTTCTCCGCCAGCCTGGCGGGCGCCACCGCCGCCACCACGCTGTTGCCCGAATCGATCCGCAAGGCCCTGGCCATCGAGCCGGCCACGGTCACGGGCACCATCCAGGATGTGCAGCACATCGTGGTGTTCATGCAGGAGAACCGCTCCTTCGATCACTACCTCGGCCACCTGAGCGGCGTGCGCGGCTACAACGACCGCTTCCCGGTGACCCTGCCCAACGGCCAGCCGGTCTGGTTCCAGCCTCGCAAGGAAGATCCGACCAAGGTAATTGCGCCGTTCCGCTACGACACCACCAACCCGGCCGTGAACGCGCAGTGCATCGGCGGCCTGCCGCATACCTGGGCGACCACCCACGGCGCGATCAATCATGGCCGCGGCGACCAGTGGGCGGTGCAGAAGACCAACATGACGATGGGCTATCACGTGCGGGACGACATTCCGTTCCACTACGCGCTGGCCGATGCCTTCACCGTCTGCGATCACTACTTCTGCTCGATCCCCGGCAACACGCACCCGAACCGCATGTACCTGATGACGGGCATGGTCGATCCGCTCGCCACTGGCGGCGGCCCGCTGCTCGACAACACGGACTACATCGACAACCCGTTCGACGCGATCCAGCTCCAGCCCTTCTCGTGGACGACCTATCCCGAGCGGCTCGAGAAGGCCGGCATCTCCTGGCAGGTCTACCAGCAGGGCACCGGCTTCGACAACTTCACCGGCAACTACGGCACCAACATGCTGGCGGCGTTCCAGAACATCGTGAACGCGCCGGCCGGCTCCTCCCTGCAGCAGCGCGGCAACAGCACGCGCACGCTGGACCAGCTCAAGGCCGACGTGCAGGCCAACGCGCTGCCGCAGGTGTCCTGGCTGCTGCCGCCGGCGGCCTACTCGGAGCACCCCAAGTTCACGCCGCTGTACGGCGCGAACTACATCTCGACGATCCTCGACGCGCTGACCTCGAACCCCGAGGTGTGGAGCAAGACCGTCCTGTTCATCATGTACGACGAGAACGACGGCCTGTTCGACCACATGGTGCCGCCGCAGCCGCCGACCTTCGTCGCCAATCCGCCCGTCAACGTCGGCGCGAGCACGGTGGATATCTCGCTGGAGCGCCACAACGTGGTGACGGCCACCCAGCAGGGCACCTACACCGCCGACACGCTGCCTTACGGCCTGGGGCCGCGCGTGCCGATGTTCGTGGTCTCGCCCTGGTCGAAGGGCGGCTTCGTCAGCTCGCAGGTGTTCGATCACACCTCGGTGCTGCAATTCATCGAGCAGCGTTTCGGCGTGAAGGAAACCAATATCTCGCCGTGGCGCCGCGCGGTATGCGGCGACCTGACCTCGACGCTCGACTTCACCAAGTCGGACGCGAGCTTCCCGAGCCTGCCGAACACCGCGAACTACGTGGCCACGGCCGACCTGCAATGCGCGCTGCCGACCTCGCAGGCGGCACCGGCGGCCACCGCCGCGCCGAGCATCGCCGCGCAGGAGCCCGGCACGCGCCTGGCGCGCGCCACGCCCTACGAGCTGCACGTGAACGGCCAGCTGGGCAATGCCGGCTACACCCTCACCTTCGCCAACGGCGGCACGGCGGGCGCGCACTTCTGGGTCTACACCAACGACGCGACGGCGATGCCGCGCGCCTACACGGTCGAGGCCGGCAAGCAGCTCTCCGACACCTGGGCGCTCGACGCCGGCGGCGGCTACGTGGTGCATGTATATGGCCCGAACGGCTATTTCCGCCGCTTCATCGGCTCGGCCTCGGGCGAGGCCGCCGCGCATCCGGACCTGACGACCTGCTACGACGTGGCCAACGGCAACGTCTACGTGACGCTGGCCAACGGCGGCAGTGCCGCGATGACGGTGACGGCGGTCGACCTGGCCTATGGCCAGGCCCCGCGGACCCTGACGGTCCCGGCCGGCAAGAGCGTCGAGTCGCATTGGGACCTGTCGTGCAGCGCCTCGTGGTACGACCTGCAGTTCACGGTGGCCGACAACCCGTCCTGGCTGCGCCGCATCGCCGGCCACGTCGAAACGGGCCGGATCAGCACCACCGATCCGGCCGCCAAGGCGCCGGTGACCAAGGCGATCTGAGCCGGCACGGCGCGCTCGCCGGGCCATGGGCCGGGCGGGCCGCCTGCCGCCTCCACGGCGCGAGTCCCGCGAAGGCGGCTCGCGCCGTTTCCGTTTTTGCGACCCTCATTTCCTTCCGGCCGCCGGCGCACCTGCGTGTTGCGTGAAACCGACAGCTCGATGCAACTCCGCGTCCGGCGCGGCCTTGCGCCGCCGCACCCGGCGGGGCGGAAGGGCGGCGGCGCCAGGCAGATGCTCGTCACCCTAGGTGGAAACCCTAGGTAAAAACCCTGAGCTGAGCTAGAATGGCGCCTCAAAGGAGGATTGAGGGATGCCTCACCGTTTCGTCGTACTCGAAAAGATCGCTTTTTCGCTGGTCGTGATGTCGGCCGTTGCCTGCACCGCCTTCATCACCTACGAACGCTGCCCCGACGACGTGCGCGACGCGCTCGACGCGGGCAAGGACATGCTGGCCACCAGCGCGGCCGGTTATTCGATCGCCTGCGCCTCGGCCGATCCGAACGCCTGCATCGGCCTGCCGACCTACTGATCCCGCTTCGGGCGCCGCTTTTCAGTTCCGCTTCAGCCCCGCCTCGGTTCCGTTCCGATCCCGCCCGGTCTTCCCCGCTCGACACGTCCTGCAAGCCCGCTCGCGGCCTGGCCTCAGCGCTCCGGCTGCGAGACCCGCTCCAGCGTATTCGACACTTCCTCGCGCGAGGCGCCGCCCGCGCGCGTCGCGATATCGCCCAGCGAGAGCATGCCCACCAGCCTGCCTTGCCCGTCGACGACGGGCGTCCTGCGAATCCGCGCCTCGGCCATGCGCTGCTGGACCGTGTCGAGATCCTCGTCGTCGCGGCAGCAGACCGGCCGCCGCGTGAGCACCTCGCCGATCGCCTCGTCCAGGCCTACCTCGCCGGCCAGCGCGCGCACCGTGAGGTCGCGATCGGTCACGATGCCGACCAGCCGGCCGCGCTCGCAGACCGGTAGCGCGCCGACGTCGTAATACGCCATGTGCTGCGCCGCGTGCCGGATCGTGTCGTGCACGGCGACCGACACGACATCGCGCGACATCACCTCCCTTACCCGAATCATGGTCGAGCCTCCCGGTGGTTCCATGTGGATCGACGTCGAGCGCGCAAGCCCCGTGCCGCGCGAGGCCGGAAGGCGAGTGTGCCGCAGCCGGCACGGCCCTTGCGTCATCGAGAGCAGGGGCGCGAGGCGCCGGCTCGAACCAGGAGGACATCATGGCGATGATCGTGACAGGCAACTTCCACACCTTCAACGACGCCGAGAACGGCCGGCGCCGCCTGCTGGACCGGCAATTCCGGCGCGACGACATCTCGATCTTCTTCCTCAACCCGAGCGGCCAGCATGGGCGCTTTCCGATCGGCGGCGACGTCTATGCCGATTCGGCGGCCAGGCCGGGCGGCCGCGGCGCCATCGCCGGCACGCTGCGCGGCGTGGCGCTCGGGCTGCTGCTGGGGCTGGTCATCTACGCGATCGGGCACACGCCCTGGTGGGTGCCGGTCGCCACCACGCTGGCCGGCGCCTACGTCGGCGCGTTCGGCGGCGCGCTCTCGCGCATGCGCGGGCGGGCCGAGGAGGGCACCGGCACGCTGGCGCGCACCGAGCACGGCGTGGTGCTGGCCGCGCATGTCGACGAGGCCAATGCGGGCGCCGCCGAGGAGATCCTGCGTTCCACCGGCGCCCTGTCGGTCGAGCGTTGCGACGGCGACTGGCAGGATGGCCGCTGGCGCGATTTCGACCCGACGCGACGCCCCGACGAGGCGCCTTGAGGCGCGGGGTCGGAGCAGGGCGCCGGTCCCTGGAAGATTTGCAAACCAGGATGTAGTGGAGGCAGTGGCCACGCGAGACGCCGCCGCCTGGCGGCGTGCCGGCGCGGCATGCGATTTGCGTGATCCGTGGGAGCAGAGCGCGAGGCGCCCGCCATCCGCGGCGCCTCGCGCCGTCCCGCAACCATCGAGCCGAACGCCGGGGGCGTTGCATCCCGGTGATGGCAAGGAGCCCGAATGAAACCGGTCAAATCGAATCCCTATCCGCAGCAACAGCACGAGAAGGTCGGCGAGAGCCCGGTGAAGACGCCGGCCGCCGGCAAGGACCAGCCGGACGCGAGCGCGCAGGCCAGCGGCTTCGCGCGCAACCAGACGCCGGAAACGGTGGCCGGCAAGACGCCGACCGGCCTGCCGCCGATCGAGCGAGGCGAACGCGGCGACCAGCATGCCGACCCGGTGCGCCGCGCGGCGGCGCGCATCACCTCGCTCGACAATGCCAACATGGCGAGCACCGACAATTCCGTCGACGTCGACGGCAAGGGGCAGGAAGCGCGTCGCGAGGCCTCGCCGCTGCAGGACAACGTGATTCATTCGAACGCCTCGCTCGACGACAGCACCGCGCCGCCCGACGAGGGGCTGGGCGGCATCGACAGCCAACCGCGCGCCGAGGTGCTGGCCCGGCCCGGCTGGGCGGTACGCGACCAGGGCATGGTGATGGTCGATCATCGCGAGGGCAACGGCATCCGGCGTGCCGAGCGCCTGTTCAGCTTCGAGCGCGACGGCTCGCACTGAGGCGGCTGAAGCGGCACCGAGGCGGCATCGACGCGCCGGGAATGTGCACCACGATTCGCTTCGCATGACGGTGGTGGCCCGCAAACCATCGCGAGCCTGAACTTCCGCGCGTTCGTCCAGCGTGCCTGCGCCGCCACCATCGCCGCCGCCGTTCCGGCCCCGGCCGCGAACGGCGTTTCATGCTACGCTTGCGCCCGGCCTACGCCAGCCCGGGCCCGCCGCCCTCGCATCGATCGCGCGAGGCCGGCCGCCTGGACGGCCCGATCCATCCGATCGGCGCCCCGGCCGATCGAGGCCGCCCGATTCCGCCTGATTCCGTGTGCCGCGATCCCGCCGGCCGCGATCCGCGCCTCGCCGGTCCGCTCGTTCCTCCTCTCACGTTTTCGCCGTATCCGCCCATGTCGACCTTGCCCTCGTCGCCGGCTCCCGCGCCGCGCGCCTTCGATTCCATCAATCCCAAGCCGCTCGGCATCGCGCTGGTGCTGGTGCTGCTCGGCGCGATCTATCTCGCGCAGACCGTCAGCCTGCGCCAGGCCGCGCTCTACCTGGTGGGCGCGCTGCTCGGCATGACGCTCTACCACGCCGCCTTCGGTTTCACCTCGGCCTGGCGCGTGTTCATCGCCGACGGCCGCGGCGCCGGCCTGCGCGCGCAGATGCTGATGCTCGCGATCGGCGTGCTGCTGTTCTTCCCGGCGCTGTCGGCCGGGTCGCTGTTCGGGCAGCCGGTGGTCGGGCTGGTCTCGCCGGCCGGCACCTCGGTGATCGTCGGCGCCTTCATCTTCGGCATCGGCATGCAGCTCGGCGGCGGCTGCGCCTCGGGCACGCTCTACACGGTCGGTGGCGGCAGCACGCGCATGATCGTCACGCTGCTGGCCTTCATCGTCGGCTCGGTGGTGGCCACCGCCCACATGCCGTTCTGGACCTCGATGCCGCAACTCAAGCCGCTCTCGCTGGTGCACGCGCTCGGCGTGGCGCCCGCGATCGTGCTGAACCTCGCGGTGTTCGCCGCGATCGCCGCGCTGACCGTGGCCATCGAGAAACGCCGCCACGGCCGCCTGGTCAACGCGCCCGAGCGCGCGCCGCATGCCTCGCCCTGGCTGCACGGCCCCTGGCCGATGCTGGCCGGCGCGGTGGCGCTGGCGGTGCTCAACTTCGCCACGCTCGCGCTGTCGGGCCGCCCCTGGGGCGTGACCTCGGCCTTCGCGCTGTGGGGCGCCAAGGGTTTCGCCTCGCTCGGCCTCGACGTGGCGAGCTGGAAGTACTGGCTCGCGGGCCCGAACGCGGCCGCGCTGTCGGCGCCGGCCAGCCACGACGTGACCACCGTGATGGACATCGGCATCATCCTCGGCGCGATGGCCGCCGCGGCGCTGGCCGGTCGCTACGCGCCGGTCTGGCGCATCCCGCGGCGCTCGCTGCTGGCGGCCGTGGTGGGCGGCCTGCTGCTGGGCTACGGCGCGCGCCTGGCCTATGGCTGCAACATCGGCGCCTACTTCAGCGGGATCGTCTCGGGCAGCCTGCACGGCTGGCTGTGGCTGGTCTGCGCGTTCGCCGGCAACGTGCTCGGCACGCGCCTGCGCCCCTGGTTCGGGCTGGAGGTCGAGCGGGTGAGGAATACCGGCTGCTGAACCGGCGCGGCGCGGGCTGCGCCGCTGTTTCCCGGTCGCCTCGTCGAAACGCGCGACATGTCCCACGGCATGTCGCGCGTTTCGTTTTCTGCTTGCTCGCGCAACGGGTTCGCGGGCGCCGGCGCGTGGTCATGGATGTCTTGTCCTTCTGATACATTACGCGTCGCGTCGCGCCGCATGCCGCTGGACGCCGGCGCGTAGAACAACAACCCCGACGCCGAGAGAACAAGCATGCTTGCAAAGAGAATCCGACTCGTCTCGGCCGGCGCGATGCTGGCCGCTTCCCTGGCGATGGCGCTGCCCGTCGCGCACGCCGCCCCTGTCGTCAAGAAGGTGCGCCTGATCGAGCTGTACTCGCGTTACGCGAAGAACGACAACATGGTGTCGGGCCTGCCCGAGTTCGGCGACGACAAGCGGATCCGCTTCAGCGCGGTGGTGGTCGAGCATTCGCAGGCGCTGGTGGGCGGCAATATCCTGTCGGCGGGCGACCCGTCCCAGCCCGACGAGGAACTCGCGCGCCTGAGCGGCTTCGACGACGCCGAGGCGCGCAAGCTCGACGCGCTGCCGGTGGGGGCGAAATTCAATGCGATCTGCTCGATCGGCTACACCCTGCACACCGATTACCTGTCGCTGACCGATTGCGTGGTGAAGTGATGGGCGCGCTGATCAAGTCGCGCCTGGCCGCGCTGTTGGCCGCGCTGTTAGTCGGCCTCGCGCTGGCCCAGGGCCTGGCCGCGCCGGTGCATGCAGCCACGGCCACCGGGGCCACCACCGCTGCCGATTCGCGCAAGCTGCTCGGCGAGATCGTGCAGTGCCGCGTCTCCTTCGATCGACTGGCCGCCTTCAACGAGCAGGTCGACCGGCACGCGGTCGGCCTGCCTTCGGCGACGACGCTCGGCGGCGCGCCCGGCGTGGCCTGGAAGGTGGACCCGGCGCTAAGCACGCTCGGCGTGAGCTCGGACACGGTGCTGCTGAACAGTCGCAGCGCGGTGTTCCTGGTGGTGGCCTCGGCGCATCCGGTCGAGGACCTGCTGGCGATGGTGCCGCGCGAGGGGCTACGCGTCGAGCTGCGGATGGGCCAGGACGCGATCGTGCGCAAGGACCTCGACGCGGATCACGCCTTGCGGGCCTTCACGATCGACGAAGGCCATTACGCGGCCGGATGCGTGTATGACGAACAGGCCTTCCTGAGGGCACGCGCGGCGCGCGAGAACGCGACGCCCGCGCGCCGCGCCGAGAAGAAGGCCCTGCAGGATGCCTTGAAGGATTGAATCTGAATCGACGAGGGCGGCAGGTTCAGTCGGGACGTTCGAAGTCGCGCGCGATCCAGCGCGTCGCGCTGGCCTTGTCGAGGCGGAAGCCGGCTTGCACGGTGGCCTGGCCCAGCTGCTCGCCGCTGTCGTCGAAGGCCTTCAGGATGGCGTAGGGCTGGTCCTCGTCGGGCACGATGTCGAGCGTGACGGACACGCTGCGCTCGTCGGTCCACACCGTGACTTCCTTGTGCAGCATCGCCTCGCGCTGCTGCTCGTGGCGGCGCAGGACTTCCGAGGCGGTCTTGACCAGGGTGCGGAACGCATTGGCGTCGAGCGGCTTCGGATTCTTCTTGTCGCGGCCCATGGTCCAGGGGCCGACCAGCGCCGGCTCGGCCTCGCCGTCCTTGATCATCTCCACCGCCCAGCCGTCGTCGTCCTCGTTCTTGATCACGCGGGCGGTCCAGCCGTTGTCGCGCCAGAGGGTGTCTTCGTGGAGGGGCGGGAGATCGTCGGTGAGGTCGGCAGTGGTCATGAAGCGCGTGCGAGGTGAGGTCAGGCAGGGGTCATATTGTAAACGTTTTGACGCACGGGCCGGCAGCGGCCCGGCCGAACGGGAGAGCAGGAGAACCATCCAGTGAAGCGCATCTTCATCGTCCTCGCCGCGGCCCTGGCCCTGGCGGGCAGCACGGCCGCCCGCGCCGGCGGCGAACCGCGCGCCGGCATCTACGCGTTGCGCAGCCTGCCCGGCGCGCAGCTCGACTATCGCAGCCTGCGGCTCGCGGTCGACCACGGCCTCGTGACGGGCTGGTTCGACAATCCTTCCACCGCGCCGGCGGCCAATAATCCCGATCGCGATCCGACCTGCCGTTTCCTGATGACGGGCCGGCCGGACGAACATGGCCGCCTCGATTTCGCCACCGGCTTCGCGGGCGAGCGCGGCGGCCACATCGTGATGCAGCGGGACGCGCGGGGCGCATGGACGGTGCAGGCGCTCGGCGATCTGCCGAACTGCGACGTGCCCACCATCGCCGTGGGCGATACCTTGAGCCTGGGCGAGGCGCGCGACTGGCGCGGCTTCATCACGGTCGCGAGCCCGCGCGCGCCGCTCTATTCGGCGCCGGGCATGCAGGCCGTCACGCGTGCCTGGCTGGTGAAGGGCGACGTCGCCGCCGTGCTCGCGCGCGAGGGCGACTGGCTGAGGATCGATTACTTCTCGGGCGGCGGCGAGCTGCTGCGCTGGATTCGCCGCGCCGACCTGCGGGCCGACCTCCGCGCCGATTGACGGCGCGATACATCTTGCAACACAAGGGCCCGGGCCGCCGGTTTCGCGCCGCCCGGGCCCTCCATTACAATGCGCCCTTTTTTCCCGAAAAAAGACGCACATGAAATGGTTCGCCGCGCTCTGCGCGCTGTCGATCTCCGCGACGGCATTCGCTTCGTCGTGTCCGCAATTCTCTCCCGCCGGCCTGGAACCCGAACTCACCAACCCGAAGATGGTCCGGCAGGCCCGGCTGATCTGCTATTCGGATTTCGCCGTGCTGCACTCGGGCATCACCCACACGCCGCTGTGGTCGGCCGAGCACCTGAGCGCCGCGCACCTGGCCGAAGCGAAGGACGAGGTCCGCACCAATCGCTTCTTCGCCGAGCGGCGCCTGCCGGCTGGCGAGGGCGCGACGCTGGCCGACTATCGCCGCAGCGGTTTCGACCGCGGCCACATGAGCCCGGCCGGCGACCGCTGGAACCCGCAGGCGATGGCCGAGTCCTTCTCGCTGGCGAACATGATCCCGCAGAATCCGCAGAACAACCGCCGGTTGTGGGCGCGGGTCGAGGAAGCGGTGCGCGCGATGGCGGTGCGCGACGGCGAGGCCTATGTGGTGACGGGCCCGATGTTCCATGGCAGCGAGCTGCAGACCATCGGCGAGAGCCGCGTGATCGTGCCGACCGAGATCTACAAGCTGGTCTATCTGCCGTCGCGGAACATGGCCTTCGCGATCGTGGTGAAGAACAGCGACGCGAAACGGTACGATATCGTGACCGTGCATCAACTGGAGGCCGCCAGCGGGTTGCGTTTCCCCGGCGTGCCGGAGCGTCTGAAGGATAACAAGCCAGGAGGGTTGTCCGGTGTCTAAAGCGAATTTCACTGCATTTGCCGACGACAGCACCGTCGTCACCATCGCCGGCGACGCGCTGACGGTCAGCAACGATCCGTCGCGCATCCAGATCAGCGGCGATCTCGAGATCGCGCGCGACCAGGAAGGGCTCAAGCGGGCGCAGGCGTTGCTGGCCGCGCTGGCCAGCATCGTCGATACGCTCAAGGCCGTGCCCGACCTGCCGGCCAAATTGGCCGACGAGCCGCCGGCGCCCACCGGCAAGATCGCCAACCCGTTCTGAGACGGGGCGCCGCCCGAGCCCGCCGCCGTCCGGCGGCGGCTTGGCCGGGCGCCCGAAGCTAGCGCGCCAGCAGCCAGCGCACGCGCGGCACCACCTGCTCGGCGAAGTCGCGCATGTCGGCCTCGAAGGGCTGGAACTGCAGCATGAACAGTTCGATGCCGGCGCGATGGAAGGCCACGATGCGCTCGGCCACCTGGTCGTGGCTGCCCACCAGCCCCGCGGCGGTGCCGCCGTTCGAGCCGACGCGCGCCGATTGGGCGAAGGTGCGGAACATCACCGCGTTCGGATCGATGTTGGCCTTCTGTTGCTCGCGCAAGGGTTTGTCGCGCTCGGCGAGCGCGAACAGATGCGCGAGGTGCGCCTCGGCCCGCGCCGCGCTGTCCCGCGCGATCACGAAGGCGGACAGCCCGAAGCGCAGCGGCGCCGCCGCGCCCGGGCGCGAGCGCGCCCCCACGTCGGCGATCAGCGCCTCGACGGCTTCCAGCGGCTGGCCGTTGATGAACCAGACATCGCCCTTGTCGGCCACCAGCGCGCGCGCCGGCTCCGATTCCCCGCCCACGTAGATGCGCGGCCGCGCCCGATAGGGATCGGTCGGCCGCAGCGCGTAGTCGTCGATGCGGAAATGCTCGCCGGCGAAGCGCACGGTTTCGCCGCGCAGCAGCGCCTCGACCACGGTGATCCATTCGCGGCCATAGGCGTAACGCGCATCGTGCTCGGCGAAGCCGATGCCGGCGCGCTCCAGCTCCGGCCGGTTCCAGGCATTGACCAGGTTGATCGCGAAGCGCCCGCCGCTGATCAGCTCGATCTGCTGCGCCATCTTGGCCAGCACCACCGGGTGATAGAGGTAGGGCTTGATGGCCGCGATGATCTCGATGCGCTCGGTGAGCGCCGCGAGCGCGGCCGAGGCGGTCCAGGCCTCGAGCTGATCGAGCGAGGGCTGGTGCGGGTTGACGGTGTGCTGGGCGACCAGCACCGAGTCGTAGCCGAGCCGTTCGGCCTCGAGCACCAGCGCCTTGTTGCGCGCCCAGGAGGCGTCATAGGGTTCGTCGGGGTCCTGCAGCGCCGCGCGCGAGCCGTGCACGAGCGCCCAGACGCCGAAGCGGGGCAGGGGGGCGGTCATCCGTGTTCCTTGATGCGATATGAAGCAACCCGACATGGTCGCGGCCGCGCGCCGACGATCCAACCAAGTTTTTCAGCTAAGGATGTTCCGTTCCGGCGGTATCGCGGCTTCGCGGCTGCGCTTCGCACGGCCGAAGCGCCTTGCCACGGCCATGTCTTGAATCGTGTATAAATACATCTTTCATGACATCGACGCCGGGAGACGGCCATGCATCGAATCGGGTACCTGCTCTGCGACGGCTTCCAGATGATGGCGCTGGCCACCCAGACCATCTTCGAGGTGGCCAACCAGGCCGCCGGCGAGCCGTTCTACGCGGTCGACAACTATTCGATCGAGGGCGGCCTGCAACGCTCCTCGCTGGGCATGCACGTGGAAACGCGCGCGGTGTCGCCGCGCGCGGGCGTCGACACCTGGATCGTGGCCGGCGTGATCGATCCGCTGGCGGTGCCGGCGCCCGGGCCGCTGCTGGCCTTCCTGCGCCGCTCCGGCTTGCGCGCGCGGCGCGTGGCGGGAATCTGCACCGGCGGCTTCATGCTGGCCGAGGCGGGACTGCTCGACGGCCGGCGCGCCACCACGCACTGGGCTTATGCGCGCGCGCTGGGGCAGCAGCATCCGGCGGTGCAGGTCGAGGACGATCGCATCTACATTGTCGACGGCCCGGTCTGGACCTCGGCGGGCATGACGGCCGGCCTCGACCTGGCGCTGGCGATGGTCGAGCACGATCTCGGCGCCGAGGTGGCGCGCAGCGTCGCGCACAAGCTGGTGATGCACCAGCGCCGCTCGGGCGGCCAGTCGCAGCATTCGGAGATGCTCGCGCTCGCGCCCAAGTCCGATCGCATCCAGAACGCGCTCAACTACGCGCGGCAGCATCTCGATCGCGCCGTTTCGGTGGAGGAGCTGGCCGCCGCGGCGAACCTGAGCCCGCGCCAGTTCAGCCGCGTGTTCACCAGCGAGACGGGGCAGTCGCCGGCCAAGGCGATCGAAGGCCTGCGCCTGGAGGCGGCGCGCCTGATGATCGAGCGCGGCACGCATTCGCTGGAGGTGATCGCGCGCGAGACCGGCTTTCGCGACCGGCGCCATCTGCGCGAGGCCTTCGTGCGCGGCTTCGGGGTGCCGCCGCAGGCGGTGCGGCGCGAGGCGAGGGCGGGCTGAGGTCGATTCGTTCGGTATGCAGAGTGTTCGGCATGCCGGGCGCGCATTCGATGTTCGTCTGCCTCGATTGCGCGCAGCACGAGGGCAAGGCGGTTGGCTACCCGCTTCGGCGATGGGCCGGCGCACCGTCCGTCGCGTCGTCTTCCGATCTCAATCGCGTCGCGATATGACCATGTAGTAGCCGCAGGGCTCGTCGGTCTGGTTGACGAAGGCATGATCGACGTTCGCCTGGAAGAACAGCGAATCGCCGGGGCCGAGGTACTCCCTGGCGTCGAAGAAGTCGACCACGAGATGGCCGATCGTCACCACGATCTGTTTTTCGGTTCCTTCGGGATAGGCGGGAAGGCGGTCGGTGGACACGCCGGGCGGGAGATGGTGATAGACGAGTTCGACACGTCCACCGCCGGTGGCCGGCGACACGATATGCCGCTCGAAACCGTTTTCGGGATCCCGGAAGATCGGACGGGCGGCCCTGCGCATCAACACCGTGGCGCCTTTCGAGGCGCTTCCCCCCACCAGTTCCGTCAGCGAGGTGCGCAGGCTCTGGGCGATGCGGGTCGCGATGCCGATGGTCGGGCTCTTTTCTCCGCGTTCGACCTTGGACAGCATGGCGCGGCTCACGCCTGAACGATCCGACAACTGCTCCAGGGTCATCCCGGCGGCGGCACGAAGCTTGCGCACCCGGGCGCCGAAGGCTTCGGAGAGTTCGTCCGCTTCGCTCGATGCATCGGCATTCGCGTTAGGGACGGATGAGCGATCGTTTTTCAAGGCCATCGTGTCAGTCTACAGGGCCGATCATTATCTTCCACTATGGGAGAAAGTTTCAATTGAGCGCCAGCCAGGTCGATCCGGAACAAGACGAATCCGGCCCGATCATGTCCCCTTGATAATTCTCCTATCGTAGATATAATCCACCAAAGGAGATTGGTCGCACGCCGGGCGGTTTCGAGAAATCCCCATGCGCCGTCATGCGGCTCCCCATTCATCGCACTTGTTCGAGGATTGCATATGGGTATCGCTGGAAATGGCGCCAAGGTCGGCGCGCTCGACCTGAGGCTGGCCAATCTGCGTGCCGATGGCGCGTTGGCGCTCGGCGCGGAGATCGACGGCAGGATCGTGAACATCACGCGCGCGGGCCGCGAGCTGAACCTGCCGGCGCCCGCGGATATCGACGACCTGATCCAGAATGGCCTGGCGGACCAGGTGCGCGCGATCGTCGAGCGGGTCCGCTCCAAAGGGGGCCACGCGGGCCTGGAGGCGGCCGATGTCGTGTTTGCACCGCTCGTCACCCGGCCTCGAAAAATCGTCTGCGTGGGCTTCAACTATCAGGCTCATGCCGCCGAGACAGGCACGCCGGTTCCCAAGGCGCCGCCGCTGTTCGCCAAGTACGCGAACGCCCTCAATCACCATCGCGGCGAGGTGACGCTGCCCACGCGAATGGATCGCGAATTCGACTACGAGACGGAGCTGGTGCTGATCTTCGGCGAGCGATGCCGCGACGTGCCCGAGGCCGATGCCCTTTCCGTGCTTGCCGGCTATGCGATCGGCAACGACATCAGCGCGCGCGGGCTGCAGAACATCACCTCGCAGTTCATGGCGGGCAAGATGTCCGACGGTTTTGCCCCGCTCGGTCCGTGGCTGGTGACGCGTGACCGGGTGCCGGACCCGAACGCGCTGCGGCTGCGCACCTGGATGAACGGCGAGCTGGTGCAGGACGGCAATACCGCCGACATGATTTTCGATTGCCGGAAGATCGTCAGCTACGTGACCAGCATCATGAGCATCGAGCCGGGCGACATCGTGTTCACCGGCACGCCGCCAGGCGTGATCTGGGGGCAAAAGGTGCCGCGCGAACAGCGCCGATGGCTCGCGCCCGGGGATGAAGTGGTGTCCTCGATCGAGGGGCTGGGCGAGCTGTCCGTGAGATTTGCCTGATATCGGGAGGGGTTCGATGGAAAGCAGGGCATCGGTCGAGCGCATCTACATTCTCGACGGCGGTACCGCCCGGGTCGAGGATGCGTCGATCTATTCGCCGGGTTTCGACGTTGGAAAGCCGATGACGCTGAGCTGCAACGCGTATCTGATCCGGCATCGGAATCAATGGATGCTGTGGGATACCGGGACGCAGGACGACCTGATCGAGGAACCGGCAGGAAGAGTCATCGCGCACGGGATTCATGGCAGCGTGAACCGAACCATGGAGTCCCAGCTTGCCGAGATCGGCGTGGATCCGGACGACATCGCGATACTCGCCATTTCCCACGCGCACTACGATCACGTCGGCAATTGCAGGCTGTTTCGCCGGGCAAGATGGATCGCGCAGAAAGCCGAATACGAGGCGATGTTCGGCCCCGATCCCGGTGCGTTCGGATTCAAGCCCGAGCTCTATGCATCGCTGCTGGGCAATGACACGGAGGTCATCGAGGGCGATCATGACGTGTTCGGCGACGGCGCCGTTCGCATCATCTCGACGCCCGGTCATACTCCCGGCCATTGTTCGCTGATGGTGAACCTGCCGGACAGCGGCGTGGTGCTGCTCAGCGGCGACGTGGCCCACAACCGCCGCAATTTCCAGTGCAGATGCGTTCCCGCCTTCAACGCGGATGCCTTGGGATCGATCGCCTCGATGAATCGGATCGACGAAATCCTCGAGCGGGAAGGGGCCACCCTGTGGGTCAACCACGACCTGGCACAAAACATGACCCTGGCTCACGCACCGCGATCCATTTCCTGAGCGCGCAGCTCAGTCGTTCAGCCGCGCGGCGGCGCCGGCACCTCGATGGCCAGCAGCACCGAGCCGACCGACTTGCCATGCGCGTCGAGCGCGAGCGAACGCGTCACGCCGCCGCCCAGCGCCTTGCCGAGCACGAAGTTGAAGGCCGCCAGCATCGGCAGCTCGTGGCGTACCACCTCGCCCAGCACGAAGGCGCCGAGCCAGTCCTTCACGCGCTCGGCGCTCAGGTGTTCGCGCAGGTGCGCGTAGTCGCGCGCGTCGCGGCAGATCACCGAGACGTTCAGCGTATTGCCCTTGTCGCCGGTGCGCGAATGCGCCAGTTCACGCAGTTGCATCGTCAACCTCCAGCATCGTGAATACGGGCCGCACCTGCTCGCGCGGCAGCAGCACCGACTGCACCGCCAGCACCTCGCGCACCGTCTTGGTCGCGCCGCCGCCGCCGGCCGGCCCGTTGGTATAGAGCGTCTCGACCTCGTTGCCGATGCGCGCCGCCTCGGCGGCCGTCGCGCAACGGCCGGCCACGCGCAGCCGCAGCTCGGCCGGCTCGCCGCGCGCCTCGCGTGCGTCGATGCCGGTCGCGCCGTAGAGCGAATCGACGCCGATCAGGTCGATGCGCAGTTCGTCGAGCTGCACGCCCGTGAGCTTCAGCCGCTCGCGCACGATCTCGCCGGCCAGCCGCGCGCGCGCCAGCGCGCCCGGGCCGCCGTAGGAGATCTGGCCTTCGCCGATATGGCCGTCGGCATAGGCCACCGAAACCTTCAGCGTATCGGGCCGCGTGCGGCCGGTGCCGCCCGTCACGCGCACGCGGTCCGGGCCTTCCTCGCTCACCGTCACGCGGCTGAAATCGGCCGTCACGTCGGGCTGCAGGTAGCGCGCCGGATCGTGGATCTCGTAGATCAGTTGCTGCTTGCAGGTCTCGGCGCTGACGCGCCCGCCCGAGCGGGCCAGCTTGGTGATCGTCACCGCGCCGTCCTCGACCACCTCGCCGATCGGGAAGCCGAGCCGCGCCAGGTCCGGCACGTCCAGCCAGCCCGGGTCGGCGAAGTAGCCGCCCGTCACCTGGCCCGCGCATTCGAGCAGGTGGCCGACCACGGTGGCCTGGCCGAGCCGGGCCCAGTCGTCCATGCGCCAGCCGAATTCGTGGATCAGCGGCGCGGCGAACAAGGCGGGATCGGCCACGCGCCCGGTCAGCACGATATCGGCGCCGGCGGCCAGCGCCGCGACGATCGGCTCGGCGCCGAGGTAGGCATTGGCCGAGACGATGCGCTCGCGATAGTCGGCCACCGCCTCGCCCGATTCGACGAAACGCAAGCCGCCGCGCAGCACCGGCTCGAGCACGTCGTCGCCGCTGACGGCGGCGATCCTGAGCCCGGCGATGCCGAGCCCGGCGGCGATCCGCGCGGTCTCGCGCGCGGCCGCCAGCGGATTGGCCGCGCCCATGTTGGAGATGATCCTCACGCCGCGCGCGGCCGCTGCCGGCAGCACCGCGCGCATGCGCGCGCCGAGCAGCGGGTCGTAGCCGAGCGCGGGCTCGGCGCGCCGCGCCTGCTGCGCGATCGCGATGGTGCGCTCGGCCAGGCATTCGAACACCAGGTAGTCGAGCGCGCCGTGCTCGGCCAGCTCGACGGCGGGCTCGATGCGGTCGCCGGAGTAGCCGGCGCCGGCGCCGAGCCGGACGCGCCGGCCGGCCGGGGCGGAGGGAGCGGAGGTAGACGCGGATGCGGAAGCTGTCATGACGGGAATTCCGGTCGCTTGCGCGACTTGGTTGGACGGTATCGGCGGGCTGCCACGGCCGTCGCGGCGTGCCTCACAGGGCGAACACGCCGAACAGGACGCAGGCCAGCGTCATCACCACCGAGGCGCCGAACAGCAGCGGGAAGGTGAATTTCTGGTGCTCGGCCAGCTCGATGCCGCACAGCCCGACCACCAGGAAGGTGGCCGGCGTGAGCGGGCTGACCGGGAAGCCGGTGGTCATCTGGCCGAGCAGGGCGGCCTGGCCGACATGCAGGGCCGGCACGCCGAACTGGCCGGCCACCTCGGCGATCACCGGCAGCACGCCGAAGTAGAAGGAATCGGGATCGAACAGCAGGCTCAGCGGCATCGACAGCAGGCCCAGCGCGACGGGGATATGGCCCGCCATCGAGGGCGGCACGAAACCGACCGCGGCGGCGGCCATCGCCTTGAGCATGCCGCTGCCCTGCATGATGCCGGTGAACACGCCGGCGGCCAGCAGGATGCCGGCCATCATCAGCGCGGCCCGCGCATGCGCGTCGATGCGCCGGCGCTGCATCTCGACATCGGGATAGTTCACCAGCAGCGCGATGCAGAAGCCGACCATGAACATCAGCGCGGGCGGGATCTTCTCGCCCATCACCACCATCGTGCCGAGCACGATCACCGTCAGCACCAGGTTGAACCAGAACAGCCGCGGGCGGCGCAGCGCCTGCTCGTCGGCCGTCAGCGCGCGCTCGGGCATCGGGATCGCGCCGCCGCCGGCCAGGCCCGCGCCGAGCCGCCGCTGTTCGCGCCGGCCGAGCCACCAGGCCGCGCCGAACACGAAGGCCAGGCCGACCGCCTGCACCGGGATCAGCGGATTGAACAGCGCCGAGATCGGCAGGTGCAGCGAGGCCGAGGCGCGGATCATCGGGCCGGTCCAGGGCAGGAAGTTGATGCCGGCAGCCATCGAGACGGCCGCCGCCAGCACGCGGCGGTCCATGCCGAGCCGGTCGTAGAGCGGCAGCATGGCCGGGATCGTCACCAGGAAGCAGACCGCGCCCGAGCCGTCCAGGTGGATCAGCAGGGCCAGCAGGGTGGTGCCCATCACGATGCGGGTGGGGCGCGTGCCGACCGCGCGCAGGATCCGGTCGATGATCGGGTCGAGCGTGCCGGCGTCGGTGATCACGCCGAAGTAGAGGATCGCGAACACGAACATGCCCACCACCGGCGCCAGGCTCTTCAGCCCGTTGATCACGAAGCCGCTGGTCTGCAGGCCGAAGCCGCCGAGCAGGGCCGCCGCGATCGGCACCAGGATCAGCGCGACCAGCGGCGACATGCGTTTCGAGAGGATCGCGCCGAGCAGCACGACGATGGTGGCGAGCCCCAGTAACGGCAGCATCATGGTGTCTCCGATCTTGTCTTTTGGTGAGGGCGAGCGTAAGTTTTGGAGCGCGATAAGACAATTGAAATGATTTGATTGCAGCAATCAAGAACCGTTATGGATCTGAATCTTCGCGAATTGCGCGCCTTCGTCACCGTCGCCCAGGTCGGCAACTTCACGCGCGCGGCCGCGCGGCTGAGCCTCTCGCAGCCGGCGCTGACGGTGCAGATCCGGCGCCTGGAGGAGACCGTCGGCGCGCGCCTGTTCGACCGCAACAGCCGCAGCGTGGCGCTGACCCAGACCGGCCGCGCGCTGCTGCCGCTCTTGCAGCGCTCGCTCGACGACATGGAACGGGTGCTGCGCGATGCGCGCGCGCTCGGCGACGGCACCGCCGGCACGGTGCGCCTGGCCTGCCTGCCGACCTTCGCCGCCAGCGCCTTGCCGGAGCTGATCCGCGACTTCCGCCGGCAGGTGCCGCAGGCGCGCTTCGAGATCCGCGACGGGGTGGCCAGCAGCGTGGAGGCGCTGGTGCGCGGCGAGGAGGTGGACCTGGGCCTGACCGGCGGCGCGGCGGCCGATCCGGCGCTGGAGGTGCTGCATGCCGGCGAGGACCGGCTGGTGGTGATCTGCCCGCGCACCTACGCGCTGGCCAAACGGCGCCGCGTGAGCGCCGCCGAGGTGGCGGCCGAGCCGCTGGTACTGACCGCGCGCGGCACCAGCGTGCGCGCCGTGGTGGACGCGGCGCTGGCCGGCGCGGGTTGCACGCCCGAGCTGGCCTGCGAGCCCACCTACATGATGACGGCGGTGGCGATGGTGCGCGGCGGGCTGGGCCTGACCATCCTGCCGGCCTCGGCGCGCGAGGTGCTGGCCGAGCCCGAGCTGGTGGCGCGGCCGATCGACGACGCCGCCTTCGTGCGGCCGGTGGCGCTGATCAAGCGGCGCGGCCGGACCTTGCCGCGCGTGGCCGAGGCCTTCGCTGAGCGCGTGATCGCGCGCGGGTTGCAATGAGCGGTGCAACCGGGCCGGCGCGTGCCGCGCGCGGCGCCTCGGCGGCTCGGGCAACAGTATCGAGCTTTGTTCAGTTGACTAGATGACTTGCCCCAGCTTGGCGAACATGCCTCGCCAAGGCGAAATCCTGCACCGGAATCGATCACGAGAATTCGCCTGAAAGCCATATTGGATAAGCGTCTCCGGGTATGCCCTAGGTCCCCGCCGGTTTTCTCGAAATTGCTTGCCAAGGTGATTTTGTTGACCCATTCTTGTCTATACAAGAACGCTCGTTAGCTTAAGCAAGTAGTTCCAAACCCATGGGGAATGTCGACATGAAGAGTAAGCACAGCCGTCTCGTTTCGCTGCTGGTCGGCGCGGTTCTCGGATCCGCGATGATGGCAGGCGCCGCGCAGGCGAAGGACTGGAAGACGGTGACGATCGCGCTCGACGGCAGCTATGCGCCGTGGAACCTGACGCTGCCCGGCGGCAAGCTGGGCGGCTTCGAGCCCGAGCTGGTCGAGAATCTCTGCGCGCACGCGCAACTCAAGTGCAATCTCGTCACCCAGGACTGGGACGGCATGATCCCGGGCCTGCAGGCCGGCAAGTTCGATGTCCTGATGGATGCGATCTCGATCACGCCGGACCGCGAGAAGATCCTCGCGCTCTCGCAGCCCTATGCGGCCACCCCGGCCACCTTCGCGGTGGCGGACACCAAGATCCTGCCGAAGTCGGCCCCCAACGTGGCGGCGCTGCGCCTGGACAACGACGCGCGCAGCAACGCGCCGGCCGTCGAGGACCTGCGAAAGGCCCTGAAGGGCAAGACCATCGGCCTGCAGTCGGGCACCATCTACACGGCCTTCGTCAACAACAACTTCAAGGACGTCGCCTCGATCCGCGTCTACAAGAGCGCGCCCGAGCGCGACCTGGATCTCGCCAACGGCCGCATCGACGCCTCCTTCGACGACATCACCTACTACACGGCCAACCAGGGCAAGACCAAGGTGGTGCCCGCCGGCCCGGTGGTGGCCGGCCCGATCTGGGGCCCGGGCGAGGGCCTGGCGTTCCGCAAGACGGATACCGACCTGAAGGCGAAGTTCGATTCGGCGATCACCGCGGCCAAGGCCGACGGCACCATCAAGAAGCTCGCGCTGAAGTGGTTCAAGACCGACGTGACGCCGTAAGCCTCGCGCGCTCTCGCGGCATCACGCGCCTGGCCGCCGGCGGCGCGCGCGATGCCACTCCGATGTCGCTGCGCGCGCCCGCCGCGTAGCCTGCTTTGCCTGGGGTAGTCGCCATGTCCTCTCTCATCTCCACGCTCGGTTTCGGATCGGAAGGCTGGGGCAGCGTGCTGCTGCTCGGCGCGCTGATGACGATCGTGCTGACCTTGTCCGCCTTGCTGATCGGCTCCGTGTTCGGCGGCCTGGTGGCGGCCGCCAAGCTCTCGCGCTTTCGCCTGCTGCGCGTGCTCGGCGACTGCTACACCACGGTGTTCCGCGGCGTGCCCGAGCTGCTCGTGATCTACCTGTTCTATTTCGGCGGTTCGAGCCTGGTCACCACCATCGGCCAGTGGTTCGGCGCCGACGGCTTCGTCGGCGTGCCGCCGTTCGCGATCGGCGCGGTGGCGGTGGGCATGATCTCCGGTGCCTACCAGGCCGAGGTCTACCGCGCCGCGGTGCTCGCCGTCTCGCGCGGCGAGCTGGAGGCCGCGCGCGCGATCGGCATGCCGCGCCTGACCGCCGCGCGCCGCATCCTGATCCCGCAGGTGCTGCGCTTCGCGCTGCCGGGCCTGGGCAACGTCTGGCAACTGAGCCTGAAGGATTCCGCGCTGATCTCGGTGACGGGCCTGGCCGAGCTGCTGCGCGCCACCCAGGTGGCGGCCGGTTCCACCCACGAATACTTCCTGTTCTTCGTCGCCGGCGGCGTGCTGTACCTGCTGATGACGGGCGCCTCGAACCGCATCTTCGGCAAGGCCGAGGCGCACGTGGGCCGCTCCTTCAAGCGCAACTTCGCCCGCAACTGACCGAGGACGGCTCCCATCATGCATATCGATTTCCCGTTCCTGCTCGACACCATGCGGCAGTTGATCGCCGCCGTGCCGACCACGCTGGGCCTGTTCTTCCTGTCGCTGGTGATCGGCGGGCTGCTGTCCCTGGTGATCGTGGCGATGCGCGTGTCGCGCCACTGGCTGCCGAACCGTTTCGCGCGCGCCTACATCCTGGTGTTCCGCGGCTCGCCGCTGCTGATCCAGATGTTCCTGGTCTATTACGGGCTCGGCGAGTTCGGCGTGATCCGCGAGAGCTTCCTGTGGCCGGTGCTGCGCGAGCCCTATGTGTGCGCGGTGCTCTCGCTCGCGCTCTGCACCGCCGGCTACACTGCCGAGATCATCCGCGGCGGCCTGATGGCGGTGCCGGTCGGGCAGATCGAGGCCGGTTACGCGATCGGCCTGTCGGGCTTCTCGCTGCTGCGCCGGGTGATCGGCCCGATCGCGCTGCGCCAGTGCCTGCCGGCCTATTCGACCGAGGCCGTGCTGCTGGTCAAGTCCACCGCGCTGGCCAGCCTGGTGACGGTCTGGGAAGTGACCGGCGTCGCGCAGCAGATCATCCAGCAGACCTATCGCACCACCGAGGTGTTCGTCTGCGCCGCGCTGATCTACCTGTTCCTGAACTTCGTCGTGGTGCGCCTGCTCGGTTTCCTCGAGACGCGCCTGTCACGCCACCTGCGCGCCGCGCCCGCCGTGGTGTCGCGCCCGGTCGCCTCGCTCGAGACGCGGCGCGCCGCGCCCTGAACGCCTGCCTGATCCTGGAGAAACGCATGCAATCCGCTAAGCCGGTGGCGCTGTCCGCCCACAACATCCACAAGTCGTTCGGCGATCACCACGTGCTCAAGGGCATCTCGCTCGACGCGCACGAGGGGGACGTGATCTCGATCCTCGGCGCGAGCGGCTCCGGCAAGAGCACCTTCCTGCGCTGCCTGAACCTGCTGGAGATTCCCGACGACGGCTCGGTCACGCTGGGCGGCGAGGAACTGAAGATGAAGCGCCGCCGCGACGGCACGCTGCAGCCGGGCGACCGCCGCCAGGTCGACCGGGTGCGCTCGCAGCTCGGCATGGTGTTCCAGAACTTCAACCTCTGGTCGCACATGACGGTGCTCGAGAACGTGATCGAGGGGCCGATGCGCGTGCTCAAGCGCAGCCGCGCGCAAGCCGTCGAGGAGGCCGAGGCGCTGCTGGCCAAGGTCGGGCTCGGCGAGCGGCGCGGCCATTATCCGGCGCATCTGTCGGGCGGCCAGCAGCAGCGCGTGGCGATCGCCCGCGCGCTGGCCATGCATCCCAAGGTGATGCTGTTCGACGAGCCCACCTCGGCGCTCGACCCGGAACTGGTCGGCGAGGTGCTGCGCGTGATGCGCGCGCTGGCCGACGAAGGCCGCACCATGCTGGTGGTGACGCACGAGATGGGTTTCGCGCGCCACGTGTCGAACCGCGTGATGTTCCTGCACCAGGGGCAGGTCGATTCCGACGGCACGCCCGACGAGGTGTTCGGCGAGCAGAAGTCGGAACGCTTCCGCCGCTTCGTGTCGGGCCACGAGGACCGCAACGCGAACTGAGCCCCGAGCGGGGCCGCCCTTTCACCCACATCGTTTTTCGTCTGATCCGCAGGACACCGCCATGGCCGTCATCCGTACCGATCGCCCGCTGGACTGGCGCGATATCGCCGCCGTCGCCGCCGGGCAAGCGCTGCACCTGTCCGGCGAGGCGCGCGAGCGCATCGCCGCCGCCCGGCACCTGGTCGAGCAGATCGTGGCGCGCGGGATTCGCGCCTACGGCGTGAACACCGGCGTGGGCGCGCTCTGCGACGTGGTGGTGTCGCCGGCCGACCAGCACGATCTCTCGCACAACATCCTGATGAGCCACGCGGTGGGCGTGGGCGCGCCGCTCGGGCGCGAGGAGACGCGCGCGATCATGGCGGCCGCGATCAACAATTTCGCGCATGGTCATTCGGGCGTGCGCGCCGAGGTGGTCGAGCGGCTGGAGGCGCTGCTCGATGCCGACTGCCTGCCCGAGGTGCCCGCCATGGGCTCGGTCGGCTACCTGAGCCACATGGCGCATATCGCGCTGGTGTGCGTGGGCGCGGGGCAGGTGCGCTGGCGCGGCCAGCGCCTGGGCGGTGCCGAGGCGCTGCAACGGCTCGGCCTCGCGCCGCTCTCGCTGGAGGCCAAGGAAGGCCTGAGCCTGGTCAACGGCACGCCCTGCGTGACGGGGCTGGCCGCGCTGGCCCTGCGGCGCGCCGAGCGCATGCTCGACTGGGCCGACGCGGTTGCCGCGATGAGCTTCGAGAACCTCGGCGGGCAGATGGCCGCCTTCGATGCCGATTCGCTGGCGTTGCGCGTCTCGCCGGGCCTGGCGCGCGTGGGCGAGCGCATGCGCGCGGCGCTGGACGGCAGCGGCCTGCTGGCCGCGGCGCTGGGGCGGCATACCCAGGATCCGCTCAGCATGCGCACCATTCCGCACGTGCACGGCGCCGCGCGCGACGTGCTCGCGGCCACCGCCGAGGTGGTCAATCGCGAGCTGGCCTCGACCACCGACAACCCGATCGTCACCGGCACGCCGGAGGCGCCGCGCGTCTATTCGCAGGCGCACGCGGTGGGCGCCTCGATCGCGCTGGCGATGGACAGCCTGACGATCGCCGTCGCCCAGGTGGCGGCGATGGCCGAGCGGCGCGTCGACCGGCTCGTCAATCCGCTGGTCAGCGGCTTGCCGGCCTTCCTCGCGCAGGCCAGCGGCACGCGCTCGGGCTTCATGATCGCGCAGTACACGGCGGCCGCGCTGGTCGCGCAGAACCGTCGCGAGGCCGCGCCCGCCAGCCTCGACGGCGGCGTCACCTCGGGCCTGCAGGAGGACCATCTCTGTCACGCCACGCCGGCCGCGCTCAAGGCGCTGGCGGTGATCGAAAATAGCTGCCGGATACTTGGGATAGAATTGCTCGCCGCCGCCCAGGCCTACGACCTGCAGCCGGTCGAGGCGCCGCGCGCGGCCTATACGGACCGGCTCTACGCACGCATCCGCCACGACGTCGCGTTCTATCGCGACGACCGCCCGCTGGCCGACGACATCACGCTGGCCTTCGGCCTGATCGCCCATGGCGAGCCGCCGCCGCTGCCCGATCCGGTCAAGGTGCGGCCCGTGGACGGCACCCTGGTGGCCGATGCGGCGCCGCCTTCGGCGGGCGGTCCGCTGGCCTCGGCCAACGACGTGCTGCCGGCCGCGATCGGCGGCTGACGCGCCCGAGCGCACGCGGGGCCGGGCCGATAGCCCCTCACGAAGGAAGTCGAGAATAACGATGACGACAAACGCAGTGGACGACGCGACGCAGCCCCGGGCCGCGCGCAAGCTGGCACCCGCCTACGAACAGATCAAGCGCTATGTGATCGGCCATATCGCGGACGGCACCTGGAAGCCCGGCGAGATGATCCCCTCCGAGACCGAGCTCGTGAAGGAGTTCGGCGTGGCTCGCATGACCGTGTCGCGCGCGCTGCGCGAGTTGACCAGCGAGCGCGTGCTCAAGCGCGTGCAGGGCTCGGGCACCTTCGTGGCGCCGCGCGACGTCGAGTCGACCGTGCTCGACATCCGCAACATCGCCGACGAGATCGTCTCGCGCGGGCATCGTCATACCGCCAAGGTGCTCGCGCTCGATACCAGCCTGGACCCGGAGGCGCTGGCCGCGCTGAACCTGTCGAAGGGGCCGGTGTTCCACTCGCTCATCGTGCATTACGAGGAGGGCGAGCCGATCCAGTACGAGGATCGCTACGTCAACCCGCTGGTGTTTCCGCATTACCTCGAGCAGGACTTCACGACCGAGACGCCGAACCGCTACATGGTGAAGCTCGCGCCGATCCAGCGTGCCGATTTCCGCATCTACGCCAACAAGCCCGACGCGCCGATCCGCCGCCATCTCGCGATGGAGATCGGCGAGCCCTGCCTGATGATGTGGCGGCGTACCTGGGTCGGCGAATCGGTGGCCACCTCGGTGCAGCTGTGGCACCCGGCCTCGCGTTTTCATCTGGCCGGCAGCGTCTGAGCAGGGGTTTTCCACACGGCTTTTTCGCATCCTTCCCCGCGTTTCCCTGCCATTTCATCGCGTGCCCGCCGGTGGCGCGTTTCGTTTTTCTCCTCGATTTGTCTAGCCAAGTTGGCCGCGCGATTGTGCTCGTGCGGTGAACTGGCGTCTGTGCGCTTGCCGGGTTTCTAGCCTGATTTTCCGGCATCGGGATAAACACCGGGTTCGGCCGTGAAGCACCGTTTTTTATTGAAAACGCGTTGTCTAGACAACATTGGCCGGATAGACTCGTGCCTGTCCGGTTGCGCTGCAGCCGATCGTGCCGATCCGGCTTTATTCCTTTCGAGGGCTGTCATGAACCATCCCAAGCACATCGATCCGCGTCTCGATCCGACGCGCGTGATCCGCGCGCCGCGCGGCAGCGAGAAAACCTGCAAGACCTGGCTTGCCGAGGCGGCGTACCGGATGATCCAGAACAATCTCGATCCCGAGGTGGCCGAGCATCCGCATGCGCTGGTGGTCTATGGCGGCATCGGGCGCGCGGCGCGCAACTGGGACTGCTTCGACCAGATCCTCGCCTCGCTGAAGGACCTGGAGGATAACGAAACGCTGCTGATCCAGTCGGGCAAGCCGGTGGGCGTGTTCCGCACCCACGCCGACGCGCCGCGCGTGCTGCTGGCGAATTCGAACCTGGTGCCGCACTGGGCCAACTGGGATCACTTCAACGAGCTCGACCGCAAGGGCCTGATGATGTACGGCCAGATGACGGCCGGCAGCTGGATCTACATCGGCAGCCA
>NZ_VIUM01000033.1:0-43953 GCF_007828315.1 Burkholderia sp. SJZ089 | reverse complement strand
GCTCGATGAAACGCATCGCGAAGCCGTTGAGCGAATTCATGCCATCTGCGGGAAACGTCCGAGTCCAGTCGATGGGTATTTCAACGGCCTGCTAGTGGTGATATCTGGTGCGATCGAACCAGTGAGTCGATTACGAGGTTTTTCAAGACTTATATTGGCGATTCATCGGCTGGCCAAATCGAACTTGGCAAGCTGGTAAAAGATGTCATTGCCGATGTTGCCGCCTACACTGAGGACTATTCAAGGCCAAGCTACTTTTTCGGCGATGAAGACGATTCTGGCAACCTCTTTGTTCCGTGGACACGTTCAACGAGCGAGGGCAATCAGTCTCGGATCGATGCGTTCCGAGTGGGCCCCAACAATAGGAAGGAGTGGAGAAACCCCGAAGACATTTGGCTTCCCTATTCCGATTTTCTAAAAAATATATCCAACTGGGAAATTCTGGCCAGACGAGTAGCGATCGGTCTTGACAATTTTTCGCAGGAGCGCGCCGCTGAAGAGTCATCGCGACTCGGACTCACAAAAAAGATAGCGACGCGAGGGCCCTCAAAGCTCAAGAGGAAAAAAGATGCGCTATCCCCTACGGATTACAGCGATGAAAACTTTGACCTGAAATCACGAATCGACGACTCCTGTCAGCGGATGAAACCATCAACGTCGGTTTATTTCCTGATTGGCCAAGCGGGACTTGGAAAGACTGAATTGATGGTGTCGCTTGCGAGCGAGCGCGCAAAGGAAATCGAGTCGAACCCGGCGCTGGAGCTTCCGCTGTACCTGTTTGTTTCATCCACCGGAAGAACGCTTTCTAGCCTTGAGGACGCTGTTAATAGCGCCTTGAACATCACGAAGATCCTGTCCAGCCAGAGCGCGAAGGCGCTTTGCCGAAATGGGCTTCTTGTCCTCCTAGTCGACGGATTCGATGAACTGTTAGGAAGCAGTGGATACGAGAATGCGCTAGGTTCACTTGAGCCATGGTTCCGGGAACTCGGTGGTCGCGGTGTGCTAGTGGCATCCGCTAGATCGTCTTACTATCTGACCCAGTATCGGAGATCGCTAGCACAGGCGGTCAATCTCAATGTCGACCATACACTGGTGGAGCTTCAGCCATGGTCAAGGAGCGCATCTGAAGCATACCTAAGAGAGATGGGCGTCTCATCCACCATTATTACCGGCATCAAAAATCGCGACTGGAGCATCCTAAGCGTCCCGTTCTTCGCCAAAGCTTTCGCCGCGTGGCTTGCTCGGGCGCATGGGACTGGCCGGACGGTGCTTTCAATCTACGAGATTGTAGTCGAGCAGTACTTGGAGCGTGAGGCGCAAAAGCTTACCGATCCCAATACGGGTCCGTTGCTAAATGCGGATGAATTGCGCGTGCTGTTCACTGAAGTTGCTGAACTGATGCAGGGCTCAAAAAATAGGGAGATAGAACAGGCTGACCTCGTTGCCTGCGCGGAGGTGGTTGTCAACACAGCCAATTTGGAGTTCGCCCGACCTGGCCTTACCCGAAGACTGTCATCTCTGTGTGGTTTGGGAGTGAGCCCTGATTCGGGCGGACAAAATCAGTTCGGATTCTCACATGAGGTTCTGTTCGACTGCTTCCTTTCTCTCGCAATCCAACAACGGATTTCTCACGTACTAAATGTCGGATCCCTCCTTCGGCTGCTCAGCACGAGTACTGTCAACGCATCGGTCTTCGAATGGCTGGTTGAAAAGAACCCCGAGGCGGTAGAAATTCTCTCGAAGGACGTCTCATTTAAACTGGCGAAGGAGGAAGAGGCTTACGTACTTTCCGCGAATTTAGGAGCTCTTTGGGAGGCAATGTTAGTGCACCGGAATGGCATTCCTCCAACAGCGATTGCGTCCGGCCTGCAACTGGAACGGTTAGATCTAGCGAGGGATGGCTGGCGCAATTTGGATCTGAACAGAAGCGTCATTGGCGACATTGTCATCCGCGAAGGATGCGCCGGGTGCATCAATGTTTCAGAAGCAGATATTGCATTTTTGAGGACGGAATCCGCAGATCAGGCCAAGCGCTCACTGAAGGGAATAAATTCAGCGGATGTTCATTCTGTCCATCTAGGTGACCAGTATGGCGACAGTCGAAAACAGGTTCGCGAGATACTGGAATCGTTACAGCTCGTTCAGCGAGAGCATCACGAAGGTGACCATGAGGCCCGTGAGGCAGCCTTGTACTTTCTAGACCGGCTGGCGCGTCGGCCTGACACCGCGGTTATCCTATCTCGTGAAGATCTGAGCGCAGATGATCAACGTCTATCTTGGATCAACCATTACGAGGCAGATCAATGGCGCTCTTTCGTCAGCGCACTTATAGGATCCGGAGTCGCTTCTTTGGAACCGCTTTCAACGGCCGGCAGACCCAAGGTTCGTCTTTCCTTCAGCAAACCTGTCGCGTCCTTGCTTAACCCGGATGAAAATAGTGACGAAATCCGCGAGTTCTGGAAGAAATTGTGATCTTGAACACGGTGCCACCGTGCGTGCCAATCTTAACCCGGCGGCAATCACCTTGATCATTGCGCTGCATCGGCTGTAAGACCGAAAAACCATTTCTACGCTGAGACATTATGAGGCATTACACTGACTGCTCGATGGAAAGAAAAGCGATTATGAGTGGCGCCCCGACAAATGCCAAGTTAGAGTAATTGATCGACCTATGGATGCCTTCGATACGTCAACGCTAGCATTCGACAAAAAATTCGCTCAGGTGCCCCGCGTGAATTGTTTCAAAATTCGTCTGCGATCGACTGCAAAAGCGATATTCGGACGACCTAATGAGCCAACCAGCGAGTGACCGTAATTGGCTGCGAATTCAGACTGTCACAGAATATCTTTGCCTTGCTGAAAACCGAATGAGGCAACAGACGACGACTCATGACATCCAGAACAACCGTCCACCCCACCACCACAGAAAAAATGCCGCCCACAGGGCGGCATTTTTTCACAACCTACCGAACAGATCCCCCGATCCCAAAACCGGACAACCCATCCGCCAACAAACCTCAATCATCCAACAACGACAAATCCCTCACCGCGCCCTTATCCGCCGACATCACCAGCTTCGCATAAGCCTTCAACGCCGCCGATACCTTGCGCGGCCGCGGCAGCGCCGGCTTCCAGCCCTTCGCATCCTGCTCGACGCGACGCTTGGCCAGTTCCTCATCGCTCACCAGCACATCGATGGTCCGATTCGGGATATCGATCCGAATCCGATCGCCATCGCGCACCAGGCCGATCGCCCCACCCGCCGCCGCTTCCGGCGAGCAATGCCCGATCGACAGCCCGGACGTGCCGCCCGAGAACCGCCCATCGGTCAGCAGCGCGCAGGCCTTGCCCAAGCCCTTCGACTTGATATAGCTGGTCGGGTAGAGCATTTCCTGCATCCCCGGCCCGCCTTTCGGCCCTTCGTAGCGAACGATCACCACATCGCCGGCCTTGACCTTGTCGGCCAGGATATTCTCGACCGCCTCGTCCTGCGATTCGACCACATGCGCCGGACCTTCGAACACGAGAATCGAGTCATCAACACCGGCCGTCTTCACCACGCAGCCGTCCTTGGCGATATTGCCCGTCAGCACCGCCAGCCCACCTTCCTTGCTGAACGCATGCTCATACGAGCGAATACACCCCTCGGCACGATCCAGGTCCAGGCTCGGCCAACGCGCATCCTGGCTGAACGCCACCTGCGTCGGAATCCCGCCCGGGCCCGCCATGTAGAACTTCTTCACGGCCGCATCGTCGGTCAGCGTGATATCCCACTGCTTCAACGCATCGCCGAGCGTCTTCGCATGCACGGTCGGCACATCCGTATGCAGCTTCCCTGCCCGCTCGAGCTCGCCCAGGATCGCCATGATCCCGCCGGCGCGATGCACATCCTCGATGTGATACTTGTTCGTGTTCGGCGCCACCTTGCACAGCTGCGGCACCACGCGCGAGAGCCGATCGATATCGCGCATCGAGAAATCGATCTCGGCTTCCTGCGCGATCGCCAGCAGGTGAAGAATCGTGTTGGTCGAACCGCCCATCGCGATATCGAGCGTCATGGCGTTCTCGAACGCCTTGAAGCCGACCGAGCGCGGCAGCACCGTCACGTCTTCCTGCTCGTAATACTGGCGCGCCAGTTCGACGATACGGCTGCCCGCGCGCTTGAACAGTTGCTCGCGGTCCGCGTGGGTGGCCACCACCGTGCCGTTGCCCGGCAGCGACAGGCCCAGCGCCTCGGTCAGGCAGTTCATCGAGTTCGCCGTGAACATGCCCGAGCAGGAACCGCAGGTCGGGCAGGCCGAACGCTCGACTTCCGCCACCTCGGCATCGCTGACCTTGCTGTCGGCGGCCATCACCATCGCGTCGATCAGGTCCAGCTTCTTGATCTGGATGGTGTTGGTGCCCGGCACGGCCAGCTTGGCCTTGCCGGCTTCCATCGGGCCACCCGACACGAAGATCACGGGGATGTTCAGGCGCATCGCGGCCATCAGCATCCCGGGGGTGATCTTGTCGCAGTTCGAGATGCAGACCATCGCGTCAGCGCAGTGCGCGTTCACCATGTACTCGACCGAGTCGGCAATGATGTCGCGGCTCGGCAGCGAATAGAGCATGCCGTCGTGGCCCATCGCGATGCCGTCGTCGACGGCGATGGTGTTGAATTCCTTGGCGACGCCGCCGGCCGCCTCGATCTCGCGCGCGACCAGTTGGCCGAGGTCCTTCAGGTGGACATGGCCGGGCACGAACTGCGTGAACGAGTTGACGACCGCGATGATCGGCTTGGAGAAATCTTCATCCTTCATGCCGGTGGCGCGCCAGAGCGAACGCGCGCCTGCCATGTTGCGGCCGGCCGTGGAAGTTTTGGAACGGTATGCGGGCATTGTTGTGGTAGCGAAACAGAAAGTGACCGGGGAAAGCGGCGGCCTCGTCGACACACGCCTTTGGGCCCGTCGAGACACGCCTGCGCGCACCACAACAGGCGCCTCTTGAGCGCCCGCCGATGCAAACCTGACGATTATGCCGTACCGCGCGCAGGGTTGCGCGCGCGGCCCGGCGGCTCGAGGCCCGGCGGCGCGGCGCCGGCCGGGGCCATCTCGACGCGATCGTCGGCGCGTCGAATCAAGCCTGAAAACGAACTCGACAACGGCAATCAAACAACGCGGCGCGGCGCGAGGCAGTTGCCCCGCGCCGCGCCGCGTATCAAACCTCGAATCTCATCGATCTCAACCGAGCCAGCGACGCGCGTTGCGGAACACGCGCATCCAGGGGCTGGCCTCGCCCCAGCCTTCGGGCGCCCAGCTCATCTGCACGGTGCGATGCACGCGCTCCATGTGCGGCATCAGCACGGTGAAGCGGCCATCGGCCGTGGTGACCGAGGTAATGCCCTGCGGCGAGCCGTTCGGGTTGAACGGATAACGCTCGGTGGCCTGGCCGCGATGGTCGACGAAGCGCATCGCCACGGCCACGCGGTCGGCATCGCCCTGCTGCGAGAAATCGGCGAAACCTTCGCCGTGCGCCACCGCCACCGGGATGCGCGAGCCTTCCATGCCGGCGAAGAAGATCGACGGCGAGGACTGCACCTCGACAAACGAGAAACGCGCCTCGAACTGCTCGGACTTGTTGCGCGTGAACTTCGGCCAGGCTTCGGCGCCGGGGATCATCGACGCCAGGCTCGACAGCATCTGGCAGCCGTTGCAGATGCCGAGCGCGAAGGTGTCGGGGCGCGCGAAGAAGGTCGAGAACATCTCGGCCAGGCCATCGTTGAAGCGGATCGTCTTGGCCCAGCCCTCGCCGGCGCCGAGCACGTCGCCGTAAGAAAAGCCGCCGCAGGCCACCGCGCCGGCGAAGTCGGCCAGGTTGGCGCGGCCGGCCAGCAGGTCGCTCATGTGCACGTCGTGCGCGTCGAAGCCGGCGCGATCGAAGGCATAGGCCGTTTCGAGGTGCGAGTTCACGCCCTGCTCGCGCAGGATCGCGACGCGCGGACGGGCGCCGGTAGCGATGAACGGCGCGGCCACGTCCTCGGCGGCGTCGAACGTCAGCACCGGCTGCATGCCCGGATCGGCCGCGTCGAGCAGCGCGTCGTATTCGGCATCGGCGCAGGCCGGGTTGTCGCGCAGGCGCGCGATGCGCCAGCTCACGTCGGTCCAGGCGCGCTGCAGTTCAGAGCGCGGCGCGTCGTAGATCTTCTTCGCGTCGCGGAACACCTCGATGCTGTCGCGCTCGTTGACCGTGCCGATCACGTGCGAGCAGGTCGACAGGCCATGTTCGCGCAGCGCGGCCAGCACGGCGTCGCGATCCGCGGCGCGCACCTGCACCACCGCGCCGAGCTCCTCGCTGAACAGCGCGCGGATCGTGCGGTCCTCGCGGCGGCCGCTGGTCTGCTTGGCCCAGTCCTTGGCGTCGCCGTAATCGGATTCGTGGTTCGGGTCCAGCGTCAGCATGTCGACGTTGATCGACACGCCGGCGTGGCCCGCGAAGGCCATTTCGCAGACGGTCGCCCACAGGCCGCCGTCCGAGCGATCGTGGTAGGCCAGCAGCTTGCCCTGCGCGTTCAGCGCCTGGATCGCCGTGAAGAAGCGCTTGAGATCTTCCGCGTCATCGACGTCGGGCACCGAGTCGCCCACCTGCTGCGTGACCTGGGCGAGGATGCTGCCGCCCATGCGGTTCTTGCCGCGGCCCAGGTCGATCGAGATCAGCACGCTGTCGCCGACGTCAGCCACGCGGCGCAGCTGCGGCGTGAGGTGGCGGCGCACGTCCTCGACCGGCGCGAACGCGGAGATGATCAGCGACACCGGCGAGACCACTTCCTTGGCCACGCCGCCGTCGTTCCACTTGGTCTTCATCGACAGCGAATCCTTGCCGACCGGGATGCCGATACCCAGCGCCGGGCACAGCTCCATGCCGATCGCCTTGACCGTGTCGTAGAGCGCGGCGTCTTCGCCGGCGGTGCCGCACGAAGCCATCCAGTTGGCCGACAGCTTGAGCTTGTCGAGCGAGGCGATCGGCGCGGCGGCGATGTTGGTGATCGCCTCGCCCACCGCCATGCGGCCCGAGGCGGGTGCGTCGATCACGGCCAGCGGCGTGCGCTCGGCCATGGTCATCGCCTCGCCGGCGAAACCGGCGTAGTCGAGCGCGGTGACGGCGCAGTCGGCCACCGGCACCTGCCAGGGGCCGACCATCTGGTCGCGCACCGAGGTGCCGCCGACCGAGCGGTCGCCGATCGTGATCAGGAAGGACTTGCTGGCGACAGTCGGGTGCTTCAGCACGCTCACGGCCGCATCGGCCAGCGACACGCCGGTCACGTCGACCGGGATACGCTCGACCGCCACGCGCGTGACGTCGCGATGCATCTTGGGCGGCTTGCCGAGCAGCACGTCCATCGGCATGTCGACCGGGAAGCCGTCCTGGCCTTCGGCGAGATCGTCGACCAGCTTCAGCTCGCGCGCCTCGGTGGCCACGCCGATCACGGCGAACGGGCAGCGCTCGCGCGTGCAGATCGCCTCGAAGCGCGCCAGGTCGGCCGGCGCGATCGCCAGCACGTAACGCTCCTGCGATTCGTTCGACCAGATCTCGCGCGGCGACAGCCCGCTTTCCTCGAGCTGGATCTTGCGCAGCTCGAAGCGCGCGCCCTTGTCGGCGCCGTCCACCAGCTCGGGGAAGGCGTTCGACAGGCCGCCCGCGCCCACGTCGTGGATCGACAGGATCGGGTTGGCCTCGCCGAGCTGCCAGCAGCCGTTGATCACTTCCTGGGCGCGCCGCTCGATTTCCGGGTTGCCGCGCTGCACGGAATCGAAGTCGAGCTCGGCCGTGTTGGCGCCGGTGGCCATCGAGCTGGCCGCGCCGCCGCCCATGCCGATGCGCATGCCGGGGCCGCCGATCTGGATCAGCAGGGTGCCGGCCGGCAGGTCGTGCTTGTGGGTGTGCGCGTCGGAGACGTTGCCGATGCCGCCGGCGATCATGATCGGCTTGTGATAGCCGCGCACGGTGCCGCCGACGTTCTGCTCGTAGACGCGGAAGTAGCCGCCCAGGTTGGGACGGCCGAATTCGTTGTTGAAGGCGGCGCCGCCGAGCGGGCCGTCGATCATGATCTGCAGCGGCGAGGCGATGCGGTCCGGGCGGCCATAGGGCGCGTGGGCATCGGCCGGGTTGCGCTCGGCCACCGGCTGGGCGGCGTCGCGTGCGTTTTCCCAGGCTTCGCGCGCGCCGGGAAGGTCCAGGTTCGAGACCGTGAAGCCGGTCAGGCCGGCCTTCGGGCGGGCGCCGCGGCCGGTCGCGCCTTCGTCGCGGATCTCGCCGCCCGCGCCCGTCGCGGCGCCGGCGAACGGCGAGATCGCGGTCGGGTGGTTATGCGTCTCGACCTTCATCAGCGTGTGCGTCAGCTCGCTGTGGCGGCCGTATTGCTCGGCGGGCGTGCCGTCGGCGCCGGCGCCGCGCGGGAACCAGCGCTCGGCCTGCGCGCCGCGCATGATCGAGGAATTGTCCGAGTAGGCGACGATGGTGCCCTGCGGGCTCATCTTCTCGGTGTTGCGGATCATCGCGAACAGCGACATGTCCTGCTTCGCGCCGTCGATGGTCCAGTCGGCGTTGAAGATCTTGTGGCGGCAGTGCTCGCTGTTGGCCTGCGCGAACATCATCAGCTCGACGTCGGTCGGGTTGCGCTCCAGCTTCGTGAAGGCGTCGACCAGGTAGACGATCTCGTCCTCGGCCAGCGCGAGGCCCAGCTCGAGGTTGGCCGTCTCCAGCGCGGCGCGGCCCTGGCCCAGCACGTCGACGCGGCCCAGCGGCTTGGCCGGCAGCTCGTCGAACAGGTGGTGCGCGTCCTCGCGTGCGGCCACCACGCTTTCCGTCATGCGGTCGTGCAGCGCGGCGGCCACCGCGGCGCGCACCTCGGGCGAGAGCGCCTTCTTGCCGCCCATGCCGAGCAGGCCGGCCTTCAGCGTGACCGTGAACTCGACGCCGCGCTCGATGCGGCGCACCGAGGCGAGGCCGCAATGCAGAGCGATGTCGGTCGCCTTGCTGGCCCACGGCGACACCGTGCCGATGCGCGGCAGCACGATGAAGGTGTCGGTCGCGCCCTTCTCGGCGGCCGGCTCGAACGGCGCGCCGTAGTGCATCAGCGCGTCGATGCGGGCCGACTCATCGGCCGACAGCGGCTCGGACGCGTTGACGAAGTGCAGGTACTGGCCGCGGATTGCGACGATATCGCCATCGATCTGCTTGAGCGTGTCGAGCAGGCGAGTCTGGCGGAAATCGGAAAGGGCGGCGGCGCCGGGAAAACACGAGAAGTGAGCCATGGGCTGGACGGACATCGATGAGTCGCGCGAGTCGGCGACATTGGGGCGAAAGGAAGACCGCAATTATACCCGGAAGTCATGCCGCCGAAGCCGTCCGCAAGGCTTTCCGCGGCCAGCGCGCCACGCCGGATCCGGCCACGGCGGGCTGCCGCGTCCGAGGCCGGCGCGCCCGCGACGGCGGCCGGGCGCCGCCGCGAGCGCCCGGTTTGGCGCTATCATTCGCGGTTCACCGGGTTCCACACGGCCCGCACGGAAGACCAGACCCGGGTCGCGACGCGGCCCGTTTTCGAATCACAACATGGATGTCATCGTCATCGGCGGCGGGATCGGCGGCGTCGCCACCGCCTACCAGTTGCGCGCCGCCGGCCACCGCGTCTGCATGGTCGAGCGCCACGCCACCGTCGCCCAGGGCGCCACCTACGGCCATGGCGGCCTGGTGCTGCCCACCCCGCTCGACGTCTGGTTCGGTCCGACCTTCATGCACCACCGCCGCGCGCTCAGGAGCGGCGTGGTCTACAAACCGGGCCTGAACGGCCCGCTGCGCCGTTTCACGCGCGAGCTGGCGAAGCTTCGCCATCCCGATGCCTTCGCCGCGCATTACGCGAAGCTCAAGCCGCTGGTCGACCTGTCGCGCGAATCGATCGCCGATATCGAGCGCCGCTTCGGCCTCGAGTTCGAGCAGCGCCCCGGCGTGCTGCACGTGATCCGCGAGCCGCAGGAATGGGCCGCCGCCCAGCCCGCGCTGGAGCTGCTGCGCGCCTACGAGGTCCCGCACCAGATCCTCGACGCCGAACAGTGCGCCGCGCTCGAGCACTCGGTGCCGGCCGACCCGCCCTTCGCGGGCGGCGTGCTGCTCGAGTTCGAGCGCACCGCGAACTGTCCCCTCTTCTCCAAGCTGGTCAAGCAGACGCTCGACGAACACGGCGTGCAGTTCTGCTTCGGCCGCGCCGTCACGGCGATCCGCGTCGAGGCCAACCGCGCGGCGGTGGAGCTGGCGCCGGAGCCGGGCGACCGGCTCGGCGCGCGCGGCAAGGAAGTCGACGTGATCTCGGCCGACGCGGTGGTGATCGCCGCCGGCACCGGCAGCGTGCCGCTGCTGGCCCGGCTCGGCATCACGCTGCCGCTGCACCCGGTGCGCGTCAACGCGCTGAGCGCGCCGGTCGCCTACGAGGAACATGCGCCGCATCTGAGCGTGATCGATTCGATCAAGCGCATCACCATGACGCGCATGCACCAACGCGTGCGGATCAGCGGCGCGCCGGTCCTGCAGAGCGAGAAGGACGTCGCCAGGCCGCTGCCCGAGGCGCTCAACGACGAGGCGCTGGCCCTGCTCGGCCAGGCCACCCACGACTGGATCCCGGGCGCCGCGAAAATCTCGGCCGCGCTGCCCTGGCAGGCCACGCGGCTGCTGTCGCCGGACGGGCTGCCGGTGGTCGGGCCGACGCGCCACCCGCGCGTGTTCGTCAATCTCGGCCATGGTCCGGCCGGCTGGGGCCTCGCCTGCGGCTCTGCTAAAGTGGTAAGCGATTATCTCGGCGGCACGCCGCATCACGTGCCGGCCGACACGCTCGCCGCGCTCCACGTGGACCGCTTCGCCACCTGACGCCGCCCTCGCGCGGCGTCTCGACCGGCCGCCCCGGCGGCCTTTCCGACATGACGCCGCTCGCTCCGTCCGCCTCGCTGTCCGCCGCCCCGCCCTCGCCGAACGCCCGGCCCGTTGATCCGTTCGACGCCCCGCTCGCCCACCTGCCCCTGGCGCTGTCCAGCGTCGCCGACCTGCGTGCCGCCGAAGCCGAGGCCGCCGCCGCGTTGCCGCCGCACACCTTGATGGCGCGTGCCGGCGCGGCCGCCGCGCGCTGGCTGGCCGAGCGCGGCGAACGCGAGGCGCGCCCGATCTGGCTCGCGGCGGGCCCCGGCAACAACGGCGGCGACGCGCTGGTCACGGCCGTCGAGCTGCTGCGGCTCGGCGTGCAGGTCGAGGTCTGTTTGCCGGTCGAGCCGAAACCCGAGGACGCGCGCTGGGCGCTGACGCTCGCGCGCGAGGCCGGCGTGCCGATCTCGCCCGAGCCGCCCGCCTCGCTCGACGCCTATGGCTGGTGCGTCGACGGCCTGTTCGGGATCGGCCTGGCGCGGCCCGTGGCGGGCCCCTTCGCGGCGCTCGCCGAGGCGTTGTCGGCGCGCTCGCGTGGCCTGGGGCGCGTGCTCGCGCTCGACGTGCCGAGCGGCATCGATGCCGACAGCGGCGCGCGCGTCGGCGACGGCCCCGCCGTCACGGCCACGCACACGCTGAGCTTCATCGCCGCCAAGCCGGGCCTGTATTTCGGCGACGGCCGCGACCACGCCGGCGAGATCGCGGTCGACACGCTCGACGCGGCGCCGGCCCGGCCGTCCGCCACGCTCAACGCGCCGGCCCTGTTCGCGCCTTGCTGGCCCGCGCGCGGCGCCGCCTCGCACAAGGGCAGCTTCGGCAGCGTGGCGATCGTCGGCGGCGACACCGGCATGTGCGGCGCGCCGATCCTGGCCGCGCGCGCCGCGCTGCATGCCGGCGCGGGCAAGGTTCATGTCGGTTTCCTCGGCGACGATGCCCCGCCCTACGACCCGCCCTTCCCCGAACTGATGCTGCATCCGGCGCGCTCGCTGAACCTGGAAGGGCTCAGCGCGATCGGCATCGGCTGCGGGCTGGGCACGCGCGAGCGCGCGATCGAGACGCTGCGCGAAGTCCTCGCGCTCGACCTGCCCTTGGTCATCGATGCCGATGCGCTGAACCTGGTCGCCGCGCATGCCGACTTGAACTCGGCCCTGGTCAAGCGTGGTGTGCGTCACGCCGTGTCGATCCTGACCCCGCATCCGCTCGAAGCGGCGCGGCTGCTCGGCACGCGCACCGCCGAGGTCCAGGGCGAGCGCCTCGCCGCCGCGCGCGAGCTGGCCGCGCGCTTCCACGCGATCGCGGTGCTCAAGGGTTCGGGCACGGTGATTGCCGAGCCGGCCGGGCGCGTCGCCGTCAACCCGACCGGCAATGCCGCGCTCGCCACCGGCGGCACCGGCGACGTGCTCGGCGGCCTGATCGCGGCCTTCGCGGCGCAGCGCCTGCCGGCCTGGGAAGCCGCGCTGGCGGGCGTCTACCTGCATGGCCTGGCGGCCGATTGCCTGAGCACGCTCGGCGCCGGCCCGGTGGGCCTGGCCGCCGGTGAACTGGCGCCGGCCGTGCGCCGGCTGCTGAACCGTCACTTTTACTCTCGCCTCGCGCCGTCGCCGCGGTGAGGCCGTTATACTGGATGGCCCCGCGCGCGCTCGATCCGCTCACGATCGATGCCGAGCGCAGCGCGCGCGGCTTTCGCAGTCCCCGGTAGTCCGCCGGCAAGCGGTGCATCCCGCCGCCCACGCCTTCCAAGTCACGACAGTTTCGCCAGAACCGATATGACGCTGAATTCGCTCCCCGCCTGGTCCGCCCTCCAATCGCACTACGACGAGATCCGCGACGCGCAGTTGCGCGACTGGTTCGCCCCCGCCAACGATCCCGCGCCGACGCGCGCCGAACGCTTCACCGTGGCGGGCGGCGGCCTCGCGATCGACTTCTCGAAGAACCGCATCACCGACGCGACGCTGAAGCTGCTGGTGCAGCTCGCGCGCGAGGCCGGCGTCGAGGCACGGCGCGACGCGATGTTCGCCGGCGAGGTGGTCAACCCGACCGAAGGGCGCGCCGCCCTGCACACCGCGCTGCGCGCGAGTTCGCCCGATGCGCCCTTCCACGCCCAGGTGCTGGCCGAGCGCAAGAAGATGGCCGCCTTCGCCGAGCAGGTCCGCGACGGCCGCTGGACCGGCTACACCGGCAAGCGCATCCGCCACGTGATCAACATCGGCATCGGCGGCTCGGACCTCGGCCCGAAGATGGTGGTGCACGCGCTCGACCATCTCGCCACCCGCGAGCTGTCCTGCGCCTTCGTCTCGAACGTGGACGGCGCCGATCTCTCCCGCGCGCTGGAGCACTGCGATCCCGAGGCAACGCTGGTGATCGTGGTCTCGAAGACCTTCACCACCCTCGAGACCATGACCAATGCGCGCTCGGCCCGCGACTGGCTGCTCGCGCACGGCTGCCCCGAGAACGCGCTGGCGAAACACTTCGTCGGCGTGTCGGCGAACCCGGAGGAAGTGGTCAAGTTCGGCATCGACGCGCACAACGTGTTCGAGATGTGGGACTGGGTGGGCGGGCGCTATTCGCTGTGGTCGGCGGTCGGCCTGTCGATCATGATCGCGATCGGGCCCGAGCAGTTCGACGAGCTGCTGGCCGGCGCCGACGAGATGGACCGCCATTTCCGCGAAGCGCCGCTGGAAGCGAACCTGCCGGTGCTGCTCGGCCTGATCGGCATCTGGTATCGCAACTTCTTCGGCTCGCAGAGCTACCTGGTGGCGCCGTATTCGGAAGCGCTGCACTTCCTGCCCTCGTACCTGCAGCAGCTCGAGATGGAGAGCAACGGCAAGTCGGCGCGCCTGGACGGCGCCTTCGTCGACTACCCGACCTCGGCCGTCACCTGGGGCGAGCCGGGCACCAACGGCCAGCACGCCTTCTTCCAGATGCTGCACCAGGGCCCGACCATCGTGCCGATCGACTTCATCGCGGTGCTCACGCCCGAGCATGCGCTCGCCAGCCATCATCCGAAGCTGCTGGCCAACTGCTTCGCGCAGAGCGAGGCGCTGATGCTGGGCCGCACGCTGGAGGAAGCGCGCAAGATCGCCGGCCCGGACAAGCCCGAGCTGGCACCGCACCTGACCTTCCCCGGCAACCGCCCGACCAGTACCATCCTGGTCGATGCGCTCACCGCGCGCACGCTGGGCGCCCTGATCGCGCTCTACGAGCACAAGGTGCTGGTACAGGCCTCGGTCTGGAACATCAACCCCTTCGATCAATGGGGCGTCGAGCTCGGCAAGATCCTCGGCAAGGTGGTGGAGGCCGATCTCACGGCAGCCGACGTCGATCCCGCCAAGCACGATTCCTCGACCTCGGCGCTGATCGCGCGGGCCCGCGCGGCGCTGAAGCGCTGAGCGACGACGTAAATGCAAACGGCCGGGATTTCCGGCCGTTTGTTCGTGGACAGGACGACATGCGTCGCGCCGCGAGCTCAGTTCGTGCTCGGCTCCGTGGCATCGGCGACGATGCGCCCGCCGTCGAGCGTGATCACCGTGCCGCAGCGGCGCGCGAGCGCCGGATCGTGCGTGACCAGCACCAGCGTCGCGCCCTGCGCGCGGTTCAGCTCGAACATCAGGTCGATCACGGCATGGCCGGTGGCGGCGTCGAGGCTGCCGGTCGGCTCGTCGGCGAACAGGATCGCGGGATCGGTGACGAAGGCGCGCGCCAGCGCGACGCGCTGCTGCTCGCCGCCCGACAGCAGCTTCGGGTAGTGACCGGTGCGCACGCCGAGCCCGACCCGCTCGAGCAGGCGACGCGCGCGTTCGGCCGCCTCGCGCGCCGTGATGCCGCCGCGCAGTTCGAGCGGCAGCATCACGTTCTCGAGCGCGGTGAGATGCGGCATCAACTGGAAGGACTGGAACACGAAGCCGACCGAGCCGCTGCGCAGCGCCGCGCGCGCGTCCTCGTCGAGCCCCTGCAGATCCCGGCCGAGCAGGCGAACCGTGCCCTCGGTCGCGCTGTCCAAGCCGGCAAGCAGGCCGAGCAAGGTGGACTTGCCCGACCCCGAGGCGCCGACGATCGCCAGGCTGCTGCCTGCCGCCACCGTCAGGTCGATGCCGTCGAGGATCGTCAGTTCGCCGGCCGCATCGGCCACCCGTTTCGCCACTTGTCGAACTTCAATGATCGGTTCCGTCATCTTGAGCATGAAGCAGAGTGATTCCTGGAAAGACGGCCTGCGCGCCGTCGTGATCGCCGTGGTCGCCACGGCCGGGTTCGGCGGCCTCGGTGCCGCCGCGCAGGCAGCCACGCAAGCGGCCGCGCCCGCGGCTACCTCACCCAGCGCGGCCAAGCCCAACATCGTGGTGCTCGGCGACAGCCTGTCCGCCGAATACGGCCTGCCGCGCGACACGGGCTGGGTCGCCCTGATGCGCGCGCGCATCGCGGATCAGCGAATCGATTATAGCGTCGCGAATGCCAGCGTCAGCGGCGACACCACCAATGGCGGCCGGGCCCGCCTGCCCGCCGTGCTCACGCGCCTGAAGCCCTCGATCCTGATCGTCGAGCTCGGCGCCAACGACGCGCTGCGCGGCGTGCCGCTGGCCACCACCGAGCAGAACCTGCGCGCGATCGTGGCACAGGCGCAGCAGGCCAAGGCGAAGGTGGTGCTGGTCGGCATGTACGTGCCGCCCAACTACGGCCTCGATTACACGCAGAAGTTCCATGCCATGTACGGCACCCTCGCGAAGGAGCTGCGCCTGCCGCTGGTGCCCTTCCTGCTGGCCGGCCTCGAGGACAAGCCCGACCAGTTCCAGGACGACCAGAACCACCCGAACCAGGGCGCGCAGCCCAGGCTGCTCGACAACGTCTGGCCGGTGGTGAAGCCGCTGCTGGGTCCGGGCGCGCACTGAGGCTCGCGGGAGGCGCAAGAGCGTCACCCTGCCCCGCAGCTCTCCCGCCTCGCCGCCAAAGAAAAAGCCCCGCTCGGTTTCGAGCGGGGCTTTGCGCTGTAGCCAGGTGCCTGGCGGCGCGGCGGCGATCAGTTGTCGTCGCTGTGGCTGCTGCTGTCGCCCAGCGAGCCGTAAATCTTGACCTTCGAGCGGTCGCGCAGCGCCTTCATGTACGCCTCGCTCTCGCTTTGCGCATAGACCTGGGCCAGTTGCTGCTGGGCGGCGGTCAGTTGCTGCGGACCCACCGGCGCGGGCGGCACGATCGCGTTGACGCGGAAGATCGCGTAACCGCCGTTCGCGCCGAGATCGACGCCGACATAGGCCGGCAGCGACTTCGCGTCGGCCTTGTAGATCGCAGCGATCGCCTCGGGCGACAGGCCCAGCGTCTGCGTGCGCGACACCTTCTCGGCCGGCAGGAAACCATCGGTCGACTTCGACTTCTGCAGCGCCGCCAGCTTCGCCGCGCCGTCCTGCTTGGCCAGCTTCGCGCTTTCGTCGGCGATGTACTTCTGGCGCACCACGTCCTTGATCGCGTCCAGCGCGGGCACCGCGGCCGGCTTGTCGGCCGTCACGCGCGCGGCGATCAGCGTGCTGTTGCCGACGTCGATCGCCTGCGTGTTGTTGCCGTTCTTGACCGAGTCCGCCGCGAACACGGCGGCCAGGAACTTCGGATTGTTGAGCGGGCTGTCAGGCGGCAGGGCCGGGTTCGGCTGCGGCGTGACGGTGGCGGTCTGGATCGTCAGCTTGTACTTGTCGGCGGCAGGCTGCAGGCTCTTGGCCTTCTCGTAGACCAGTGACGAGAAACCTTCCGAATTGTCGCTGAAGGCCTTGGCCGCGAACTGCTGCTTGAGCTCGGTCGCGATCGAATCCTTGACCTCGTCGAAGGGCTTGACCACGGCCGGCTTCACGTCGGTCGCCTTGAGGATGTGGTAGCCGAGGTCCGACTCGACCACCTTGCTGACCTCGCCCGACTTCAACGAGAAGGCCGCATCGTCGAAGGCCGGGCCGCCGGCGGTCGAGCCGCGCGTCACGTAGCCCAGGTCGCCGCCCTTGGCCGCCGAGGGCGCATCCTGCGAATTCTTCTCGGCGATCTGCGCGAACTGATCCGGATGGGCCGTCACCTCGGCCAGCAGTTGCTCGGCCTTGGCCTTCGCGGCGGCCTTGTCCGAGGCGCTGGCATTGCGCGCCGCGGCGATGAAGATGTGGCTCACGCGCACCTGCGCCTCGGTGCGGAAGCGCGCGGTGTTGTCCTCGTAGAACTTGTGGAGGTCCGCGTCGGACGGCTGCGCGTTGGCGGCAGCCGCGGCCGGCGTGAACACCAGGTACTGGATGCTGGCCGTCTCGGGCGTGGCGAACGCTTGCTTGTGCGCGTCGTAGTAGGCCGAGAGCTGGGCGTCGGTCGGCTGGACCTTGGCGGCGTAGTCGGCCGGCTTCAGCACCATCGCCTGGATCTCGCGCTGCTGCTGCGCCAGGTCGGTCAGGCGCTGGGCCATGCTCTTGGGCGTGAAGGCGCTGTTGATCAGGTTGTTGGGCAGCTGGCTCTGCGAGAGCTGGTAGCGCACCGATTCCTGGTACTGGTCCGGCGTCATGCCCTGCATCGCCAGCAGCTGCGTGTAGCGCTCGGCGTCGATCGAGCCGTCGGGCTTGCGCAGCGAGGCGATGATCGGATTCGACATCAGCGCTTCGCGCACCGCGTTGTCGGAAGCCGTCAGGTGCAGGCGGCGCACCTCGTCGGCCAGCGCGCGCTGCTCGATGATGCCGTCGAGCAGTTGTTGGCGACGCTCGGGCGTGTCGAACTGCTTGGCGTCGAAGTTCGCGCCGAGGGCCTGGCGCGCCTGGTCGATCTGCTGGCGGTAGGCGCCGTCGAATTCGGCGCGCGTGATCTTGTGTCCGTCGACCGATGCCACATTCGCGCTGTCGTCGAAGAAGTCGCGGAAGCCCTGTACCCCGACGAACCCGAGCCCCGGAAGCACGATCAGGAGCAGGAGGAACATCATCAGGCGCTGGTGATTGCGGAAGAAATCGAGCATGCGGAACCGGAGTGGCTGGACAAAACGACTGATATTACATCAGTGGCAAGGAAAAAAGGCGAAACCGGGGGGCGACCGCGCGCCGAGCCTGCCGATCGACGCCGGCGCAGCGGCTCCGACCATGCGTGACACGCGCTCGTGCATCGACACATGCCGCGTCGCCATTCACGAGAAATGCAATATATCGATCGATTGAAAATACAAAGCGGGCGGCTTGCCCCGGAAAAGCACGACCTGCCGACCCTGCATGCCATCGAATAAATCAAAACTTCGGAATTACCGTTTCGTCGTCGATCGATTTGCAGTAACAATACGACGACGCCCGCTTCACGGCGCCCTGGCGCGAGGGGCGTGGCCGTCGTCGGCTGACCAAGCCGCGCCTGATTCCACTGCCGTTTGCCAATCGATAATCGGCCGCCCGATTTGCTTTCCTTTTGTTTTACTCGTTGCAAATCGGGTGAATCGATAACAAAGAGAGAAAACAATGTCCGAGAAATCCCTGGACGAACGCTCGCCGCGTCGCGCGTTCCTGTCCGACATGGCCAAACTCGCGGCGGCCGGCGTGGTCGCCGGCTGGACCCCGATCTACCAGGTTGCCGCGCACGCGCAAACCACCGGCGCCACGCCGCCGAATTTCCCCGCCGACCTGCCGCTCTACAAGCAGGCCTTTCAGAACTGGAGCGGCGAGATCGTCCTGCAGGATGTCTGGACCGCCGCGCCGCGTTCGGCCGCCGACGTGCTGAACGTCGTCAACTGGGCCCGCGCGAACGGCTACAAGGTTCGCCCGCGCGGCCACATGCACAACTGGTCGCCGCTCACGCTCGACCCGGCGGCCGGCACCGCGAACCTGGTGCTGCTCGACACCACGCAATCGCTGACGGCCGTCTCGGTCGACACCTCGAGCAACCCGGCGCGCGTCACGGCGCAAACGGGCGTCTCGCTCGAATCGCTGCTGGCCACGCTCGAAACCAGCCAGCTCGGCCTGGTGGCCGTGCCGGCACCGGGCGACATCACGCTCGGCGGCGCCCTCGCGATCGACGCGCACGGCACGGCCGTGCCGGCCGCCGGCGAAACACGCCAGCCCGGCCAGACCTACGGCTCGCTGAGCAACCTGGTGGTCTCGCTGACGGCCGTGGTGTTCGACTCGGGTTCGCAGCAATACGTGCTGCGAACCTTCCAGCGCAACGATCCCGATATCGGCGCCCTGCTCGCGCACGTCGGCCGCGCCTTCGTCGTCGAGGCAACCCTGGTCGCCGCGCCGAACCAGCGCCTGCGATGCCAGAGCTATACCAACATCCCGGCGACGGAGCTGTTCGCGCCGGCCGGTTCGAGCGGGCGCACCGTGGCGTCCTTCCTCGACCAGACCGGCCGCATGGAAGCGATCTGGTTCCCGTTCACCGCGAATCCATGGCTCAAGGTCTGGACCGTCGCGCCGAACAAGCCGCTACTCTCGCGAGCGGTCACCCAGCCATACAACTATCCGTTCTCCGACTCGATTCCGAAGCAGTTGTCGGATCTGATCCAGGGCATCATCGGCGGCGGCGACGGCAGCCTGACGCCGCTGTTCGGGCAGACCCAGCTCGCCGTCACCACCGCGGGCCTGGCGCTCACCTTGTCGGCCGACATCTGGGGCTGGTCGCGCACCGTGCAGCAGTACATCCGCCCGACCACGCTGCGGGTGACCGCCAACGGTTATGCGGTGCTGACACGCCGCGCCGACGTGCAGCGCGCCATCAACGAGTTCGTGCAGTTCTACCAGAACCGCGTGAGCGCCTACCAGGCGCAGGGCCTGTATCCGATGAACGGCCCGGTGGAGATCCGCGTGACCGGCCTCGACCAGCCGGGCGACATCGGTACCGGCACGGTCGCGCCGACCCTCTCCGCGCTCAAGCCGCGCCCGGATCATGCCGAATGGGATGTGGCGGTGTGGTTCGACATCCTCTCGCTGCCCGGCACGCCTTCGGCGGATCGCTTCTATCGCGAGATCGAGCAATGGATGCTGTCGAACTACAGCGGCTCCTACGCGACGCTGCGCCCCGAATGGTCGAAGGGCTGGGGCTATACCGATACGGCGGCCTGGCAGGATGCCACCATGATCGGCACCACCATCCCGGGCCTGTATCGCGACGGCCAGCCCGCCTCGAGCAACTGGGATACCGCGCGCGCCACGCTCGATCGCCTCGACCCGAGCCGGATCTTCAGCTCGCCGCTGCTCGACAAACTGCTGCCCTGAAGGTGGTGCCCCGGGCGGCGACGGGATCGTACCGCTCGGACGAACATCTCGTCGAGACGCACCAAAGCAAAAAGCCCCGTGAGCGTGAACTCACGGGGCTTCGTACTGAATCTGGCGGAGCGGACGGGACTCGAACCCGCGACCCCCGGCGTGACAGGCCGGTATTCTAACCAACTGAACTACCGCTCCTTGGTGTGGTACCGCAGGCAAGATCACGAAACTGGTGGGTGCTGAGAGGCTCGAACTCCCGACCTACGCCTTGTAAGGGCGCCGCTCTACCAACTGAGCTAAGCACCCGTTTCGCGCTTGCCACCTGCCTGCCGACACCCTGGATACTGCGCGTGGATATCGTCAAGCAGCTAGCCCGCTAGTTTAGCGCATCCTTCAGGGCTTTGCCAGCCCTGAATTTCGCGACTCGCGCCGCCTCGATGCGGATCGTTTCGCCGGTCTGCGGGTTGCGCCCATTGCGCGCGATCCGCTCGCCCACCTCGAAGGTGCCGAAGCCGGCCAGCGTGACGCTGCCGCCGCTTTCCAGCGCCTGCACCACACCGGCGATCAGCGCGTCGAGCGCGCGTCCTGCCGATGCCTTGGATAAATCTGCCTCGCGTGCGATGTGGTCGATCAAGTCCGTCTTGTTCATGCCGTCCCCTTTCGTCAGTGGTCCCATGTCAGGACGGCCGCCCCGTTGTCGGCCGTCGCCCGGTACATGCCGGGTCGATCATTAAATGAAGCCGAAACGGGCCTGTCAAGCGCCGAAGCTGAGACAGCGCAAGGCATTGATGCATCTTTCGCCACGAAGCGCCAATAAAAAACCCGCGGCGATGGCCGCGGGTTGGTTCCCTGCGTGGAGCCTCATGCTTCGAAGCTCACACTGTGGGATGCACTCAGTGCTTGACGACTTCCGTCGAGGCATCTTTCGGGGCTTCGGCAACCGGCGCCGCGGCCTTCGCTTCGTCCTCGGGCAGCGCGCTCGGCGTACGCTCGAGCGCCAGTTCGAGCACCTTGTCGATCCAGCGGACCGGCACGATCTCGATGGCGTTCTTCACGTTGTCCGGAATGTCGGCGAGATCCTTCACGTTCTCTTCCGGGATCAGCACGAGCTTGATGCCGCCGCGATGCGCCGCCAGCAGTTTCTCCTTCAGCCCGCCGATCGGCAGCACCTCGCCGCGCAGCGTGATTTCACCCGTCATCGCGACATCCGCGCGGACCGGGATGCCGGTCAGCACCGACACCAGCGCCGTGGTCATCGCGATACCGGCGGACGGACCGTCCTTCGGCGTCGCGCCTTCCGGCACGTGGATGTGGATGTCCTGCTTCTCGAAGGCCTCGTCCTTCACGCCCAGGCGGCGCGAACGCGAACGCACCACCGAGCGGGCGGCCTCGACCGATTCCTTCATCACGTCGCCAAGCGAGCCGGTGCGGATCACGTTGCCCTTGCCGGGCATCACGGCCGCCTCGATCGTCAGCAGGTCGCCGCCGACTTCCGTCCAGGCCAGGCCCGTGACCTGACCCACCTGGTTTTCCTTGGCGGCCAGGCCGAAGTCGTACTTGCGCACGCCGAGGAAGGTGTCGAGGTTGCCGGCATCAACCTTCACCGGGCTCGCCGCCTTCTTCAACAGCAGCATCTTCACGACCTTGCGGCAGATCTTCGAGACTTCGCGCTCGAGCGAACGAACGCCCGCTTCACGGGTGTAGTAGCGGATGATGTCGCGGATCGCTTCTTCCGTGACGTCGATCTCGCCGTCCTTCAGCCCGTTGTTCTTCTTCTGCTTCGGCAGCAGATAGCGTTGCGCGATGCTGACCTTCTCGTCTTCCGTGTAGCCCGACAGGCGGATCACTTCCATCCGGTCCAGCAGCGGCGGCGGAATGTTCAGCGAGTTCGAGGTGGCCACGAACATCACGTCCGACAGATCGAAATCGACTTCGACGTAGTGATCGGCGAACGTGTGGTTCTGTTCCGGATCGAGCACCTCGAGCAGCGCCGACGACGGATCGCCGCGGAAATCCATGCCCATCTTGTCGACTTCGTCGAGCAGGAACAGCGGATTGCGCACGCCGACCTTGGTCAGGCTCTGCAGGATCTTGCCCGGCATCGAGCCGATGTAGGTCCGGCGGTGGCCGCGGATCTCGGCCTCGTCACGCACGCCGCCGAGCGCCATGCGCACGAACTTGCGGTTCGTGGCGCGGGCGATCGACTGGCCGAGCGAGGTCTTGCCGACGCCCGGGGGCCCGACCAGGCACAGGATCGGCGCCTTGACCTTGTCGACGCGCTGTTGCACCGCGAGATACTCGAGGATCCGTTCCTTGACCTTCTCGAGGCCGAAGTGGTCCTCGTCGAGCACCTGCTCGGCGTTCGACAGGTCGTTGTTGACCTTGCTCTTCTTGCGCCACGGCAGGCCGATCAGCGTGTCGATGTAGTTGCGCACGACGGTGGCCTCGGCCGACATCGGCGACATCAGCTTGAGCTTCTTGAGCTCGGCATCGGCCTTCTTCTTGGCTTCCTTGGGCATGCGCGCGGCATTGATGCGCTTCTCGAGTTCCTCGAGATCGGCGCCTTCCTCGCCCTCGCCCAGTTCCTTCTGGATCGCCTTGACCTGCTCGTTGAGGTAGTACTCGCGCTGGCTCTTCTCCATCTGGCGCTTGACGCGACCGCGGATGCGCTTTTCCACCTGCAGGATGTCGATCTCGGCCTCGAGCTGCGCGAGCAGGTGCTCGAGACGCTCGATGACGGGGAACATTTCCAGGATGTGCTGCTTCTGGTCGAGCTTGAGCGGCAGGTGCGCCGCGATCGTGTCGGCCAGGCGGCCCGCCTCGTCGATGCCCGACAGCGAGGTCAGGATCTCCGGCGGGATCTTCTTGTTCAGCTTCACGTACTGATCGAACTGGGACACGATCGCGCGACGCAGGGCCTCGGTTTCGGCGCTGTCGGCGTGGTCGGGTTCCAGCGGCAGCACTTCGCACGAGAACTGGGTTTCCTGTTCCTCGATCGACAGTGCCTGGGCGCGCTGCAGGCCTTCGACGAGCACCTTCACGGTGCCGTCCGGCAGCTTCAGCATCTGCAGGATGTTGGCGATACAGCCGACCTCGTACATGTCCTTTTCGGTCGGCTCGTCCTTCGCGGCGGTCTTCTGGGCGACCAGCATGATGTGCTTGCCGCCTTCCATCGCCGCCTCGAGGGCCTTGATCGACTTCGGCCGACCCACGAAGAGCGGGATCACCATATGCGGGAAAACGACGACATCCCGCAGCGGCAGCAGCGGGAGCGTAATGCGTTCCGGCGGGAGAAGTTGGGTGCCTGACATTTTCATTTCCCCATGAGTGGAATCAATTGTTCGGTAGTTGAGGCCGGCGAAACGGATTGCAAGCCTTCAGCGCGTGGGAAATATTCGGTAAAAAAGTCGCCGTGCAGCGGAAAGTCAGTGTTACCCACAAGACTAAACGAAAAAAAGCCGTTCACGACGCCATGAACGGCTTTTTTGCTTCCTCAGACAGTCAAGCCGATCAATTCGAACCCGCCACTTTTGGCGTGTCCTCGTAGATCAGCAAGGGCTTGCCGTCGCCATCGATCACGTTGTCGTCGATGATGACCTTGCTCACCCCCTTCAGGGTCGGCAATTCGTACATCACGTCGAGCAGCGCCTGCTCGATGATCGAGCGCAGTCCGCGCGCCCCGGTCTTGCGGCGGATCGCCTTGCGGGCCACCGCCTGCAGCGCGTCGGGGCGCAGTTCCAGCTCCACGCGCTCCATCGCGAACAGCTTCTGGTACTGCTTGACCAGCGCGTTCTTCGGCTCGACCAGGATCTTCATCAGGGCGGCCTCGTCGAGCTTGCCGAGCGTGGCGACCACCGGCAGACGGCCGATCAGCTCGGGAATCAACCCGAATTTGATCAGGTCTTCCGGCTCGACCTCGCGCAGCACCTCGCCCGAATCGCGCTCCTGCTTGCTCTTCACCGAGGCGCCGAAGCCGATGCCGGTCTTTTCGGTGCGATCGGTGATGACCTTCTCCAGGCCGTCGAACGCGCCGCCGCAGATGAACAGGATGTTGGTCGTGTCGACCTGGATGAAATCCTGGTTCGGATGCTTGCGCCCGCCTTGCGGCGGCACCGAGGCCATGGTGCCCTCGACCAGCTTGAGCAGCGCCTGCTGGACGCCCTCGCCCGACACGTCGCGGGTGATCGAGGGGTTGTCCGACTTGCGGCTGATCTTGTCGATCTCGTCGATGTAGACGATCCCGCGCTGGGCCTTGTCGACCTCGTAATTGCAGTTCTGCAGCAGCTTCTGGATGATGTTCTCGACATCCTCGCCCACGTAGCCGGCTTCGGTCAGCGTGGTCGCGTCGGCGATCACGAAGGGCACGTTCAACAGGCGAGCCAGGGTCTGCGCGAGCAGCGTCTTGCCCGAGCCGGTCGGCCCGATCAGCAGGATGTTGCTCTTCGAGAGCTCGACCTCGTCCTTCTTGTCGAGATGCTTGAGACGCTTGTAGTGGTTGTAGACGGCCACCGCGAGGATCTTCTTCGCGCGCTCCTGGCCGATCACGTACTGATCGAGGATCTCGCGGATTTCCTGCGGGCTCGGCAAGTCCGATTTCGACAGACTGGCTTCGACCCCGGATGCGGCGGCCTCGTCGCGGATGATTTCGTTGCAGAGGTCGATGCACTCATCGCAGATGAACACCGACGGGCCGGCGATGAGTTTCTTCACCTCATGCTGGCTTTTCCCGCAGAACGAGCAATACAACAGCTTTTCGCTGTTCGAACCTTTTTTGTCCGCCATGGATGTATGAGCCTCCGGACACACGAGTTACATAATACGCCGTTTGGCCAGCCGCCCATGACGTCGCCATGGGTATTGGCCGGCCGCGCTGGTCTTGCCGCAGATGCTCGAGGCGCGAGGCGCCGCCCGTTTTAGGGCGGCACCCCGTTTGCTGGGATTACGGACGCTTGGCCGTCACGTGGTCGATCAGGCCGTAAGCCTTGGCATCGTCGCTGGACATGAAATTATCACGATCCGTGTCGCGCGCGATCCGCTCGACGTCCTGGCCGGTGTTGTCGGCCAGGATCTTGTTCAGGCGCTCGCGCAGGTACAGGATCTCGCGCGCCTGGATCTCGATGTCCGAGGCCTGGCCACGCGCGCCGCCCAGCGGCTGGTGGATCATCACGCGCGCGTTGGGCAGCGCGTAGCGCTTGCCCTTGGCGCCCGAGGACAGCAGGAAGGCGCCCATGCTGGCCGCCAGGCCCATGCACAGCGTCGACACGTCCGGTTTGATGAACTGCATCGTGTCGTAGATCGCCAGGCCCGCCGAGACCGAACCGCCCGGGCTGTTGATGTACAGGCTGATGTCCTTGTCCGGGTTTTCACTCTCGAGGAACAGCAGCTGCGCGACCACCAGGTTCGCGGTCTGGTCGTTCACTTCGCCGACCATGAACACGATCCGCTCCTTGAGCAGACGCGAGTAGATGTCGTACGAACGCTCGCCGCGGCCGCTGGTCTCGACCACGATCGGCACCAGCCCGAGCGCCTTCGTCTCGAAATCCTGCGGAGCATGGGAAGCCAGCGTATCCAGCAATTCTGCGCGATTGATCATGCAATGAGCCTTGTCCGAAATGAATGTTGAACGGAAGAAAGGACCGCCGGCACGAAGTTTCGCGTCGCCGGCCGGCCTCGGGCCGGCCCTCGACGCAAAAACGGCGTGCGGGCCGTCGCTCCGACAGCCGGCACGCCGCTGAAACGACGCTTAAGCCTGCGCGGATGCGCTGGCCAGTGCCTCGAAGCTCACTTCCTTGTCCGTCACCTTCGCCTTGCCGAGCACGAAGTCGACGACGTTGCTTTCAACGACGAACGCTTCCATTTCGGCCAGGCGCTGCTGGTTCGAATAATACCAGCGGACCACTTCCTTCGGGTCTTCGTAGCTCTTCGCGAACTCGTCGACTTCGGCACGGATCTGCTCGGGCTTCGCTTCCAGGCCGTTGGCCTTGACCAGCTCGGCGATCACCAGGCCCAGCTTGACGCGGCGCTCGGCCTGCTCCTTGAACATCTCGACCGGGATCGGGGCATTCGCCGCGTTGGGCACGCCGCGTTGCGCAAGATCCTGGCGAGCCATTTCAACCAGGCGCTGCTGGTCCTGCTCGACCAGCGCGTTCGGCACGTCCAGCTCCGAGATCTTCAGGACCGCGTCCATCACTTGGTTCTTGACCAGCGACTGGGTGCGGCGCTTGGCTTCGCGCTCCAGGTTTTCCTTGATCTCGTTGCGCATCTTGGCGGTGTCGCCGTCCTCGATGCCGAGCGTCTTGGCGAACTCACCGTCGATTTCCGGCAGGTGCGGCCACTCGACCTTCTTCATCGTGACCGTGAACTTCGCCGTCTTGCCGGCCACGTCCTTGCCGTGATAGTCCTCGGGGAAGGTCAGGTCGAACTCGCGAGCCTCGCCGACCTTCAGGCCCAGCGCGGCCGTCTCGAATTCCGGCAGCATGCGGCCTTCGCCGAGCACGAACGGGAAGTCCTCGGCGGTGCCGCCCGGGAAGGCGACGTCGTCGATCTTGCCGACGAAGTCGACCGTCACGCGGTCGCCGTTCTGGGCAGCCGTCTCCGCGCCGCCGTCGCCATGCTCGCCGCCTTCGCCGCGAGCGTGGAAGTGCACGCGCTGCTTGCGCAGGATGTCCAGGGTGCGATCGATCTCGGCGTCGCCGATGCTGGTGGTCGAGCGCTCGACCTCAGCGGTGGCCAGATCGCCGATCTTCACTTCCGGGTAAACCTCGAAGGTCGCATCGAACGCGTAAGCGTCGGCAGCCGCCTCGGCCTTCGGCGCGAAGCTCGGCTGGCCTGCCACGCGCAGGTTCTCGGTGCGGCTGACTTCGAAGAACTCCTGGCCGATCTTGTCGCTCAGCACTTCCGCCTCGACCTGGCCAGCGTATTGTTGCGCGACCATCTTGAGCGGCACCTTGCCCGGGCGGAAGCCCGGCATGCGCACGTTCTTCGCGAGTTTCTGGATACGGGCGTCGATCTCCTTCTGCACGACTTCCTTGGGCAGGGAAATCGTCACACGGCGTTCGAGCTTGCCGAGGTTTTCAACAACGTTAGCCATGGCTTCAATCGTCCTAAAATTATTCGAGCGAATCGGTTTTCCTTGCCGTGCCCGCCTCGCGACGCGATAGTCCCATTGGTCATCGCCTCGCCGCCGTTCCCATTCGTCGGCACCGCCCCGCCTTGCGGAGCGCGGCGCCTGCGGCTTGAAAAGCACGGCTTTGGCCGGAAGAATCGACTATTCTAGCAAACTATTTTCCCCAAGCCGCCAGATTGCGCCCTCGCGCGCAAAGCGCGCGCCGCGCGCCTCGATTCCGGTCATACCGTCCCGCCTATTCGCCGCGCGCCGCAGCCCTGTTAAGCTCGCGTCTGCCCGGCTCGGCACCACGCGCCAGCGTCGCGGGCACCTCGATCGCAACCCGGCCGCAGCCGCGGCGAACGTTGCGACCCCAACCGAATATCCCACCGGAGACACCATGCAGCCCTTCCCGTCCGCGCCTGTCGTCGTCATTGCGCCCGATTCGTTCAAGGGATCCTTGTCCGCGCAACAGGTAACGGACGCGATCGCGGCCGGCCTGCGCCGCGCGCGGCCCGACGCGATCGTGCGCGGCTGCCCGATGGCCGACGGCGGCGAGGGCACGCTCGACGCGATGCTCGCGCACGGCGGCACGCGCCGCACCCTGGCGGTGCCCGGTGCCTCGCTCGCGCCGCGCGAGGCGGCCGCCGGCCTGGTCGACGCGCATACCGCGATCATCGAGACCGCCGAGGTCGTCGGCATCACCGATCCGGTCGGCATGGCGGTGCCGGTGGAGGCGCGCAGCACGCGCGGCATGGGCGAGGCGATCCGCCAGTTGCTCGACGAGGGCGTGCGCAGCTTCTTCGTGGCGCTCGGCGGCAGCAGCACCAACGACGCCGGCGCGGGCCTGCTGGCCGGGCTCGGCCTGCGCGCGCTCGACGCCGAGGGCCGCGAGATCGAGCCGACGCCCGAGCGGCTCGCGACGATCGCCCGGCTCGATACCTCGGGGCTCGATCCGCGGCTCGCGCAAAGCCGCTTCGTCGGCATGTCCGACGTCGACAATCCGCTCACCGGCGAGCATGGCGCCACCGCCGTCTTCGGCCCGCAGAAGGGCGTGCGCCCCGAGCAGGTCGCCCCGCTCGACGCCGCGCTCTCGCATTACGCCGATCTGGCCGAAGCCGCGCTCGGCCGCCAGGTACGCGAATTGCCGGGCGCGGGTGCGGCGGGCGGCCTGGGCTTCGCGCTGCACCTGCTGGGCGCGAGCTTCGAGCCGGGCGCCGAGGTGGTGGCGCGCCAGGTCGGCCTCGACGCCGCGCTGGACGGCGCACACTGGCTGATCACCGGCGAGGGACGCTCGGACGGCCAGACCCTGCACGGCAAGGCGCCCTTCATCGCCTGCCGCCACGCGGCCGCGGCCGGCGTGCCGGCCAGCCTGCTGTCGGGCGCGGTCGACCCGGCGGCGCTGCCGCAATTGTCAGAACATTTCGACGGCTGCTTTTCGCCCGCGCCGGGACCGATTACGCTCGAGGTGGCGATCCGCGACGCCGCCCGGCTGCTGGCCGACCAGGCCGAGCAACTGGCGCGGCTGCGCTTGGGCCGCCGCAGCGACGCCGCGGCGGCAGCGGCACGTTGATCCCGGTCGACCGCGGTTGACCGCGCCCGGCGATCCGGGAACAATCGGGCCGCCGACCATCCTTCAGGAACCGCCATGAAAGGCAGCCAAGCCGGACTCGACCAGTTTCTGACGCAGCGCCTGCACACGATCAACAAGCTCACCGATCGCGCGATCGGCGAGCTGTATCGCGACAAGCTCGGCATCACCCTGCCGGAGGCGCGCGTGATCAGCTCGGTCGGCGCCTTCGGGCCGTTTTCGATCATGGAACTCGCGCGTCACACGCATCTCGACAAGAGCCAGGCCAGCCGCGCCGCGGAGGCGCTGATCCTGCAGGGCCTGCTGTCGCGCACGACCAGCGACGAGGACGGCCGCGTGGTGGTGATCGCGCTCACGCGCGAGGGCGCCGCGCTGAACCGCCGGATCATGACGCTCGCGCGGCGCTGGAACGCCGAGCTGGCCGAGCGCTTGACCGAGAACGAGCGCGGCGCGCTGGAGCGGGCGCTCGACAAGCTGATCGCCCATACGCGGGAGCGGATCGAGTAGCGCGCGAGCGGCGGCAAGCCGCCTTGCCGCCATCTCGCCGCCGCACCGGATCTCAACCAGGCCTCTCCCGCCATCCGCCGCTCGATGGCCGGCTGCGTTTCAGCGCGACTTGCGCTCCTGCGCGTCTCGCCGCGCCTCGGCAGTCGAGCGCCGCCAGCAGCCAGGCGGCACCGCCCGCCGACACGCGCGATCGAGCGGCGCCGGCAAGCAGCGCCTCCCTACGCCCTTCCGCTTACAACCCGCTGTTGCGCGCACGCTGGCGCAGCAGCCCGAGCACCGCGTCGCAGAACGGCGTCGACACGCCGAGCGCGCGGCCCAGTTCCGGAAACACGCCCAGGATCGGCTCGATCTCGAGCGGGCGGCCCGCCTCGAAATCCTGCAGCATCGAGGTGCGGAACGCGCCGAGCCTGCGCGTGATCGCGGTCCGCTCGACGCTGCTGATGCCGGTCGACAGGCCGAGCCTCTCGCCCACCGCGGCGGCCTCGTCCATCATGCTCAGCGCCAGCGCATGGGTATGGGGATCGTCGAGCAGCCCGGCCGTGGTCGAGCCGGTCAGCGCGCTGAGCGGGTTCATGTTCATGTTGCCCCACAGCTTCACCCAGATCGCGGTCCGGATTTCGGCCGACGTCTCCACCTCGAAACCGCCCTCGACGAGCGCCTCGGCGAGCACCCGGGCCGCCGCCGCGCGCGCCGCGTCCGGCGCGCCGACGAACAGGCGGTTGCCGGCCACGCGCCGCACCACGCCCGGCGCATCGGTGGACGACGAGAGGTGCACCACGCAGCCGATCGACTGCGCCGGCGGCAACACGGCGGCGATCGCGCCGCCCGGGTCGACCGCCTCCAGCGAGCGGCCGTCGAACGCGCCGCCGATCCCATGCATGAACCACCAGGGCAGCCCGTTCATGGCCGTCACGATGGTGGTGCGCGGGCCCACCAGCGGCGCAAGGCTCGGCGCCAGCGCGGGCAGCGCCTGGGCCTTGAGGGCGATCACCAGGTAGTCCTGCTCGCCGAGCTCGCGCGCGTCGTCAGTGGCACGCAGCGGTGTGCGGCTCACCGCGCCCTGCTCGTCGACGATCGTCAGGCCGTCGTCTCGCAGCGCGGCCAGCGTATGGCCGCGCGCCAGCGCCGCGACCGACCAGCCCGCGCGCGCCAGCGCCGCGGCCAGCAGGCCGCCGATCGCGCCCAGGCCGACCACGGTGACCTTCTGCGGTGAATTCTTCATGCGCAGCACTCCTCGATAGAGAAAAAGTCTCGATGATGAGCCAGGCGCCCGGTCCCCGCACCTCGCCAAAAAGTTGCGCCCGCAACCTTGCCGACACAAATGCTTACCGGCGGCGCGGCCCGACGCGGCGCGGCTGCGACCGACCCAGCGGGTCCCGCGCGCCGCCGACCGGTAACAAAACGTGACGGCGCCGCTCAGGGCAAACGCACTAGAAAGCCCCGTGCATTTGGCCCTGTTGGCGGCACGTGGATCTTCGTATTCTGACCTGACTCCGACTCCCGTGAAGGAGACAGGCAATGAAACTCCATACCACGCCCGATCCGCAGCCGATCGAGCCGCAGCCGCCACCGGGCGATCCCTTGCCCGGGCGCGACCTGCCCGGCAAGCCGCAACCGGATGTGCCCGTGCCGCCGCCGGGGTTGCCGCCCGTGACGCCGATTCCCGACCCGCCGCGCGGGTAACGCGGAATCGGCACTCGAATCGATCATTATCGTCAACGACGACATCATCCACTCAACGGAGAACGACATCATGAACAACACCAACAAGACCACCCTGGCTTCGATCCTCACCGTCAGTGCTGCCCTGCTGCTGGGCACCGCCGGCATGCCGGCCGCCTACGCGCAGGCTTCCGCGGCCGACAGCAACAGCGCGATGAAGTCGGACCAGCCGGTCAGCGATACCTGGATCACCACCAAGGTGAAGGCCCAGTTGGCCACCACCAAGGGCGTGAAGAGCACGGAAGTCGACGTGAAGACCGTGGACGGCGTGGTGACGCTGACCGGCGTGCTGCCCTCGAAGATCGCCGTGAAGAAGGCGGTGGCCGTCACCAAGGCCGTGAAGGGCGTCAAGCAGGTGGACGACTCGGGCCTGAAGTCGCAGGGCTAATGCAGGGCTGAACCAGCAGGCGTAACCGACAGCGCCGCCCTCGCGGCGCCGACATCCGGCAACCCTCAAGGGAGGAACGCATCATGAACGAAGACAAGATCAAGGGTCAGTGGAAGCAACTCGCGGGCAAGCTCAAGGCCAAGTGGGGCAAGCTCACCGACGACGACCTGAAGGTACTGGACGGCAACCGTGAATACCTGGCGGGCCGGATCCAGGAACGCTATGGCATCGCGCGCGACGAAGTGGACAAGCAACTGAACGACTTCGACCGTACGCTGTAAACGACTGACGGGCGCGGCACACCGAAGCGGTGAAGCCGCGCCGCACGAGGAGGACCGAGATGGGTAAATACCTGATCGCCTGGTTGTTGGGCGTGCCGATCGGGCTCCTGATCGTGATCTACCTGATCGCGCACATTTTCTGATTGCGCATGGCGCGGTGCATTGCCGTAAGGCGGTGCGCCGCGCATCTTTTTGCCTCCCCTTCCCGCGTTCCCCGACGTTCCCGCTCAGACATCCCGTTCCGGCAACCAGACGATGCTCGCCTCGATGGTTTCGCCCGGTGCCAGCACGCAGCCGCCGCGCGCGCCTTCCGGCAGGTCGAGATTGAGCCAGTCGGTGGTGTTGCTGACCGGCTCGGCGCAGAAGAAGGCCTCGCCGCGCGGCGAATAGAGCACGAAGCAGTCGAGCGGCGCATCGGCGCGCATGGTCAGCCGGCGCCGCTCCTCCGGCCAGTCGATCACGGTCTCGCGGCGCCAGCCGACGAAGTTGTTGTCGCGCGGCACCGCCTCGACGGCCACGCCGCGTGCGAGCGCCTCGACCGCCGGATCGGCGCCGAGCGAGACCGGCAGCAATTCGCCGTCGCTATGCCACATCGCCGCCACCTCGGTGCGGATCTGCGTGCTCGCGCCGCGCGGATAGTAAGGATGATGGCCGAAGCCGAACGGCATCGGCCGGCTGTCGAGATTGCGCGCCGCGAGCGTCAGCTTCAGGCCCAGCGGGCCGAGCTCGATGCGCTGCGTGGCGGCATAACGAAACGGCCAGCCGGGATGCTGCTCGGTGCCCGCGCCGGCTTCCGGCTCATACTCGAAGGCCAGCTCGACGCCCGCGTCGTCCTGCTCGATCACCTGCCAGGGCCGCTGCCAGGCATGGCCGTGCAGCGCATGGCGCAACGCGCCGTCGCCCATCGGCAACCGCCACTCCCGTCCCTCGAAACGGAATCGCCCGTCGCGAATCCGGTTGCAATACGGCATCAGCGGGAAACTGGCCAGCAGCAGGGGATCGCCGCTGTCGAGCGCGGCCTGCCCGGTCGGGCGCAGCCAGTGCACCGGCCCGGCCGGCGTCTCGTCGTAGAACCCGGCCAGCGAGCCGCCCAGCGCCGGCGCCACCAGCACGCGCCGCGCGCCCTCGCTCAGCACCAGCAGCCCGGGATCCTCGGGCCGCTCGCGGACGGGCCGGGACGAGGCCCGCGAGGCCGCGGGCGCGATCAGGGAACACGAGGGGGAGGGTAACGACGAGGCTTCGGGCCGGCTATTCAAGACGATGACTCCCATGACGGCAGGTTGGCGGTCGAGCTGGCATCCTGATCGAGCTGGACGCCCGGGCCTGCCCGCACCGCAGCAGCGTCGCATAGGCATTGCATTTCCGTCAATTTATTACTAATAATTCGTCAATGAACGGCGCAGACGATGCGCCCCCGTATCCCGCCTTAGCTCCCGAATGAAAAAATCGACCCAGCGCCGTCCGACCATGACCGATATCGCCAAGATCACCGGCGTATCGCAATCCACGGTGTCGCTCGTGCTGAACGGCGCGGTCGGCGCCAAGTTCTCCGACGACACGCGCCAGAAGGTGCTCAAGACCGCCGAGGAACTCGGCTACCAGTTGCCGACCCGTGCCAGCGCGCCGGCCGCGCCCGGCGAACGCCACCAGATCGTCTACATCGCCGACGAGATCTCGACCAGCCCGCACCCGGTGGTCAGCATCGACGGCGCGCGCGACGCGGCCTGGAACAACGGCTGCCTGCTGGCGGTGTACTCCACCCACGGCAATGCCGAGATCGAGCAGCGGGTGCTGCAGCAGGCGCTGTCGAGCCCGAACGTGCTGGGGGTGATCTATGCGACGGTCTATACCCGCAAGGTGACGGTGCCCGCCGCCCTGCTCAAGGTGCCCACCGTGCTGCTGAACTGCTACAGCAGCGAGCGGCCGCTGTCCTCGGTGGTGCCGGCCGAGGTGGCCGGCGGCCATACCGCCACCGAGTACCTGACCGCCGCGGGCCATCGCCGGATCGCCTTCATCAACGGCGAAACCTGGCAGGACGCGGCCAAGGACCGGCTCAAGGGCTACCGCCAGGCGCTGGCCACCGCCGACCTGCGCTTCGACCCGAATCTGGTGCGCGACGGCGACTGGAGCTCGGGCAAGGGCTTCGAGCACACGCTGTCGCTGATGAAGGAGCCGCATCCGCCCACCGCGATCTTCTGCGCCAACGACCTGACCGCGATCGGCGCGATCGAGGCGCTCAAGCAGCTCGGCCTGCGCGTGCCGGAGGACGTCTCGGTGATGGGCTACGACGACCAGGAAATCGCCCGCCACACGCACCCGCCGCTCACCACCGTGGTGCTGCCGAACTACGAGCTGGGCCGCTGGGCGGTGGAGACGCTGCTGCAGGAGCACGAGAACCGCGATGCCGGCGCGCCGTTCCGGCAGCGCACCGTCAAGCTCGACGGGCCGCTGATCGAGCGCGGCTCGGTGGGCGCGCCGGCAGGCGCCGAAACCGGGGCGGAACCGGGAGCGGAACCGGCCGCCGACCTCGGGGATACCCGAAGTAATATTTTTAATTCATGACTGTTAATATTAATTCGATCGCCGGCGCCGGAGGCGCCAACCACACCTCGTCGTGAAACGTGTTGGGTCAACAAGAAACGGAGACAAGCATGTCAACTGCTTCGCTGCATCGCAATCTCGTCACCCTGGCGCTGTGCCTGGCCGGCGCGTGGTCGGCCGCCGCGCTCGCGCAGGACACCGCCGCGCAGAAGGTCGGCAACAGCTCGAACGAGACCTGCACCAACCCGAAACCGGGCAGCCTCAAGCTGGGCGACCTGGTGGTGGGCTTCTCGCAGTCGGAAAACGAACAGAATCCGTTCCGCGCCACCGAGACCGCCTCGGTGCGCGCCGCCGCCAAGGCCGCCGGCGTCAAGCGCCTGCTCTACACCAACGCGAACAACAACCCGGCCAAGCAGGTGTCGGACATCCAGAGCATGATCAACCAGGGCGCGCAGGCGCTGATCGTGGCGCCGAACAACTCCACGGGCCTGCAACCGGCCTTCGCGCAGGCCAAGGCCAAGGGTATCCCGGTGGTCACCATCGACCGCCAGACCGCCGGCACCTTCTGCGAGGACTTCATCACCTTCCTCGGCTCCGACTTCTTCGAGCAGGGCCGCCGCGCCGCGCAGGCGCTGGCCGACGCCACCGGCGGCAAGGCGGTGATCGCCGAGATCCAGGGCGGCTACGGCAACACGGTGGAAAGCCAGCGCACCGACGGCTTCGCCGAAGGGCTCAAGAAGTACCCGAACATGAAGATCGCCGCCGCGCAGACCGCCAACTGGTCGACCACCGAGGCGCAGAAGGTGATGGAGCAGATCCTGCTCTCGCATCCCGACGTCAACGCCGTCTACACGCATGCCGACGTGATGACGCTGGGCGCGATCACCGCGCTGCGCCAGGCCGGCAAGCTCAAGGGCGTGACGATCGTCTCGATCGACGGCACCAAGGACGTGGTGCGCGACATCTCGGCCGGCACCGTGGCGGCCGACGTCGAGACCAATCCGCGCTTCGGGCCGCTCGCCATCCAGTCGCTGTCCGACTGGTTCGCCGGCAAGCCCGTGCCGCAGAAGCAGATCATGAAGGACGCGCTCTACGACAAGAGCAACGCCAAGCAGTCGCTCGACGCCGGCGCCGTGTACTGACGCCCCGCCCGCTCCCGCCATCACGCCCCGGAGGCCCCGCGATGAACGACCCGGCCAAGACAGCAGCGGCCTCATCAAGCACGGCCGCCGGGCCCGCCCGCGAGGCGGGCCGGGTCGTGCTCGAGACGCGTCACGCGTCCAAGACCTTCGGCGTGGTGCGCGCGCTGCGCGACGTCTCGCTGACGCTGCGCGCCGGCGAGGTGCATGGCCTGATCGGCGAGAACGGTGCCGGCAAATCGACGCTGATCAAGGTGCTGACCGGCTTTCATCCGCTCGACGAGGGCGCGGTCCACCTCGACGGCGAGCCGGTCGCCTTCGCCTCGCCGCGCGACGCGCAGCGCCGGGGCGTGAGCGCGGTCTACCAGGAAATCAACCTGATACCCGAACGCAGCGTGGCCGAGAACATCTTCATCGGCCACGAGCCGCGACGCTTCGGTCTGCTGATCGATCGGCGCCGCATGAACGCGCTGGCCGGCGAGATCGTGCAGCGCTACGGCCTGAGCGTGGACCCGGCCGCCAAGCTCAGCGCGCTCGGGCTCGGCGAGCAGCAGATGGTGTCGATCGCGCGCGGCGTGTCGCTCGGCGCGCGCGTGCTGATCCTCGACGAACCCACCTCGGCACTGTCGGGGGCCGAGGTCGAGGTGCTGTTCGGGGTGGTCGAGCGGCTGCGCGCCGACGGCATCGCCCTGCTGTTCGTCAGCCACCGGCTGTCCGAATGCTACCGGCTCTGCGACCGCTTCACGGTGATGCGCGACGGCGCGATCGTGAAGACCGGCACGCCCGCCGAGCTGCCGCGCGCGGCCCTGATCGCCGCGATGCTGGGCCGCGAGGGCAAGGGCCATGGCGGCCGCGTCGAGCGGCCCGCAGCCGCCTGCACCACGCAGGCCGCGCCCGCCCTGCAGGTCGAGCGCCTGCGCTGGCGCACGCGGGTGCGCGACGTCTCGCTGCGCATCGCGCCGAAGGAAATCGTCGGGCTCGCCGGGCTGCTCGGCTCGGGCCGCACCGAGACCTTCAAGGCCGTGTTCGGCGCACAGAAGGCCGAGGGCGGCGAGGTGCGCGTCGGCGACGGCCAGCCGCTGCGTCATGCCGTGCCGGCCCGCTCGATCGAGCGCGGCCTGGCCTTCCTGTCCGAGGACCGCCGCTCCGAAGGCATCTTTCCGCGCCTGTCGGTGCGCGACAACCTGGTGGCTTCGGTGCTGCCGCGCATCTCGCGCTTCGGCTTCATCTCGACGCGCCGCCAGGACGAACTGGTGGCCCGCTACATCGAGGCGCTCGGCATCAAGACCGCCGGGCCCGGCGCGCCGATCTCCACGCTGTCCGGCGGCAACCAGCAGAAGGTGCTGATCGCGCGCTGCCTGTCCACCCATCCCAGCGTGCTGCTGCTCGACGACCCGACGCGCGGCATCGACGTCGGCGCCAAGGAGGAGGTGCATCGCGTGGTGCGGGGCCTGGCCGACGACGGGCTCGCGGTGGTGGTGACCTCCTCCGAGATGGAGGAACTGCTGGAGCTGACCGATCGCCTGGTGGTGCTCAACGAGGGCGTGACCACCGGCTCGCTGGAGACGCGCGGCGCCAGCTCCGACGACGTGCTGGCGATCCTCGCGCGCAGCGCCCAGGACGAGCCGCGCGACGTCGATGCCGGCGAGCTCGCGCCCGACGATGCGCCTCGCCGAGGATGAACCGGCCGTGATGCGCGCTCGCCGCGCCGGCCGGCGGACCGCCATGCGCATCGCCGCTTCCATCGTCACTTCGATCGCCATGTCCGGCTCCGCGCCGGGCTGCTCCAACCCACTCGCGAGGATCGCTTGAGCCTGTCGAACTCTCCCGTGCAACGTCCGGCCGGCAACGCGGCCGGCCATGCCGCGCTGATCTGGGCGCGCGACCACAGCGTCTACGTGGCGCTCGCGCTGCTGGTGCTGATCAACCTGGCCATCACGCCCGGCTTCTCCAATCCGCTCGCCGCGCGCAGCCTGCTGTTCGAGGCCGCGCCGGTGGTGCTGATCGCGCTCGGCCAGAACCTCGCGATCGCCACGCGCGGCATCGACCTGTCGGTCGGCTCGGTGATGGCGCTGGCCAGCGCGACCCTGGCGGTCTGCCTCGATGCCGGCACCGGCACGGCGATCGCGGCCGGCATCGCGGCAGGCCTGCTGGTGGGCCTCTTCAACGGCGCGTTGGTCTCGATCCTGCGCATCGATCCGCTGATCTCGGGGCTGGCGTTGCTGGTCGCCGCGCGCGGGCTCGCGCAGGCCCTGGTGGGCGGCTCGCGCGTGAGCCTGCCGGGCGCCGATGCCTTCGACCTGCTCGGCACCGGCTCGCTCGGCCCGCTGCCGGTGGTGATGCTGATCGCGCTCGCGCTGGCCGTGCTGGTGATGCTGGTGGTCCAGCACACCACCTTCGGCCGCTACACCGTGCTGATCGGCGCGAGCCGCGCCGCGGCCTATCTCGCCGGAATCCCGGTGCGCCGCACGCTGTTCCTGGTCTATGCCGCCAGCGGCACGCTGGCGGGCCTGGCCGGCGTGTTCGCCTCGGCCCGGCTCGGTGCGTCCGACCCGAACTACGTCGGCGTGAACTTCGAACTCGACGCGATCGCCGCCTCGGTGATCGGCGGCACGCCGCTCTCGGGCGGCCGCATCTCGATCGTCGGCACCGTGTTCGGCGTGCTGCTGCTGCAGGTGCTCGATGCCAGCTTCATCATGAACAACGTCAGCTTCACCTATGCGCAGATCCTCAAGGCCGTGTTCATCGTCGTCGCGCTCTACCTGCAGCGCCAGGGAGGCTGAATGAACGCGCGCACCGACCTCGATCGCAACGGCGCGCCGCCCGCGCGCGTCGACACGCCCGCCCCCGGCTCCCCGCCGCCGTACACCGCGCCGCTGCGCGCCGGCAAGGCACGCCGCGCACGCCTGCTCGGGCTGATCCAGTCGCGCGGCGCGATCGGCATCCTGGTGCTGGTCTGCGCGGTGTCCGGCGCGGTCTTTCCCGATTTCCTGCGTCCCGCCAACCTGGCGGACATCGTCTCCGCAGGTTCTTTCCTCGGCCTGATCGCGATCGGCCAGAGCCTGGTGATCATCATGGGCGGCTTCGACCTGTCGGTCGGCTCGATGGTCGGGCTCGGCACCGTGATCGCCGCCTACGCGGCGCCCTATGGCTGGGGCGCGGCGATGCTCGCGCCGATCGTCGCGGGGCTGGTGGTCGGGCTGGTCAACGGCGTGCTGATCGCGCGGGCGCGCATGGCGCCCTTCATCGTCACGCTGGCCGCCCTGCTCGGCCTCAAGGGCCTCGCCCTGGTACTGGCCAGCCAGGACCTGCTGATCGAGAATCCCGGCTTCTTCACGCAGATCGCCAACGGCTCGATCCTCGGCGTCAGCTCGCTGATCTGGCTGCTGGTGCTGGCCTACCTGATCGGCGCCGTGGTGCTGAACGCCACGCCCTATGGCTCGGCCCTGTTCGCGATCGGCGGCAACGAGGAAGCGGCGCGCATGCTCGGCGTGCGCGTCGAGCGCGTGAAGATCCTCACCTACGGGCTGAGCGGGGCGCTGGCGGGCCTGGCCGGCGCGCTGCTGGCCTCGCACCTGGACTCGGGCCTGTCGGGCGCGGGCAGCGGCTACGAGCTGCAGTCGATCGCGGCGGCCGTGATCGGCGGCGTGCTGCTCACCGGCGGCGTCGGCACCATGGCGGGGCCGCTGGCCGGCGTGCTGCTGCTCGGCGTGATCCAGAACGTGATCAACCAGGTCGGCACCCTGAGCCCCTACTACCAGAACCTCGCCAGCGGCGTGTTCCTGCTGATCGCGGTGATCGTGCAGACGGTGCTGACCAGCTCGCGCAAGACGTGAGCACGCGCGCCGCGCGGCGGATTCGGGCTGCGCGGCATCGGGCGGGAAACGGGGGAATCAGAACGAGGAATGCAAACGGGGGGGTGGTGCTGAGGCCGGCATCATACTGGAAGCATGACCTATTGATTTACATGCACTTTTTCCAGTTCGTTTTTCTTGTATGCCCCCAGATATGCCCCCGGACATTTTCGTTGTTTTTCAGAACACGAACCCGGACAAATGGCGTCTCCCAAGTAGCTGTGAATTTCGCGCAACGGTCTTCCGATCGCTGCGCAGCTACTGTCTACAAGGGAACACTATGGATGAGCAGACCGCACGCGCAATTCTCAACCAAGCCGAAGGCTACATCGATTGGGACGACCTACGAGATTGCCCAGAATGGTACCGCAGCAAGGTCATACTTGAGGGACGGTTCACGTCCGACGAACTGCGGGCGATCATTGAATTTGAAAGAAAGCAGAAGTAAGTTCCCCCACGAACAACGCCTCTGAGCATATGCTCTCTGTCTCGATGTTGTTGAATTGCTTCAGCATGCGTCACCGAGTAGACTCCGCGGCAAGCTGGTCTTGCTATAATCCCCTCGCTGGTTGCACGGCTAGTCATCCGTGTACTACGAGTGGCGGTGTCCGTCCTAGCGTCACTGCTGGCCTCCTTTCATTGAAGGGTAGCTAGGTCAGAATTGTGCAGGTGGTCGTAGGTTCGAATCCTATCGCTCCGACCAAAGGAATCAATGGTTTAAGACAAGCCTTTGCAGGCATGTCTAATGGTGTGTCCAAGTAGTGTCTAATTGACCTACGGGGACACTCCAGCGAATTGCCCGCCTCGTGCGGGCTTTTTTGCGTTGCCCAACAGACTGAGGGACATATGCCGGATTGGCTTAAAGCATGGATCGATAGCACGGGGCCGCTTTTTGTTTCCAACACCGCCGCGATGATCACAACGCTGGTGGTAGGTGCAATTGCTGGCTTCACGCTGGGTCGGTTACTCGGAACCTCAAAATACGATGGCCTTAAGACTCAACTAGATGCACGAGACGAACGTATTGACGGATATAAAGAACAGATCGCCAGGGATCAAGATTCGGTCGCTGAACTACAGAAAAAAGTCTCGGAATATCGACGAATGCTAGGCTTCGACGAGCCGGGGAAACATCGGTATGCGGCTATGAGCAACTCAGAACTAAGAAGTTGCGCGATCAACATGGCGTCCGAAATCCAAACCGTACTTGACACGTACAAACAAAAGTCAAGTAAAAACAATTTCAGATTCGATAGGACCGTGTCGGATGAGGTTAACCGGGCAAATTGGAGAGACGAAGGAGATAGAATCAGTAGGGCTTCCCAAGAGATGATGCAAGACTATGAGCGACGCTTTAAAGCCGATGCTTTTGTGCTATTTGAAACTTTGAAATATCGAGGCGCTAGACCTTCTGCTACGACTCCTCGCCGTGATCAGGCCGAGGCTTTCGGCAGGCCAATCAATACCTTCGATATCGCAGACATCATTCAGCTTCTAGCGACCGGAGCTAAGACTCTTCCCGAATAAAAGGCAACCATTGGCTGGCGCTCGTATCATCGGGCGCCCAGGGTTGTAATATCAAGCGTCGAAAGCGTTACTGACGACCGAGTAGCCATCATCATAGAGGCGCTGCCGGATGGCCAGCGCCATGTTGCGGTCGAACGAGCTTGCATAGCCAGTCGGCACGTCGACGATAGTCGCCCCGCTCTGCCGGTCCGCCGCCATCCGAGCCGTTTCGTTCGACGCCAGCATCAGGTCGATGATCCGAGGCGCCAGCACGCGCAGCCCGTAGTTGCGCCCGTGCGGCAGATCCTTATCGTCAGAGCGGAGGAAGACACCGAAACGCGGCACCCGATCGACAACCAAGTCGCTGACCGGCATGTTGTCGGTCGTGCCGCCGTCGACCAGCAGCGCGCCGCCGGCCTCGACCGGCGCGAAAACGAACGGGATCGACGCGCTGGCGCGCGCGGCCAGCGCAATCGGCACATCGGGCGTGCGATCGCGCGAGAACTGAAATTCCCGCTCGGTCAGCAAGTCGGACGCGATGACCTTCAGGTCGACGTCGAGCTGCGCGAACGTGAGGCCCCCGGTGACCTCGACCAGAAACGCCAGCAGCCGGTCGCCGCTGCAGAGCGCCCGGTGCCGCAGCATCGACCAGGCCGAAAAGCGCATCATCGGCGACCAGTCGGTTTCCATCGCCAGGCGGCGCATGTCGGAAAGCGGCACGCCGGCGGCGAACAGCGCCGCGACGATCGAGCCGCCGGACGTGCCGGCGATCTCGATGACGGTGTAGCCAGCGTCGACGATCGCCTGCAGCGCGCCAACGTGCGCGCCGAGGCGGAAGCCCGAGCCGCTCAACGCGACGCGCAGCGGCTTCATTGCGGCGCGCTCGCGGCGGCGGCCGCCGAGCTGGCCGGCGTGGTGGCCGCCGCCATCGGGAAGGCCGTATCGATCAGCCCCTTCACGGTCCCGATCGCCAGGATCGCCGTCGTCTTCTGGTCGGCCGGTATGCTGGATGCCTTCACGATCCCGATCAGCAGCGGCGCGGCCGCCGACGAGAGCGTCTGCACGTTGACCTGCGTCACCGTCGCGCCGGCTTGGCAGACGGCATCGACGGCCGGCCCGATCTTCTCGTTCAGCGTGTCGGCAGCTCCGCCGGTGAACAAGCCAGCCGTCGACAGCGTGTCAAGCTCGGCGGTCAGCAGCGGACAGACGTTCGCCGCGACCTGCGCCGGCGTCTGTTTCGGAACGCTCCCGCACGCGGCGAGCAGGAGCATGGATGCGGCAACGCCTGCCGCGAGCAGCATTTTCATCTTCATGAGGTGGTTTCCTTACGGGAGGGTCTTCACTGCCGCGGCGGCCGCTGTTGCGGCGGCGCCGACGGCGTCGGATGCGGCAGCCGCCGCGGTGGCTTGCCCCGCGAAGGCCTGAACGTCGGTCTCGTGGAGCGTGATGCTGTAGGTGTCGGGCGACGTGTGCTGGAATTGCGCGTCAACGGTGGCCATCTGCTTGCCGTTCCAGACGCGCAGCACGCAGCAGCCCGTCGGCGTGCCTCCCGGGTCGGTGGTGGGCCCGATCTCGTAGCGCGCGATGCCGGCATACTCGAGCGACGAGCAGCCGGCCAGAGCCAGGCACCCGGCAACCAGGAAGACGCCGCGGATCACTGGATCGTCGGCGCCGGCGCCGCTTTCTGAGCAGCCGAAACCGGCGCGGGTTGCGCCTCGGCGCGCGGTACCGTATCCACGGATGCGGCGGCCATTGCCGGAGTGGCGTCGCCTTCGACCAGGGCTGCGATCATCGGCTTTGCAACCGGGCCGATCGTCGCGTGGTAGATGCCGAGGCCGGCCAGGGTGTATCCGATCGCATCGACCAGGGATTGCGCCGGCACGAAATGCAGCAGCACGAGCGCCAGCCATGCACCGAAGAGCAGGACGGCCGCAAGGAACTTCATCCACGGGTTCATGTGGAACTACCTCCAGAAATGCCGCAATCGCGGCGGGTCAAGTTGAGGCGCCGAGGGCAGCTTTACAGCTATCCCAAAGCGCCAGGCGGTCGGCCATGCCGTTCGGCGTGGCAGCTGAGCGTGGATTGCCCAGGTTGATTGCGCGGCTGATCGAGAGGAAGTCGCCGGCGTCGGCGAGAGCGCTGAGCGCGTTGTCCGCCCAGAACTGGGCCGATGCGAGCACAGCGACCGACGGCGTGCTTATCTGGTCCGGGTTGCCTTCCAGGTCGACGCCGATCTTCTGGCCCATGACACGGAAGTTGTAGCAGCCGGTGATCTGCAGCAGGCCGCCACCGCGGTACCGGAAGCCGTCACCCGGCTGCGTGTTGCCCAGTTCGGCAGCCTTCGCGGACGGCGGCTCATACGCACGCTGTGCGGGCGTCGGCCCCCATATCTCGCGCAGCCAGAGGAACCGGCCGCACTCGTGACCGCACTGAGCGAGGAACGCTGCCTGGCGTGCCGCCGAATCGATCGCATAGAGCGCCATCGCGGCCGTAAGCGGGTCGGCCCACGGCGTCGCTCGCTCGAGCGGGATCTGGAGCGCGCTCGCAAGGATATCGGGCGTCATTTGTTGGTCTTCCCGTCAACATTGCCTACGCGGAATTCGAGCACCGTCAGCCGACGGTCGTTGCTCTGCTGGTCGGTGGCCGCCTTGTCTTGCAAGCGCGCGAGCTGCGCGTCTCGGGCATCCTTCGCTTTCGCGATATCGTCGGCCCACGGGTGCCATTGCGAGTACAGGCCGCCAGCAGCGAGGAACAGAAGACTTCCCAAGCTGGCAACCCATTTCCAAGCGCGCCGAGCACCTGCGATTTCCACCTTGATCGGTTCGAGTTCCACCTTCCGCAGCTCGTCGAGCGCATCGTCGATCCGGTCCGTCTTTCCGAGAGCTACATCTGCCTTGCGATCGACTGCGACAACATCTCGCTCGAGGTTGGCCACGCGCGTATGCACGACATGCATCGCGTCGACCTTCCCCTTCATTTCCTTGATGTCGTCGACCACGCCGCTGATGCGCTCGACAAGCACTGCAATGGATTCGCCTGAAACCATCGATTCATCCATCCTTCCCCCGAGAAATGAAAAAGCCGCCCGAAGGCGGCTTTTTGCTGGACCATGACCCGTCCTGAAATAGGTTGACACTTTTTCGACGAATCGAAGAGGTGGCAAGTGGGGCAAGGGATCAAGCGGACGCAGCGCGACTACAGC
>NZ_VIUM01000032.1:0-51635 GCF_007828315.1 Burkholderia sp. SJZ089 | reverse complement strand
GGCTCGATGAAACGCATCGCGAAGCCGTTGAGCGAATTCATGCCATCTGCGGGAAACGTCCGAGTCCAGTCGATGGGTATTTCAACGGCCTGCTAAGCGAATCGGATCGAGACCCGATCACCCAATCTTATTTAGAATCAGTACCTTAAGTTGCGATGTGGCGGATTTTTTGTGAATCCCGGCCAACCCTCTTTCGCCGGTCTCGCTGCAGATGATCGAGCAGGCCGCCGGCAGCTGGGCGAAGGCGGCGCCGGCGCCCGGCCACGCGATCGCACGCTGGTTCCGGCCGCTGGTCGCACAGCGCCTCGCCGACGTCGACGTGCACACGCTCGGCGCGCTCGTCACGTACTGCAACCGGCGCGGCGGCAGCTGGTGGCGCTCGGTGCCGCGCATCGGCGTCGGGCGCGCGCGCATGCTGGTCGCGTGGCTGCGCCGGCACGCCGAGACGATCGGCGATACGGTGGCCGTCGACGTCGATAGCGTCGACCGGTTGGTGGCCGAGCCAAGCGCGCGCGTCACACTGCGCCGCGATCAGCTGGTGCCGATCCACCGGCTGAGGATGCCGCAGGATCTGGCGGGCGCGTCCGGCGTCAATCGCGCGCCGGCGTTTCCGTACATCGCCGCCGCGCACGATCTCGACGCGGTGTTCGCGTACCTGCACCGCTACGATGGTCAGGCGACGACGCAGCGCGCGTACTGGCGCGAACTCGAGCGTTTCGTGCTGTGGTGCGTGCTCGAGCGCGGGCGGCCGATGTCCTCGATGCTGGTCGACGACTGCGAAGCGTATAAGGCCTTTCTGGCGTCACCGTCGGACGCATTTCGCGGCCTGCGGGCGCCGCGCGGCTCGGGCCGCTGGCGGCCGTTTTCGCTGGAGCCGCTGTCGCTCGACAGTCAGCGCTATGCGGTGCGCACCTTGCGCGCGGCGTTCGACTGGCTCGTCAAAGTGCGTTACCTCGCCGGCAATCCGTGGGTCGCGGTGGCGGATCCGAAACCGCTGAAGCGCGCGACCACGCTGCAGGTGCAACGGGCGCTGCCGATCGACGTCTGGGCGAGGGTGCGGACCGAGCTCGCCGCGCGCAGCGAAGGGCAGGGGCCGCAGGGACCGGGACTGGCGCATCGCCCGCGTCTTGATCCTGTTGATGGGCGATGCGGGCCTGCGAATTGAAGAAGCGGTGACGGTCGAGCGCGGTGGCCTGCAATGGTGGCCGGCCGACGACGAGACGCCGGCGACGTGGCTGCTACGGGTGATCGGCAAAGGTCACAAGGAACGCTTCGTGCCCGTCACGGACGACACGATCGAGGCGCTGCGCGACCATTGGCAGGACCGCGGACTGGATTTCGACAGCGGCGCGGCGGGTCTGCCGCTCGTCGCGCCGACCGTGGTGCCGCCCACGGCGGCCGGGCGAAAAAAGTTCGGCGTGACGGACGCGGGTGAGGTGACGCGGGTGGCTGGTTATACGCCACGCGCGGCACGACGGGTGGTCACGCGCGCGCTCGAGCGCCTGCTCGAGCAGCTGCCGGGCCTCGCCGAGCCAACCCGGCGCCAATTGGCTCAGACCTCGCCACATGCGTTCCGGCACACGTTCGGCACGCAGTCCGCGGCGGCCGGCATGGCGCTCGAGGTGCTGCAGCAGGTCTTGGGCCACGCGTCGCTGCAGACCACCACGATCTACGTGAACGCGGAACAGCAGCGGATGCGGCAGGAGGCGGCGAAGTATCACGCGCGGCTGGCGGCCCGACGCGGCGAGTAGGGTCGACGCGGTGTTGTCAATGATCTGCCGAGCGGGCTGCGGGCGGCGCAAGAAGGACACCGGGGGCGACGGGGAGCAACGCGGGCGTCAGGCGGGATCCGGACGCCCACATTCATAAGCACAAGGAACGACGGGCACCATGATGACAACACGGCCGAAACCGATCACGGAACTGTATGCGTTTTTGGTCGAACACCACCACGTCAACGCGGTCATTCAACATGGCTTCATCGGCGAGTCGCTGTCGCCGGCGACCGTCGATGATCGGGCGTTGCTACTGATGCACCGGGTGCTGCAGACGCAGTCGAGACCGAAACTTGACCCGATCTGTCAGTTTTTCAGCAGGGTCCGGGATGAACGAGCGCACCGAACCTTCGCTGCCTTCCGCAAGCTCGTGACAGCCGATGGAAAACTGCGCGTGGTCGACGGTCTTGCACTGCAACCCGGTTGGGGCGCGAAGACCGCTGCGCTGTTCGTGCGCAACCTGGCGTATATCGAATCGACGCCGAAACTGCGCGCGAAGTTCTGGCGCGATACCCGCGTGCTTGAGGGCGACCAGCTGCGATTGCCGGTTGACGCGGTGATCTTGACGATCTTTGAGACGCTTGCCCCTCGCATCAATTGGCCAAAAGCAATTTCCGCCCCGAACGTCGGCCGGTACTTCCACAATGATCTTGGGTATCGCGATGAGGAGCTCTTGGTATGGGACGATCTGTGGTTCTGGGGCTTCGTGACGCAGAAGACCGTGCAAGGCAGGACGCGCGAGCTCGGATGGAATGAATCGAAGTACTGGGCCATTCCGCATGCACCAAGAGATCGTCAGTCGATCGCAGACATCCGGAGATGTAGCGAGCGATTTCTCAAGCTCATCTGCGCGGCCAAGTAGTCGTGCACCGTGAGTGCGCTCGAGCGGCGCGGCACGTGAATGCGGCGAGCGGAGACGGCGCGAACACGCGAAGCATGGCGAAACGGACTGGCACCAGCGCGTGAGAGGACGTAAATTCAGCCGGTCCGAAGAACAACATGCGGGGTGCCCATGACGCTGAAAGACACAAGAGAGCATTTGATTGCGGCGTTGGGCGATCGGGAAAACCGGGTCGTCGCGATGTCGGGGAAGTGGGGCACGGGAAAGAGCCATTTGTGGCGCGACATCAAAGACAATAGTGGAGACGAGGACATTGCCCGCGCGGTCTATGTGAGCATGTTCGGCGTCTCGGACATCAATCAGTTGCTACTCAAGGCCCTGCGCGCGGCGGTGCCCGTGGCCGCAGACGATTCGGCCTGGGCCGAGCGCATCCGAAAGATCGCGCTGGCGGGCTCGAAAATCATGCAAGGGTTTCACCGGGGGTTTGGTGCGCTCGAGGAGCTAGCCCTATTGGCAGCACCACAGTTTCTCCATGGTCGCATTGTCGTGGTGGACGATATTGAGCGGAAGCATCCGAAGCTGTCGGTCGACGAGATCCTTGGCTTTATCGACGAACTGACGCAGCAGCATGACGCTCGCTTTCTTCTGATTCTGAACGATGACAAGCTCGACGACGCGGCGAAGCACGCTTGGGCCACGTTGCGCGAAAAGGTCATCGATCAAGAGGTGCGGCTCATCACCACGCCAGAAGAGTCGTTCGAGATCGCGCAGGCACAGACCCGAACCCGCGATGACTTTGCGTCTCGTACGAAAGCGGTCGTCGACATGCTGGGCGTCGACAATATCCGCGTCATCCGCAGGATCATTCGCGCGGTCAATCGCATCCTGGCAGAGCGCGCGCTAAAGCCGGAGGTTCTCGATCGAACGATCCCCTCGATCGCTTTGCTGAGCACGATTCACTACCACGGCATGGACGACGCTCCCGATTTCGATTTTGTGTTGAATGCTGGCAGTTTCGATCACGCGCGCGATGAGGTGGAGTGGGACGACGAGAAGGGAAGCAAGGACGAGATAGCCGCGCGGCGCGCCAAATGGCGGGAGCTGCTGCGCGAGCTCGGCATCATGAGCTGCGACGAATTCGAGGAGCTCGTGATCGCCTTCCTGAAAGACGGCCAGTTCGATGCCAGCGGGGTGACGAATATTCTCGACCGCTACCAACGGGAAGCCGATCAACTGCTCGCGCAACAGACTGGGCAGGCGCTGAGTCGACGCTTGTATTGGGATATCGATTCCAGCGACCAGCGGCTGGTGGACGAAGCCAGGAATGCAATTCCTCACGCGAAGTACTGGGACGCCTACCTCGTGACGATCCTGGTCAACGAGCTCGCTCAACTGCCGGGTGGGCCCGAAGTGGGAGAGGCGTTTGTGCAAGCATGGATCGATGAGTTTCGGACGCGGGAGAAAACCGGTCGCGATGCGGATGAGGATCTGAGTGAGCTGCACCCCGCCATCGCAGCAGAGATTCGGGCTGACGTGCGACATGTTGCCGAGACAGCCAACGCGTCACTGCTCGAGGTGGTGAGACGAATCGTCAAGCAGAGCGGATGGGGCGCAACCGAAGAATTCGCGATGAAGAACGCCACCGCGCTCGACTTCGAGTCGACCATTCGCCAGTCAGGCATGGATGACCGAGCCTTCTTCTTGAAGCACATGATTCGCATGCGAAATGAGCGGCGAAACTACGATCCGCACTTCTGCAACGCTACCGAGCGCTTCGTGAATGCATGCCAATCGATCTTAAGTGCACCTGACACCGATCGCCTCGCGCGCTTAATCCGACGGGTCGTGACCGGGACCCCTCTCGGGCGCGAACTGGGGGTCGTGGATCCAGCGGCACAGCCTGCCGCGCGCCCGGCAGAGGAAGAAGGCCCGAAGCCGGCGTAAAACCTCGCTACTGCCAGTTGAGGCGATGACGCGTATCGACCGACCCAACGTTCATAACCGTAAATAGAGGCGACTCGTGCCAGCCTAAACCTACCACCGCATTGATCTTGCGCTCGAACAACTCGATGCAGCGCTCATGCTGTTTCTCGAGCACCGCGCCTTTCCGGCTGTGATCACGCTCGCGGCCGCAGCCGAGGAGGTGTTGGGCAAAGAGGTGAACCGACGCGGCAGGCAGGTCGCACTCGATCGCCGGGTCAACCGCTATGCGGCGGTGGATCGCAAAGCGGCAATTGCCGAAGCGAATCGCGTGCGGAACGCGCTCAAGCACTTTAGTGACTACGAGCAACCCGAGATCACCGCCGATCTGGAAGAGACTGCGCGCTGGATGCTTGAACGCGCCTGCGAGAACGCGTACACCCTGGAGCTTGATGTCCCGCGCTCGGCAGCGTTTGGCGAGTGGTACCACCAAACGCTCGTCGAGCGCCACGCAGCGCAGCAAGCAGCAGGTCCGACATAACACCGTCAAAGACAAAGCGGAGCGAACGTGGAAGCTGAATCGAATGCAATGGTCGATGCCCGGGCGAGGTATGCTGAATACTCGGTTTTGCGGGAGCGGATTGTCGAGCACATCTTCGTCGGCGAGGCCATGCGGCGGCTCTGGCAGCTCGGCGCCCTGAACGTCGAGATCCTGCGTGCGGAATTTGATTCGAGCGGCTATGACCTCGTCATGTGCTGCGGTAGCGCGATGCGACACGTTCAGTTCAAGGTGTCGTTGGTTGACGGCTCGCGAGGACAGGTGACCATCAACCAGCGGTTGGCCCACGCGCCGAGCGGGTGTGTGGTTTGGCTGGGCGTTACGGAAGATCTGGAGATCATGGAGTACCGGTGGTTCGGCGCGGAACCGGGCCAGCCACTGCCAGACCTCACCGGGCGCGCGCTGGCACGCCAGACGCGTGGCAATGCACAAGGCATAAAAGCGGAACGAGCGAATCAGCGGATACTCACGAAAGGTGCCTTCAAGCTGCTCGGGAGTCTGGACGAGACGGTTGAACGCCTCTTTTCGATCACGCGCTCCCAAGAGTAGGGCCAGTCGGCACACACGCTTCCGGTACGCGGGCCGTACCCGCCGCTTAGCACGTTGCGTGGCATTGCCCGCACTGGCGCTCGCCGACCACAAACCTTGCTACGATAGTTCCGCCGGGATCTCGAACTTGATGTGATGAAGGAGATCAACGCAAAAAAATGGTGAGCGCGCCCGCTCGCCGTCAGCAGGTTGCCTACGCGAAAGCGCGTGGTCTGTCGGAGCGGCGAGCGTGCGCGCTGATGTCGGTCGCGAGGTCGGCCCTGAATTACGAGTCGAGGCTGGCTGGGCGTGATGCGCCGGTGCTGGCGGCGATGTGTGTTTTATCGGCACAATATCCGCGCTACGGTTACCGCCGCATCCAGATTTTTCTGGATCGGCAAGGCCATCCGATGAGCGCCGACCGGGCTTGGCGACTGTGGCGTCTCGCGGGCTTGCAAGTGCCTCGCAAACGCCCACGCCGGCGAGTATCAGTGCATCGCCCGCGGCCTCAGCCTGCCACGACGGCCCGGTACGTCTGGGCCTATGACTTTGTGTTCGATGCCTGCGCCAACGGCCAGCAGTTGAAGTGTCTAACCGTGATCGACGAATACACGCGCGAATGCCTGGCCATCGATGTGGCAGGGTCGATTCGCTCGTGGCGGGTGATCGAAGTGTTGTCACGGCTGGTCAGCTTGCACGGTGCGCCACGTTACCTGCGTTCGGACAACGGCCCGGAGTTCGTGTCACGCGCCATTCTGAAATGGGCTGCCCGGCACGGCATGGACATGGCGCTCAGCGATCCCGGCAAACCTTGGCAGAACGGCGCTGACGAGAGCTTCAACGGCAAGTTACGAGATGAATGCCTGAGCCTTGAATGGTTTCGAACGCGCACGGAAGCGAAGGTTGTGATCGAGCAGTGGCGGCGTCACTACAATGCCATCCGGCCGCATTCAAGCTTGGCCTATCTGACGCCCAACGAGTTCAAGCCGCGGTATTGTTCAACTGAAGCAACCGAGGCCGTTCTCCAAGATTGAAATCGCCCGAAGTAATCAGGCAGGTCAAGATGGTTCAGCGTGCAGTTGGCGTGGCTATCAAGTACTTCAGCAGGGCCGGGCCAAGCCTCGCTGCTGGCCTCTACAATCTATGCCAATGCCTAGCGGCGGAGCCTTCGCGAGGACGACACGACATACACCCGATCGTCAGAATTTGTGCGGCTCCCTTTCGTACTGGTCACAGGTGCCCGAGTCCGATCGCCTCGCGGAATGTGCGTTGAGCCTTTGCCACGCCATACACTTCCCCTTGTCGATAGCCCCGCTCGTAAATTGCGATTGCTTGGTTGATCTGCTCGACGGTGGTGTCGCGCGGCAGCATGAAAGCGAGGTCGTGGTCGCCGTCGTCATGCCATACCGCAACCACGGGGCTAGCCGAGCCGGGCAGGCTCCGCGTCGCGCAAAACCCTGGCGTAATGCCCGCGATTTCGACGTCGTCAGCGTGTTGAGACATTGCTTTTCTCCAGTAGAGCCAGACCGGCGCCCATGCGCCGGACGGTTGGCGAAAGAGGGGTAATGCGCGCGGCCGTGTCGTCAATGACGGCCTCCAAGCGAACAGCACGCGTCGTCGCTTGGGTTGCTCCAATGGTGAAACACGCAGATTGACGTTCGGCTAGAACAACCAGACAACGAGCAGCCTTCGCCCGAAGCCGCTTCGCAGGATGCTGAATGTCAGCGACGTGGCCGGCGTCGCCCGAGAAAGGCACGATGCTTGCGCTGGGCTGTTTGTTGCTCTGCCGTATAAGCGCTAAATCGCACGTTCAGAAACCTACTCGGGAAGCCTTAATATTTTCCAGCAGATGAGAGGGCAACCGAATTCGAGGAAAGCTTTGTGAATGTCCGCACGACGATCGAAGCGAGTGTGAAGTCAGCGAAAACCATCGAGTCAGGTATGGGTCCGTTCGAACGCCCATCGATACGTGCCGTGGCTGCCCTGCCATGTACGATGGCGGATTCGTCCTCAGATTGCACCACACATTGAGTCCCAGGTTGCGTGCGTATTCGTAGAGGTCGGCATCCCTTTTAAGGCCGTGCTTGCGCTTGACCGATATCTTGGCCCAACTGACCGTCTTGATTGTTCGATGCAGCATTTTAGAAACCTCTGCTGGTGATTTACCGCCGGTCAGAAGACGCAGTACTTCCCGCTCGCGAGTTGTCAAACGGGCTGCCGTGTGGCTTTCCGCCGAAGTCATCCCGAATTTGGCCAGTTTGTGTCGTAATTTGTCATTGACATAATCGGATCCTCTCATGACCACCTGAATTGTGAGTGGCCTGCAACTCGCTCCTTTCGGCGCCGTTTGCCACGATGCCGAGTAGCATCGCGCGCAGCAGACCGGCATTGGTCATATTCGTCAGTACAATGAACGGCAATTCGGTGTATTCCCGTCGGATCGCGCCCAACATGGCCAAGCCGTCGGCGTGCCCGGTGCCTGGCAAAGTCGGTGATCAGAACGTCGCCAGCGATACGGCTCAGTATCTGCAGGAGCTCACTTGAGTTGCGCGCTTCGTCAGCTACTTTCAGCCCACCATGTTCGATGATGACCCGACAGCCGAGCAATATGATTGGATGATCATCTGCAAGCACAACGCGCCAAGTCATTTCGCAATCCTCCACACAAGACTGACTTAAAGAATACCAAGAGAGCTGCTATCGAGGGTGGGCGGCAAGGAAAATCAGAAATGGCCTATTTAAAATAAAAATAGGAATCGGCTTACTTCCAATTCATCTTTTTTTGTGTGATTTTGGTATGAAAAGGTGGTGAATTTTGGGTGGTGATGTTGATTTATTTCTTGATTGCATAATTTTTATATTTTCTAAAGAAGTTTTTGGCAATAGCTGAAAAATCGTACTTTGCTCATGTGGCTGCTGTAGATCGCGGTGGCGGTCGAATAAGTTCGTCGAACGGCGCGCTCAATCTAAGTTTTTCCATGCCAAAGAGATCAAGGTGCGTCTACCAGACGTACAAGCAAAAACCGGCAGGCATTAGCCCGCCGGTATGTTTCACCTACCTACGACTTATTTGAGCATGTTATTGCGTCGGTGCTTTAGAAGTAGCGGACAAAGAACTGTGCCTTCCCGTTGAACGGAACCTCTTGAGTGTTCGTGATCAAATTGCCGTGGTTGATCTGTGGTACCACGTCGAACGAGAAAGTAAACGCATTGGCACTTGCGGGCTGCGACGCGGCGTCAAGCACCGTATATTGCTCGTTTTGATTGTATCCCCAGCCGAACTGAACCGGAGAGAAGGCCGTTATCGTTTCGCCGTGACCAGCCCAGCCGAAGTTCGTTTTGTTCTCGGTTGCGTCATAGGATGAAGACTTGGTAATCATCGTAAAGTTGCCAATCTTGTTGTTGTTAACGGGGTCGTTGCCGATACCGAAGATTCGAGCTTGCTCGTTACCATTCGGAAGCCCACCGATTTGCTTAGCGGCCAGCGCCGAATCCTTGTTCGGATCCTGTGCCCAGAAGGCGACACGGGTTTTCAGGCCATCGGCGCATTGCATCGAGAGCGTTACCGGTTTGGGATCGAGTTGCGTAAAGTCCGTTGGATTGAGGTTCGCATGGGGAATCTTCCCCCAATCGAGGTCTGCTCCGCCAGTGAAGGAGGCTTGGCAAGCGGGCGGGGTGATCACCCCTTTTACCGTGACGTCGGCGGTGTCAGCGTGAGCGACACCGGCGGCCATCAATGCACAAAGCGCGGTAAATTTGATGATACGCATGTTGAATTTCTCCATTGAGATAGTTGACGGCATGATGTTTCCATTTCGGAAACCCATGTTTTGCAGCAAGACAGCTGCGAGGGGGGCGGAGAACGATCGGATCGTCCGCCGCCGGTTCGGATATGCCTCGAGTTACCAGATATGTGGTACTGGACGGTTACTCGTGCTTGTTTTCAGTTCGGGATTCCAGCTCGCCCGCAGGTGCTTGTCCGCCAGAAGGGCGTTCTTCGGAAGCTGACTCCCTCGCGATGTCGAGTGTGGCTTTACGATCGTTGACGACATAGCTGTAATCGGATACAGCAGAAAACGTGACTGTTGCGCCAGCCTGCGCCGCATATCCGGCGGGTAGTGCCGTACAATTTTCTGAGGACGGCAATGCATAGGCCTTGGGCATGCTCACCGGCACATTGTTGGGCTGCAAAGTGACGTCGTTCACAAAACGGATGGCCATCTTCGTGTCGTTCGATACACAAAGCTGGTCGCCCTGGACACGCCACTTCAGGTACTCCCATTTGTTTTCCACGGGCCTGTATCCCTTCGGACGAATGACGACCGGCAAATCCTGGCCAATCATGAGACTGACGCGGCCTGCCTTCTCGTGGGACGGTGGGATGCCCATGAACTGCACGCGAGCAAGATGCTCCTTGCTTAGCGATTTGTTGCTGCGAAACAGCACACGCACGACCTGCGTTTCTCCGGGTTGCACCTGTACCGCTGCAGGCACCGGGACCAACGCACCATCCAGGTCGTCGTCGTCTAGACGCTGGATCTTGGTGTACAGCAGGACGGGTTGATCCTGTGTGTTCTTCACACCGATGGAGCCTTCCTTGTCAGCTTCCTCTATGACCAGTACGGATGTGTCTGGCTGGACGGCCGAACCGGATCGTGCGTGCGCTGTGCCACCGGCAATTGCAATGCTCATCATGGCAGTCAGGGTCACGGTGGTATAGTATTTAGTCATGCTTATCTCCACAGTAAACAGAAATATCGATAAGGTCCGTTGCATGGCGCAGATCCAGCGCTTGCTTGTCGATACGGCAGGCGTTCTTACCACTGTCGGTCAAGCGGGCTCCGCCTTCGGCGAGGCGCGCTACCCCCTTCTCGTTCAGCATCAGCACGTTCTCGTCGACGGTGTAGCCGAGCATGTCCGCATTGCTGTCCGTGACTAACGTTCCCATTGGAAACCTTGAACTTCCAGACGTTAGCCGGAATAGATACTGACGATCGTCATCGGAAGCGAATTCGACTTTACCGACGGCGCCGTGCTTGATGCTGATTTCCTGACGCGGGTTTTTGACGTATGCACCGTTCGGCAAGGTCTTGGTGACGATGGCGGTGATATTGGGCTTGCCCTCAAAAAGCTGCGGGACGACGGTCAAGCCGTCGCGATTTGTGGTCACCCTTGCGGTAGGTGTGTTCACATCGACGTAGCTACGAATTCCTGTATCTAGTATGGCGAACGAGTCCCGGACCGGTTCGGAGGAGAACACAATGTTGCCTTTTGCCGCAGCGGCGGAACCGATGAAGTTCGCGGCATAAGAATGGCTACCCTGACTGGTGCCGGAGTAGTACCAGTTGGTATTCGCGTACGGAGTGCGCCAGTAAGCCTGGCCATAATGGCGGTTGATTGGCGAACCTGCGTACTCGCTGCGCTCCATGCCTGCGCTCAACTTTAGGTTTTCGGTGAGGTTCTGGCTGATGCTGCTGCCGAAGCGAGCCTGTTTCGGCGATGTATAAACGTACGACGTCAACGAGCCGGATTTGCCGTCGATCTCGAACGGAATGGTCAGATTAAGGTAAGCTGACAAGTTGCCTCTACGACGTGTTTCCCGCCATGATCTGCGTGGGCCCGATGCGGATTCGTTCGACGTCCAGCCATAACTTAGGCTGCCGCCGAGGGTAAAGCGGGATGCCGCGTAACTGGAATTCAAAGTCAGCGTATTGTTCGCGCGTTCGTTGTAGTGCGTGTAGCGGGCCGCTGACAGCCCCAGGTTTAAGCGGCTGACAACGGGTACGCTGACGCCGGCCGCGACGGTATAGCGTGGCACGACTTGCGACCCGGTCCAGGTCCGAAGATCCAACTGGCTCATGCCCAGATCCCGGTATTTTCGGCTCTGCCAGTCGACCGAAAAATATGGATTGAATGCACGTACCTGCGCCGATAACGTGGTGTTGAACTTTGTCCCGACATCACCGTGGCGTCCGCTGCGCGCGAGGGTCACGCTGGTGCTTCCATTCACGCCTGCCGGAATCCAGTTGTAGCTCACGCCTGCGCCGATGCCCGTGTACCTGCTGGCCAGCAGGGCGCCAAAGTAAGGCTGCACGTCGTTGTTGAACGGTAGCCTGTATTCGCCGCCCAATACAGGCCCGTTTCCGAGGCTGCGAGACGCATCGATCTGTCCCGCGAAGACGGAAAAGTTCGACGATGCTTCTCGGCTGACCTTGAATGCTGCCTTGGGCACGGTAAAGCGTTGTACGCCGCCGTTGGTTGTGCGCACTAGCACTTCGGCGTCCGCATAGCCGGTCTGCAGTGGCACCGCTTCGAACGCAAACTGGCCGGCCGGGACCGGTCTGCTGAAAACCACCCGGCCGTGCTGGAGCACCTCGACCTGCGCGAAATCGGTGGCGGAGCCGTTGATGTCCACGGTGGCGCCGCCACTTTGCAGGCCCACGTTGTTGCTGGCGGTAAAGCCATAGATTTGTCCGGCGCCGAACATCGAATTGCCGACGGCCATATATCCGGCACGCACGCGATACGCATCCGCGATGTCCGTTTCCGCATACGCACCGTTCAGGCTGCTCCTAGCGTAGTTGAATCCCGACGACGACCCGAAACGACTGTAAGCGAAGTCGGTGCGCAGCAGATAGCTGTCAAGGTTAGCTCCCCATGACATGAGCGCCGTCGTCGAGCTTCCACTGGATCCGTTACTGGTGCTGTAGTTGGTGGCGATGTTGTAGTTGAAAAAGGTACCGTAACCGCCAACCTGAACGTTCTTGTAAACAGACGTGTCATTGAGGTAATAGTCCCCCAGGCTGATGGTTAGCGCATTGGACTTCTTCTCATATCGCAGTTGCATCCCAGGCATCGCGGCGACATTGAGACATCCGCCGTCATCGTCGAGCGCGACAAGCTTCTGTTTCACGCCGAACGTATCCAATAGTTCTGTGCTCAGGCAGGCTTCGCCGTTCTCGTTGAAATCAACCTCTTTTACGCCAAGATACTTGCCATTCAGGTAGATACCAACTTGTTGAACGCCCGTTGTCCGCGCAACCTGTTCAAGCAGGTCGTCGGCGTGAGCAGAGTCCACACCCAAAGCCTCGAGTGCTTTGCGGTCGTATCGAACTTCGTTCAATGCAGGAGACGCTATTGCACCGTTATCCAGAAAGAGGCAAGCCAACGCAGCAGCTGCGGCAACCGAATGCAGTTTGGGGTGTGGGACACCTATCGGGCGTCCAGGCTGGAAGTGGAGTAACGTCATGGCAATTGGGGCGAGTGAATGGTAGATGCTCGGCAATAAACTTTCCGCTTAGAACCGCTCGTTGAAAATCACGTGGAGTCGCGTCGCCGGAACACCTGGAGAGCAGCCGGTGCGCAATGTGGAATCTCTATTTTTTAGGGGGAATCAACTCAAAAACCGTTGCCGCATGAGTGCCCTCGTCCATGGGCGTACCGTTGGGAGCGAGGTGTGCGGAGCGCTGGCGATGTAAATGCGCGATTGCATGCGGTGCAACTAACATCGATGCGCATGCAACGAGCCGCTCTAGCTTGAGATTGAAACGAATCGCGGATTGCGTGCTCATATGTCCTTTTCCGATTTTCGATATGCCGTGATGACCGTCGACAAAGGTGCGTGGTGATGAACCCAATTGCTCTGCGTCGTCTCGCCAGCACTCAACGCGGTTCGCAGTCTCCCCCGAGACTTGGCGTTCATCCATCATCCTGAACACATCCTGAACACTTCACGGATGCGCAGGCATTTTCGTTAAGACTTCGTCAATGTTGGTTGGCGCTGGCCGGGAAGACGAGGACACTGCGCCTGTGTTTTTCAGGCGTGTCTCTTATTTCTTTAGTACGAAGTTGACCGATCACGATGGCGACAGACTGGACTTCAACGGACGATCCCCACTGGCATCGCGCTGTGAAAGCGTCCGGCCCGACTTCGCGCTTCGCTGGCCTGCTCAAAGACAAGAGCGAGTCGTGAACGTGTTCTGTTAAAGGGAGGGACTGCAAGCTGTCTTCGAGCGGCAGTCGTATGCTGATGAAAGCAAGGAAGGATGTTGGCGGCGACGCATGTGAGCAGCCGACTTACAGGCGGGTTCTCGGCATCGCTCTGGATTAGCTTTACAAGTGCAAGTTCTTCCAGTACAGCGGCTGGTGATCGAGCATGCCGGTGATGTATGAACCCTATAGGGGCTTGGCATGCATGGTACTAGGCCGATGCCAACATGCCTGCCACTGTGAAGACTCGTCCGCGGATGGTGCGATTTTGTCGCGAATCGTGCATGGTTTTGACGCATTCCCGGTGCCGCCCAGCCTTGCCCCATCGAACGCCCGTGTGCGACGGTTAGCATGCTTTCATACGTGTCAACCGCTCGTTTGTATCGAACGAAATCTACGAACAGAAATACACTGTCCCATGAAAATTCTGCTTGGTATTCTTCTTCTGACTTTTAACATGGCAGCCGGCTTCGCATTGGCCTCGCCATCCGCACCAGTTGCCGGCACGGACTACGAGGTGATGAAATCGGCAGCGCCCTTCTCGGCACCGCCTGGCAAGATTGAGGTCATCGTATTCTTCTGGTATGGATGCAGGCATTGCCATTCCCTCGAATTGGCAATCCAGCCGTGGGTACGGAAAAACGCCGATAAGATCGACTTAAAGCGAATCCCCGTCGCGTTCCGTTCTGATTATGTTCCGCATTCGCAGCTGTTCTACGCACTGTCTGCGCTTGGTGTTTCCGATAAAATATCGCCGGCAATTTTCGACGCCATTTTGAAGCGCCGAAACTATCTGCTAACGCCACAATCGCAGGCCGATTTTCTCTCGACACAAGGAATCGAAAAATCGAAATTCTTAGCTGCATACAACTCGTTCGGCGTGCATGAGCAAGTCAGCCAGTCGGTCGCATTGACTAAGTGCTATTCGATAAGCGGCGTACCGACGATTGTGATTCATGGGAAGTACAAAACAGGACCTGCCTATACGAAGAGCGTCGAAGGGGCAGTTCAGGTCACCGACTACCTTGTACGTCAGTTCCCGAAACAACAAGGCGGGTTGATTCCGGGCAGACCTGATGTCCCCGGCAAAGAGTCACGGGAAGATCAGGGCTGATTTCATACTACTGGGACAGATGGTCGTGTTGCAGGTGTGTGGCTGAGCAGCGTTGGCATTGTGTGTAGACGGTTGTGAGTCGTTTTTCCGCACCGATAAGCCGGGTGCGAAAAGCCCGGTCGCCAAGTAATCGAGTTTGCAGATGAAATTAGAATTTCAGGTGAGTGCCGGTGTCGGCCGAGGGGCAAGGTTCTTGTCGGTTAATCAAGGAGAGGTTGCACGATCCGGATTTCGTAAAAATATTAAAAATTGTAAACACTGTATCATAAAAATCACGGGGATCGAGGGCGGGTTGGGTGGGAACTCGCGGAACCTATAATAGTTGGCTAGCGGTGTATCGTTCGCCGACGTGTTGTTTGACCAAGATCCAAGCTTCGGCAGTGTGAGCGCCTTTGCGGATCAATAATCTGACCAGCCTCGAAACGGTCCCGTCTATCGGCGTTGGTATCAACTGCTCTTTATCGAGGGTGCCTGTATTGATTATCTTGCTCGCCCTTCGTTGGTGGTCGCGATAAATCTTTATTGGCGTGTTGAGCTTGAGTTGGCGTGGTTGATCGAGGGAATGTATAAATAAAATTAGAAAATTTTTGGTAATTTCTTGATGAAGCGATTGTTCCGTAAAAACCTTTTTACATTAGCGCTAGGGAAACACTGATTAATCCGGCTCGGTGGTCATCGCTGACGCAGCCGAGGACGTTGTAGAAGATAGTTCACGGAACGAGCCCACGACGATGAAACGGCAAACGAGCTTTGCGGAAGCGGAAAGCGCGGACAAGAAGCGCGTGACCCGGCGCCAGCGTTTTCTGGACGAGATTGAGAAACTCGTGCCGTGGTCGCGATTGCTGACGGCAATCGAGCCGTACTACCCGAAAGGAACGCGCGGGCGCCCGCCGATCGGTCTGGAGCGGATGCTTCGAATCTACTTCCTGCAGCAGTGGTACAGCCTGTCGGACGAAGGGCTGGAGGATGCGCTGTACGACAGCATCGCGATGCGGGCCTTCGCCGGGATTGATCTGGCCGTGGAGAACGTGCCGGATGCGACCACGCTGCTGAAGTTCCGGCGCCTGCTTCTCGAACATGACCTGACGCGCAAGCTGTTCGACGAGATTGGCATATCGCTGTGCGAACGCGGGCTGATGATGAAGGAAGGCACGCTGGTCGATGCGACGATCATCGAAGCGCCGCCGTCGACCAAGAACGCCAAGAAGCGTCGCGATCCGGACATATATCAAACGAAGAAAGGCAACGCGTGGCACTTCGGCATGAAGGCCCACATCGGCGTCGATGCCGATTCGGGGCTGGTTCACAGCGTGGTCGGCACTTGCGCCAACGTGTCGGATGTTTCGCAAGCGCACGCGCTGTTGCATGGTCATGAACAAGAAGCGTTCGGCGACGCGGGCTATATCGGCGTAGACAAGCTCAATGAAATGAAGGGCCAGTCGGTGAAGTGGCGCGTGGCGGCCAAGCGAGGAAAGATCAAGGCGATGCAGGATCGTGCGCTGAAGAATCTGATGATCGCGCTTGAGCGAACCAAGGCGCAAATCCGCGCGCGGGTCGAGCATCCGTTCCATGTTGTCAAGAACCTGTTCCGCCATCGCAAGGTGCGCTACAAGGGACTGGCGAAGAACACGGCGCAACTGTTCAGCCTGTTCGCCTTGGCGAACTTGGTGATTGCGCAAAACCGGTTTCGGTCGGTTCACGGGAGTAGTCCGTCACCTGTATGAAAAATGCAGGAAATGAGGCGCTTTCCCGGGGCAAACTTCCCCGAATTCGCTGCGCTTCACTTCGGCATCCGGAATTTGCGCGTCAGCATCGACGACAAGCTCGCGCGTTGGCCTATTAATCAGCGTTTCCCTAGCGACGCCTGTCAGATTTTTCCGGTGAAGGTCGAGGATGCTGGGCGATATGAATGGGGGTGGTGGCGTATCTCATCATGATGGAATCATAGCGAGGTGACCTTAAAATTTACTAAGAGGCCACTTCAAAAGGCTGCTCGATACGCCTGAAAATGTTCCAACAGACAAGCGAGCAAGTGAGTTTCAGGAATGTTTCGAGAATGTCAGCACGTCGCTCGAAGCAAGTGCGTAGGCGACGAAAACTGTGGAGCCAGGAGTGCGTGCGTTCGACCACCCAACGATACTTGCCGAGGCCGCAGCCGTGTCCGGTCCGGCGCTTGACGATCACTGGCTGGACGCCGCGATTGCGCAGGGCTCGCCGATGCCGCTCGGCGTCGTATTCGCGATCGGCGTAGGTCACGCGAGATCGTTGAATTGGGTGGCCGAGCAGGCCGCGAATCTATGGAATCGCGTCGACCGGCGGCAGCAACTGCGTAACATCGCTGACGTTCGCGCCAGTTAGGATCGCGGCCAGGCGTGTGCCGTTCCCGAACGCAATTCGGCAGCATTGCTCCGTGCCTACAATGAAATTGTAGCGGATTTTAAATTTTTGTTGCCATTTTTATGAGTCCGTCTATTTTTCTGAAATTTTTATGAATTGATTGAGGCGAAATTTTCAGGTGTTGAATGGGATTGAAAATGAGCTATTTAAAAATGGAAATAGGCGAAGTCTTATCTCGGGAGGGGGCTCGGACAATGGGATGGTAACTTTGGGACAATGTGCTATACGGCAAAGTGCGCCCGGAAAGGATAATTTGCACCTCATTTCGATTGAGCCGGTGATTGTCGTGGTTTGCATTTAAAGATGCGGATCGATTCCGGTACGGTATGAGCTGGATCATGAATTGGAGCGTTGGTTGCCGTATTTGCATCGCTTGCGTGCAATCGGTCGGCATATGAATGAGCATGATGATTCGATCGCTTGGTAGACGTGGCAAGCCTTTGCGGTAACGAAGCGCTGGTTTGCATTGGGTTTTTGAGGAATATGATGAACAAGTCGTATAAAGTGGTGTGGAACGCGTCCAACGGCACTTGGGCGGTTGCCTCTGAAGTCGCGACATCTCGAATAAGCCGGCAGTCTTCGCGGAGACATCGAAAGCAGTTCATGAATGCGTGTGGCCGAAAAACCGCTGCGGTGACGGCGGGTGTGGTTGCCGTAACTGCCATGTCATCTGGGGGGGTTTGGGCGGGTACTGTAATCGCAGGTGGGGGTAGCAAAGGGTCAAATATTGATGGGGGCACGAACCAGACTTTTGGAGGGTTGAGCAAAAGCTATATCGGGGCGGGTCCCCAAGGGAGTGTCATAACCGGCGACGACGATTGCTTGAGCTTGGCCAGTCAGCGGCTGGTCATGAGCAAGGCAAATCTGAGCTGGTTGCTTGGAATGACATCGCAGGTTACTAGACCCGATGCCGCGCACCCGGCACCAACGACAATCAACGGTGTGCAAGTTGGTTACTACGATGCTAATCCCGACATCATGGGTGGCGGAAAAACGAACCCGATGAGTAGTCAGGCTACCCTTGCCTGGGGGTTCAACTCGTTTGCCGCAGGATGTGGAAACAAGGCTTTAGGTGCGGGCTCATCGGCGACCGGGATGCAGAACCAGGCGAAACTGGCAGGCTCGACGGCAAGCGGGATCGGGAACGATGCTGCCGGAGCCGGGGCCACCGCGATAGGGCTTTACAACGTTGCTTCCGGCACGGGTAGTACCGCGATTGGAATCGGCTCAATCGCCACTGGAGCGGGCTCGGTCGCGTTGGGCAGCGGTGGGGACGGCGCGCCTGGCCTCACAACGGTCGCCAGCGGAGAGCATTCGATCGCCATTGGTGGGGATGCGATCAGAGGCGCTCAGGCTATCGGCGACGACTCGATCGCTTTGGGGAGCAGATCCAGGGCCAAAGGGAAACGTGCGATTGCTGTCGGCTGGAGCGCGGCTGTCGAGAAAGCGGGTTCGGTCGCGATCGGATCCGCTTCAGTTTCGAAGCGAAGTAATGAGGTTTCGGTTGGCTCCGAAGTGCTGAAGCGCCAGATCACCCATGTCGCCGACGCAACCGAAGCAAGCGACGCGGTGACATTCGGGCAAATGAACAAAGCGTTCGCTAATGTTTCGCTGAACGGCGACGGCGTGAAGTATGACGATGTGAAACGCGCCAGTGTGACGTTCGGGGGGGGGGCGGCGTCGGTTCCCGTGCAGTTGAAGAACGTTGCAGCTGGCGCTGATGATACGGATGCTATCAACCTTTCGCAATTGAACCAGGTGCGTGGTGAGATCACTGGTGGCCTGGCAGACGGCTCGCTGGGAATGCGGTATATCAAGGTCAAGGCAAGTGGCGCTCATGCTATGGCCGTGGGAGCAAATTCGGTTGCTATTGGTTCGGGAGCAAACGCGACTGCAAGCGGAGCATTGGCGTTTGGCATGGGGGCGCGCGCGACCGCACTGAACTCGGTGGCTATCGGTTTAAACTCCGTTGCTGACGAGGCGAACCAGGTTTCGGTTGGCGATGCGGGGCATGAGCGCCGTATTTCGCATCTGGCGGAAGGTGTCGAAGGGAACGACGCGGTTAACGTCAATCAGTTGTCCAATGCCATCGAAAAGATTTACGATCGGACCGACAAACTGTCTTCGGATCTGAAATCCCGTAAGGACCTGCTTGTTGCCAACATGTTCTCTGGGGAAGTTCAGGCTACACCGAGTTTTGTAGCGGTTGACGGCATGGGAGCGGACGGGAGCCTTGAGAATAGCGCAAGTATTGGCGACGGCGATCCGACTAGCGTGAGCGCGGCAGCGATGGGCTTGGGTTCGGCAGCGGCTGGTGCGGATGCGGTCGCAGTTGGTTTGCGAAGCTTCGCGCTTTCGTCCAAGTCGGTAGCGATTGGCAACATGGCGGCGACGGGTGCGGATCAGCCGTACTCAGTGGCGATCGGTTCAGAGGTCACGACCAATGGATCGGGAGCGCTAGCCATTGGCTCGCGGGCGAAAGCGAATGCCGTCAACGCGATCGCGGTGGGCAACAACAAGGTGTACGCGCTGGGCGATAGCTCGATTGCGATAGGCGACGGCGCGCAATCCCTCGAGGGGTCGACCAATGGCGTTGTGCTGGGCAGGAGCGCGGTCATTCAACCGAACGTGACCGACGCAATGGCGCTTGGCGCCAATAGTAGCGTTGACGACGGCGCGAGCAGTGCGGTGGCGCTGGGAACCGGTTCGAGGGCGAATCGAGCGAATACCGTCTCGGTAGGCGGCGGTGTGGCCGGTGTGCGCCAGATCGTCAACGTGGCGGCGGGTACGCAGGGTAACGACGCTGTGAACGTGAATCAGTTGAACGGTGTGGCAATGGTACTGGGCGGTGGCGCGGGCATCAGTGCCGACGGTAGCGTGAAGGCACCGGCGTACCGCGTGGGCGACAAGACGTACGGGAATGTGGGTGATGCGATTGCGGCAGCGGCGGAGAGCGGCGGCGGTGGCGTGGATGCGAATGTGGTTGCGTACGACGACGCGACGAAGGGTTCGATCACGTTGTCTGGCGAGAAGGGCACGACGCTGAAAAACGTAGGGGTGGGTGGGGTGAGCGCGGCGAGTACGGATGCGGTGAACGGTTCACAGCTGTTCGGCACGTCGCAGAGTGTAGCCAATGCGCTCGGTGGCGGTTCGAGAGTGGATGCTGCTGGAAAGCTAACGGCGCCGACATATTCGCTGAACGGTGGCATGGTGACGGCGCATACCGTTGGAGAGGCGATGTCGAATCTCGACGGTCGAGTGACAGTCAATGCATCGGACGTTATAGGTCTGAAGGATCAGCTTGCGGAGTCAGGCCTAGTAGATAACGACACGGGCAAGACTAACGCAGCGGTGACATACGACCGTGAGCCTGACGGCACCGTGAATCATGACTCGGTGACGCTGGTCGGCATGGATGCGACGAGTCCGGTTGCACTGCGGAACGTTGCGGCGGGCGGGGTGAGCGCGACGAGCACGGATGCGTTGAACGGCTCCCAGCTGTTTGGCGCATCGCAGAGCGTAGCGAGTGTGCTGGGTGGGGGGGCGACGGTCGACGCGGCCGGGAAGCTAACAGCGCCGACATATTTGCTGAACGGCGGCACGGTGACGGCACGCTCCGTCGGAGAGGCGATGTCGAATCTGGATGATCGCGTGGTGACGAATGCGTCGGACGTTGTAGGCCTGAAGCATCAGCTTGCTGACTCAGGCTTGGTGGACAACGAGACGGGCAAGATGATTGATGTGGTGACGTATGACCGGATGTCGGACGGCACGGCGGATCACGGCTCAGTAACGTTGATCGGCAGAGATATGACGAGCCCGGTTGCGCTGAAGAACGTGGCGGCGGGCGCGGCCGACACCGACGCGGTAAACGTTGGCCAGTTGAACGCGGGGATGTCGAACGTGAAGCGCGAACTCTCCGAGGGTACGATCGATTTGAAATACATCAAGGTTAAGGCGACCGGGGCAGCGGCGATTGCGAGTGGTAACCAGGCCGTCGCGATCGGCTCTCGGGCTGCAGCTGGTGGCCAGAATTCGCTGGCGCTGGGTGCTGGTGCGCGTACCCAGCAGCCCGGATCAGTTGCGATCGGTGCGAATTCCGTCGCTGACCAAGCGATGACGGTGTCTGTAGGCGATGTAGGCGCCGAGAGAAAAATCGTCAATGTGAAGAAGGGGGATGTCTCGGCGAGAAGCACGGATGCAATCAATGGCTCGCAACTGTATGACGCGTTGGGAGCGTTGAAGTTGAGTGTCGCTACCCAGAAATCCAATTTGCTATCCGAGCTGAATGCGATTGCATATCATGGCGCGGGAGGGTGGGTAGCGGTTGACGGCATGGGAGCGGACGGGAGCCTTGAGAATAGCGCAAGTATTGGCGACGGCGATCCGACTAGCGTGAGCGCGGCAGCGATGGGCTTGGGTTCGGCAGCGGCTGGTGCGGATGCGGTCGCAGTTGGTTTGCGAAGCTTCGCGCTTTCGTCCAAGTCGGTAGCGATTGGCAACATGGCGGCGACGGGTGCGGATCAGCCGTACTCAGTGGCGATCGGTTCAGAGGTCACGACCAATGGATCGGGAGCGCTAGCCATTGGCTCGCGGGCGAAAGCGAATGCCGTCAACGCGATCGCGGTGGGCAACAACAAGGTGTACGCGCTGGGCGATAGCTCGATTGCGATAGGCGACGGCGCGCAATCCCTCGAGGGGTCGACCAATGGCGTTGTGCTGGGCAGGAGCGCGGTCATTCAACCGAACGTGACCGACGCAATGGCGCTTGGCGCCAATAGTAGCGTTGACGACGGCGCGAGCAGTGCGGTGGCGCTGGGAACCGGTTCGAGGGCGAATCGAGCGAATACCGTCTCGGTAGGCGGCGGTGTGGCCGGTGTGCGCCAGATCGTCAACGTGGCGGCGGGTACGCAGGGTAACGACGCTGTGAACGTGAATCAGTTGAACGGTGTGGCAATGGTACTGGGCGGTGGCGCGGGCATCAGTGCCGACGGTAGCGTGAAGGCACCGGCGTACCGCGTGGGCGACAAGACGTACGGGAATGTGGGTGATGCGATTGCGGCAGCGGCGGAGAGCGGCGGCGGTGGCGTGGATGCGAATGTGGTTGCGTACGACGACGCGACGAAGGGTTCGATCACGTTGTCTGGCGAGAAGGGCACGACGCTGAAAAACGTAGGGGTGGGTGGGGTGAGCGCGGCGAGTACGGATGCGGTGAACGGTTCACAGCTGTTCGGCACGGCGCAGAGTGTAGCCAACGCGCTCGGTGGGGGAGCGTCGGTGAGCGAGGACGGAACGATCTCCGCACCACGCTATTCGCTCGCAGGCGGTTCGGTGATGGTGAACGGTATAGGTGCGGCAATCAGCAACCTCGACGAGCGCGTTACGACAAATTCGGGCGACATTTCGAAGCTAACGGACGCGATTGCGAACAGTGGTGTGATCGATCCGAAAACCGGACAACCAGTCGCGACGGTGACCTACGATCGCAACGTTGACGGGTTACCGAATCGCGCGTCCGTCACGCTAGGGGCTGCTGGCAATGCCGTCGGTCTACATAACGTCGCGAATGGGGCGGTAACGGCCGACAGCCTCGACGCAGTGAACGGATCGCAGTTGCACCGTTCCGCTCAGAGCATCGCTCGCGCGATTGGTGGCGACACGACAGTCGACGAGAGCGGGCAGATTGCCGTCAATTCGATTGAAGTGGGCGGTCACAAGTACTCGACCGTGTCTGAGGCGGTTCAGGCCGCAGCGGTGTATGGCGCGACGGATTCGTTGGCGGTGCGTTATGACCTCGATACCCAAGGGCACCCAAACTACGGTTCGGTCACGCTAGGTGGGCCGGCGGCGGGGCCGGTGATTCTCGCCAACGTTGCCGACGGCAAGAACCAGTACGACGCTGTCAACTACGGTCAGCTTTCGTCACTGAAAAGCGATTTCGAGAACCGGCTGGACAACGTGGACAGTCGCATTGGCAAGATCGAAGTTGTCGGTGGCGAATCCGGCAGACGTGTTAGTGACTTTTCGGCGGGTACCGGTGATAACGGCCAGAGCCTGACGCCGGCTAATCCTGGCAACGGTAGTAATAACGTGGCAATCGGCTCGAACGCGACGATCGAGGATGGGGCGAGCAACGCCACTGCGATTGGTGCGAATTCCGCGGTGGATGGCATGGGCGGGACGGCGATTGGTGCTGCCTCGAAGGCGCACGCGGCGAGCAGCACAGCGATCGGCCAGAGTTCGACTGCCCGGGGCGAAAACAGCGTTGCGATTGGTGCGGGTGCCGTCGCGAACGAGGACAACACGGTCTCGTTCGGTGACGGCTCCGATCGAGGCAACCGCCGGATCGTAAACATCGCGGATGGCGTGAACGCGTCGGATGCGACGACCAAGGGACAGCTCGACCGTGCGGTCGGCGGGCTGCAAGATCAGGTCAACGGAGTGTCGCGTAATGCTTATTCGGGCATAGCGGCAGCTACAGCGTTGACTATGATACCTGGCGTAGATCCGGACAAGACGCTGTCGTTCGGCATCGGAAGTGCCAGCTACAAAGGCTATCAGGCGGTGGCGTTTGGCGGGGAGGCTCGCATTACGAAGAACCTCAAGATGAAGGCCGGCATAGGCCTGTCGAGCGGCGGTAATACGATTGGCATGGGTGCTTCGTACCAGTGGTAAGCCTACCGCGGAGCGGGAGCCCGCTCCGTTTTATCGAGCCGGCGACCCGCGCTGTTCGCCTCTGACCGATACATCCCGATGGCTGAGAAAGCGGGTGATCTCCATGAATATCCAGAATCCGTCTTCCCATAAGACGCCGCTTGTGTAGAGGTACTGGCGGTGTATCGGTATCGATGTCGCCTGGCTCGGTTAGCGGGCCTATTCAGGCTGGCAGTACATGCTCGAACGGGAGGCTCGACAAGAGGCAGTGCCGTCCCCTCGTTTGAGCAGAAAGGAGAGACTGACGCGCAGACCGCAAGCGCTGGCAAAGCGATAGGTGGCCACTGAGTTCATCGATAAATTGACTGCGCGGGCGGTCGTTATGTAGTGCGGTGGAATCCGGGCATCTCGATTCGTCCGACGGAGTCGCGCGTTGGATGGCAGGAGCAAGCTGGCCGTGGGTCATCTCGATCCTGACTGGCCGGCTTGCCGATGATTGCGTTCGACGTTAGCACCGGGTAGTGGTTTTGACCGAGGAAATGTTTATTGGAACGTCGAGTGCACAAAGATCAACCGTCTATATCATGAGCATGCAAGATATCGCCGATCGATTTGCGGTCCCGGTCGCGAGGCCCTTTTCTAATCTGCCGCCGCCATATGGTCGGGGAAGCGCTCTGTTTGTAACAAGCCATCGAGCCGGATTACGCGTGTTTGACTTGCGTACATTGCACGGACCACGTGCACGTTGCGCCGCCGATTTTGGCTCGGAGAACCGCGCGTGGCTGACGGTAAATCCGCCGCGCTGCCGGTCACGGCCGTTGTTGGCCGCCAGCCTCGCGTTTACGTCGTTATGCGTTGCCGCGACGTATATTCTCGGCGCTCGCCATGGGCCGTCCTCGCCGGACACCGTGTATCTAGCGGCAATTTCGATGGCGCCGGAGCAGGGCGCCAAAATGTCGGCAACACTAGGTGTTGATACATCGCGGGAAATCTCTTCTGAGGTCACCTCGCCTGTTTCGGCAGGGCTTGCGAGGCGTGTTCGCGAGGGCATGTCGTCTGGGGGAGGGGGGCGTGTTATTGGTGAACTTGAAGGCCTGGATGTGCGGCCAAAAGCTCGGGTACTTACCACGTCTTCAAAAACTGGCCGAAATCGTCGGGCCGGCTTGAGGCGTGCTTCGACACTGCGCCCGGCCGAAGCGGTTGGTATGACCGAGACCGGCTTCGCATACTGGTTCGATGCGACGCATGAGCCCGCACATCAGGCAGGGGCACGGCCAGTGCCCGGTGAACTGGATTTCGTCTTGACCCACCAAACACGCTTGATTTCGCGCTGAACGTGTTCGGGCCGTGGTGGTTGTCCGTGCGTAGTCGCGCAATTCAGAAATAGTTGAAGAAGTGTGTCGCATCCGTCGATCTTCCCCAGAATGTCGTTAGGCAGGACATTGTGCGGGTTTTAGTGCGAAAACGTAAAGAGCGATCCCGATGCCGGAGTGTGGCCGCCCTACGACGATCAAACGATCTGGCCTAATGGTTTGCCTTCATCGCGGAAAAAACCGATCCCAACCGATCTGCGCCAAATCCATGGCGCGCAAGTAATTAAATTAAGGTGCTTTTATTGGGCAACAATCCACCTAAGAATGAGAATTTTCTGGGTGGACGGGCCTGCGTCAAGTGCTAGTGTGTGTGGCGCGGATTGTGGTGGTTCAATTCCAGTAAAAGGGGGCTCGGGTGATGCGGCGGTTAGGGCTGGCTAAGCCTATCGTTTAATTACGAGAGGGTGAGATATTGTCTGGATAATATTATTTGGAGTGCTCCCGATGAAATTGGTTGATCGTGAAAATTTTGTTGGGGAGGTGTGTGGCGCACATCCTGCAAGCGGCGAGTTTGTCAATTTTTCGATGAAGAAAATTAATATCGTAATTGCGGATCCCTATCCGATGATTGTCCAAGGCATACGTCACGTCTTCGAGAGCGTGGAACATATGCATGTCATTGCCGACACAAACTCGTTGTCGGGCGTAGCTTCGCTTTTGGCTAATTATAGGGTCGACGTTCTGGTATGTGGCTATTCGTTTGGCGATGATACGATTCCCGACGGAATAAGGATGGTTGAAAGAATTAGAAGGAACTATCCGCATGTCAAGATTGTACTCCTGACGGAGATCAAGGATCGATTGTTTGTTCGTCTAGCGATGCAGAAGGGGGTGTCGGCGCTCATCACTAAGTCCAGCGACGATTCCCTCTACTTGCCGAAGATAGTGGAGCGCGTTATTCGTGGAAAAAAATATCTGGATACCGGCATAGCGGGCGAAATTCTTTGTGATTCGATTGATGGTGGTTCCGACAGGAGAGGGCGAGCTGGAACGTTGTCTCCGCGCGAGTTGGATGTGGTGAGACTCTTCGAGAAAGGGATGGCGGTTGGGAAAATTGCAGTGAAACTCAACCGGAGCAGAAAAACCATCAGCACGCAAAAATCGAGCGCGATGAAGAAGCTCGGGGTGAAAACAGATGTCGAGCTTGTGGATTCGGTGAGAAATATGCTGTTGCGAAATTCAATGGGTGATGGTTGATTGAAATAATTTTGGCTGGCCTGCGACGTTGTCTAGTTGCGACAAGTCGGGAAATTTTTAGGGCAGGTTGACGACGGTCAATCTGATTCACGTAGGCGACAACAACGTGTGAATTCACTGATCATGTGCTAATTTTGATCCATTGAATTAAGGTCTGCTTAATTTCATGATCGGAGTATATTCATTGTCCCAATGAGGACGTCTGTGTCGTCAACCGAAAACCAAACCGGCGGAGCTGCCGGCGGGTCCTGCCAAGTTGCTGGAGCAGTCCAGGCAACAGCCTGATGACAGTCGATGCCATCAACGTCGCCACAGTGGCGCTCAAAGAGACGCTGACCGAGCGCACGTTATGTGGCGAGATAAACGACATCCCGATCAACGTCACCGATGGGCGGCAAGAGGCGGCGACTCGTCATCCCGCCCGCATGGCTGGCATCCGGATCACGAATTCAGTGCCGATCCCGAGCCCGCTCGATACAGTAACTTCGCCACCGTGCCGTTCGATCACTGTTTTCACGAACGGCATCCCTAGTCCAACCCCGGCGTCGGTATCGCGTCGGCGCTGCGCTTGGAAGAACGGCTCAAACAGCTTGCGCACGCTGTCCTCCGACATACCGATGCCCTGGTCCTTGACATGAAGTGCGAAACAATCGCCGCGCTCAGCAGTTACCCATACCTCTATCGTCGTATGGGCCGGCGAGTATTTGACCGCATTGTCGAGCACGTTGACGAGCGCGCGTTCCAGCATACCCGGATCTCCGAGCACCAGTGCGTTGTTGCCAACAACACCCGGACCGACAAGCGCGATGGATTTCTGTTGCGCTTGGACACAGATACGGTCGATCGCTTGCCCTGCGACGTCGTCTAACAGAATCGGCACGAAACACTCCCGAACGAGTTGTTCCGCACGCGACAACTGCACGAACCCGTTAGCGACGCGCAGCGAATAGTCGGCCTGCTGGCGTAGGTCGCTGAGGAAGGTTTCGTCGACGCCAGCGCTGATACTAGAAGCGGGCACTTCTAGACCGCGCCGCTCGATAAGCGCCAGAATTGACGACAGCGGACTACGCATGTCATGGGCGATATGACGCAGCATCAACTTGTCGTGCGACACGACGCTCTTCAGGTCAGCGACGTCGATCAGACAGACGAGGTGTGACACGGCTGCTTCGTTGTCGGCAGCCACTTCCGTAGCAGACTCTCCCGCCCCCGCCGACAACGGCTCGCAAATGAGCGTGTGTTCACGGCCATTCCAGTTCACTTCCCGAATGAAATTGCGATGGAACCGAATACTCTCCGCGACTAGCGCCTCGATCTGCATGACGGCGCCTCCCATCGCTGCCTCCTTCGTATTTGGCGTACTCAGCACGTCGGCCGCCTTCGCGTTCCACACTGTTACTTTGCCGCTCATAGTCAGGAACACCGGATACGGCAACTGATTGATCACGTCGACATAGAGCCTCTGCCACGCCCGGATCTGTCGCATCGCCGCCTTCACGTTATGCAATTCCCCACCCTCCCAAAGTACCGGTGTTTGATGCGCTCGAGCGTTCTGCACCGAGCCTATCGATGCTGAAATTACCCGTAACTCTGCGAGTTCGCGGCGCAGCAACGCCACCATCCTTCCGTGTCGCTCCCACGCAAAAAAACCGTAAATCAACGGGCACATGATTGGCAAGAATCCAACCGGCAACCAGATATGAAAAGCCAGCAGCAGCAGCGGTACGACGAACACCAGCGTGCTCCACCCGATTGCTGCGAAGTGCATTCTGCGCCCAGGTACAAGCATGCAGATCAGCACGAGACCGAGCGTAATCAGAATGTAGACCGGAATAGTTGTCGAGCTGGGCATCCTGCGGACCAGATGGCCGTTCTCGACAGCCTCGGTAATCAACGCATCGAGCTGCGCACGGGATACGTCATCGGTATTCAGCGATGACACTTGAAAGCTCCCTTCCCCCAGCCACATCGAATGGCCGACGAAGACTATCTTTCCAGCAAACGCCATATCGGGTATCCGTCCATTCAGCACGTCGATATACGAGTATTGTGGAAGATCTTCCGGGTTGTGCAGGCTCGTCAGCACCGTGTCGGCACGTACCTGTCCGACTGCGACTGCGTGCGGTTGCAGATATCGTTTCGGATCGACAGGGGGCGTCAAGCCTGCAACGCGGAGCGCTTCCAGCGCCACGTGTGGATAGATGCGGTCGCCCACCCGAACATAGGGTACGAATCCGTCGACGACGCCGAAATGCCCGATCGTTATGTCACGCTGGCCAGTGCCTGCCGCGACGGCGCGAAGCGTCGAGTCTGGAGAGAGCATTGCGATGGCGTCGCCCCGCTTGTTGCAGTCCGGAAACGTCAGCACGACTCGTCCGTTCTCGCGCATGCCACGCAAGAGAGCCGCGTCGTTGGAGCAAGGCGCAAACGGAAGATCTAGCACGACTGCTCGTGCGTCTTTCAGGCGAGCGAGAAACCGCTCCGGTTGATCGAGCTGGCTGTGCATTCCAAGCGCGCCTACCGTTGGCCCATCGATATTGACGACGACAATCTTGCTGGAATGCCCGCGCTCGTAGAGCTCTCCCATTGCATCAAACAGGATCCGGTCGAGTGCCCCGGAAACGACGCTGATGCCCGGATACCCATTCAAGCATGCTACTGCGACCATCGCAACGATCGTTAGACCTCGTATCGGGCCGAGCCGCGTCAGGCTCTTAAAAATCCGATGTGCGAATCTGGATAGGTCATTCATTCACGATTATCTCGCGCTATCCGAGGCTCGTTCGAGCCGATAGCCATAACTGTAAACCGTCGTTATAACCATGCCGCTCTTCTGAGCACGCAGCTGTAACTTGCTGCGCAGTCGGCTGATGTAGGTGGCAAGCAGCACGTCCTGCTTACGGCCGAGATCCCGCTTCCGTTCGGCCAGTCGCGCATCCAGTTCATTGATACGCGCCATCAGGTAAGCGCTCCGCGCCCGCCGCTGGTCTTCGTCACCGTCAAGTGCGTCGAGTTCGGCCTTCAATGCATCACTCTCGTCCTTCAGCGACGACACCGTTTCATCCTGTTCGGCTTCGGTGAAGCGGCGCAACACTTCTTTCTTCACGATGCTGCCGACGTTTTTGAACAGACAATAGGCCAGATCGAATTCACGCTGTTGGAGCTTCGGCTGCTCGTCGCCTCTCCATGTGACGCGTAAGGACGCTGGATCCAAGACATAATCGCCACATACGAGACGTTCCGACGCCTGCAATTTAGGGTAGTACTTGCGCAACTGGGCAGCGATTCGGGCGAGCAGGACCCTTTCTTCCAGTGGCTTGACGATGTAGTCGTCGGCGCCCTGATCAAGGCCATGCACGATATCGCGTGCATCGTCGTACTGTGTGATCATCACTATCGGCAATGCATATTGCAGCCGGGCGCGCACACGCTTCAGCACGTCGATACCCGACGTGCCAGGCACGTCCCAGTCGAGTAGCAGCATATCGAACTTCTCGTGCTCGACGAGTTCGAGGAACAGGTCGCCGTCATCCTTTACTACAGCGTGATAGCCGGCGTTTTCAATCCATGTTGCGAGTGCCTTCGCCTGCGCAGTATTGTCTTCCAGTACAGCGATACGCATTGCAGAAGCGTAATCCGGATGTGCTGCGGTCATGGATTGTTCCCGTCGAGTCTGTCAGCGTATCTGAAATTTTAAGATACGCACTTGTCGGATATGGTACCAGCCCGTTAATTCATCAGATCAGTGATCCGCCAAAAAACTCAAGCGTGTCAGGTCTAACAGCCCGATAACATCTGATGCATGATCCGATTACATCAACCGTCACGAGGCTACACTCGGTAAGAATGTCGGCCGCCAACAGTCTATATTACATGAGAGTCGGCCCACATTATTCCAAAGTAAACTGATTATATCGGGCAACTCCAAAACCTACATTCCTTGAGAATGCCGCGCCGATACAATAGACGCGACATCTGCTTCACTACGTAGTATATGTTGCTGTGATCAGAAGCATTGATTACTTACCGTTCGCGTCTGCGTATTCTTCCGTTCGGGTGCGGCACCCAGGAGCAAGTGAGTCAGTTTCCCCCCTTGTGTAAGCATGTCCCGCAGTACATTTTCGGCATCCTGCATATTGATTTTGCCCTGCGCCTTTCGGGCAATGCTTTGCTGAGCCAGACGGCGAACCAGTTCCTTGATGAAGGCTGCGCTCACACCTTCAGTCTGCTCCACCACAGTCGAGATCACATCTGACGAGATGCTCATCTGCGCGCCGTACAGTTGAAGAAGACGCGTTCTGCAATCCGCATCAGGCGCAGGGACTTCGATCGCCTGATCGACACGTCCCGGCCGGGCCGACAGCGCCTCTTCGATTTCTTCCGGCCGATTGGTCGTGAGGACGAACAGAATCTCCGCGTCCTGATGCAGGCCGTCCATTTCGTTCAGTAGCCGGTTGAGCAGACTTTCTTCGGCCGGTCCTCGCATTTCGTTACGTTGCCTTCCGATGAGATCAACGTCCTCGATAACGACCATACTGGGCTGGAGCAAACGGGCCAACTGCATGTAATTAGCGAGCAGAGCGACCTGATCAGCGCTAATCAGGAGGGTAGTATGTCCTGGCAGGTTGCTTGCAAGATATTTGATGGTATGAGTCTTTCCCGTTCCAGGCGGCCCGTAGAGAAGAATGCCTTTCTGCAATGACTGGCGCAGTGCCTTCAGTCCTTCCCGGGCCAACGCAAATTCAAAGATATTCCGTTCAATCGACTGCATGGTTTGCGGTGACAGAATGACAGCATGACGTGGTACGGCAGGTAGTCGATGCACGACAATCGCTTGGGCCTTTCCGGAATAATCTTCGCCTGCTTCGATAGAGATGACTTTGCCCCGGTACAGGTGCGATTCGCGGACTGCCTGTTCCAGGGCTTCATATACCTCGTCCCTGAAGGTCAATCCGCGAGCATTGGGAAGGCTGACAATTTCTATGCTGCTGATCGAGGTATTTCGGTCCTCGACATGTTGCTCGAACACCACCGCAGCTTTCAGATCACCATCGCGTATCAGCCACAGGCCATTGTCAAGGACAGCGACTGGCTTGTCGTAACCAACGTCAACATCCCGATATTTTACGGGCGCAAGCGATACGGCTTCAGACATTCCTCCTCGGCTACGGACGAACAACGAAGAAACCGTGAGCGGGAGTCGCTCGTGAGCCTGATTGAGCCCCAGAAGACGCGGAGCAAATGGGGACAACAGACGCGCAAGCGTTTCCTGGAGTTCCGGACGGATGTGATGGGGGAACTGTCGTTGCGAGGAAACAAGCTCTTCGGGAGATCGCCCATCAAAATGCTCGATCAACGCTTCGTACGCAAACTGCTGCCTTGTTTGCTCGGTGGGCTCTCTATTAGCATCGGCAAGCTGGTTCATGGAGTCTCTCATCATGATTTCCTGATAGATCACGGGAGAAGCTCAGACTAGCGGTTCAGGTGGACAGTTCAAAAAATCGAACATCTAACCGAAGGCCGAAATCGCACGCTCATCCGTCGCGGTAATCGCGCTACTGGGGGGCCAGTCACCGTGCAGAATATCCGTTTTGCAAATCAGCGTCGGATTATTTTGCATGCTTGAGAATAGTGTGCGGAGACCTTTGACGGCTCTCGCACGCCGAAATACTGGGATCCGGAATCGGGCAAGACCTGGAGCGGGAAAGGTCGGGAACCGGCATGGATCGCGGGTAAGGATCGGCGCGCGTTCGAACTCTGACAGCAGATAGACGAGGCCTGCGAGCGGCAATGTCAACTTGAAGCGCCCAGCGGATAGAATGGGGAAATGCCAAAGACCCGCAACCCGTTTCACGGCTACCGCTTCCCGGCCTCGATCATCAGCTGCGCGGTACGCTGGTACCACCGCTTCAATCTGAGCCTGCGCGACATCGAGGAGTTGCTGCTTGAGCGCGGTGTGACTGTGACCTACGAATCAGTACGCAACTGGTGTGACCGGTTCGGCGCGCAGTTTGCCCATTGCACGAAAGCCGTGCGCGGCAGGCCGGGCACGACCTGGCATCTCGATGAACTGTTCGTGAAGCTGCGCGGCGAGCCGTACGTGCTGTGGCGCGCGGTGGACGAACATGGGATCGAACTGGACGTGCTGCTGCAGAAGCGCCGCGACAAGGCGGCCGCGAAGCGCTTCTTCAGACGCATCCTGCGCGCAAACCCAGTACCCCGGAAGATCGTCACCGACCAGTTGCGCAGCTATCCGGCGGCAAAGGCAGAGGTGCCCGAACTGGACGGGGTGAAGCACGTGTTTGTGAAGGCCTGTGCCTGGCTGAACAACCGGGCAGAAAACAGTCACCAGCCCACGCGCCGGCGTGAGCGCCAGATGCAGGGGTTTCGCGATGCGTTGCGCACCCAGGCTTTCCTTTCACGTTTCGGTCCGATCCGGCAACACTTTGCGCTACCCCGTCACTGCATGAGGGCTGCGGATCACCGCACCCGGCTGAAGGGACGCATTGCCGACTGGTACCGCTGGAGCGACGCAGGCTTCGCTCGATAATCAGAAGGACTCCTTTGCATTACCAATTCGAACAGCCTCCAGCACTGAACTTGACAAAGCCGCCGGGCGCTACCGCCGCGCCGGCAGCTGGCTGAATGATTTTCCGTCGCGTAGGCGCTCGAGCCGATCGAGCGCCTGCCGTATCACCGACAGGGGCGTAGTGCGAAGCTGACCGTCATGCCAGGCGATCAGCGAGGCCATGAGCTCATCAGTCTGGGCGTCGAGCATCCACTCTCCACTGGCTTTGCCGCGCTCGAGCGCGGCGTTGATGCCACGTTCCGCCGCGACCAGGACTTCGGCGCGAATCTCATGTCGCCGGGCTTCGTCGATGAAGCCCGCCAAGACCACCAGCTGTAGCAGGATGGCAAGCCCGTGCGCGCATCCCTGTCGCATGCGCAGGGCCTGGAAAGCCGTGTGATATTGCAGCGACAACTCTTCAGCGTGTCGCTGCGGCAGCGGGAGTAACAGCGTGCGCTGTAGCCTGGCGCTTGCCGATGGCTGGGAGCGTCGCTGCGGGTTGCGGTGTTGTCGTGCCATGGACCGTTTCCGACGAGTACCGGCGGCCGACTAGGATGCCGTGGCGCTGGTGTTGCCGACCGGTAGGGCGGCGTCGACCAGGTCGATGTGCGCGCCTGGTGATGATTGCTGTCGCCCCTCTCGTCGACTCCCATCGTGGGCCGATCGGGCCAGGGTGCGCTTGACGCGCTGCAGCCGGGATCGCAGTGCCTCGGCCTCGGCCGGGCGGACTGAATCGGCGACAGCGGCTACGCGCGTAACGAGCGCATCGAGGTCCTGTCCGTCGCCCCCGGCAGCCGGCGGCATCGAAGCGGCCGGCCGACTGCGCCGGTAGGCATCTAGCCACCGAGACAGAATTTGGCGTTCCTCGGGCACCAGCGCGGCGGCCAACGAAGCGGGTACCTCGCCGTCGGCATGAAAGACGCCAAGGACCACGTGGCGCGTCCGTCCACGCGGCCGCGACCGCACGTCTCGTCCGTCGCCATCCGGTGAATCTGCCCGCATCACCTTGATGAGCCTTCCCTGTTCCCGAATCAGCATCTGTCGTCTGGTCTCCACGAGAGCCGTCGAAGCATACCGCATCAAATTGACGAAAACTGCAAAGCCTGGTCAGAAATCCGCGGGGTGAGCCTTCGGCGACCGGATGGCGTCGTGCCGGTGCCGCCGGCATGGTAGATTCTCGGAAAATCAAACGAAATGAGAGAGAGGGCCGATGTCACAACGAGCCATGATCTGCGTCGGCGACACGACGACGCACGGCGGCCGCGTGCTCGATGGGGATGCGTCCGCGACCATCGAAGGCAAGCCCATTGCCGGGGTTGGGCACAAGGTCATGTGCCCACAGTGCAAGGGCGTGTTCCCGATTCTGCCGGATGCCGGGCGGGTGATTCCGCACCAGATTAACGGGCGCGATACGGCGGTCGCCGGCATGAAAACCGCCTGCGGCGCCACGCTGATCGCGTCCCAACATGCCATGTCGCTCGACGACATCGGCGCGGGCGTGGCGTCGAGCGGCGCGGCGATCGCCGCGCCCGTTGCTCAGGCACTGGCACCCTCGCCGACACTTTGCCTGGAGTGCCTGAAGGCAGCGGCCGCCAATGCCGCGACGATGGTCACGCGCGGGTGACGCATGGCTCCCACGGCGATTCAGGCATTCTTTGACACCCGGCAACAGCAGATCTCGACCACCGTGCGGCTCTATGCCCTGGTCGACGGCCTGCTCTATGCCGACCGGGCCGGCGTGCCGCAGCGCTCGCAGGCATCGGTAGCGCTCTTCGACCAGACGCCTGATGCGCCCTTGGCCGACGCCGGGCCGTGGCTATTCGACTATGAGCTCGCCGATGGCGCGACGCGCGCGGGCCTTGCCTCGCTGGCCGCCGGCGCGGGCGGCGTCTCGTGGTTGATCAGCGCCTATGGGATCGACGCGCTCGCCGACGAGCTCCGGCGGCGCCTCGACGCGCGACTTCCGGATGGGCGGACGGCCCTGCTCCGGTTCTACGATGCGCGGATCATGCCGGACATCGCCGCGATGATGGAATTCTCACAGCGCATGCAGTTCTTCGTTGTGGTTTTCGACTGGCTCGTCGAGCGTGACGGGCGATTGACGGGAGTTCACCCCCATGCTTGAACTGACGAACGAACAGGTCGCGGAACTGGCCCGCATCGACGCGCGGGGCTATGTCGATGGGATTCGCGCGGACCTGGTCGCGGAAACGCCGGCGCTGGCCAGCGACACGAGTTTGCCGACGCGGCTCTGGAACGCCTATGTCGCGGCCCGCCGATATGGCATCCAGTCGGACGACAATGTGGCCGCGTTTCTCCGGACCGAGGCCTACGCGCCCCAGTTCTACGATAAGCCGGCGTTCCGTGCATGGGTGACTCGACCTGGTCGCTCGCCCGACGAGCGATTCCACGACTACCTGCGCGTCATGAAATGGCGTATCGAACACCAGCACGACGAAGGAGGATCTGAACATGGCGGGATTTCTGGTACCGGCGATCGAAGGGGCAGTGGTGGAGCTCGGACCGGTCTTGGCGCGAGCTGGAACCGCCTTATTGGGCGGAGCCGCGGTAGCGGGAACGGCTAGTCTCTCGGGTGACACGAAACAGGATGCGAGCAAGGCCACACCCGCCGTACGCGCCGTGCCTCGCACGGGAGAGAGCTGCAAGAAGTGCCCTCCGGAAGCCGGTGGCATGCAGCGCCGCAACTGGAGCATGAGCGACAACTCTCGCGAATACCAAGGACGAGTCACCGGACTCCCTTACAGCATTGCAGAACGGTGGAGCATGGAGTGGGTCTGGGAGCGCGACTTCGACGGCTTTCGACCGGAAGAATGCCTGTTGCTCGAAGCGAAAGCGAAGTACGATCAGTTTCTGAACAAACAAGATGTCCCGTACACCGGCGCCTTCGATGATATGGAGGAACAGGCGTTTGGTCAGGCAGCTGTCGTCAACGCGAATCCGCCAGCGCGCCTGAAATGGTATTTTCAGACCGAGCGGACCTGGAGCTACATGAGAGTTCCGCTGGTCCGTCTTAAAATTGAATCAGAATGGCTACCCTGAGATATGGAAATCGTCGCTCAATTTCGCAGCTCTCCCGACTTTGCTCAGACCGGCGACTTCGCGGCGCATCTGGTCAGAGCGTGGCCGGTGGTCGAGGTCATGTCGAAGCGGGACGAACGCTTGGGTAAGTGGTGGCTGAAAGCAGATACCGAAGAGGAAGCACGTCTCTATCCGATGTATGAAGAGCCTGGTGTGCCTTCACCAGCGGTCCTGGCAGTTCTGGCGCAGCGTTACAGCAAGAAATTGAATCTTCCCAAGGTATTTGGTTTCTGGAATGGAAGGATGGCTGAGGGCGACAGCGCAACGCTGAAACTTGCGATCGATACGAGACCGCTGCCGAGCGAAGTCGAGATTGGCCTCCCGTCGAAGCTCACCGGATTAGCGACTGCCAACGGTTATGAGGATGTTGCAGAAATCGTCGCCGGAATCGTCGCGGTATATGACCCGGTCTACGTCTCAGTTTCCTCCCGAGACTACTTTCCCCGTCAGGTGTTCGACGACAAGCCCGGCGTGGGCTGGATGCTGTATCTGCCCAAGGTGGTAACCACGCAGCAGGTGCCGGAAGCGCGAGCCTTGATACCGGTTCCGGGTGCTGGAGGAAAGCAGAGCGGCACCCTTATCGTGAGTGTCATCGATACCGTGTTTTCGGTCGACAACGCTGAGCATGTCGACGCGGCCAATCGCATTGAGATTCGCCTGGTCGACCAGGATCTGCTGCCGCGTTACTCAGATATCTGAAAGAGAAGGGCCCGCGTGTTGCGCGGGCCCGTGAGCTAAGCCTATCTAGCGGTGGTTGCCTTCGGAGAACACCACGGCATCCGGGTGGACGTGATCGAGCAATGACCACCACCAAGGCGGATCCACGCAAACGCGGTGCTGATCGCCGTCGCCGTCATTGTCGCTAACGTGAATCTCGATGCAGCGATCGGACGACAACATGGCCTGCACCAGGTCAAGGTCGTGTCGTCCCGACTGATGAGCGACGATGTTCAGATGGGACAGATCCAGCGCATACGGCACGCCTGATGCAAAGAGCGCTTCGTATTCCGGCCAGGTCGAAAGCAGGTACGGTGCCCCGTGCGTCGGATACATGCCCTCGATGCCAACTGGCGAACCGAAGAGATCGGCGCAGCGCCGAGCAAGCTCGAACAGTTGAGAAAGCGTCGCACTAGCGCGTCGCCCAGGATGCAGGGTGAAGGCGTCCGCATCGAGCAGCCGATGCAGTGTCGCTGCGTCACGGAACCAGGCATCGCGCCGATCGAAATCGGCCAGGTCGACGAGCATGAACTCGTCCCAGATCCGCACGTTCGCGTGCATACGAAAACGCGTATCGGGAAACGTCGATCGAAGCATCTCGATGACGTCGGGCGTGAGGCGCTCTCGGCTTTGTGGAACCAGCTGCACATAGTCGAGAGACAGGTTGCCGAAGAGTGGCTCGGACGGTGGCGATGTCAAGCGGGCGCACACGTCGCCATACGAAAGGCCCGGAACACTGGCGAGAGAGGTGGTGATCTTCACAGGTCGTGCTCCGAGTAAATCGACTCTGTGTAGTAATCACGGTGCTCGTTCCATACGCGAGACGTATCGACTTCGAGATAGACCTCGCCTGAGCCACCATCGTTGTTTTCGAATCCAGGGTGATAGCGGTTTACGACGAGGTCCGCGAAGTAGGGGTGCCCTCAAGAAACGGATTTTTACGTACGTTAAGACCTGGGAGTGCTCGGTCTGATGGGCCGCAGCGGCCGAAATCGCCCATGGGCAACCCGTTTGTTGGCGTGCCAGACGTAGTCCCCGGTTAAAATGATGTGGCCCCAACCGAGGGGCGTCACGTGCGGCATCAGACTTTCAACGATCTCTTCGTGCTGCCGGAGCGCCGCGATCGCGCGCTCGATGTAGACCGTGTTCCACAGCGTGATGGCGGCCACGACGAGATTCAGTCCGCTGGCGCGATATCGCTGGTTGTCATACGAACGGTCGCGAATTTCGCCGAGGCGGTAAAAGAAGACGGCCCGCGCGAGCGAATTCCGAGCCTCTCCCTTGTTCAGCCCGGCCGTCACACGACGCCGCAGCACCGGATCTCGCAGCCACTTCAGCGTGAACAGCGTACGCTCGATCCGGCCAATCTCCCGCAGACCGGCGGCAAGGCCATTTTGCCTAGGATACGCGCCGAGTTTGCGTAGGATCAGGGAGGCCGTTACTGTCCCTTGCTTGATCGAGGCGGCTAATCGAAGCACTTCGTCGAACTCTCGTTCGACCACTTTCCGGTTAGTCGTGCCCCCGATCAAGGAGACCAGCGCAGGCCAGTCGGACGCTCTGCCCGGCACATAGAATTTCTTGTCGGGAAGATCCGCGACGCGCGGGGCGAACACGAACCCTTCGAACGGAAACAATCCGAACACATTATCGGTAAACCCGGCGGTGTCGGTATAGTGCTCCTCGATCAGCAGATCCGACTCATGATAGAGCAACCCGTCGAGCACGTGCGTGGCGTCGCGGACAGGCGAGTTGATGACCTTGGTGTAAAACGGCGCGTATTGATCGGAGATGTGCGTATAAAACAGGACGCCGGGCTCGCTGCCGTACTTCGCGTTCCGGTAGCCGCCGCGCGCCCGTGGCCACCGGCCTGGTAGCGCTGCCCGTCCGACGAGGAGGTCGTGCCCTCGCCCCAGTAGGCAGCGAAAGGCAACTTGTGTTGATAGTTGACGAGCTCAACCAACCCTTTCTGATAGGTCTCGTCGCGAATGTGCCAAGCCACCAGCCACGAGAGCTTCGCGAGACTCGTACCTGGGCAGGCATCGGCCATCTTCTCGAGCCCCAGGTTGAATGCGTCGGCGAGAATCGCGGTGAGCAGCAGCGTTCGGTCCGTCGGTTCGGCATCGTTCTTCAGATGCGTGAAGTGTCGCGTGAAGCCGGTCCATTGATCGACCTCGAGCAGCAGATCCGTGATCTTCACGCGCGGCAGCAGGTCGTACACGCGCTGTTTGAGCGCTTTACCCGCCGGCGGCGTTGCGTCATCAAGCGGCGTGATTTTGAGACCCTTTTCGTTCAGCTCGACATCGGGCAGTTCGCCGGCGGCGGCCAGCCGGTTCGTTTCGTCGAGCGCTTCGCGAAGTTGGCCCAGCCGCTCGTCAAGCCAGGCTTTTGCCGACGTGGGTGCCGAGAGTCCGAGCCGCCCCTCGCGACGCAGGCGGTCGAACACAGCTCGCGGCATCATATATTCGTCGAAATCCTTGAACTGACGGCTCCCGGGCACCGAGATGTCACCCGAGCGCAGGGCATTCTTCAACTCGCTCATGACCGCCATTTCGTAAAATTTGCGGTCGATGCCTTCATCCTGGATGACGAATCGTTTCCATCTTGGTCCCAGGAACGCGGTGGGCGCGTCGACGGGAACCTTGCGTGCCGCGACGCGATTCATTTCGCGTAACGCGGCGACGGCGTCCAACAGGTCTTGCCGTGCCGGCGCTCCGTGGAATTCGAAAGTGTCGAGGAACGTTGGCGAGTACCGCCGAAGCTGCGTATAGTGCTCGACAAGCAATGCCATCGGGTCGAATTCGGTATCACGGGCGAGATCTTGCGCCTCCTTTACGCTCGCGATAAAGATGTCCCACGGCACGACCGCTTCGATTGCCTCGAATGGATCGGATTTCTCGTCCTTTGCCGTGATCAGCGCCGTGCCGACCTTGGCATAGAGGCGGACCTTCTCGTTGACCGCCTTGCCGTCAGCGGCGAAACGTTTCTCGTACTTGTGTCTGGATTGAGTGAAGAAGGAGCCGATCAGTCGGTCATGCAGATTGAGGATCTCGTCGGTCAAGCTTGCCGATGTGTCGAGCAGGATCGCAATCAGCGTGGCGTGACGGCGATCGGTTTCGTACTCCTCAATCTGATAGACGGCGGTTTGTCCGCCCTCGCGGGCGAGTTGCAACAGGCGATTTTGATGAATACTGTGGCCAATGTCAGAGGGTAGTCCGATCTCGCAGATGGCCCGCAGGCGCTCGATATGTCTCAGCACCGACTTTGCATTGGGCTCGCCCGGTGATTGCCTTAGCCAGGCGAGCTTGCTCACCGGCCGCTCGCCGTAAGGCAGCAGTAGCGCGTCGAGTGCAGTGCGTTGCTCATCGGTCAATGCCTGAGTGAGCAATCGGTACACGTCGCGTTGCGCACGGGTCGCGACAGCCGCACAGAGATTTTCGAGCGCCGCGATAGGCGGCAACAGCACGTGTTGTTGCCGGAGTTCGTCTACTGCGGCGCGCGAGCACCATACCCCGAGTCGTCTGCATCGCGACGGGCAACAGGAACGCGGACAGATCACGGTAGTGCCCGCGCGAAAACTGAACAAGTCCAGTGCGGACAAGAAGCTCCTGCAGATGTTCACGCCGGGTTTCGTCTCGTCGGGCATACAGGTCCCACACGGCTGGCGTGATCCGCAGTTGTGCCGCAACGATGCCGAGGATGGGCGCATATGGCGTCTCGTTTGGACCCAGCACCCGACCGGGATAGCGGAGATAGACCATGAGCACGGCCAGGCCCAGTCGATTGTGGTCGCCACGGTGTTGCCGAAGGAACGCGAAATCTTCTTTCGACAACGTGGCGAGCCGAATCAGCTCGCTCTCGTCATCGGGAAAGGCGAGTAGTTCGAAGCGCTGTGCAGCAGTCAGCAACTCACGTCGAGGCATTCCGTTGGTCCTCACGTTGCCGCCGAGGCGCCTCGTTTCGAGCAAAACGCCTCGGGAAGGCCATACGGCGGGCACGTACGACGAATTTCACTATACTGCAGCTTCCAGATAAATGATCGTTCGTCCCAAGTGGATCAGATAATTGATATTATCGCGTTACTGATTTAGATCGACGTAACTTCAATCCGTGGAAACGCGTCAGCCCCAACATTCCGCGAATCAGGGTTTCCCCGAGGCAGCCTCGCTTGCTGCGTTGCGCAGCTGGTATGCCGGCCTGTCCTCACGGGCGGCCGTGGCTCGTTATCTACCCGAACGTCGAGCAGCCGGAGAATCTTCGCGCGGTCTCATCGGGGCCATCCGCCGGCAACTGATTGCCTTTGCCCACAGCCGCCATCGGCCCGATCTGGCCGCTGTCTTCGAACACACGTCGGCCGAGCGGCATCGCCGCGCCGGGGCAGTCGACCGCGCGATCGAGACGCTGCGATCGCTGCCCGCACCACAACCGCAGATCACCGACGACGTCGTGCTGTGGTTCGCGCCGCGCACGGTGAGCGCACTGCACGCCTATGGCATTCGTACGCTCGCGGAACTGACCGTGCGCATTCCGCGCCGGCGCCAATGGTGGCTCCGGATTCGAGGGCTTGGTGCGATAGGTGCGCAAACCATCGAAACCTTCTTTGCAGCGCACCCGGCGTTGACCGAACGTGCTCGCGCGTTGATCACGGTCGCGCAGCCTGCTGGCGTCGTGCCGTGGGAGCAATTGCGTGTACCGCACGAGGTTGATGGCTCGCAGGGTACTTTCAGGGCGCCGCACGAAGCCTGCACGCTCAATGCGAAAAACGACTACGAGGCGATACAAGCATGGCTCGCGCTGCACGAGACGGCCGCAACACAACGTGCCTACCGCAAGGAAGCCGAGCGGTTGATCCTCTGGGCGATCGTCGAGCGCGGCCGCGCACTTTCGTCGCTGACGACTGAAGACGCGATTGCATACCGGACGTTCATGCGACGCCCTGCGCCGCGCGAGCGCTGGATCGGGCCGCCGCGGCCACGCGACTCCGTCGAGTGGCGGCCTTTCACGGGAGGCCTCTCGGCGCGCTCGACTGCTTATGCCTTAACGGTCCTCTCGGCATTGTTCCACTGGCTCATCGAGCAGCGCTACGTCCTCGCGAATCCCTTTGCGGGCGTCAAGGTGCGGGGCAAGGCGACGCACCCGGCACTCGACACGGCCCGCGGCTTCACCGAGGGCGAGTGGCTGCTGCTACGGACCCTCGCAGATGGCCTCGAATGGTCGTATGGCTGGTCCGAGCCGGCCGCGCAGCGGATGCGCTTTGTCCTGGATTTCGGCTATGCAACGGGCCTGCGCGCAAACGAGTTCGTCAACGCCGTACTGCGCAACATTCGGTTCGACGAACGCGGTGACTCCTGGCTCCACCTCATTGGTAAAGGTGGCAAGCCCGGCAGAGTGGCGTTGCCGCCATTGGCCACCGAGGCACTCGACCAATATCTGCTCGAGCGACGTCTGCCCGTGACGCGAGAACGCTGGAATCCAATCACGCCCATCCTCGCCAGCTTAGGCGACGACGGAGGCCTAGGTATCACCGAGGCGCGGCTATGGCGCGTGATGCGCCGCTTCTTCTTGAACGTGGCCGAGGAAATTCAGGGCGAACACCCGGTCTTTGCCGAGAAATTGCGCCGCGCCAGCCCGCACTGGATGCGCCACTCGCACGCCAGCCATGCCATTGCGCGCGGCGCCGAGCTCACCAGCGTGCGCGATAACCTGCGTCATGCCTCGATTGCGACAACCTCGATGTATCTACGCGGCGACGATCTCAAGCGCTCCCAGCAAATCACCGAGGCCTTCGCATCTCGCCGTACGAAAGAGCAACGTGGTTGAACGGGTTGGATTTCAGCCCGTGCCACAGCTCCCCGATTGGACCATTCTCTAATGGCTGTCCAGTTGCGCTATGCGAATGCATCAGCCCCGGTCAGTTGTGCAGACAGCTGCCAGAGGCGTGCCGCCTGCTCTGGATCCGTTGCGTGTGGACGCACTCCTGCTTCTTCGTTGCCTGTTGTGATCGGTGCGATGTTGCAGTCTTCGCAGTACAGGCCACCGAGCCCGTCGAGTTGTCGTGATGTCGCCGTCCATACCTGGGTCGCAGCACCTTGCTCCGGGGTTTTGAACGTCGGGTCAATGGGTGTCCCATTCTCGTCCACCCAGCCTTGCGCCATCATCTCTTCGTGTGTCAGGTGGCGCTGCAGCGGCGTCGCGATCTTGCCTGGATGTAGCGAGAATGCACGTACCCCATGCGGCGCGCCAAGCATATCGAGGTGAGCCGCGAATAGCGCATTTGCGGTTTTGGATTGCCCGTATGCGAGCCACTTATCGTAGCCACTCGTGAACTGCACATCGTCCCAGCGGATCGGGGATAGACGGTGGCCGAGCGACGACACGGCGACCACGCGCGCACCGTCTCCGTGCGCCAGCGCGGGCCACAATCGGTTGACGAGTACGTAGTGCCCGAGATGATTGATCGCGAACTGGGCTTCCCACCCCGGGCCGACGCGCGTCTCGGGGCAGGCCATCACACCTGCGCTGTTGATCACAATTTGTACGGCGCGCCGTGCATCGACAAAGCGCGCGGCGAACGCGCCTATGCTCTCAAGGTCTGCAAGATCAAGCCCGGCGATCTCGACACCGGCAATATCCCGCATTGCATTGCGCGCGGCATCAGGCTGCCGTGCACCCACCACTACCCGGGCGCCGGCAGCGGCCAAGGCGCGAGTCGTTTCGAGCCCGAGGCCTGAGTGCCCGCCTGTCACGATCGCGGTCGCGCCAGTCAGATCGATGCCGGCGAGCACGTCGCGTGCCGTGGAGGTTGCGTCGAAGCCAGAGGAAAGGGGAATCTGCTTTTCCATGATCTGCACTCCTCGTATAAATGACGCGTGCTGCAATGGGCAGGCAGGTCGTCACGTCTTATTTTCGTCAAGCAGATTCAGACCGGGAATGCCATAGAATCCTGAATATCATCGAGATCGTCCAGGATTCCCCAATGGACCCTTTGTCTGACGTGTTGTCACTGCTGGAAACCCGCAGTTCGTATTTCACCGGCCTCCGTGCGGGCGGCGATTGGGCGGTCGACATCCCGCCGCCCGACGGCATCAAATTCAACGCGGTGGTTGACGGCAGTTGCTGGCTCACGGTCGACGGCGCCGGCCCGCCGACGCGGCTGGAGGCGGGCGACTGCTTCCTGCTTGCCGCACCACGCCGGTTTGTACTGGCGAGTGATCTGGCGGTGCCGCCGGTCGCGGCCATCGATGTCTATCACGAGATGGAGGATGGCATCGCTCGTTACGGCGCGCCGGAGAACTGCTTTCTCGTGGGCGGCCGCTTCACGTTCAAGGACAACATGCAACTACTGTTCGGCAGTCTACCACCCGTTGTCATCGTGAGCGGCTGCTCCGAACCAGCGGCAGTCCTGCGCTGGGCGTTGCAGCGACTCGCGCAGGAAATCGACGCGACGTCGCTCGGCGCATCGCTGATGGTGCGCCACCTCGCGCACATGATGCTCGTGCAGATGCTGCGGGTTCATGCCGAGACGAACACGCATGGCGAGACTGGCTGGCTTACCGCGCTCGCGGACTCGCGCATCGCGACGGGAATCACGGCAATTCATGCAGATCCAGCGCGGCGCTGGACTGTCGAGGATCTCGCGGCCCGTTGCCATGTCTCCCGTTCGACGTTCGCGGCCCGTTTCAGGCAACGGATGGGCTTCGGTCCGCTCGAGTACGTGCAGCGCTGGCGTATGCAGCTCGCGATGCGCGCGCTCAGGAAATCGGATGTGACGGTGTCAGCAGTCGCACAATCACTCGGCTACGACTCCGACAGTGCGTTCAGTCATGCATTCAAGCGGCTCGTCGGCTACTCGCCGCGGGAATTTCGGGCCAGCACGAAGACGTCTTCGGGCTGAAACTCGTTCCCGGAACGCTTAGCGTACGTAAAAATCCGTTTCTTGAGGCCACCCCTATAAGGCATTCCTGGCCAGCCGGTCGGATGCATTCCGCGGGCCGCCGGCCTCGCGGGCCTCGGGCCGCTGGCGCCCATTTGCCCTAACGCCGCTGTCGCTCGACAGCCAGCGCTACGCGGTGCGCACGCTGCGCGCGGCGTTCGACTGGTTCGTGAAGGTGCGCTACCTGGCCGGCAACCCGTGGGTGGCCGTGACCGACCCGAAGCCGGTGAAGCGGGCGACCAAGCTGCAGGTGCAGCGCGCGCTGCCGATCGATGTCTGGAGCCAGGTGCGCGCGGAGCTCGCCGATCGCGCCGAAGGATTCGGCCCGCAGGGGCCGGATTGGCGCGTGGCCCGGGCCCTGGTGCTGCTGATGGGCGATGCTGGCCTGCGCATCAAGGAGGCCGTGACGGCGGAGCGGGGCGGGCTGCAGTGGTGGCCGGCCGACGACGAGATTCCCGCGACCTGGATGCTGCGTCTGGTCGGTAAGGGCAACAAGGAGCGCATCGTGCCGCTGACCGAGGACGCCGTGGAGGCCTTGCGCGAGCACTGGCAGGACCGCGGCCTGGATCTGGATGCGCCTGGCGCTAACGCCGACGGCCTGCCGCTGGTGGCGCCGACCGTGGTGCCGCCCACGCCCGCCAGTCGGGACAAATTTGGGGTGACGGACACCGGCCAGGTGACGCGTGTGGCCGGCTATACGCCGCGCGCAGCACGTCGGGTGGTGACGCGGGCCATCGGGCGTTTGCTCTAGCAATTGCCGGATCTCGAGGAGAGCGCCCGCCGGCAGCTGGCGGGCACCTCGCCGCATGCCTTCCGGCATACCTTCGGGACGCAGTCCGCTGCGGCCGGCATGGCGATCGAGGTGCTGCAGCAGGTGCTGGGGCACGGCTCGCTGCAGACCACCACCATCTACGTCAATGCGGAGCAGCAGCGCATGCGCCAGGAGAGCGCGAAGTATCACGCTCGGCTGACCACACGCGGAGCCAAGTGAAGCGGTGTCTGATTACGTTGAGGCTGGAAATAATCTAAGGTCGACGCGACAGATTGGCGAAGAAAGGCGCCGTTGGATCAGGCAGTCATGAAAGCGAAGGATGGCGAGTACCACGAGCTGAAGGCGGAAGCCCTGTCGCTCGCCAGGCAGGCTGAAGCAGCCGATCTGCCTCCCTGGCGCGCATCGCGCTCAGGGCGCAGGCGTGAGACTGGGGGGCGATAATCGTTATAGAACAGCCACTGTCGCTGTTGGCGAGATCGTCGAGTTGTCGCTTGACGGAGAAGATCGAGCGATGGAACATTGTCCGCATGAACGATATTCACGCCTTGATCATTCGTCTTCAAGAGGTGCGTGAGGCACTGCTTGCTCCCATTCGGTCCATCCTTAATGAGCACACGCTCACTGAGCAGCAGTGGCGCATTCTGTGGTTGCTGGAAAGCGAGGCGGGACAGGGGCTCGAGGCGGTGAAAATCGCGAAGCGATGCTGTATTTTGCAGCCCAGCCTGACGCGCATACTCGAGCGGCTTGAGCGAGATGGCTTGATCACGCGGAAACGGTTGGATTTGGATCTGCGAGGTGCAAAAATTAAACTGACAGTGCGCAGCCGAAGCTTGATAGCCAGAGTACAACCTCGTATCGAGTGTCAGTATCAGGCAATCGAGAACCAAATTGGACTTGAAAAATTAAGGGATCTTTGCGTGGCGCTTGGCAATATGCAAGAAGTCGCTCGTGATAGGTCCGATCTACCCTAAAAGCTGTTGCGAGGCTCGCGGAAGCCACGACGATCTATGTCGACTGCCCAGCAGTGGCATGCACTAGGAGAGCGCAAAATATCATGCGCAGCTGGTCGTATGAAACTTGAAATGGTTGCCTGGTGTCCTAGTTCATTTGGACGAGGCATGAGCCAACGGTGTCCTGACTGAAATGCATAAGTAAGGTGCCGGTAGGTTGGACATTCAGGAGAGCAAAGGATGGCGACGTACCACGAGCTGAAGGCACAAATAGACGCCCTCGCTGAACAAGCGGAAGCGGCGCGCCTGAAGGAATTCCAGGCCGCACTCGACGAGGTGCGTGCGAAGGTGGCTGAATATGGGATGACCGAACGGGATATCTTCGGTCGACAGCGTGGAAGACCGGTAAGCGCTCGATTTCACCCCAAGTATCTCGATCCGAAGACCGGCGCAACATGGTCCGGCCGGGGGCGGCCGCCGGGGTGGATCAAGAACGCAAAAGATCGGGGTCGCTTCCTGATCAAGGAATAGGCGATCTGGTGGTTGAAAGACGCGTCGATGGGAGCCATTCGACGTGGCTGCTCGATTCGAACCGCTGCATTCCGATGGCGCGGGGTCTCGTGTATCTGACGGCGGTAGTGGGCTGGGCGAGTCGCAAGATTCTCGCGCACCGGGTCGCCGTCGCGCGCTTCACGCGCCGACGAGTGGAAGAAGCTTGCGCTAGCGATCTCCGACACGCTAGGCGGGCCAGAGAATGTGATGTTTTGTCAAAATCCGATAGGGCTGTACGTCTATGCCCGATGCCGGATAACCTGATCAATTGCGGTTGCCATATGATTGCGGGAAGTCTCGATGGCTGGTTTGTTGTTCTAATCGCCGGCAGCGGACCGTTGACGCTTTCGATACCCAGAGACTGGCCACAACGGCCCGTGTGGCCAGTCTCGCCACGACAGAGTCGGGCGCGGCCGCCCATGAGAGAAATGACCCGAGGGTCTCTCATAAACGAGAACCAGGCAGCATATGAACCTGACCGGATTTGATTCAGGCGCTCCAAGGCGGACTTATCCAGCAAGATCGTTTAATCAAGACGGACGTGCCGTCGCTGCCCGACAACGCGCTCGTACCTCGCCGCGCCGTGACTTCGACGTCATGCTAAACATGGTATCGACGGCAAGCGACATCGAGTTGAAAAAGCTGATGGTAGGTTCAATGGTGAGTGACTCAACCTGACCGTTTCCCTGTTCGCGTGCGCGTGGGGCATGATGGTGATGGCGTGGTGGATGGGCTGACCCCTGCAAACTACGCCCGCCAGTTGATGGCGAATGCAGCTAAATGAACCCCGGACTCCAAAGTCGAGTGTTACTGAAAACGGGGGACGTCGACCGGGCGCCACCCCGAACGTGCGGATCACTACAGTTTTCGTATCCACCACCACCCCTGCCGCCAGGAGCTGCGCCATGAAGTACCAAATTTTCGGCCGCCAGATCGACTCCGACGAGCCCATGCTCCTCCTGATGACTGGCCTGGGCACCGTGTCGAGCGGCAAGGCCGTCGACCCTGCCGAAGTTCAGGCGTTCTCGCTGGCCAGCACCCGGCGCACCGTGCTGGCGCTGCGGGAGCGTGGCATCGAGGGCTTCGTGCTGTTCGACAACGACCCGACGCGCTACGCCTTTACGCCCGAGGCCGATTTCGCCTATCCGGCCGCACGCCACTGACACCTCCCATGGAACAATCGAATACGCGCGCAGCCGGCGCCCAAGCCGTGCGCGCCGTCACCCAGACCTGGCGCGTGTCCATTTGGGATATCGGGCTGACCACTTTCCTGGTGGAGGTCTACGACGACCACACCTGGCGCCTCACTCGCATCGGCCTCCAGCGCCTGGGCGATTTCGAGCTCGTCGAACTGGCGCGCGGAGGGCCTTCGGCGGATCTCGAGGCGGATTTGCGCGCGGCGCTGGCCGCCTGGCCCGGCACGCTGACCCTGCGTCCGGATTCGCCGGCCGAGCGGCGACAACGCTGGCTGCAACGCAACGGGCGTGCCGGATGAGTGCAACGCACCCGGTCCGTGCGCCCGGCCCAACCCCGCGCTCGACTTCGCGGCCGAGCCCCCGTGATTCATCGATATGCCACCGGACACCCGCATGACGGAACCTCCCACGACCCTGGCCGCGCTGGCGGCCGCCACCCCGCACGAGCACCTCGACTTTGCCGGACATCGCTGGTTCGCGATGCGTTCGCGCACCCGGACCGAGCTACGTGGCATCGCGAGCGGTGCCATGGCGCGGGTGACGATCACAGAAAGTCTCGGCGTTAGCGCGTACGAGGCGCCCACCTACAGCGCACGCGTCGACTATCAGCACTGCCACGAGCTGTTCGTTCGACAGAGCGGGTTCGCCAGCGCCGAGGATGCCTTGGCGTGGGCCAGCGGGTTTGCGTGGACCACGCGTCAGGTCGGCAGCGTCACCTGGACCGCCGCTGCGCCGGATGCCGACACGTGGTATGCGCCGATCGGCGCGTCGCAGGCGCAGGTCGCGATCTACCTCGGCAGGGAAGGGGAGGCGCCGTACTACACCGTGACCCGCAGCCTGGCGCTCGGGTCGCAGTCCGTGGAACTGAAGGTGGGTGATCGCACCCGCGGTCATGAAACGCGCGGCATCGTCAGCTTCGAGCAGGCCTCGGCGATCGCGGTCTCGATGACAGACTAAGTGCTGGAGCTGATGCGCACGGCGCGTGAAACGCACGGACCGACCGAACAGGTCGCGGCGCGCCAGGCCTCGCCGCCCCTACCGCTTCTGGCCGCCTCGATACTGACTCTGGAGTTCCGATGTCCGACTTTCGTCTCTATCCCGCGACGCCGATCGACGGCGCTGCGCCGGCGCCCGCGCCACGCTGGCAACCGAATGGCCCACACGGCGCGCTCGCGGTGGTGGAAGGATTTTCCGTCTGGGTCGAGCGCGACGCCGCCGGCGACTTCACGGTCCACTACCTCGGGCGCACGAGCCCGCCGGTGCCGAGCCGGGCCGAGGCGCGAGCCATGGCGCCGGCCTTCGCGCGGCGCGCGGTGCACGATCGCCTGCAGGTCAATCACGCGCTGGCGGCCGACGTTTATCACACCGCCGAGCGCGGCGGCTGGGCGGCACCGCCGCTCGCGCGCGAAAGGGGGCCGATCTCGGCCCGAGCCCACGCGCGCCAAGCCGGCCGGCTCGCCGCGCTCGCCGGCCAGGACCTGGCGGCGGCTAGCGGCCATGTGAGCGCATTCTCCGCGCTGCTGGCGGCCTATCAGGGCGGCCACGCCGAAGGCGAGGAGGCCCGCCTCGCGCTCGGCGCGCAGGCCGGCGGCCCGACGTTCGTGCGGGCCTGCCTGATCGTGCGAGACGACTTCGACCGCGCTTCACGCGCAGGACTCCAGCGAACGGGACTTCGCTCGCTGGATCGACGCCGTGCGAAACGGTCGCGATCTCGGTCCGGTGCCGCTCGTCGGCGACGCCACCGAGGAGGCAGACGATCACCCTGACATGGCCGCCCTGGTCCGGGCGCGTGAGATCGCCCAGGCCCTCGCGCGGCGCGCAGGCCTCGGAGGAAACGCGTGAGCGTCGCCGGCGCCGGGGCGTGGTGCCCGCCCTAGGACTGCGGCGGCCCCGTCGGCTACGCTTAGCTCGTACGCACGCTCGCCGGTCGGATGACCGATGAGAAGCGCGCACTGATATCAGGAGCGGTCGAGAGCCCATTTGACAAGGCCGTGGCGGCCCTTGAAGCCCAGTTTGTCGGCAGCGCGCCTCAGATAAGTTTTCACCGTACTGGGCTTGACGCTGAAGACTTCCGCCATCTCACGGAAGGTGCTGCCTGTCAGCAAGCCAACGCAGACCTCAATCTCGCGTTCTGACAGAACCCCGGCTGCGCTTGATAGCCGGTGCTGCAACTGCAAGCGCAATGGCTCCTCGCGCGTGCGCTCCTCGTGTTGGCGCACACACGTTGCAACACCCAAACTGGACCTGAAGCGCGGATGGGCCGCATGCTTCTCTACAAGCGGCAGTAGCACCTCCCCGCAGCTTTTCAGGAAGGACATTTCCTGAAGGGAAAAAGCGCACGAAGGGTCGACACGGTACAAGGAGATCACGTAGCGGCGGTGTGCCCTGGGTGACACGAGATGGCATTCGTACCGCCAGCGATGGCAGCCCGCCGGGGTGGTTTCGAAACCGCCACGCCGCTCACAGATACGCAGATGATTGATATGGATCAGCTGAATATCAGATGCCGCAATGATCCTCCGCGACAGCGGATCAACCGCGAGGTCGCCCTTCTCCTCATCGCCGGGAAAATCGGCACTATGCCCCTGCTCACGCGAAGCGACTGCGCCGAGTTGACGCACCTCCACAACCTGTCCTGCGCTTTTGTCGACCGACCACGCGGTGACCTTGGCCGAACAAATCGGCACGGATCGGATGAGCAACTTACGTAGATCTGACGTGAAGCGCTCAGTACCGGTGCTGGAGATGACCTTCCCAAGCATGCCAAACATCTCGATCAATTCATTTCCCTCGGGTTACGTTGTTGTATGACCACCCGGCACGACACCAACATGGGAGAAGCGAGCACAAGGCGAGCGGGCCTGACCGTCGCCGTAAATGGTTGCCAACTGCCATGCACACGCGATCGCCCTCTCCGGCGTTACCAACGGCGGCACTCCATGCACCCCACCCGGCCTCTCACGTCGGGCATGTGTTGCGCTGCCAAGCGGACCTACCGCCATTCAGGGCTAACCTCCCCCTGCAGGCGATGGCGTCGTGGTACCGCCAACGACTGTATGACAATTCCGTGAACTCAACGTGACACACTACTCTCAATTTAATACATCCTCTTAAAATGCGCGACGAAGCGAAAGCACTTTATAGAAAATCGAACTCTCCGCTAATGCGAAACGTGCGCGGCGCGAATGCGAAACCTCCTTATCCTGGCATTTCTACGAGGGGCGACTTCAGAATTCGGAAAATAAAGCACATCCGTGAACGGGAAAGTCCATCCCACAAGGCTTTTCGCGATATCCCAGAAAGCGGAGGGCCGTGTGTTATCCAGATAAGTTTTCTCTTTATCTTAGAGAGTGAAAGGCATTTTCCCGTCCAGAGGCTGCGGCGGAAGCCGCGAGCGCAAGCCATCAACCAGTTGCGCGCTTTACTGGTCAGCGCGCCACAGGAAATTCGCGAACGCCTTCTGAAAACGAAGACGGCGGAATGCGTTGCGAGCTGTGCCCGCCT
>NZ_VIUM01000031.1:0-67218 GCF_007828315.1 Burkholderia sp. SJZ089 | reverse complement strand
ATCTGCCGCTGAGCAAACTCGCCGCTCACGGCAAGTCGATCTTAACCGAGTGTGACGCAGATGGAGGAGAGAGGCGTCCTTTACCGACCGCTTACGCAGAATTTGCTCAAGTTCACGATATTCACCAGGCGTGACCTGGTACCTGTATAAGGGAAAGCCGGGTGGCTCCCTGAAAACGTCCCGAACGAACAGGAATTCCGTCAGCCATCCCCGAATGGGTGACACCGCCCTAGGTACCTGCGCCATGCCATCTTCCCCTAACGCTCTTGTTGCCCCAAATACTACGCCTGCAGATTTAGTGCTTTGTTAAATCCACACGCAGCGCGCTGTACTCTACGCTGCCCGCTACCCACATATTTTCGGTCAGCGGCCGAACCACTCGCGCGGAATGAGGCCGTCTCCGGCGCTCTTCCACGCAGCAACTGGATTCATATGCTTCACCTTTCCCCAAATCGACTTGTCCGCATGCTCAACGACAATGATTTGGTATTGAAATTTCGCACGCTCGATTCCTCGTGACAACGCTTTGAAAATGCGCCGTGTGTCGGTAATGTCCGCATCCCTGGTTCCCCGCAAACCCTCGGCTTGCACTTCGTGTCCATCGAGCTGATTTTCACCGGAACTCGCGCTTGGGAAGAAGACTTGGCTCGGCTGGTCAATCGCCAGAAAACTGAAAACCGGGCCATTAACACGCTCTGGTTCAGTGAAATACTCGTGCAGAGCGAGGAATGTCGACACATGGTACGCCATCCAGTTTGCACCACTCCCAATCTCCCAAAGGAAGTCCTTCCGGCTGCCTTTCTCTTTGGAAAAACTTAACGTCAGCTCCTGCTGGTCGAGTTCAATAACTGCTTCCGATTTCAGGTCAAACCATTTCGCGTATCCTCGAATGAGCTCATCCATCTGCTCCGCGACCTGCCCTTCACGTTGCTCGCGACCGCAGTTCTGAAAATATTCCTCGAGAAGAGCGAGCTTCTCCTCCGTGTCACGAATACGGTCACCTAAGTCATCTTCGCCTTCCAATGTCGACAGGGCCATAAGAAGAGCCTGCAATCTTCCAAGAAGCACATACGCTCTGCCCAACGATTCCATTGGCAGCGCCTCCTTAGGCTCAAGACTCAGCCTGTACATTCGCGCCCCGTGGAGTTCGTCCTCTGCTTCAGAAAGTCTCTTCTCGAGTGCCGCCAGTTGCCTGTCAACAATCGGTCCTTCGAGAAGCGCTTCGGACAGTCGAGTCACGTCATCAAGCTTTTCTTCGAGGCCGTTCAATACATCATGGCTGTGATTACTTGTTGAGCCGCACACCACGCAAGTTTCGTCTCGAACCAAGCTGCGCTGGAGCCAATCAAGGTTCACTACGCGAACCCTCTCATCCTCCACTGCGCCCGACAGTTTTTTCGCCCGGTCTGACAGTGCCTGATAGTCACGCAACTCCTGCACCAGGTCATCGACCTTTCTCTGAGCCTTCTCCTCGTGCTCAGTCGCTTCTCTGAAGAGCTTGTTTGAATAGCCATATTGCGGTGCTCGGAGGCGCTGCGCGAGGTGCCCTTCGATGTACGCGTCGTTCAACGCTTTCAGAGACCGGACGCAGGCTTCAAGGGACATGCCATCACGGTCATCGGACAATCCCAGCTCGACCGACTCGTTCCATAGTGTCCTGACCTCAGCTTGCCACGATGCAAACGCAGTCTCACGGGTCCGCTGCACTTTATGAAGGGCGTCGAGATTCTTCAAGAGACGCGTGCGCTCGCGAGCCTTCTTCAGGTATGCTGCATCGACAATGCCGAGTGCGTACGGTAAGACGCGCTTAAGCTTGTCCTTGTGTTCGTACGTATCGGTCTTGTAGAACAGAACATTGGGATTGGCGACAATATGCTGGGGAAGAAAGTTGAACGCTGCCAGGTCTCTATAGGATGGTCGATTCTCTGCGTTTTCAGCGTCCTCATCGTCGACCAACGACATGTTGGTGACACGCGCAATCCTGTTGAATGCATCCTTGTATTGTGCGTGTGTATGCGTCGCCCTAATGCTTTTTGGGATGGGCGCATAGCGCCCATCCAGCGTCAAAAAGAAAAATTCACCGCTGCCAAAACTGTTCAGTGGCGTACGTCGCCCAATCAGCACCCATGTGTCACGGATTCGAACTCTGAGACCAAACCAATCAGTCTTCTGGCGGATTACGCCCACGGGAATCGTGCATCGCTTGGAACCAAGACAGTAGTCAATGATGGCAATGATGGACGACTTTCCCGTTCGACTGCGTCCGTGGATGACGTTGACCTCATTTTCCGAAAACTCGAGCGTTCGAATCTCGAAGCGTTGATTTTTAGGCCACAGAATCAGCCCTGAAATGAAGAATTGCATATCAATGAAGGCCGAGTATTGCGAAGAGTTCTGCCGCGGTAAAGTCTTTGAACCAGTTGGCTAGACGTAGCACTGTTCCAGACATTTCGTTATCGATACTGCTCGCTGGACTACTCCCTGGCGGCCACCGCGGAGGTCCAAACGCAAACTCTCTCTCGTCTCCGTCGAAACGCTTGACCAGAAGACCGGTCGCGCATGCGATATTGAGCCCCTGCGACGATACAGCCGCGTGAGCAGCAACCCTATCAGCAAGACGCTCAGTGATGCGAGGCTCATCGGCGATGACTGCATGCATGGGTGTCGCGAAATTTCGGCTCTGGATGCCCCGGCGGCTCGGACCATGCCAAACTAGCGGCAGGACGAGCAGCAGTTTCTCAAACGACGGATGCCCCCTGTTCACAGTGCGGACCTGATATTCCTTCGTGAAGCTCGCCAGAAGGAAGCATGCTAGTGCGCTGTTGTGGATGAGTGTGCGGTCGATGTAACCTGACATCAAGACTTCTCCTCGTCGCCAGCGTCCTTCTCGGCACCGTACGCTGGATGCCAATAGACAAAATATCGGTCGTCCGGCCTGTTTGCCATATGATGGTAGTGCCCGTGCGTGAGATACGAGTTACCCGTTTCGTACCGACCAATAGCGGCCTTGAAGTTCTCATCCAAAGTCTTCGTAAGCGTTAGCAAACCACGCTTCTCTGGCGTACTGTCCGCTCGCGTCATCAGTTCCATCTCGGCATTGTCACGACAATCTTGCCATCGCTGGTGAAGCTTGTCCTCGCGCGCTTCCCAGTCGACCTGATTGAAACCCTCCTTCTCGAGCCGTACTCGCTCCGCATAGAAAGCCCAGTACTTGTCCAGGTGTCTATCGATGATTCTCGCGGGAATATCGAGACGAGAGAGTTGCTTCAGGAAGAAAAAATCCCGTCCACCTCGCTCAACAAGATGCTTGAAATCGACGTGCACCATAGGACGGTCGAGGTACTTGTTGAGGAAACGACGGTCAAACTCTTTGTGCAAATGGTCTCTAAATGTCTGAGGCGATAGCCAGACCGTCTCTTTGTCCGACCATGCCGTGCGGCACGTATCGACGGCTATGCCGAGAAGGTATCGGTAGATTTCTTCGCCCTGCTCGACAAGGGCCGAAGGCAATTGGAAAATTTGGATTGTCGCTTCCCGCGGCGGCACACCTGAATCTGTTCCACCGCGGTCCAACAATTTCACCCCACGTACCAGGTAGCTCAAGTCATCGTCGTCGTACTTAAGGACTGCTTCCGCCTCGGTCTTCGCCGAAGACTTTTCCCTCGTCGCTGACTTTTCCTTTGCCGCGGGCTTCCGTTTTGACGCGATGGCTGCCGCCTGCGCACGTAGCGCAGATACAGCGGCCTCTACTTGCGCGTCCGACTTCGCGTCGGAAAGCATGCGTACCAGAGCACTCTCGGGAACGCTTGCGTTTGTGACCAGACAAAAGTGGACTTCGACATACTTCGCTCGTAGCACTTTGACATGGCTCAACCAAACGCGAAGCGTGTGCCACAGCTTATAGCTACTGTCCTGGAAAGGTTGGCCTGCGGATTGGACGGTGTTCGCGTCCTGCTCAATCCTCGCATCCACTGTGCCGTCGGCATTCCACGTCAACTCCGCCACGTCGTCCAGCGTCTCGATACCGACTTGCGTTCGTATCGCGTGACCGGAGAACAGCGAATAGAGTGCGCGCTCAAACTGGAACGTGAAGGCGACGATGGTCGGTGCCGCGTTGGTATTGATTGGCTTTTCTACTTCTAGTTTTTGGTCTCGCTCGTTCATACTCTTCCCCGATGGGACTCTCTAGTCTCCCCGAAATCTGCGACCCAGGAAATACTGTATAAATCAACAGCCCACAGATTTGTCGATTCAAACACCCACCGTCGTTCAGATGCTGACACGGTCATTCCATGCGAATTGCATATGGCATCTCGGTCAAGGGCTTCGTCCCGTTGTCTCGTTCTTGAGCAAAGGGGCCGGACGACGCCCCCTCCCCGAAAAGAGAAGGGGTCGAACTGCCGTCTTACGGTGGTCGAGTCACTTCCGGAACCGCAAATAACGAATGAATTCAGAGACCACACCAATGGCAGTTGCCATGGATATTTGGCTATTGACTTATCACGACGTACAACGGTCGCCAGTCCTGTGTGCAGTAATGGAATTCCTTTCGAACTCGTAAGACACACTGCCGACTAGGTTACAAAACGTTGCAGCATCAACTTGAGGTGAGGGCCTCATGATTTCATTTTGCTTTACTGGTGTAACCGCACCTTGTCGACAGATGGTGAAGAAACGGCTGCAATAAAAATCCTTGCGCCCAAGGCTCAGCCCTGAGCATCCTCGTGGGTCTGGGCCCCGGGTGGTGAGGCTGAGCCCAGCCCTCCCAATGGCAGATGCCAGGGAAAGCCTTCCACTCAGCCTCCCCACCCGAATTCCCCGGTATGGGGCCGCTTCGCCCGCCAGCGCTGTATGCGCCCTCCGGGACGCTAGCTTCGCCATCCCGTTGCCGAAATCTCAGACGCTATCCCCCTAGTCTCGGGTATCCCCTGCACGCTAGCGGTGGATTCAGCCCCCGTCCGTGCAAGCGGCCACTCACCGAAGCCCGTCAGTTGGACGGGGCGGCCCTACCGTCGGGCGGCTTCGTACTCGGCCGACACGTGGCATGACCGTATAACGCAATTTGAAGGGCATGACGATGCTCGAATGCTGCCTTGAATCACTGCGGGAATCCCGACAATAGGAAATTCTTGAAAGCGGACTCTGGATTTACTAGGTTGAATGCTGGCGCAACGCCAGCCTGAGTAGGTCGCACTTGATGACGCCGTGGCCCATCGGACCAGGGCCTCCTCGCCTTTTTGTGAGAGGGTACGAGGCGAGGGCATCATGCGACAAGCAAAGTGGCTTCGAGGGGCGAATCCGCACGGATGCGCTACGGGCGCTCGAATTTCGAAAAAGCCGACCCTATTTAATCCGGACAGACTTCACGTCCATTGCGGCCAAGCAGGCCAGCAAGAACGCCGACGAGAATCGCTTCCGATTGACCTTTCGGTTTATCTGGTCCGGCGACTCATCAATTCCGAGTCTCTCCAGTCGCTTCGAAAGCTCCTTGTAACTCAAGAGCTGACGCGCCATCTCCTCCACTATCAGCTCCTTCGCCGCCTCTTCCCACGAGCCGTACGGCTCCACTGGCGACGTTGCCCTTTCGAGCGGCGTCTCGCTCATCCTTGCACCCTTAGCCGGATTTGGCCCCTGATTTTTGAGGAAAGCACGATTCTGGCACAAACAAATCGGTCATATACGACCGACCCAGCGCCAGCGCCCCTACACGTCCTTTGTAGGCATTTTTTGTGAGGACGTAATGCTTAGCAAGGCACAACTGGTCGACCTGTTCGACCATCTGGGCACGCCACCTGCGGGCCGCAAGCTGGTCCAGGAAGCTCGCGTTCACGCGCCCGTACGCAAGGTGGCATCCCGGGGAGGCAATGTCATCACCTACGTGGCAAGCAGGAAGATGGCGCGCGAAATCGCCACGGAGAGCTACGGCATCGAGTTCGCTGCAGCTATCGGATTCGAATACGACGAACGTGTTCTGGAGTTCTATCCGCAGCCGTGCAAGTTGCAACTCCGTCTGGTCGATGGCGCCACCGGTGAAATCCGAGCGATTCATCACACCCCGGACTTTCTCGCGATTTGCCAGGACGGCATCACACTTGAGGAGTGGAAGTCCGAGACGAAGCTGACCCACTTGGCCGAGAAGTACCCCTACCGCTACCAGCGAGACGCCGACGGAAACTGGTACTCGCCACAAATCGAGGAACAACTCGCCAAACTCGGCATTCGCTACCGGATTCGCAGCGATGCTGCCATTCCCCGGCGCCGAATCGAAAATCTGCAACATCTCGCAGACTACTACCTCCCCGCTGCCGCCCCGTGCCCCGCGGACGTTCTCGCTCGTCTCGAAGCAGGCCTGAAGGAGCAAGGTGCACTCCACTTTTATGAACTACTGCAGCCGCCGTACTCATTTAGCGCCGACCAGGCGCACAAGGCCATCGCAGACCATCTCGTTGTCACCGACCTCGACCGGGAGTCCTTGCGCAATCCTCGACGTTTCCGAATCTACCGGGACGAGATGCTGCGCGAGTTTCTGTATGCGGAGGCACATCGAGCAACGCCGCCAGGTTACGAACACTTCGCGCTTCACATCGCCGTCGGCACCAGGTTCGAGTTCGAAGGTCAGGAACTGACCATCACACTGGTCGGCGAAAAGAGCGTTGTCTGCAACAGGCAGGACCATACGACTATGGAGCTTCAGCGTGACTGGCTATTGGCCGCTCACGACCGAAATCGAATCCGAGTCATCGAGGCTACGGCTCCCAACGACCTCGGTCTGAGCCGATATACCGAGGCTGAATACGCGGAAGCCCTTCGGCGCCAGACGTTGCTTCATTCGGAATCGGCGACGGCTACGGTTTCCGCGCGTACCTTGCGGCGATGGAATACCTGCCAGGCCATCGCGCGCGCCAATGGAGACCATGAGATTCTGGCATTGGTACCTCACATCGCTGCGCGCGGAAACCGCACCGCTCGTCTGAGTGAGGAGCAGATTGACCTGATGGACCGCGTCATCGACGAGCACTGGAGAAACAGCAAGGCGATTAACTACAAGACCTGTCATCGGCATCTTGTAGTGGTGTGTTCGCAGGAAAACGTAACGACACCGTCGTACCCGACGTTGATTAAGCACATTAAATCGCAGACAACCAACCATGACACCCGGATTCGTGAGGGCAAACGCCTGGCGTACCAGAAGGATGCGTTTGTGGATGTCATGCACTACCACACGCCGATACATGGCAGCCGACCGTTCCAGTATGTACATATCGACCACACTGAACTGGACATTGAACTAATCTCCAGCCGCACGAGCAAGAATCTCGGCAGGCCGTGGTTGTCCCTCGCCGTGGACGCATATACGCGGCGTATTGTCGGCATGTTCCTGAGCTATGACCCGCCGTCGTACCACTCCGTGATGATGGTGGTTCGTGACATAGTCCGGCGATTCAAACGACTGCCAGAACTCGTCTTTGTGGACAACGGCAGCGACTTCCGGTCCGACGCATTCAAGTCCTTTCTCAAGGCGATGGGTTGTCATCTCCGTTTTCGTCCGTCCGGCAACCCACGTCACGGTACGGTACTCGAGCGCATGTTCGGGCGACTGAACGTCGACTACATCCACGGCCTCGCGGGCAACACGAAGGCCACAAAGCACGTCCGGATGGTTTCCGGTTCGCATCTGCCCAAGAATCTCGCCGAGTGGACGCTCGAACCACTCTATTACGGGGTCGAGTATTGGGCTACGGAATACTACGACCAGGAGCAGCATCCTGTTCTAGGCGAGTCCCCGCGTGAAGCATTTCTGCGCGGCTTGCGCGAGAGCGGCTCGCGGGAACACCTGCACATCCAGTTCAACCGCGATTTCCTGATTGCCACATGCCCTCCGGTTGACCGAGAAGGCTTGCGTCGAGTTCATCCGCAGCGCGGCGTAAAAGTGAACGAGAGGCTTTACCACAATCCTGCGTTCCAGTCGTTCCAAGTCGCTGGTCAACGGCTCCCAGTCCGGTACGACCCGTGGGATGCATCGTCCGTCTATGTACGCGTGAAGGACCAATGGGTTCAGGCTATTTGCCCGAGCCTGAACGGCCTTGGTCAACTTACCGAGAATGAATGGAAAGCTCTGACGCAGGAATACGACCGACGCTACCGCACATCTGTCAGTGACGAGCAGGATGCGCAACGGCTCAAGGAATTCATGCGCACCTTCACGCCGGAGGGCGCGTTGGCCGTTGCCTTCGAGCGCCAGGTTGAAAACAAGTCGCTGTACAACAGTTTGCAGTTCGCGAGCATTGCTCCCGTCGCGCCGCTACACCGATTTAGCCTCACCGAGGAAACATCGAGCGCTGCCGAATCGCCGGCAGAGACAAGGTCATCGACACCAACCAATCCGGTCCAATCGCTGCCTGAGGCAGCAGCGTGGGACGACATTCCCGACCTTGACACGTTTTGAGGTGATTCATGAAACAACACTCCGCACCACTTTCGCCGATTCCGAATTCGGCGAGCATGCTGCTCGGCAAGCGCATCAGACACCCGCGCATCGCGCAGGTCATGTCTGAACTGGAAACCTTGATTTACCCCGGCAGCCAGGACAGCACGCTCCTCGTTTGCGGCCCGACTGGCGCCGGCAAGACCACGCTGGCCAGATACATGGTCGAGGCGGCAGTTGAGCGCGCCTCCGCCGCAATGGAAGCCGACGCCGGAACGATTCCGGCCATCTTCGTCGAGGCACCTGCCTCTGGTGAGAACGAGTTCTCGTGGAGACTTTTCTATCGGCAGATTCTCGCTCAGCTTGGCGACGACCTCGACTCGCCGAAAGCGGCCTATGGTATCGACCAGCAGTCTGGACGCATGGTCCGGCCGCGCGGCGCCAGTGGCAACAGCCTCGCGGCGCTGAGAACGGCCGTCGAACGTGGGCTGCGCGAGCGGCAAGTCCAGTTCCTCGTCATTGACGAAGCCGCTCACATCATTCACCAGACGCGCGGCAGTTCCAAGCTGGAGATTCAGCTTGATACGCTGAAGTCATTGGTGAACCAGTGCGGCACGCAGATGGTGTTGGTCGGCTCCTACGACCTGTACCGGCTCATGTCGTTGTCCGGCCAACTCGCCCGACGCTCGCATGTCCTGCATTTCGAACGCTATCGGCAGGACCGTCCCGAGGATGTTCGAGCGTTCATCGCCTGCATCCAAGCATTCGAAAAGATGCTTCCTGAACTCTGGGGCGGCGAACTGACACGTTACGCAGAAGCGCTCCACGAGAACACGCTGGGCTGCATCGGCACGCTGAGCAGCGTGCTCACTCGAGCAGCCAGGCTGGCCGAAGCCGACGGGCGTTGGTCAGAGGACGCGTTACGGCGAGCGCTGCTCACCGAAGCACAGCGCGACCGGATATTGACCGAAATCCTCGACGGCGAGGAGGCCATCAATCCCGGCCTCACCCGCATCATGCGTAGGCCGCAGCGTCAGGCATCAGCTGGCAGAAGGAGTGTCGCATGAGATACACAATTTCAAATCCACGCTCGACACTGCACGCTCTCGAACCCATCGGCCTCGGCACGCCCGAGGTTGAAAGCCTGCTCAGCTACTTCTGCCGGCTGGCCGTGTCGCACAGCGTGTCAGCTGCAGCGCTTTGCCGGCAATTCGCCAAAACTGTTGGCTGGGAGCTTTCGGAGAAGCACGAATGGCACGTGGGGAACATCGGCGGCATCGGAGAAGCAGCGAGCAACTGGTCTGCCGCGCTCTCAGCTCTTACGAGCGTCGAACGACTCGACAGACTCACACTGCTGCCATGGCGTGACGTTATTGCTCAAACCAGCCTGGCCGCGACGCGCTCACGTTGGTGTCCGGCATGCTTCGCAGAGGACCGGGACAGCGGCAAAACGCCTTATTTCCGCCTGGCATGGGACGTGGGGGCAGTGAATGTATGCGCCAAGCACAAGGTCGAGCTGGTGCACATCTGTCCGGATTGCGGACGCGCTGACGCGCGGCACAAGTCGGCCTACGTCGTCCCCGGCTGGTGCGCGCACTGCGGGGCTTTTCTCGGCGATGGAGAGCGGCCTGCGCCTGCTTCTCCGGAGGAGCTCTGGAAGGCGACTCAGGTCGGGGCGATGCTGGAAGCTCAAGCGTCACTCGAAGCGCCGCCTGCCCGGCAGGGAATGCTTGACGCGATACAAACGCTTGTTACCCAGGTCGACAACGGAAAGGGAGCAGTTTTTGCGCGGCGTCTGGGCCTGAGCAAGACTACGGTGCATCACTGGTTGAAGGAAGGCGGCGCTCCTGCGTTACCAGCACATTTGCGCATCGCGTCACAGACCGGATTGCCACTCCAGCGGTTGCTGACGGGCAATTTGGACGGCTGGACTCCCTGCACGGCAGAAGTCCACCAGCTCGCGATGCTGTTCCCCGCTGAGACAAAACGGGCGACCGCCCGCTCAATCGACTGGGAGAAGGTTCGCGACGAGTTACACACGTTCAGCAGACTGCCGTCCATCATTAGCGTAGCGGAGGCAGCACGCCGCCTCGACGTCGACACCAGGCTGCTGTACCAGAATGCGAACAAGGAAGCGCGCGTCCTCGCCGAACGCTGGAGGCAATATCTGCAGCGCCGGAAAGAACAGAGCGTGGGCAATGCCCGCACCGTCATCGAGGCGGCATGCCGGGACATCATCGCCGACGGCAAGGCCATCAATCTGCGGGAGCTTAATGCTCGAGTGCCCAAGGAGGTCCTGGGCAGCATCCGCGGCGTCATCGACGTGCTCCAGGAGGTCAAGGAGGCGCTTGGCGTGAGCTAGGCGCCCGCGCCCCCTTCACAGCGAAAAAGCCGGCGTGCACGCCGGCTTTTTTACGCCCATTCGCGGCTGCACACCGCGAACAAAGCTTTTCACGCTACCACCGATTCCCGATAAAGCAAAATGCGTCCCATCGGGGAATAAAGCATAACGTGTCACGATGGCCACTTTATGCTTAACGGCACAGACTCAGGCAGACATGCTCGGGGGGAAGTGTGGTGGGCCCGGCGGGGTTCGAACCCGCGACCAATCGATTATGAGTCGACTGCTCTAACCGCTGAGCTACAGGCCCTGATCTGACGCAGTGGGAAGACTGCATTGACACGCGCCCCGACAGACTGCACTCGGGGACGGCATTGTACCGAACAATTGGGGAGAGAAGAACCGCCGCCGACCTTCACGGCCGGCGGCGGCCACATGCTTGACGCCGATCAGTTCCCTTCCAGGAACGACTTCAGCTTGTCCGAACGGCTCGGGTGACGCAGCTTGCGCAGCGCCTTGGCCTCGATCTGGCGGATCCGCTCACGCGTGACGTCGAACTGCTTGCCGACTTCCTCCAGCGTGTGATCGGTACTCATCTCGATACCGAAACGCATCCGCAGCACCTTGGCCTCGCGCGGCGTCAGCGAATCGAGCACGTCCTTGACGACGTCGCGCATGCTGGCATGCAGCGCGGCGTCGGCCGGGGCGACCGTGTTCGAATCCTCGATGAAGTCGCCGAGATGGGAATCGTCGTCGTCGCCGATCGGTGTTTCCATCGAGATCGGTTCCTTCGCGATCTTCATGATCTTGCGGATCTTGTCTTCCGGCATCTCCATCTTTTCGGCCAGGGTTGCCGGATCCGGCTCGAGGCCGGTTTCCTGCAGGATCTGGCGCGAGATCCGGTTCATCTTGTTGATCGTCTCGATCATGTGAACCGGAATCCGGATGGTACGTGCCTGGTCCGCGATCGAACGCGTGATCGCCTGGCGGATCCACCACGTCGCGTAGGTCGAGAACTTGTAGCCGCGACGGTATTCGAACTTGTCCACCGCCTTCATCAGGCCGATGTTGCCTTCCTGGATCAGGTCGAGGAACTGCAGGCCGCGGTTGGTGTACTTCTTCGCGATCGAGATCACCAGGCGCAGGTTGGCCTCGGTCATTTCACGCTTGGCCTGGCGCGCCTTCAGTTCGCCCGCCGCCATCTGGCGGTTGGTTTCCTTGAGGTCCTTGAGCGGCAGCACCACGCGCGCCTGCAGATCCAGCAGGCGCTGTTGCTGCTCGTGGATCGCCGGCACGTTGCGCTGCAGGATGGCGCTGTACGAATGGCTTTCCGTGGCGATCTTCTCGGCCCAGGCCAGATCCGTTTCGCTGCCCGGGAAGCGCGAGATGAATTCCGAACGCGGCATGCCGCACTTGTCGACCACGATGTGCAGGATCTGGCGCTCGACCTGACGCACCTCGTCGACCTGGGCACGCAGCGTGTCGCACAGACGCTCGACGGTACGCGCCGTGAAGCGGATCGACATCAGCTCGTTCTGGATCGTTTCCTGCGCCTTCAGGTAGGACTTCGACTTGTAGCCTTCCTTCTCGAAAGCGCGACGCATCTTGTCGAACCATTCGCTGATCAGGGCAAACTTCTCGAGCGAGGTGCGCTTGAGCGCTTCGAGCTGGGCGGCGTTGGCGGTGGCCTGCGCGGCACCGTCGTCGTCCTCTTCCTCTTCGTCCTCGGCGGCCTCCTCTTCGTCCTCGTCCGCCTGCTCGGCTTCTTCCGCTTCCTTCGCGTTGAAACCGTCGGCGTCCTCGGCGTTCGGATCGTTCAGGCCGTCGACCAACTCGTCGATGCGGATTTCGTCGTTCGCGACGCGCTCGGCCATCGCCAGGATATCGGCGATCGTGGTCGGGCATGCCGAGATGGCCATCACCATGTGGCGCAGGCCGTCCTCGATGCGCTTCGCGATCTCGATTTCGCCTTCACGCGTGAGCAGCTCCACCGTGCCCATCTCGCGCATGTACATGCGGACCGGATCGGTGGTGCGGCCGAATTCGGAATCGACCGTCGACAACGCGACTTCGGCTTCCTCCTCGACCTCGTCGTCCGACGACGCGGCGGGCGCGTTGTCGTTCAACAGCAGGGTCTCGGCGTCCGGCGCCTGCTCGTAGACCGCCACGCCCATGTCGTTGAACGTGCCGATGATGCCTTCGAGCGCTTCCGTTTCCGTGAAGTTGTCGGGCAGGTGATCGTTGATTTCCGCGTACGTCAGGAAGCCGCGATCCTTGCCCAGCTTGATGAGCGCGCGCAGCTTGACGCGCCGCTCCTCGAGCTCCTCGGCCGTGCCGGGCTGGCTCGTCGCGAACGCTTCCTTCAGCAGCAGCTTTTCCTTCGCGCGACGATCCCGCGCCTTGGTTTTTTCCTTGCCCGCTGCAGCGGCGGGCTGCTCGTCGCTCTGGGTTGCGTCGTCATCGACGGATACTTCGTTCAGCTTTTTCGTCATGGAGTTCGCCGTACCGGCTAAATCGACTCGCGGCTGCTGGACAACAGCCTCTTGAACCGTGGATGCTTGAGTAGTGCGTACTGCCGTTTCGTCCGCGGCGGCAGCCGCTGCCCTTGCGCTATTCGCACTTGCCCGCTTCGCCGACGGCTTGGCCGCCGTACGCGATTCGGACTTCGCGACGGCCCGTGATGCGCGAACCGTCGGTGCCGGCGCAGCCTTGGCGGTGCCGGCAGCAGTGCGTTTCCTGCCAACTGGCGACGCGCCGGACAACGACTTCGCGGAAGATGAAGATGCAGTGCTGGCCTTCGTGACCTTGCCGGTCGGCTCGTCGGAGCCCTTGCCTACTGATCTTTTCCCGCCTGTCGTCTTTGCCATTGCGAATCTCGCCCTTGTGCTTAGAAAACAAACCGCTGAAAACCTTGTATTATAGCACGTTGGGGTAGGCCTCTCGCCCTACCCCGTTGTTCCTCGTTTACAGTCCCAGTTTTGCCTTCATGTCCGTGCGTGCGCGATTGAGCGCCATCAGCTCGGTCAATTCCTCTGGAGAATGCGTCGACTGGCGCGACAACTGGTTAAGCCGGTCGTTGCAGGCGTCGTAGCGCATCTTCAGCACGGCGGCCTTCAGTTCCTCCCCCGCGATCCGTTCGCGCTCGCGCACGGCCTCCTGGCCGGCCTCGTCCTCGGGGCTTTGCAGCAGCAGCTCCCGGACGTTTTCATCATAGTCGAGAATTTCGCGGAAGATTTCGTCGTAGGTTTCGGCGTTCGTCGTATTGCGGAGAACGTCGGACAACAGCCGGAATTCGGCCGCATTGCCCAGCTCCCGCGAGATCGCCAACACCTCGTCGAATAGCTCCCCATTTCTCGGCAAGCCGCGTAGGGTCGCAACATCATCCTCGTCGAGCAGGGCCACGATGCGCGGGTACATCACCAGGTTGCGCAGCGTGCGTTTCTCGTGGTCGGTCACGCGGCGCCGGTCGGCGCGCGCGGGCGCCTGGCGTGCCGGCGCGGCGATCCGCGCGTCGACGTCGCTCAGCCCCGCCACTTCCTCGAACGGGATGTTCAGGCGATCGGCGAACATGTGCATGATCTGCGCGCGCAAGGCATTGGCCGGCAAGGCCTGCAGCAGCGGCTTCGCCTCGAACAGCGCCTTGGCGCGCCCTTCCGGCTGGTCGAGCTCCTTGCCGGCGATCGCCTCGTTGAGCAGGAACTGCGACAGCGGCATGGCGCGGCGCACCTGGTCCGAGAACGCCTCGGCGCCGAATTCGCGCACGTAGCTGTCGGGATCGTGCTCGGTCGGCAGGAACAGGAAACGGATCGTGCGATTGTCGGCCGCGTGCGGCAGGCAGGCCTCGAGCGCGCGGCGCGCGGCGCGGCGGCCGGCCGCGTCGCCGTCGAAGCTGAACACCACCGTGTCGGTCTGACGGAGCAGCTTCTGCACGTGGATCGGCGTGCAGGCCGTGCCGAGCGTGGCCACCGCGTTCGGGAAGCCGAGCTGGGCGAGCGCCACCACGTCCATGTAGCCCTCCACCACCAGCGCGTACTTCTGGTCGCGGATCGCGAGGCGCGCCTCGAACAGCCCGTACAGCTCGCTGCCCTTGTTGAACAGCGGCGTCTCGGGCGAGTTGAGGTACTTCGGCTCGCCCGAATCGAGCACGCGGCCGCCGAAGCCGATCACGTTGCCCTTGACGTTGCGGATCGGGAACATGATCCGCTCGCGGAAGCGATCGTAGCGGCGCGCGGTGCCCTGCGCGTCGGTTTTCTCGCTCACGATCACCAGGCCCGCGTCGACCAGCGTGTCGGCGCGGTAGTCCTCGAAGGCCGTCTCGAGGTTCTGCCAGCCATCGGGCGCGTAACCGAGCCCGAAGCGCATCGCGATCTCGCCGGTCAGGCCGCGCTTCTTCAGGTACTGGATCGCATTGGTCGCGCCGCGCAACTGCTTGCGGTAATAGTCGCTGGCCGTCTGCATCACGTCGGTCAGGGCGGTGGTGACCGATTTCGAGGCGGCCGGCAGCGAGCTGCCCTCGCCACCGTAGCCGCCCCCGCCCCCACCGCGCATCGAGGGCTCGTGCGGGACGGTCAGGCCGACCGACTGCGCAAGCTCCTGCACGGCCTCGGGGAAGCTGAGCCCGGCATGCTCCATCAGGAAGCCGATCGCGGTGCCATGGGCGCCGCAGCCGAAGCAGTGATAGAACTGCTTGGTCGGACTGACGGTGAACGACGGGCTCTTCTCGTTGTGGAACGGGCAGAGCCCCATGAAATTGGCGCCGCCCTTCTTGAGTTGGACGAAGCGGCCCACCACGTCGACGATATCGACGCGGTTCAGCAGATCCTGGAGAAAGGAACTCGGAATCACGATACAGGCGTGGACAGGAACCGGCGGACACCGCGGGGCGCCCGCCCGACGCTCACTTCGACAGGGCGGCCTTGACGCTCGCGGACACGGCCGTCATGTCGGCCTTGCCAGCCAGCTTGGCCTTCAGCACGCCCATCACCTTGCCCATGTCCTGCGGACCGGCCGCGCCCACCTCGACGATCGCGGTCCGCACCGCGTCGGCCACCTCAGCCTCCGAGAGCTGCGCCGGCATGTAGGCAACCAGCACCGCCACTTCCGACTGCTCCTGCGCGACCAGGTCGTCGCGGCCGGCGGCCTGGAACTGGGTGATCGAATCCTTGCGCTGCTTGAGCATCTTGTCGACCACGGCCACCACGCCGGCGTCGTCGATCGTGATGCGCTCGTCCACCTCGCGCTGCTTGATCGCGGCCAGCAGCAGGCGGATCGTGGCGAGCCGCGCGCTGTCCTTCGCGCGCATCGCGGCCTTCATGTCTTCGCTGATCTGGTCTTTCAAACTCATTGCTTCACCCGGAGAGAAAAAATACGGAATGCCCGAGCGCCCGGGCATCAACACAAAAACCCGCTTGAGAGCTTGCTCAAGCGGGTTTGCTCGAATTCGGCATCGACAGCCCGCTGCGTGGGACTACCGGCGCGCCGCCTGGCCAAACTGCGGCGCCTGAGATGTGAGGGGTGGGTGACGACCCGCGTTCAGTAGAGCTTCTTCGGCAGCGTCTGGCTGCGGATGCGCTTGTAGTGCCGCTTCACCGCGGCTGCCTTCTTGCGCTTGCGCTCGGCCGTCGGCTTTTCGTAGAACTCGCGGGCGCGAAGTTCGGTCAGCAGACCGTTCTTCTCGATCGTCCGCTTGAAGCGGCGCATCGCGACTTCGAAAGGCTCGTTTTCTTTAACGCGAATGATCGTCATGACCCGTCACTGAAAAAGGGAAACCACGGAAGAAAGGTTTCCGAGTATAGCAGACGCGTTGCACAAACGCACTAGCACGTCAAGCGCCGCGAGCCAGTTCCGCTGCCGCCTGCCCGGCCGCCACGCCCGAGGCCCAGGCCCACTGGAAGTTGTAGCCGCCGAGCCAGCCGGTCACGTCGATCGATTCGCCGATGAAAAATAGTCCCGGAACGCGCGCGCTCATCATCGTCGACGAGGACAGCTCGCGCGTATCGACGCCGCCCTTGGTCACCTCGGCCTTCTTGTAGCCCTCGGTGCCGTCGGGCACCAGGCTCCAGCGCGACAGCGCGCCGCCGACCTGGCGCAGCGTCTTGTCAGGCAGGTCGGCCAGGCGCGCGTCGGCCGCGACGCGCTGGGTATCGAGCCAGGCCTGGGCCAGCCGCGCCGGTACCCATTCCGACAGCAGCGCGCCGATCTGCCGCTTCGAGCCGGACTTGGCGGCCAGCAGCGCCTCGCTCGCGTCCTCGCGCGGCAGCAGGTCGACGTGGATCGGCTCGCCCGGCTTCCAGTAGCTAGAGATCTGCAGGATGCCGGGGCCGGACAGGCCGCGATGCGTGAGCAGCAGGTCCTCGACGAATTCCGCGCCGTCCTTTTTGCCGCCGGTCGCCACGCGCACCTCCAGCGACAGGCCCGAGAGCGCCGCGAACGGCGCCCAGTCGGCCGAGGCGAACGTCAGCGGCACCAGCGCGGGGCGCGTGTCGATCAGCTTGTGGCCGAACTGCTTGGCCAGCCGGTAGGCGAAATCGGTGGCGCCGATCTTGGGGATCGACAGGCCGCCCGTGGCGACGATCAGCGCGCGCGCGTTGATCGCGCCGGCGCTGGTGTCGAGCGTGAAGCCGGTGTCGTCGGCATGGCGCACCGCCTCGACCGAGACGGGGCGCCGCCAGGCGATGCGCCCCGCGTCGCATTCGGCGCGCAGCACGTCGATGATGCCCTCGCTGAGCTGGTCGCAGAACAACTGGCCCTTGTGCTTCTCGTGCCAGGTGATGTGGTGACGCGTGAGCAGCGCCAGGAAGTCGCGCGGCGTGTAGCGCGCCAGCGCCGATCGGCAGAAACGCGGGTTCTGCGACAGGTAGTTCTCTGGCCCCGCGTTGAGATTGGTGAAATTGCAGCGGCCGCCGCCGGAGATGCGGATCTTCTCGGCCAGGCGCGGCGAATGGTCGATCAGCACCACGCGGCGCCCCAGTTGCCCGGCGACGGCCGCGCTCATCATGCCGGCCGCCCCCGCGCCGATCACGGCGATATCGAAATTTTCCATGGCGCGGATTGTAACCGCCCGGCAAGCCGCGCCCGGCGCCGACCGGCCCCTCGCTGCTATACTGCCCGGTTGCCAATGCTGATCCGGCTGTCCAGCCGCCCCACCAACCATGCTTGTCCTCGGCATCGAAAGCTCGTGCGACGAAACCGGCCTCGCGCTCTACGACACGCAGCGCGGCCTCGTCTCCCATGCGCTCCACTCGCAGATCGCGATGCACCGCGAATACGGCGGCGTGGTACCCGAACTCGCCTCGCGCGACCATATCCGCCGCGCGCTGCCGCTGCTCGAGCAGGTGTTCGCCGAAGGCGGCGTGACGCGCGAGCAGGTCGACGCGATCGCCTTCACGCAAGGGCCCGGCCTCGCGGGCGCGCTGCTGGTCGGCGCGAGCATCGCGAACGCGCTGGCGATGGCCTGGGACAAGCCCACGGTCGGCATCCATCATCTCGAAGGCCACCTGCTCTCGCCGCTGCTGGTCGAGGCGCCGCCGCCGTTTCCGTTCGTCGCGCTGCTGGTGTCGGGCGGCCATACGCAGCTGATGCGCGTGACCGACGTCGGCGTCTACGAGACGCTCGGCGAAACGCTCGACGACGCGGCCGGCGAAGCCTTCGACAAGACCGCCAAGCTGATCGGCCTCGGTTACCCGGGCGGCCCCGAGGTGTCGAAGCTGGCCGAGCGCGGCACGCCCGGCGCGGTCGCGCTGCCGCGGCCGATGCTGCATTCGGGCGATCTCGATTTCAGCTTCAGCGGCCTGAAGACGGCGGTGCTCACGCAGATGAAGAAGATCGAGGCCGGCGGCGCGACGGGCGAGGCGCTCGAGGCGGCCAAGGCCGACCTGGCGCGCGGTTTCGTCGATGCGGCGGTGGATGTGCTGGTCGCGAAATCGCTGGCGGCATTGAAACAGACCCGGCTCAAGCGCCTGGTGGTGGCCGGCGGCGTGGGCGCGAACCGGCAGCTGCGCACGGCGCTGTCGGCAGCCGCGAAGAAGCGCGGTTTCGAGGTGCATTACCCCGATCTCGCGCTGTGCACCGACAACGGCGCGATGATCGCGCTGGCCGGCGCGCTGCGCCTCGCGCGCTGGCCCGAGCAGGCCAATCGCGACTACGCCTTTACCGTCAAGCCGCGCTGGGACCTGGGCTCGCTGGCAGCTTGAGCCTGGCGGCGCCACTCGGCGCCGATTCCAGCACGCCGGATGCGCACCGAGCGCGTTATCGCCACTCAAAAAAATAGCGGTAAACGAGATCGCATAATCAGATGGATTCTGATTATTCAGATGCCGGCGATTTTGATTCGCAGATAGACCCGAAAACCACCTGATATTTCCATTCCCGATCGATACGATCGGCCGCATGGTTTTCGTCGTTCCCCGTGGCTATATTCCCCTCGCACATCAAGTTCACGACGTCGCCGTGGTTCTTGCCGAACTTCCGGCGCGAGGGAAAGCCATCATCGCCATGCCGCATTCCACGCAAAAGTTAAGAGAACTGAAGTTCCATTGTTCCAGCGTCCTGCCTCACGGCTTCCTGTTGATCGATCCCGTCACTCGGATCGATACCCCCGAGCTTTCCGAATTCAGCGGACAGCCCTGCGTGCCGCGTGTACTGGCACATCGTGAAGAATGCATGCCGCTACTGGTCGATATAGCCACCCTCGACGACCCGGCAAGAACCCTGGCAACCCGATATCTGCTTGCCGAGAGGCATGTCGAACGAGCCCCCGTGATCTGTGCCTGGCTCGACAGCGAAGCAAGCGGCGATGCAATCAGGGAACACATTGCGAACCACCTCGTCGGTCCCGGCGCTGAAGGCGCGGACGTTTTCTGGCGCTTTTACGATCCGCGCGTGATGAGCATGGCGCTCGCGGTCCTGGATCCCTCGCAACGACAAGCGCTACTCGGACCGGTGACATCGTGGACGTTTCCATGGGCGGGGCATTACTGGTGCGTCGAGACGAGCGACAACGGGCGTGCCGCCGTCGACGCATCGTCCGGGTGGCCGCGCCCGGACCAATGGCCTCGCATCGACCGCAGCGATCTTGCCGACCGAATCGTGCGCCGGCGCCTCGCTTTTTCAATCGATCACCTCGCACATCTCCCCAGCACCCTGGATCGGATGTTTTGCGAAGCGGTGTGTCAGGGAATCACGAGCCCCGACGCACTCGTCGATTACGCGCTGCATTGCCTGCGACAAGCGTTCCTTGTTCCCTGACCCAGTATCACGGCGCTCCAGCCGGCTACCGAGGATGCCTTTCATGCCAGCTCGCAAAGCTTGCCCAATGTGTGATCGTCAGTCATTGCTGATCCATCCGGTTCGCTACGCAATCGCGTGCCCGCGTGGCGCGGACAAGGCGCCGCCCTTGTCCGGCAATTTCCGGACCGACGAACGCGCGCCGCAATCCGTCGCCTCCGCCCGATACACCTTGCGTGCATTGCGCGGCGGGTATCTCTATACCTACGACGAGAAGCGCAAGAACCTGCGCGCCTACATGGTGCTCGACAACGGCATCCTCTGGCGCTTCCCTGCCGACACCCAGCCACCGCCCGGCGACACACCAGACCGGTTCATTCGGCAGATATGCCCCACCAGCGACGAAGCCTACGACTCCTATGGTCGATGCGTGGATGTGCTGCATACTCCGGGCAGCGACGAGGCGACCAAGCTCTGGATCGGCTGGTCCAATGTTCGCTGGACTCGGCGGATCGTCTACGACAAGGTGGAAAGCGAAGCGTGGCGCATGCAGCACATGCAGTGCATCGATATTCCTGCCATGCTCGCCGGCGATGCGGATGACACGGGCGAGTTCCAGGCGTCACATCGGCAGATCGCGCATTTCGCGATGGACGACCAGGCGATGACCGAGGCTTTCGCCTTCAGCAATCAGCCTGTCAAGTACGAGACGCTCGCGCGCCGCAGCCAGGTGGCCAAACGTATCGGCGACGCGATGGCGGAATCACCGAACAAGAAAGGTTTCGTGGTCGCGGTCAATGATCCGGTCGGCATCACCAACGATCTCGCGGAATTGACGGTTCCCAGCCTGCATAACGGCTTCGACGAGCAGATTTATTGGAAATCCATCTCGGCACAGTTGCTGGAGCGCGCGGAAGCCGGCATTCGCGCCAACGCGCGAGCTACGGCCGGCTTGACGTATGGCGTGTCAAGGACGATTGCGGAGGCCAACGCTGTCAACACGAAGATCGGTCGCCCAGTATCGGCGGATGCAATGGGAGCTTTTCATGTGCTGCGCCGGTGGATCAAGACAGGAAGCCTCGAAAAGGCCGTGAAAGAGGAAACAAAGAAAGCGAGCGATATTCCCGCAACCCAGGAGGATGCGGCCAACGAAGCTTGGGAGGAGGCTTCGACCAGGGTTGGCGCCGACGGCAAGCGAGTCAGCGTGCTCGATTCAGAGGCCCTGAAGCGCTTCCCGCAGGAATACCAGCAAGCGCTCGATGCGTTCAGGCCGACATGGGAAGCCCTCGTGCAGGCTCACGCCGATTGGCTGAAATCGCTGCTGCTGGCTGAATGGATGGCGGGCAATCATGACGTGAAGGACTTGCGCAGCGGTTACGCCTACAGCGAATCCTGCGCGCAGGCGATCGGCGCCGCCGCAGGTACCGAAGCCTGCAAGAAGGTGCTCGACGACTGGCTGAACGGCCAGGCTTCGGATATCAGGAATCTGTATGCGCCGGCCCTGATGTTCAACCATGAGCAGTTGATGAAGGCGGCGGACGCGCATGTTCATGCCTCGGATATTCCGTACGAAAATTTCCTGAATATCTACAAGCTGGCCTTCGACCAGATCAAGGATCTGGGCAACGCCGCGAACTTGCGTGACAGGCTAGTGGTCACGACGGCCAATCAAGTCGTCAATGTATTGACGAAGGCTGCACACGGTTCCGCGGTGGGTTTCATCACGATCCGCCTAGCAATGCAATCGGGTGTTCGAATCAAGCGATCTCAGGCCAACAAGTTGGCGATACGCGATTGGACATTGGAGCAGGCCAAAGCGCTGGAAGTGAAGTTGGATGGCGATCGGACCAGCCAAAGGGCAGCCGCCACGCAGGTCGGCAAGCAGGTTCTGAGGGCGGCGCCCGCGACGGACATGAATATCGTCGCCTACGAGATGGACGTCGATACGTTGGTGAAGAACGGGAAACTCGAGGCCGGCGCGATCAAAGCGATCAGGGTGCCTGGGGTGGATGCGACGAAGAGGTGGCTCGGATCGTCCAAGGATTTCAGTCTCGGCGTCGTGACGATGATTTTCCAGCTTGTGACGCTGCGCTTCGCGACCAAGGAATGGGAGGGGCGTGATCGATTCACTCATGACGAAGCGGAGTTGAAGCTTGCCGGTGCCGTTGTATCGATTCTTGGAACGGTTGTCGAGACGGCTTCGGCAACGATCGCGAAGGCGCCTGCTCATCCGCTGTCGACGTTCATGATGAAGCAGTGGGCAAGAGCAGGCGAACGAGCCGCGATCGGCATTCGCATTGGACAGGACTTAAGTGCCCTCGCCGGATTTATGCTCGGAATCCATGACATCATAAAAAATTCCCCTCAAGCATATGAAAACAGAGAATACAAACTATCAAGCCTTTACCTCGCAAGCGGAGCACTAGGAATCTACATCAGTGCCGCACCGATATTCAATATTCCATTTTTCTGGCCAGCCCTCGCCTCCTCGATCCTGATCGCCACCGCAATATCAACTCACAAATCGTCAGCAATAAAAAATTGGATATCTCGATGCAAGTTCAGTAAATTCGAAAAATATCGCTCGCTGGAAAACGAGCTTGAGGCATTCAACTTTGCAATAGGCAACTAGGATCATGGACGAGCGGGCGATAAGAAAGTGCATCGGCAAGCCGATTCCGGAATGGGACGTCGCGCATCGATTGCACATCGATCAACCGGCAGGCCCCTGTATCGAGGATTTCGGAACAGTCTTCCGCTTCAATTCCATTTTCATGGATATAACAGAGCCATCGTTTCTGGAAAAACAGTGGTTTGCCGCAGGCGTTGCCATTTTATTTATTGGCACTGGAATTGGACCTTACACATATATTTTTACGCATACAGATCCGCCCCCGAATTCTGGATGTTTTTCTTTAATTGCATGGCAGCATCCATAACGATTTTCTTCGGATCATTTACGTGGCGATTCGGCCGGGGCCTGTTCTTTGGGCTGCGCCATCGCCCGATTCGCCTGCATCGGGAAGTACAAAAAATCTACGCAATCCGCTCCCGGCGTTACTTCGCGAAACCCGGCGAAGGCGACATAGTCTGGGAAGCCCCCTGGTCGACCGAATCGATCTTCTGCCTGCATCGGGAGCACACATCGTTCGGCACCATTTTCCACATCCGACACTACACGCTCGACAACAACGGCAACGTCGCACGCGTGTTCTCGATCGGCAGGGAATGGACCGGCTACCCGCAAATCGACATGGCTCTTGCCCAATGGAACTACTGGTGCACCTACATGAACGATGGACCGGAAGATCTACCCAAACCGATGTTGTTCCATACCCAGCAAGAAACGCTACGCGAGGCGTTCCTGTTCTCGCTTTACAGCTTCGGCTTGCGCGCCCCGGTCTTCGTCCGGCTGCTGCTGATGCCGCTCATCCTCGTCTTCACGGTCATGCGCGTATTCGCAAACGCAACCTGTCGCGCCCCCATCTGGCCTGAAACGATCGAACGCATCTCGAACATCTCCGTCGACGATCCCCACGCCGAACCCCGCCCGGGTACCCCTGTCGGCTGGGGCGACACCATCCTGGCCCAGCAACGCGGCGAATATCCAGACAATCCCCAAGCCCAAGTCAAAAACTGGAACGGGGAAATGGACGAGCAAAAAAACGCCGCTGCATGGATCGAAAATCCGGCCGCGGCCACCCGCCGAACCTCACAAGGCAAGCGGTGAAAGACGACCACGGACGACACGCGCCCCCGTCCCCGCGCCACCTACTCGCCCCAAGGAAAACAAAACCCCTCGTGATGGAAGTCACGAGGGGTTTTGTCCGTCCGCCCAGCCCGACGTCAGCCGTCAACCGATCCGCTTGTCGCGCTCGATCAACGCATACGCGCTGTGATTGTGAATCGACTCGAAGTTCTCCGCCTCCAGCACATAAGCGACAATCCGCTCGTCGGCATTGAGCCGCTGCGCGACATCACGCACCAGATCCTCGACGAACTTGGGATTCTCATAAGCGCGCTCGGTGACGAACTTCTCGTCGGGACGCTTGAGCAGCCCCCACAGCTCGCAGGAGGCCTCTTCCTCGGCAATCCGGATCAACTCCTCGACGGCCACCTCGCCATCGAGCTCGGCGTCGATCGTCACGTGCGAGCGCTGGTTATGCGCGCCGTACTGCGAGATCTTCTTCGAGCACGGGCACAGGCTCGTCACCGGCACCAGCACCTTCAAGAACAGGCGCGTCGCGCCATTGCGCACCTCGCCGGCCAGCGTCACCTCGTAATCGAGCAGGCTCTTCACCCCCGACACCGGCGCGGTCTTGCTGACGAAATACGGAAACGTCACCTCGATACGCCCGGCCACGGCCTCGAGCTTGTCGAGCATCGATGCCAGCAGCCCCCGCAACGCCTCGGGCCCGAGCGGCTCCCGGTTGTCCTCGAGCAGCGCGACGAACCGCGACATGTGGGTGCCCTTCTGCTCGGCCGGCAGATGCACGTCGAGGTTCCACGTGCCGACGCTCGGCTGGATCTCGCCGCTCGCGGTGCGCACCGTGAGCGGATGGCGGACCGCCTTCACGCCGACGCGCTGGATCGGGATCTGCCGCGTATCGACCGTGCTCTGCACGTCGGGCATCGCGAAGCCGGGATTCATCTGGTTCATCTTGTTCGAGTCCTTGTCGTCGCGCGACGCGCCGCTTGCGGCACGCGCGCCTCCGCTCGCAAGCGGGGAGCCGGAAAAGCAACATGGGCCCGCAGGCCCATGTGTTCCGTTCCGGAGATACGGGATGCCCGCCCGCCGAACCGGCCGGGCGGCGCCGCGATCCTCAGGCCACGCGCTTCGCCTGGTCGGCGACGCTGTCGGCCTGGTCGAGGAAGCGCTCGCGGATCGATTTCGCGATGCCGGCGGCGTCGAGGCCGCACAGCGACAGCAGCTTGGCCGGGTCGCCGTGATCGATGAAGCGGTCGGGCAGGCCCAACTGCAGCACCGGACGGATCACCCCGCCTTCCATCAGGGCTTCCACGCAGGCCGAGCCCGCGCCGCCCTGGATGCAGCCCTCCTCGATCGTGACGAGGTAGTCGTGCGTCTGCGCGAGTTCGCGCACCAGCTCGGCGTCGATCGGCTTCACGAAGCGCATGTTGGCAACCGTGGCGTCTAGCTCCTCGGCGGCGGCCAGCGACGGCGCGACCATCGTGCCGAAGGCCAGGATCGCGACGCGCTTGCCTTCCGGCTGCGCCGAACGGCGGCGTACCTCGCCCTTGCCGACCGGGATCGCCGTCATCGCCTTGACGGTCGGCACGCCGGTACCGGCGCCGCGCGGGTAGCGCACGGCCGTTGGGCTCGGCTGCTGGACCGCCGTGTAGAGCATCTGGCGGCACTCGTCCTCGTCCGACGCGGCCATCACCGTCATGTTCGGGATGCAGCGCAGGAAGGCCAGGTCGTAGGCGCCTGCGTGAGTCGCGCCGTCGGCACCGACCAGGCCGGCGCGATCAATCGCGAACACCACCGGCAGGTTCTGCAGCGCCACGTCGTGGATCAACTGGTCGTAGGCGCGCTGCAGGAAGGTCGAGTAGATCGCGACCACCGGCTTGAGGCCCTCAGTCGCCATGCCGCCGGCGAAGGTCACCGCGTGCTGCTCGGCGATGCCGACGTCGTAGTAGCGATCCTTGAAGCGCTTCTCGAACTCGACCATGCCCGAGCCCTCGCGCATCGCCGGCGTGATGCCGACCACGCGCGCGTCGAGCTCGGCCATGTCGCACAACCATTCGCCGAACACCTGCGTGTAGGTCTTCTTGGCGGGCGTGGTCGAGGGCTTGATGCCTTCGGCCGGATTGAACTTGCCCGGGCCGTGGTAGAGCACCGGATCGGCCTCGGCAAGCTTGTAGCCCTGGCCTTTCTTGGTGACCACGTGCAGGAACTGCGGGCCGCGCAGCTCCTTGATGTTCTGCAGCGTCGGGATCAGCGAGTCGAGGTCGTGACCGTCGATCGGGCCGATGTAGTTGAAGCCGAATTCCTCGAACAGCGTGGCCGGCACCACCATGCCCTTGGCATGCTCCTCGAGCTTGCGCGCGAGTTCGAGCACCGGCGGCGCGACGCTGAGCACCTTCTCCACGCCGGCGCGGGCGGCCGCGTAGAAGCGGCCCGACATCAGGCGCGCCAGGTGGCGGTTCAGCGCGCCGACCGGCGGCGAGATCGACATGTCGTTGTCGTTGAGGATCACCAGCAGCTTGGCATCCTCGGACACGCCGGCATTGTTCATCGCCTCGAAGGCCATGCCGGCCGTCATCGCGCCGTCGCCGATCACGGCGATCGAGAAGCGATCGTCGCCGTTCAGCTGGCTGGCGAGCGCCATGCCGAGCGCGGCCGAGATCGAGGTGCTCGAATGGGCGGTGCCGAAGGTGTCGTAGACCGATTCCGAGCGACGCGGGAAACCCGAGATCCCGTCGAACTGGCGCAGCGAGCTCATCTGGTCGCGGCGGCCCGTCAGGATCTTGTGCGGATAGGTCTGGTGACCCACATCCCACACGATGCGATCGTTCGGCGTATTGAAGACGTAATGCAGCGCAAGCGTCAGTTCGACCGTGCCGAGATTGGACGACAAATGGCCGCCCGTCTTCGACACGCTGTCGAGCACGAACGCGCGCAGCTCGTCGGCGAGCGGTTGCAGTTGGCGACGATCGAGGCGGCGCAGGTCCGCAGGGTCGTCGATGGTTTTCAGCAAGTCGTACATCGTCGTTCCATTGTAGGAAATCAAACGCGCCCGCACTCCTTATGCACGCTTCCTGGCGACCGGAAGCGCGGCGGCGGGCTTTCGCGTCAGCTGACCCGGTTCACCACCAGGTCGGCGAGTTCGGCAAGGCGCTGGGCGCGCGCGCCGAACGGTTGCAGCGCCGCGTGCGCGTCGGCGCGCAGTTGCGCGGCCAGCTCGCGCGAGGCATCGAGGCCGATGATCGACACGTAGGTCGGCTTGTTGGCCGCCGCGTCCTTGCCCGCCGTCTTGCCGAGCGTCGCGGAATCGGTCGTCACGTCGAGAATGTCGTCGACTACCTGGAAGGCCAGGCCGATCGCGTCGGCATAGACGTCGAGCGCGCGCATGGTGTCGTCCGACGGCGTCTCGCCGGCGAGCGCGCCCATGCGCACCGCGGCGCGCAGCAGCGCGCCGGTCTTCTTGCGATGCATCGTCTCGAGCTGCTCGCGCGTGAGCATCAGGCCCACGCTGGCCAGGTCGATCGCCTGGCCGCCGGCCATCCCTACCGAACCGCTCGCCAGCGCCAGTTCGCGCACCAGCGCGGCCTGCTGGACAGCCGTCAGCGCGGCCGCGTCCGTCAGCGCGACGAAGGCCTGCGATTGCAGCGCGTCGCCGACCAGCAGCGCGGTCGGCTCGTCATACTGGATGTGGACGGTCGGCTTGCCGCGACGCAGCGCGTCGTCGTCCATGCACGGCATGTCGTCATGCACCAGCGAGTAGACGTGGATCATCTCCAGCGCTGCCGAGGCGGCATTGCGCGCGGCCTCGGTCGCCCCCGTCAACTCGCCCGCGGCGTGGCACAGCAGCGGGCGCACCCGCTTGCCGCCGCCCATCACCGCGTAGCGCATCGCCTCGTGCAGTTTGCCCGGCACCACCGTCTCGGCCGGCAAGTAGTGGCCCAGCGCATCTTCGACGCGCGCCAGCACTGCGCGCATCCATTGTTCGAATGTCATAGATCGTCGTCTTCGCCGTCCGTGGCGCCCGCTCCGTTGGCGTGCGGCTTCAGCGTGGCCCCGTCGAGCACACGCACCTGCTGCTCCACCTTGTCGAGTTGTTGTTGGCAAAACGCAACAAGAACCGCCCCGCGCCGATAGGCGGCGAGCGAATCCTCGAGGCTCAGTGTCCCGCCCTCCATCCGTGCGACAAGCGTTTCGAGCTCCTCGAGCGCGGTTTCGTAGGAGGCCGGCACCGATTCGGGGCCGGCACCCGACGCCGCAGCGCCCGGAGTTGCGTTTTTCGCCATGGGACGAGGTATCAAATTAAAAACAAGTCGGACATTCTACGGCAAAAGCGGAATCCAGCACGGCTCGACGTGAGCGATCCGCCCCCGCCGGCTTCGCCGCAGCTCTGCCGGCAGGACGAGATGCTGCGGGCCGCGATACGAAATTTGACACAAATCAGGCACTTAACTTACCCCCGGGAAACAGTTCCGGGTATAATCGCCGGTTCCCCTAAATCGATTTTTCGATGGTTGGGTTGTTCACTGCTTTCACGCTTTCCGGGAGTGGGAATGTCCAATCTGAGCGACGCGCTGCAGTTGAAGTCGGCATCCAGCCAGCTTCCAGTCACGGCTTACTTCGATGAGGCGCTGCTCCAGCGCGAAGTCGAAACCCTATTCAAGAAAGGACCTCGCTACGTCGGGCACGAATTGATGGTGCCCGAGGCGGGAGACTATTTTGCCTTGCCTTCCGAGAAGGAAGGCCGCGTGCTCGTGCGCAACCAGGAGTCGCGCATCGAGCTGCTGTCCAACGTCTGCCGCCATCGGCAGGCGATCATGCTGAACGGCCGCGGCCACACGAACAACATCGTGTGCCCGCTGCACCGCTGGACCTACGATCTCGACGGGCAACTGCTCGGGGCGCCGTATTTCCCCGACAAGCCCTGCCTGAACCTCGGCAAGTCGCCGCTGCAGAACTGGCAGGGGCTTCTGTTCGAGGCCGAAGGCCGCAACGTCGCGCAGGATCTCGCGAACCTCGGCACGCGCCATCACTTCGACTTCTCGGACTACCAGTTCGATCACGTCGAGGTGCACGAGTGCGACTACAACTGGAAGACCTTCATCGAGGTCTACCTTGAGGATTACCACGTCGTCCCGTTCCACCCGGGCCTCGGCAGCTTCGTGTCCTGCGACGATCTCAAATGGGAGTTCGGCGACTGGTACAGCGTGCAGACGGTCGGCGTGCACAATGCGCTCGCCAAGCCGGGCAGCCCGACGTACCAGAAATGGCACGAACAGGTGCTGCGCTTCCGCGATGGCGTGCCGCCCGAGTTCGGCGCGATCTGGATGGTCTACTACCCGGGCCTGATGATCGAGTGGTATCCGCACGTGCTGGTGGTGTCCTGGCTGATCCCGCGCGGGCCGCAGAAGACCACCAACATCGTCGAGTTCTACTACCCCGAGGAGATCGCACTGTTCGAGCGCGAGTTCGTCGAGGCCGAGCGGGCCGCCTACATGGAAACGGCCGTCGAGGACGACGAGATCGCGATGCGCATGGATGCCGGCCGCCGCGCGCTGATGGAGCGCGGCGAATCGCAGGTCGGGCCGTACCAGAGCCCGATGGAAGACGGCATGCAGCACTTCCACGAATTCCTGCGACGCAAGCTGGGAAGCTTCTGAGGCAGCCGGCAGCGCCGGCATGCCAAACGAAAAAGACGGGCCGTGGCCCGTCTTTTTTTGTTTAGACTGGATGAATCCGGCCGTTTTCCTCGCAGGAGCCATCATGCCCCACACTCACTACACCACCCTCATCTCCGCCGGCAATCTCGCCGAGCGCCTCGCCGCCGCGCCCGACAGCGTCTTCGTGTTAGATTGCCGCTTCGACCTGGCCGATCCCGATTCCGGCTCGCAAGCCTATGCGGCAGGCCACCTGCCCGGCGCCCGCTACCTGCATCTCGATCGCGACCTGTCGGGCCCGAAGACCGGCAGCAACGGCCGTCACCCGCTGCCCTCGCGCAACACGCTGGTGGCGACGCTGGCCGCCAAGGGCCTGCGCGCGAACCAGCAGGTGGTTGCCTACGATGCGCAGGGCGGCATGTACGCGGCCCGGCTCTGGTGGCTGCTGCGCTGGCTCGGCCATGATTCCGTCGCCGTGCTCGACGGCGGGCTGCAGGCCTGGCAGGCCGCCGGCCAGCCGCTCACGCAGGCGGCCCCGGCCGACCAGGCCGGCGACTTCCGCGCCCAGCCGCCGCTCGCCACCGTGATCGACGCGGCGGCCGTGGTCGCGAACCTCGCCTCGAAGTCGCTGCTGGTGGTCGACGCGCGCTCGCCCGATCGCTATCGCGGCGAGAACGAAACGCTCGATCCCGTCGGCGGCCACATCCCGGGCGCGGCCAATCGCTTCTTCAAGGACAACCTCAATGCGGAAGGCCGCTTCAAGAGCGGCCATGAACTGCGCGAGGACTGGACCCGCGTGATCGGCGACCAGCCGGCCAACAACGTGATCCTGCAATGCGGCTCGGGCGTCACGGCCTGCCACAACGCGCTGGCGATGGAGATCGCCGGGCTCCACAACCCGCTGCTGTACGCGGGCTCCTGGAGCGAATGGAGCGCGGACCCGTCGCGGCCGGTCGCGACCGGCCCGAACCCCTGATCCGCGCGCGCGGCGTCACAGAACGCCGTGCTGATGGAACCACGCGAGCGCGCGCTTCCAGCCATCCTCGGCATCGGCCTTCACGTAGCTGGGCCGGTAGTCGGCGAAGAAGGCGTGCGCCGCGTCCGGATAAGCGAGGATCTCCGAGTCACGCGCGGCCTTCAGGTTGCTCGCCAGCAGCTTGCCGCGCATCTCGGAGAGCGTCGACTGCGGGATGCTGTCGTCCTTCGCGCCATATAGGCCCAGCACCGGCGCCTTCAGGTCGGCCACATGGTCGATCGGATTGAAGGGCGTCATCTCGTTGCGATCGCCCACCACCTTGCCGTACCAGGCCACCGCCGCGCGCACGTGCGGGTTGTGCTCGGCGAACAGCCAGGCCTGGCGCCCACCCCAGCAGAAACCGGTCACGCCCAGGCGCGTCAGGTCCCCGCCGTTCTTGCCGGCCCAGGCCACCGTCGCGTCGAGATCCTCGGTGACTTGCCGGTCCGGCACCTTGCTGACGATCGCCTCGTAGAGCCCCTGGATGGTCGGGTATTTCGAGGGATCGCCTTCGCGCGAATACAGGTCGGGGGCAATCGCGAGGTAGCCGAGCTTGGCGAAGCGACGGCACACGTCGGCGATATGCGCATGCACGCCGAACACCTCGTGGATCACCAGGATCACCGGCAGGTTGCTCTTGCCGTCCGGCTGCGCGCGATAGGCGGGCACGCTGGCATCGCCAGAGCGGATCTCGACGGTATCGCAGTCGAGGCCGTTGCTGTCGGTGGTGATGGTCTGCGCCGAGACCGGCAGCACGGCGGCGGCGAACGAGCCGCCCAGTGCCGCCTGCATGAAGCGGCGGCGATTGAACGGAACGTGCGGAACGAGGCTGTCCACTTCGGGTTTCAACATGGAGGGCTCCTTGAAATTCAGCGCGAGCGCATCGCCGAGGCACTCGGCAATGCCGGAAAGTCGAACGAGGAAAGCCGGTGGAGCGAGCCGCGCGGCGCAAGGCCGGCGCACCGCCCACGGGTTCCGGCGATCCGGACCCCGCACACGATGCCGAATCTTACATACCGCCGTCAACTGTTTCGCGCACCCGGGGCACGATCGGGCAGCGTCCTGTCAGCCCGGCGCCAGCCTGCTGCCAGCATCGCACCGGGCTTCCCCCTGCCCGCCGGGTCTCGCGCACTGCCCCGCTCCGCCTCAATGCAGCTTGACCCGCGGCAGGGTCGAGCGCCGCAGCCAGTGCGCGAAAGTGTCGAGCACCATGCGCGGATAACCGTGCAGCGCGGCGATATGCAGGCGATACAGCGACATGTACATGAAGCGCGCGAACAGCCCTTCGATCAGCATGTTGCCGCCGATCAGACCACCCATCAGGTTGCCGACCGCGCTGAAGTGGCCGAGCGAGACCAGCGAGCCGAAGTCGCGATAGCCGAAGGCCGGCAGCGGCCGGCCCTCGAGCCGGCAGGCCAGCGCGCGCAGCAGGAAACTGGCCTGCTGATGCGCGGCCTGCGCGCGCGGCGGCACGTTGCGATCGGTACCGGCCCAGGCACAGGCTGCGCAATCGCCGAGCGCGAACACGTCGTCGTCGAGCGTGGTCTGCAGCGTGGGACGCACCGCGAGCTGGCCGAGCCGGTTCACCTCCAGCCCGTCCAGTTGCGCGAGCACGGCCGGCGCCTTGATGCCGGCGGCCCAGACCGTCAGGTCCGCGCGCACCGCGGCGCCGCTCGCGGTGTGCACCATGCCCGGCGCGACCTCGGTCACGCGCTCGCCCATCATCAGCCGCACGCCGAGCTTCTCCAGCAATTCGGCGGTGGCCGTCGAGACGCGCTCGGGCAGCGCCGGCAGGATGCGCTCGCCCGACTCGATCAACACGATGCCGACGTCGTGCTTCGGATCGAGCTTGTGCAGGCCATAAGCCGACAGCACCTGCGCGGTATTGCGCAACTCGGCCGATAGTTCGACGCCGGTCGCGCCTGCGCCGACAATCGCGATCTGGATCGGCGGCTCGCCGGGCGTCGCGGCCTGCGCGGCCGCCTCGGGCGTGCGATGTTCGGCGCGGATGCAGGCTGCGATCAACCGCTTGCGGAAACGCTCCGCCTCGCCGACCGTATCGAGCGCGATCGCGTTTTGCTGCGCGCCCTCGACGCCGAAGAAATGCGTGGTGCTGCCGATCGCGATCACCAGCGTGTCGTACTCGAGCACGCGCTGCGGCATCAGCTCCAGGCCGTCGCTGTCGAGCACGGACGACACCACGATGCGCTTCGCGCCGCGATCGACCGAGCTCAGTTCGCCCTGCTGGAACTCGAAACCATGCCAGCGCGCCTGCGCGGCGTATTCGAGCTCCTGGGTAAACGGGTCCATGCTGCCGGCGGCCACTTCATGCAGCAGCGGTTTCCAGATGTGGGTCGGGTAACGATCGACCAGCGTGACGAGTGCCCGGGCTTCGCGCTTGCCGCGCGCGCCGTAGCGGTCGCCGAGCCGGGTCGCGAGTTCGAGCCCGCCGGCGCCGCCGCCTACGATGATGAAACGATGCATTCGAATCCCCTCAGTGCGTGATCCTGGCCTTCAGGAGTGCCGAGGGTCGCGCGCCCGTGAACGAGATGCGCAACCGCGTCGAACGCGCCGCGGCCGGTCGAACCGCGGCGGCATGCCCATTTGTCGATCGCGCCGGCATGTCGGCGCGTGCTTCCTCAGGCCGGCGCGAGGCGCGGGGCGCCGTCGCCGGCCGGGACGAGGCGACCGCGCGGCCGCCCCGCCCCGATTCCGGTGGCGCTCAGTGCGCCTCCTCCCAGTTGTCGCCGGCGCCGACCTCGGCGACCAGCGGCACCTTCAGCTTGGCGACCCCGCTCATCATCTCGGGCAGCTTCTCGCGAACCAGGGCGAGTTCGTCCTCGGGCACCTCCAGCACCAGTTCATCGTGCACCTGCATGATCATGCGCGAACGCAGCTTGTCGCGTTCGAGCCAGCCGTCCACGGCGATCATCGACAGCTTGATCAGGTCGGCCGCGGTGCCCTGCATCGGCGCATTGATCGCCGCGCGCTCGGCCGCCTGGCGGCGCGGGCCGTTGCCGCCGTTGATCTCGGGCAGCCACAGGCGACGCCCGAACACGGTCTCGACATAGCCCTTGTCCTTGGCCACCGCGCGCGTGGTTTCCATGTAGTTGGCCACGCCCGGGTAACGGGCGAAGTAGCGGTCGATATAGAGCTTGGCCGCATCGCGCGTGATGCCGAGGTTCGAGGCCAGCCCGAAGGCGCTCATGCCGTAGATCAGGCCGAAGTTGATCACCTTGGCGATGCGCCGCTGGTCGTTGCTGACCTCCAGCGGGGTCACGCCGAACACCTCGGCCGCGGTCGCGCGGTGGATGTCCTCGCCCTGCGCGAAGGCACGCAGCAGCGATTCGTCCTCCGAGATATGCGCCATGATGCGCAGCTCGATCTGCGAATAGTCGGCCGACACGATCCGGCAGCCCGGCGAGGCGATGAAGGCCTCGCGGATGCGCCGGCCCTCGGCGGTGCGCACGGGGATGTTCTGCAGGTTCGGATCGTTCGAGGCCAGGCGCCCGGTGACGGCCACCGCCTGCGCGTAGTTGGTGTGGACCCGGCCGGTCCGCGCATTGATCATGCGCGGCAGCTTGTCGGTATAGGTGGACTTCAGCTTCGACAGGCCGCGGTGCTCCAGCAGCAGCTTGGGCAGCGGGTAGTCCTCGGCGAGCTTCTGCAGCACCTCCTCGTCGGTCGAGGGCGCGCCGCTCGGCGTCTTCTTGACCACCGGCAGTTGCAGCTTCTCGAAGAAGATCTGGCCGATCTGCTTGGGCGAGCCGAGGTTGAATTCGCCGCCGGCCAGCTCGTAGGCTTCGCGCTCGAGCTCGATCAGGCGCACCGCGATCTCGTGGCTCTGCTTGTCGAGACGCGCGCTGTCGATCAGCACGCCGGTGCGCTCCATCTTGCGCAGCACCAGCGACACCGGCATCTCGATCTCGGCATAGACGCGCTTGAGGCCCGGCTCGCGCGCGACCTGCGGGTACATCGCCAAATGCAGCTGCAGCGTGATGTCGGCATCCTCGGCGGCATAGGCCGCGGCGGTCTCCAGCGGCACTTCGTCGAAGCCGATCTGCTGCGCGCCCTTGCCCGCCACTTCCTCGTACTTGATGGTCTTCACGCCCAGGTGGCGCAGCGCGAGGCTGTCCATGTCGTGCGTGCGATGCGATTCGAGCACGTAGGATTCGAGCAGCGTGTCGTGCTCGATGCCGTTCAGCGCGATCTCGTAGTTGGCGAGCACCTGCGCGTCGTACTTGAGATGCTGGCCGACCTTCCTGCGCTCGGCACTCTCCAGCCAGGGCTTCAGCTTCGCCAGCACCTCGTCGCGCGGCAGTTGCTCGGGCGCGTCGGGGCCGCGATGCGCGACCGGGATGTAGGCCGCGCTGCCGGGCTCGGTCGACAGCGAAATGCCGACGATCTGCGCGACCATCGGATCGAGCGAGGTGGTTTCGGTATCGAAGGAGGTCAGTTCGGCCGCCTCGATCTTCGCCAGCCAGGCGTCGAACTGCGGCCAGGTCTGCACGGTCTCGTAGTTGCGCTCGATGGCGGCGGCCGCCGGCACCGGCTCGGCGGCCGCTTCGCCCGACGGCACATCGCCGGGCGCGTCGGCAGACGCGGCCTCCAGCTCGCGACGCCAGGTCTTGAAGCCGTAGTTCTCGAAGATCGGCAGCAGCGCCTCGCGCGATTCGCCGAGCGTGGCCAGCGAGGCCTCGATCGATTCCACTTGCGGCTTCAGCTCGCAGGCCGTCTCGACCGTCACCAGCTTGCGCGCGAGCGGCAGGAAGTCGAGCGCGCGGCGCAGGTTGTCGCCGACCACGCCCTTGATCTCGGCCGCGTGCTCGACGACGCCGTCGAGCGTCTCGTATTGCGTAAGCCACTTGACGGCCGTCTTCGGGCCGCACTTTTCGACGCCGGGCACGTTGTCGACGGTGTCGCCGATCAGCGAGAGATAGTCGACGATGCGCTCGGGCGGCACGCCGAACTTGGCGATCACGCCGTCGCGGTCGAGCAGTTCATTGCTCATGGTGTTGACCAGCGTGACCCGATCCGTCACCAGCTGGGCGAGATCCTTGTCGCCGGTCGAGATCACCACCTTCATGCCGCGCACCTCGGCGGCATGCGCGAGCGTGCCGATCACGTCGTCGGCCTCGACGCCCTCGATCATCAGCAGCGGCCAGCCGAGCGCGCGCACCGCCTGGTGGATCGGCTCGATCTGCAAGGCGAGATCGGTGGGCATCGAGGGGCGGTTCGCCTTGTAGTCGGCGAACAGATCGTCGCGAAAGGTTTTGCCCTTTGCATCGAACACGCACGCGCTATACTCTGCTGTGACTTCCTTGCGCATGCGGCGCAGCATGTTGATGATCCCGTAGAGCGCGCCAGTCGGTTCCCCGCCCGGCCCGCGCAAGTCAGGCATCGCATGGTAAGCCCGATAGAGATAGCTCGAACCATCAACCAACAGCAGGGTCTTACCTTCCAGGTTCCGTTCTTCAGGCATTATGAATAAGAGAAAAGTGATTCCGAGCTTGCGTTCGCTCGCAGATCAAGAACGCGCGACAGCAAAGAAAGCCCGCGCTTCGTGGCAGATGTTCACGATTATGGCAGAGTTTATCGAGGCCACCGAGTACCTGTCCGAGATCCGCCCGGCCGTCAGCATCTACGGTTCGGCGCGCCTGAAAGCCGATTCCCCGCACTACCAGCTCACCGTGGAAATCGCCCGCAAGCTGTCCGACGCGGGCTTCGCGGTGATCTCCGGCGGCGGCCCCGGCATCATGGAAGCGGCCAACAAGGGCGCGCATGCCGGCAAGGCGCCGTCGGTGGGCCTGAACATCGAGCTGCCGCACGAGCAATCAGGCAACAACTACCAGGACATCTCGCTGCGCTTCCGCCATTTCTTCACGCGCAAGGTCACCTTCGTGAAGAATTCCGACGCGGTGGTGGTGATGCCGGGCGGCTTCGGCACGCTCGACGAACTGTCCGAAGTGCTGACCCTGATCCAGACCAAGAAATCGCGCCTGGTGCCGATCATCCTGGTCGGCAGCAGCTTCTGGCAGGGCCTGCTGCAGTGGTTCCGCGACCAGTTGATCCCGATGGGCCTGATCAATCCGGACGACATGAACCTGATGCAGGTGATCGACGATCCGGACCAGGTGCTCGAGGCGGTGCTCGCGTTCTACGAGGACACCGGCGAGGAAGGCGGCACGCCCGAGGAGCCGCAGCGCGCGCAGGACGACAGCCACGACGACGACCGGATGTTCTATCTGTAAGCAGCCGGACCGGTATTGAAAACGAAAAGGGCGACGTCGAATCGACGTCGCCCTTTTCCTTGGACGCTCATGCTTCGCAGTGCTTGCCTTCCTCGCGCGACCGGGCACCTCGTCCCGAGCCCCACCCGCCCTTCACGCTTCAGCCAGCACGTCGCGCCGCCATCACGCTGCGCCGCGCGAGCGGCCCGTCGTCGTGCTGCAGGTCGCCGATCAAGCGCTGCAGCAAGGCGATCTGCCCCACCGCATCCATCTCCAGTTGCGCGAGCTTCTCGCGCGGCGGCAAGGCGCGACGCGGCGGCACGCGTCCCGAGGACAGCATCGCGTCGATATCCTCGCTCGCCGTGGCCACCCATTCCACCAGGTCGATCTCCATGCGCGGCCCATGCACGCTCGCCCGCAGATGCGCGGCGGTACCGGCCATCCGACGCAGTAGCCCCAGCACGGTGGAGGCGGCCGTATCGAAGCGCGAATCGTCGAGCCGTTCGAGGCGGATCCGGTTGAAGGCTTCCTCGGCGTTGTTGCTGGCCAGCCCCGCCTCGCGACGCAGGCGCTCGGCCTCGCGATTGGCGCGCCCCGGCGCCTCGATCGCATCGACCAGGTAGCGCAGGTTGGCCGCGATCGCCGCGGCGAGCTGGCCGCGGATATCGATCTGCTCGCGGGTCGGCCACAGCAGGAAGGTCGCGGCCAGCGCGATCGCGCAGCCGAGCACGTTGTTGCCGAGCCGTGTCAGCGCATAACCGAGCTCGTTGGCGGCCGGGGTGGCGAAGTCGGCCACCAGCACGAAGGTCGGCGTGAGGAACAGCACGAACAGGCTGTAGCTGACCGGCCGCAGCGCCATGGTCGCGCAGACCAGCGGAAACACCACCAGCGAGATGCCGATCGGCGAATGCACCGCCAGCCCGATCGCGGCGGCCAGCAGGCCGCCGATGATGCTGCCGGCCGCCCGCTCGACGCTGCGCGGCCAGGTGCCGGCGATCGAGGGCTGCAGGATCAGCAGGGTCGCCATGGTGGTCCAGTAGCCGAAGGGCACGCCGAGCAGGCGCACCACCAGGAAGCCGAGCGTGGTCGCCACGCCCACCCGCGCGGCGTGGCGCAGGCCGATCGACTGCCACGACAGGTTGGCGCGCAAGCTCGCCCAGGACCTCGCCAGCACGCCGCGCAGGCTGCGCGTCCAGGTCAGTTGGCGGCGCGGCGTGGGTGCCACGTCGGCGGGATCGGGCTCCAGTTGCAGGGCCATCGTCATCGATTCGCCGAGCGCGGCGTCGAGCCCGCGCGCGAAGCGGCGCAGGCGCCGCTGCAGCATATCGGGCCGCTCCCAGGGCGCCGCGTCGATCGCGTCGCCGGTGCGATGCAGCAGCTCGGCGATGCCGGCCAGCACGCGCGCGGCGCGCGCCGGATCGCGCAAGGTCTGCCGGCCGCGCTGGCAGACGCCCGCCACCGCGATCAGGTGCGCGAACCAGCGCTCGCCCTCGGCCAGCGCGATCAGCAGGTTCGCATAGGATTCGCGGCGGTCGGTCCTGGCCACCGGCATGCGCGCCAGCGTGCGGCGCGCGGCCTCCAGCGCGGCGCGCGCGTCCGAGCGGTACTTGCTGGCATGCAGCTCCCAGGCGCGCTGGCCCGGGGCCGGGTCGGCCAGCAGACGGGAGGCGTCCAGCGCGATGTCGGCCAGCCGCACATAGATGCCGCGCACCGCGCCGCGGCTCTGCGCGAACGGGTGGATGCGCCAGACCGTCAGGCTCAGCACGATCGCGAACACGCAACCGCCGAAATAGACGCCGAGGAAGGCCAGGCCCGCGCGCCAGTCGTGCATCGGCCGGTCGGCCATCACCACGCAGGCGGTGGCGGCCAGGATCGAGACCTGCGCGGTGGCCGCGCCCCAGATCCGCCCGAGCGCGCCCAGCGAGGTGAACACCAGCACCGCCGCCAGCGCGGCCAGGGTGCCGACGCCGGAGGCGAAGGCGGTCACGCCGCCGCAGATGGTCGAGAGCACCGCGAAGCTCGCCATCGAGGCGAAGCGCGTGCGGTTGGAGCCGGCCGCATCGGCCAGGCAGGTCCAGAACGCGCCGATCGCCGCCCAGGCGAAATCAGGCTCGTGCAGGAGGTTGCCGATCACCAGCATCGCCGTCGAGGCGCAGGCGGCGCGCAGCCCTTCGGACAGACTCGCGTCGTTGACGGCGAAGGATACCATCCACAACGGCCGGCGACGCGACCAGGCGCCCGCGAGCACGTTGAGACTTCTCAGGCGCGCGACGACCAGATGCCGGACGCGATGGTGTAGATGGCGAAGCATTGCGAATTCGATCTTGAAGCAAGTGAAAAACCGGGGCCGCTAGCGAATCCGGCCACGACTGACTACTGCACAACGGCTGCCGACCCGGAATCGATGATAAGGGAAAACCCTTGGTTTCAGAAATCATCGGGCCGGATGGACGCGCGAACCGGAAAATCGCCGCCCGCGCGGACAGCCGGGGCGTCGCGCGGCAGGCGCCGGCAACGCTGCGCCATCGTATCGGAGCCGCACGGCGATTTCATGGATCCTCCCCTGCAACACTCGCCGCGATTCGTAACCAGCCGTTTCAGCAGACCCGAAGCCAATCCATATCGAGGCACCCGGCCGCGGCGCCCGCCCGCGCCGACTCGCGGCAAAGTTCGGGCCGGATCGCCGGCCTGCGTCGGCCGGGCCGGCGGCACCCCGCCCGGCGAATCCAAGGTTACAAATCCACACGCTAATTAATCTGCCCGATCGCCAGACTGAAGCCATGCCGTGACCGCCGCGGCACCGGGCAAGCGCGCCAGCCGGCCGCCCCCGCCATCGAGACGCGGCGGACATCCCCGATCCACCTTTCGAGGAGAAGACCATGAAACGCACCCTGATCGCCACGCTGCTGGCCGCCTTCGGTATCGCCCTGTCGGGCGGCGCCGCCAACGCACAAGTCGTCAACGTCCAGGTCGGCGGCCCGCCGGTGGTGGTGGGCTGGCATGGTGACCGTTACTGGGACGGCCATCGCTACTGGCAGCGCCGGGAGTGGATGGAGCATCATCGCCATGACCGCCCGCACTGCCCGCCGGGACACTGGGGGCACAACGAGTGCCGATGAACACGCGGCGCTGATCGACCGACAGGCCAATCAGCGGGCGAAAAACAGGCCGCGCCGACGAGAAGTCGGCGCGGCCTGTTTCGTCATCCGGGCGGCACGCGAAGCGCACGAAGCGTGATCAGGCCGCGCGAACTGTACTGGATCCCGCCACGCGATTCGCCGCCGATCGACAAAAAAGCACATAAGCCGATCGATCGCGAAGGAATCGATGCGCGAGCGCTGCCTTCCTTGATTACTGGAACGCCACCTCGGCGAAACTGCGCAGCTTGCGGCTGTGCAGTTTCGCCAGCCCGTTGGTGCGCAGGATCTCCATGGCGCGCACGCCGATCTGCAGATGCTGGTCGACCTGCGCGCGGTAGAACTGGTCGGCCATGCCCGGCAGCTTCAGCTCGCCATGCAGCGGCTTGTCGGACACGCACAGCAAGGTGCCGTACGGCACCCGGAACCGAAAGCCGTTCGCCGCGATGGTCGCGCTCTCCATGTCGAGCGCGATGGCGCGGCTCTGCGAGAGCCGCTGCACCGGCTCGCGATGGTCGCGCAGCTCCCAGTTGCGGTTGTCGACGCTGGCCACCGTGCCGGTGCGCATCACGCGCTTGAGCTCGCTGCCGTCGAGTCGGGTGACTTGCGCCACCGCGCGCTCGAGCGCCACCTGCACCTCGGCGAGCGCCGGGATCGGCACCCACAGCGGCAGGTCGTCGTCCAGCACGTGATCCTCGCGCACGTAGCCGTGCGCCAGCACGTAGTCGCCGAGCCGCTGCGTGTTGCGCAGCCCCGCGCAGTGGCCGAGCATCACCCAGGCATGCGGGCGCAGCACGGCGATATGGTCGGTGATGGTCTTCGCGTTCGAGGGGCCCACGCCGATATTGACCATCGTGATGCCGCTGCCGTCGGCGCGCTTCAAGTGGTAGGCCGGCATCTGCGGCAGCCGCGGCGGCGGCGAGCCCTCCATCGGCTGGTTGCCGAGGTTGGCGTTGTAGGTCACCACGTCGCCGGGCTCGACGAAGGAGGTGTACTGGCTGCGGTACTCGCGCACCTCGGGATCGTCGCTGGCCGACATCATGGTGCGGCCCAGCTTCACGAATTCGTCGATATAGAACTGGTAGTTCGTGTACAGCACGTAGTTCTGGAAGTGCGTCGGCAGCGTGGCCGTGTAGTGGCGCAGCCGGTGCAGCGAGAAATCGACGCGCGCGCCGGTGAACAGCGCGAGCGGATGCGGCTCGTCCGGCGCCGGCTCGTAGGTGCCGTTGACGATGCGGTCGTCGAGATTGGCCAGGTTGGGCACGTCGAACACGTCGCGCATCGCCAGCAGGCGGTCGCGGTCGAGATCGCCCTCCAGGTGGATGCCTTCCGAGAACGCGAAATGGATCGGAATCGGCTGGTCGGACACGCCGACCTCGATCTTCGCGCTGTGGTTCTTCACCAGCAGGCGCAACTGCTCGCGATAGTAGCTGGCGAACAGGTCCGGGCGCGTGACGCTGGTCTCGAACACACCGGGGCCGGCCACGAAACCGTAGGAGCGGCGCGAGTCGATATTGGTATTGACCTCGGTGCGCACCCGCACGAACGGGTAGCAGGCGCGCACATGGCCGCCGAGCGGCTCGCTGCGGCGGTAGCGGGCGAACGCCTCGCGCAGGAAGGCGGTATTGGTCTCGTAGATCGAGGACAGCCGCTCGAAGGCGGCGGCCGGGTCGTCGAAGGCCTCGACAGAGGGGCTCTCGGGCGAGAGCGGAAGATGCTGGCGATGCGTATCCTTGTTCATTGTCGATTGCCTCTTCGGTTGCGTTCGACATTATCTCGCAAGCGCGCGCGCGCCGGTGCCCATCGCGCGCCGACGCGGCGCCGCCACAGCGGCGCGACGGCAAGCTCGGCGCCCGGCCGGTTTTGCTAGAATCGTACGGTTAATCCGGAGAACCTCATGAAGCCGCTCATTTTCGCCGCCGCGCTCGCGACGGCCGTCGCCCTCACAGGGCCCGCATTTGCCGACGGCCAGCAGCCGAGCGACGAAGCACGAGCCCGGGCCGCGCAGGACGAAGCCGCCGGCCTGCCCGATCTCACCAAGATCAACCGCCCCGGCGCCGAAGTCAGCTCGAAAGTCGAATTCGACGACATCACGCGCACGCCGAGCTTCCACGAGAAGAGCGTGAGCGGCACCGAGGTCACCGAGTACCGCGATCGCGGCAAGCCGGTCGAGATCGACGTGCGCTCCAACTTCGGCACGCGCTACCAGATGAGCTCGACGCCCGACATCTCGCCGCGTCCGCACCAGGGCAACGTGCCGGTCACGCGCGTGCCCTCGATCAACCTGCACTATTGATCCATCCCGCCGGCATCGCCGGCCTGGCGGGGCGGCCCCGCCCGCCCCCTCCGCAGCCGCCGGCCCGCTCGCCGGCCTGCCAACCCGTTTCGACGCATCCCCGCATGGCAGTTTTCACCGCAGTCTCCGATTCCGATCTCGCGCACTGGATGCGCCACTACGATCTCGGCGAAGTCGTCGCGTTTCGCGGCATCCCGTCCGGCATCGAGAACAGCAATTTCTTCCTGACCACCACGCGCGGCGACTACGTCCTGACCATCTTCGAGAAGCTGACGACCACGCAATTGCCGTTCTACCTGGAGCTGATGCGCCATCTCGCCGGGCACGGCGTGCCGGTGCCGGACCCGGTGGTGCGCGCCGACGGCACGCTGTTCGGCGAGCTGCACGGCAAGCCGGCCTCGATCGTCACCAAGCTGGAAGGCTCGGCCCAGCTCGCGCCCGAGGTCGAACACTGCGTCGAGGTCGGCCAGATGCTGGCGCGCATGCACCTGGCGGGCCGCGACTACGCGAACCGCCAGCCGAACCTGCGCAGCCTGCCCTGGTGGCAGGACAACGTGCCTGCCATCGTTCCCTTCGTCGACAGCGCGCAACGGGCGCTGCTCGAGGGCGAACTCGCGCACCAGGCCGCCTTCTTCGCCTCGGACGACTACGCCGCGCTGCCCGAGGGCCCCTGCCACTGCGACCTGTTCCGCGACAACGTGCTGTTCGCGCACGCGGCGCCCGATACCGGCCACACGGTGCGCCTGGGCGGCTTCTTCGATTTCTACTTCGCGGGCTGCGACAAGTGGCTGTTCGACGTCGCCGTCACCGTCAACGACTGGTGCACCGAGCTGGCCACCGGCGTGCTCGACACGCGGCGCGCCGACGCGCTGCTGCGCGCCTACCAGACCGTGCGCCCGTTCACCGACGACGAACGCCGCCGCTGGCCCGACATGCTGCGCGCCGGCGCGTACCGGTTCTGGGTGTCGCGCCTGTATGATTTCCACCTGCCCCGCGCCGCCGAGATGCTCAAGCCGCACGATCCCGGCCATTTCGAGCGGATCCTGCGCGAACGCATCGCCCATGCGCGGGCGCTCCCCGAGCGACACGACCCATGCAACTGATCGAAGTCCCCGCCAAGACCGGTTACGTCTGGTTCCGCCAGGGCATCTGGCTGTTCCGCCGCAATCCGCTGGCCTTCATCACGCTGTTCTTCACCTACCTGCTGGCGATGATGATCGTCTCGCTGGTGCCGGTGATCGGCCCGGCGCTGCCCTTGCTGTTCATCCCCGGCATCTCGGTCGGCTTCATGGCGGCCTGCCGCGACGCGGTGGCCGGCAAGCCGGTGCTGCCGACGATCCTGATCGACGGCTTCCGCGCCTACGGCAGCCTGACCACGCAGCGCCTGTTCACGCTGGGCGGCATCTACATCGTCTCGATCGCGCTGGTGTTCGCCTGCTCGGCCTTCGGCGACGGCGGCATGCTGCTGCGCCTGATGTTCGGCCTGGGCGACGACAAGCCCGATCCGAACCTGATCCTGTCGATGGGCACCCTGGTCGCCCTGCTGATCTGCGCCACGCTCTACGTGCCGGTCGCGATGATGTTCTGGTTCGCGCCGGTGCTCACCGCCTGGCACGAGATCCCGCCCGTCAAGGCGCTGTTCTTCAGCGTGGTGAGCTGCTGGCGCAACCGCTGGGCCTTCACGCTGTACGGCCTGCTGTGGTTCGCGGTCGCCACCGGCGCCTCGTTCAGCCTGGCCGCCCTGCTGCAGGCGCTCGGCGTCGGCGTCTACGCCATGACGATCATGATGCCGGTCTCGGTGGTGATCACCGCGGCGCTCTACTGCTCGTTCTACGCCACCTATCGCGGCTGCTTCGGCGTGCAGGAGCCGGGCAGCACGGCCGCCCCGCCCCAGCACTGAATCCAGCGGGCGGCGGCCGTCATGCGCCGCCGCTCGCCAGCCGGGCAGGATCGGCGCACAATCCTTAGTGTGCGAATTTCTTGTGCCCGATCGACGGGCCGCCGATCATGACCGACCTCCCCGCGCTTCCCACGCTTCCCGCCACGCTCGACGAGCAGCTCTGCTTCGCGCTCTACTCCACCTCGCTGGCCATGACCAAGGCCTACAAGCCCTTGCTGGAGCGGCTCTCGCTGACCTATCCCCAGTACCTGACGATGCTGGTGCTGTGGGAAACCGACGACATCGCCGTCAAGGACATCGCCGCGCGTCTCAACCTCGATTCGGCCACGGTCACGCCGCTGCTCAAGCGGCTCGAGTCGCTCGGCTATATAGAGCGGGTGCGCGGCACCGCCGACGAGCGAGTGGTGCATGCCCGCCTCACCGCCGAGGGCACCGCGCTGCGCAAGGCTGCCCGCTCGGTACCGATCGATCTCTATTGCGCCATGCAGCAAACGCCCGAATTCCTCGGGCAATTGCGCGAAAACCTTCGCCAACTGCGCGAGGCGCTGAAGGAACACAACGAGGAGTAAAGGGAGTCGCCGGCACGCTATCGCCGGTCGTCGCCGGCTTCATCGAGAATTAATTTGCACACTAATCTTTTGTTCGATATATTTTGATCCATGGCTGGCGGACGCGATGCGGCAAGTCCGGGCCGGTTTCCCTTCTCACCGAGATGAACAGGAGTCGAGCATGAACATTCTGTACAAGACGAGCGCCACCAGCACGGGCGGCCGCGACGGCCGCGCGGTTTCGGACGACAACAAGCTGGACGTGAAGCTGGCCGCGCCGCGCGAGCTGGGCGGCACGGGCGCGGAAGGCACCAATCCGGAGCAACTGTTCGCCGCCGGCTATTCGGCCTGTTTCCTGAGCGCGATGAAGTTCGTGGCGGGCCAGACCAAGCAGACGCTGCCGGCCGATACGACGGTGACGGGGCAAGTGGGCATCGGCCCGAACGACAAGGGGGGGTTCGCGCTGGACGTCGAGTTGCGCGTCTCGCTGCCGGGCTTGGCGCCCGAAGCCGCCAAGGCACTGGTCGACAAGGCACACGAGGTGTGCCCGTATTCGAACGCGACGCGCAACAACGTGCCGGTGCGGATCGTGATCGCCTGAGGCAGGCGCCCGTTCAGACCCACGCCCGGCCAAGCCGGGCGCGGCACGGCGGATATGAAAAAAGCGTGGCAACCACGGTGGTTGTCACGCTTTTTTGTCTGCGCGAGACTCGCGCAACGGCGGGAAGATCAGGAACGCATCGCCCGGTTCGCAGCCGGAGCCGGCGATCAACGTGCGGCCATCCAGGCCGGCGCGCGATGTGCGGCTTCCTGGTCGAGCTTGCGGATGCGGAATTCGAGATCGTAGAGATCGGTGGCATCGGCCAGGTACGCATCGGCGCGTTCCTTGGCGATCTGTTCGGAAGACTTCGTCAGGAACAGGAACAGGCGGCTCAGCATGTACATCATGATAGGGCTCTCCAAATCCAGGGTTATTGCTTAAGTGTTAACCCGGATTATAGGGAAAACCCTTATCCTCGCCAAGCGTTTCAAAAATACCTAGTCACCTTGTCGCACCCTGGCGACAATGCTCCGCGAAAAAGCCCCAGATCATCGTGCTCGCATCGGGACCGACCGCCGCGTGGAACGGCACCGTTTCGTCGCCGCCGGCCCAGGCGTGGCCGAGCTTGCCGACATGGCAGACGCGCAGCACCGGCGTGCCGCCGCGGCGGTAATCGACCAGGCTCGCATCGCCCATGTCCGTCTCGGTCCGCGTGACGCCGCGCCGTGCCCCGTCCGCCTCGACCAAGTCGTTGAGCCGCAGGAATTCCAGCGCGAGGTGCTCGGCGTTGACGGGCGACACCACCGGATCCTCGTCGCCATGGACGATCAGCACCGGCATGCCGGGATAGCTGCCGGGTTCGGCGTATTCATCGGCGATCGCGACCGGATCGCGATGCAGGCCGCGCCGCATCACGTCCATCGCCGCGATGCTCGAGCGCGCATCGCCGAAGGCCGGCCCCGAATGCAGGGCGATCGCCGCGAAATGCGCCGGGAAATGCAGCGCCAGCAGCGTCGCCAGCCCGGCCCCCGCCGACAGGCCGGCGACGAAGACCCGAGATGCGTCTAAATGTCGCTGCTCGACCAGGCTGTCGACCAGATCGACCACCGCACGCGCCTCGCCGCGGCCGCCTCGCTCGGTATCGTCGTACCAGTGCCAGCAACCGTGCGAATGCGCCTGCGTCGACTGCTCCGGGTACAGCACCGCGAACCCGTGCCGATCGGCCAGCAGGTTCATGCGGGTGCCTTGCGCGAACTGGTCGGCATCCTGGGTGCAGCCGTGCAGCATCACCACCAGCGGCGCGCCTTCCGGGAGATCGCGCGGCACATACAGCGCGTAGCCGAGGTGCCGGACCAAGCGGCCGATCACGAAGGGCAGCGGATGCTCGCCGCGGCTCCATTCTCCGCCGGCCCAGGCGGCCGCGCGTGGCCGAACGCGCGATTCGCGCGGCGGCACCGGCGCGCGCGCATCGGCGCCGCGGGGCGTGGAACGGGGGGCGCTCGCGACGCCGGCGGGCGATCGCGGCGCGGGCGTGCGCAGCATTTTTTTCATACCGCCCAGCCAGAGTTTCGTCAGACTTTTGGTCATCGATCGGCTCGCAGTCGAATCGGGGCGCCAACAGCGACGCCACCACGTTGAATTTGTGCATTGCACAATAACATTGTTTCAGCCGCTTGACCGGGGGCCGGATCGTGTAGCGCCGGGATGGACCCCGTTATACTGGGCAGTCGCCGTCCGCCTCACGGCCCGCGTTCCGCCTCTTTCCACTTCATCTCGCCGCCGTTTCTCGATGTACGACCTACCGCTTCAACTATGGAACTGGATCACCTACTTCGGTAGTGCCGGCATCACGCTCCCCCTCGCCGCCACGCTCGCGATCTGGCTCGCGCTCGGCTACTCGGCGCGTCTCGCGCTGACCTGGCTGGCCGTGCTCGGCGTCGCGGTGGCCGCGGTCGGGCTGACCAAGATCGCCTTCCTCGGCTGGGGCATCGGCATCCGCGCCTGGGATTTCACCGGCTTCAGCGGCCATTCGATGCTGTCGAGCTCGGTCTACCCGGTCGCGATGATGATCGCGATGACGCGCGCCCATCCTGCCTTGCGCGCGGCCGGCGTGGCGGCCGGCCTGGCGCTGGGGGTGGCGGTCTCGTTCTCGCGCGTGGTGCTCTCGGCGCATTCGCCTTCCGAATCGATCACCGGCTGCGTGGTCGGCGCGCTGGCCGCGCTGTCCTTCGTGCTGATCGCCTGGCGCGCCGAGCCGCATCGCTGGTCGGTGCCGGCCGTGGTGGCCAGCCTCGCGATCGTCACCATCACCCTGCACGGCATCCCGGTGCCCTCGCAGCGCTGGGTCACCGAGGTCGCGCTGAAGGTGTCGGGCCACGAGCGCCCCTATGTGCGCGCCCGCTGGAAGGCCAACCCGAACTATCGGCCGGCCTCGCGCCCCGGCGCGGCCTCTTCCTCCTCCCGGCCGCCCGCCTTCCGCAGCATCTGAGCCATCCTCGCGATCCCACTGCAATCGGCTCCGTGACAGCGGCTCGCGCACGGCGGCCTCGCCTCGCTCAGCACCCAGTGCCGACGTTCGCCTCCGCGCGCTAGCCGCGCAGCTTGGGGCGCCGCAGCTTGCGCAGTTGCGCCTCGGCCACGATCGTCGCGTAATGCTGCGCGGCCGCGCCGTAGCCGCGCGCGAAGCCGAGTTGCTCGGGCGGCGCGGCGAGGCGCTCCAGGTGACGCAACGCAACCTCGACATCGTTGGCGTCGCCCAGCGTGCCCTGCACCTCCGAGACCCGCTTGATCAGCTTGCGGCGCGTGTCCTGCGAAGCGATCGAGGCGAAGAATTCGAGCGCGTAGCGCAGCCGTTTCGCGTCGATCCGCACGCGGTGGCGCTCGGCGGCATCGAGCGTGGCCAGGTCCGGCGCGCCGTAGACGCGTGCGAACAGCTTGTCGACGCGCCGGGCGGCATGGCGCCTTAGCGAGCGGCGCTGGCGCCGCGTGGCGGCCTGCTCGCCGCGCAGCGACAGCAGGCACAACCATTCGACCCAGCCCAGCACCAGCCGCGCGTAACGCGAGGAACCCAAGGCCTGCCGCAGCTCGCCGCGCGCCACGTCGCGCTGGCGCGCCGCCGCCTCCAGCGTGGCGGCCCAGGCCGGCGCGCCGGCGACATCGGTATCGGCCTCGGCCAGGCGCGGCAGCGTTTCGCTGACGCAGACATCCCAGTCGCGCACCACGCCGAGCTGTGCGCCGAACCAGGAGAGATCGGCCGCGAAGGCCTCGCGATAGGCCTCGTCGGCGTAATCGCGGAACAGCCGCATCAGCGTGCGCAGCCGGCGCAGCGCGATGCGCATCTGGTGGACATATTCGGGATCGCTGCTGTCGCGCACGCCGGCGTCGTTGCCGAGCCATTGCGCGACCACGTTCGCGCCGAACGCGAACAGGGCCTCGCGCTGCCGGCGCATGCCCGCCAGGTCGACGGGATCGGCGCGCACCGGGCCGCGCTCGGCATCGGGCGGCACGCCCGCGCAGGCGAGGTCGAGCAGCGAAGCCGGCTTCAGGAAGGCGGGCCAGGCGCCGCTCAGTTCGCGCGCCGCATCGAACAGCGATCGCAAGGCCAGTTCCCGGCCGGCATCGTCGTCGACATATTCCACCGCCAGCCGCAGCTCGCAGGCGCGGCCGGCGCCCTGCTCGCCGCGCCAGCCCAGGTCGTCGAGCGTGAGGTCGACCGGCACGCGATCCTCGCGCTGCCAGCGGCCGCGCCGGCGCTCGCAATCGAAGCCGAATGCATCGGCGGCCGGCGTTTGCGTCGGCCGCTCGCTTGCTTCGGATTCCGCATGATCCGCGCCGGCCCCCATCGCATGGGCAGGCACGCTCCCCTCGCGCAAGACGCGCCGCAGCTCGGCGGCCAGCGAGCCGTCGCTCGCGGCCGCCTCGGTATCCTGCGTCTCGTCGGGCAGCGTCTCGCGTATCGCGACGCCCGGCGCGAACGGCGTCGAGTGCACCGCCACCCACCGCTCGCCGGCCTGCCCCGTCTCGCGCCAGGCACGCCAGCGCGACGCGTGCGGCAGCGCCTCGGCCAGCGCCAGCGGGGTGATCGCGATGCTTTCGTGCCCGCGCTTCATCCGCACCGGCGGGCAGATCCGCCAGGCACGAACCAGTTCCGCGCCGAAGTCGCGCACCGCGCGCGCGGTGCCGCGGCGGCGCCCGGCGGTCACCCCGCCTGACGGCAAGGGCAGGGCAAGCACGATTTCCAGCACACGCGTCATGAGGCCTCCGCTCGCCAGCCTGCCCGTCGCGCCCATGCGCGCCGTCGACGGCTGTCGATGACGAGCATGGTACACGGCACGGCCTGACCGGGAACGCGGCGCCCGACGCGCCGCCGGCGCTCAGTTCGCGTACTGCGCGAGGCCCATCCCGAACGACCAGTCGTCGAGCTTGACCTCGACCAGGCTGATCAGCACGTCCTCGGGACGCACGCCCGGCGAGGCGCCCAGTTCCTCGACGATCAGCCGATACAGCTCGCGTTTCTGCTCGCGCGTGCGCGTATCGCTGACGGTGATCTGCAGCATCACCAGGTCGTCGCTGCGCTCGATGCCGAGGTAGTGGCGCCCGAAGATGAAGTCCTCGGCGGCGTGTTGCGTGACGAGCATGAAGATGTCGTCCTCGGGCACGTTGAAGGCGCGCTGCAGGGCGCGATGGACGCCGGCGGACAAGGCGCGGCGATCCTCGACGGAACGGCCTTCGCGAACGGCGATACGGGTGAAGGGCATGACGGGCTCCTGGCGGTTGAAGGGGAAACGGGTGTTTCCCATCGATGTCTCCCAGCATAGACAGGCCCATCTATAATCAACAGACATCACCAGATATATCATCCATTTTCATTTGAAATGAAACCACTCGATCTCGATGCCGTCCGCGCCTTCGTGCTGGTCGCCGAGCTGGCCAGTTTCACGCGCGCCGCCGACGCGCTCGACACCACGCAATCGGCCGTCAGCCTCAAGATCAAGCGCCTCGAGGCGCATCTGGGCCGCGCCCTGCTGGAGCGAACGCCGCGCGTGGTGCGGCTCGCCGTCGACGGCGAGGCCTTCCTGCCGGCCGCGCGCGAGCTGCTCGACGCGCATCAGCGCGCGCTCGGCACGGTGGCCGCCGAGCCGCGTCGGCTGTCGATCGGCGTCAGCGAGCACGTGGCGGTGCCGGACCTGCCCGCGCTGCTGACCAGCCTGCACCGGCACGATCCCTCGCTGTCGCTGGAGATGCACCTGGGCTCCTCGGCCCGGCTGCTGGCCGACTACGACGAACGCCGCTTCGACGCGGCCGTGGTGCGCCACGAGCCCGGCGAGGACCCGCCGCGCGAGGATGCCGTGCCGCTGTTCAGCGAGGCCTTGAGCTGGCTGGCCGCGCCCGACTGGGCGCCGCGCGCCGGCGAACCGCTGCCGCTGTCGGTGCTGGCCGGCCCCTGCGGCGTGCGCGCCGCCGCGCTGCGCGCGCTCGAGCGGGCCGGCATCGCCTGGCGCGAGCGCTTCACGGGCGGCGGCGTGGCGGCCGTGGCCGCCGCCGCCGCCGCGGGCCTGGCGGTCTGCCCGCTGGCGCGCCGGGTGGCGCCGCGCGGGCTGGTGGAGGTCGGCGCGCGCTTCGGCCTGCCGGCGCTGCCCATCTCGCAGGTGGTGCTCTACTCGCGCGTGCGCGAGCCGCGCTCGGCCGACACGCTGCGGCGTTTCACCGCCAGCCTGGCCGCTTCGGCATAAACTCTCTCCTTTTGCGCCTTTTCGAATCCCCTCGCCGATGACGCCCGTCGCCCGCCTCCACCTCCGCGCGAACCTGCTGATGCTGGCCGCCGCCGTCATCTGGGGCTCGGCCTTCGTCGCCCAGCGGCTCAGCCTGTCGGTGATCGGGCCCTTCCTCTACACCGGGCTGCGTTTCCTGCTCGGCGCGCTGGCGCTGGTGCCGCTGCTGCTGACGCGCCAGTGCGCGCGCCGCGAGATCGCCGCGCTCGCGCAACGGCCGGCCGGGCTGCTGCCGGGCCTGTTGCTCGGCCTGCTGCTGGCCGCCTCGATCTCGCTGCAGCAGATCGGCCTGCAATACACCAGGATCGCCAATGCCGGCTTCATCAGTTCGCTCTACGTGGTGCTGGTGCCGCTGATCGGCGTGCTGCTGCGCCATCGCGCCGGCACCGGCACCTGGCTGGGCGCCACGCTGGCCGCGATCGGCCTGTACTTCCTCAGCGTCGACGAGCACTTCAGCGTGATGTACGGCGACGGTTTCCAGCTGGTCGGTGCGATCCTGATCTCGATCCACGTGATCGCGGTCGGTTATTTCGCGCGCCGCCACGATCCGCTGGTGCTGGCCTTCCAGCAGTTCCTGGTCTGCGGGCTGCTGTGCGGCGCGATCGGCCTCGGCGTCGAGACGCTCGATGCCAACACCCTGGCGCGCGCGCTGCCGACCCTGCTCTACGGCGGCCTGCTGTCGGTCGGCGTCGCCTATACGCTGCAGGTGGTGGCGCAGCGCGACGCCGCGCCCGCCCACGCGGCCGTGATCTTCAGCATGGAAGGCGTGTTCGCCGCGCTGGCCGGCTGGGCCGCGCTGGGCGAGACGCTGAGCCTGCGCGTCCTGCTCGGCTGCGCGCTGATGCTGGCCGGGCTGCTGGTCTGTCAGTTGCTGCCGAACCGCGCCGCCGCGCGCGAGGACGGCGTGCCGGCCTGACGGCCGGCGCGGGGCCGCGATCACGCCGAAACCGCGCGAAACCAGGAAAATCGGCGGCATGCTGCGGGCGGCCGGTCCCGATCAATAGGCGCCGATCGATTCGCAACATCGCGCATCGGCGCGCATTCGCCCTCGAAGTCGGCGCGACGCGCCCCGGTCCGGTCCCTATAATGTGGATTCCGTCATCTCAGCACCGCCCTCGTGACCCTCTCCCCCGCCGATCCCCGCACCGAGCTGCTGCGCGAGCGCGCCGCCCGTTACGCCGCCGAGGCCGCGCTGTTCTCGCGCGACCAGGCGCTGTCCGTCGCGTCGCACGATCTGCGCAGCCCGCTCAACGCCATGCATAGCTGGGCCTATGTGCTGGAGCGCCAGTTGCCGGCCGGCGACGCGTCCCTGCAACGCGCGCTGAGCGGCATCCGCACCGGCATCGAGCAGCAGACCCGGCTGATCGAGAGCGCGCTCGACGCGCCGCGCGCCGATACGCGCGCGCTGGCGATCGCGCCGGCCCCGGTGGTACTCGCCGAGCTGCTCGACGAGGTGGCCGCGCTGGCCCGCGCCGCGCTCGCCGACGCCCGCGGCACCCGCCTCGAGATCCATCTCGAAGGCGCGCGCGAAGCCACCGTGCTGGCCGATCCCGAACGGCTCGCGCAGGCGCTGTGGACGCTCGCGGTGTTCGCGATCGAGGCGGCCGCGCCGGGCTCGACCGTCACGCTCGCCTGCGATGCGCTGCACTCGGCCGACAACGTCGGCTTCGAGCTGGCCTTCGTCGCCGAGCCGGACGCGATCGTCGACGCCTCGCTGCCGCACGCGCTCGATCCCGGCGCGCGCCGCGAAGCGCTGCTGGAGCGCGACGGCCGCCGCCCGCCCTGGGCGATCGCGCTGTGCCAACGCGTGGCGCTCGCCCACGGCGGCAGCTTCACGGCACCGGAACTCGCCGCCGGCAGCGCGGCACGCAGCACCCTGACGCTGCCGCGCAAGGCCAGCGCATGAGCTTTTTTCCGGCGCACGAACTTTACGTGCGCCTTTCCGCCTCTATACTGACGCTTCCTTTATTCCCGGAGTCGTTTCGTTGATACAGATCATCGCGCTGATCGGCGCGTTGTTGCTGGTGGCCCTGAACGGGTTCTTCGTGGCCGCCGAATTCGGTCTCGTCAAGCTGCGCGCCACGCGCGTCAAGACGCTGGCCCGTCAGCACGGCCTACGCGGCCGCATCCTGCGCATCGTCCATGCGCGCCTCGACGCCTACCTGTCCGCCTGCCAGCTCGGCATCACGCTGGCCTCGCTCGGCCTCGGCTGGATCGGCGAGCCCGCCTTCGCCGAGATCCTCTCGCCGCTGCTCGACGCGCTGGGCATCGAATCGCCGCAACTGGTGCACGCGATCTCGCTGGTGTTCGCGTTCTCGGTGATTTCCTTCCTGCACATCGTGGTGGGCGAGCTCGCGCCGAAATCGATGGCGATCCGCCAGCCCGAGCAGGTCGGCCTGTGGCTGGCGCTGCCGCTCTATGCCTTCTACTGGATGATGTACCCGGCGATCTGGGTGCTGAACAGCAGCGCCAACGCGGTGCTGCGCATCGTCGGCCTGTCCGCCGAGCACGGCGGCGATTCGCATTATTCGACCGACGAGCTGAAGCTGATCCTGCGCAGCCGCCGCAACGCGGCCGGCGCCAAGGCGCCGGTGGCCACCTACAGCAACGACGAGTGGAACACGCTGGCGCATTCGCTCGACTTCTCCTCGATGACGGTATCGGACCTGATGCGCCCGGCCAACGAGATGATCGGCCTGCGCCGCGACCTGCCGCTGCCCGACAACATGGAGGTGGTGGCGCGCCATCGCTTCAGCCGCTACCCGCTGTTTACCGACGCCTCGCGCGAGCAGGTGACGGGCCTGATCCACCTGAAGGACCTGCTGCTGGCGCGCCATGCCGGCGCCGCGCTGGAGGACCTGTCCGACTACGTGCGCCCGGTCCAGTACGTGCGGCCCGACACGCCCGCGCTCGAGCTGTTCCGGCGCTTCCGCAAGGGCGCGCCGCACTTCGCCCTGGTCGGCAACAAGCACGAGAAGCCGATCGGCTTCCTCACGCTCGACAACCTGCTCGGCGCGCTGGTCGGCCAGATCCACGACGAGTTCCGCCAGGGCGACGCCGACTGGGCGCGCCTGGACGACGGCACGCTGATGGGCAAGGGCAGCCTGCCGGTGGTGTCGCTCGAGCAGGCGCTGGGCATCGACATCGACGAGGGCCGCGCCGAATCGGTCGGCGGCCTGGTGATCCAGGCGCTCAGCGACCTGCCGACCGAGGGCCAGCGCGTGTCCTTCGACAGCTTCGACGTGGTGGTGAAGAAGATGAACGGGCCGCGCATCGTGCTGGTGCGCGTCTACCCGAAGGCGCTGAAGGAAGCCGACGAGTAAGCGCGACGGCGGCGGCACCCTCCCTCGCCGCCGTTTTCTCTCCCCAAAACAAAAACGCCCGCGCGCGACGGCCCCGAGGCCATCGCGCGCGGGCCGGCTTGCGCCGCCGTCACGCGCCGGATCGGCGCGCCGCCTCAGGCGCGCTCGTGCCGCATGTCGGCGGCGATCCAGTCGAGCACCGAGGCGTGCTTCGGCTGCCAGCCGAGCAGGCGCTTGGCGCGTTCGCCGCGCACGCGGCTGTTCGAGCCCAGGCCGTAGTTCGCCATCTCGTAGCCCCATTCCGCCTCGGCGTCCTTCAGCGGCCAGTCCTGCGCCGCGCCCAGGCCCATCGCCCTGGCGATCGCGGCCGACATGTCGCGGAATGCCGCCTCGCCGTTCTCGACGAAGTAGAAGATGCCTTCGGCCGGCGTGCGTTGCAGCGCGAGCCGATAGACCTCGACCACGTCGTCGATATGCACGTTCGACCAGATGTTGCGGCCCGGGCCGACGTGGCGCACCACGCCGCTCTTGCGCGCCTGGCGGATCAGGCGCGGCAGTTGCACGCTCTCGCGCGGCAGCCCCAGGCCATGGCCGTAGATCAGCGTATTGCACAGCACGGCGGGACGAATGCCTTGCCGCGAAGCGTCCAGCACGAGATTGTCGATCGCCACGCGCGCGGCCTTGTCGGCGGTCGGCTCGGGCAGCTTGTCCTCGTGATAGATCGTCTCGCTGCCCTCGCCGCCCGAGGCGTCGCCGACGATGCTCGAGCCGCTGGTATGCAGCAGCACCTTGCCCGAACCGCTCAGCCCTTCGATCAGCGCCTCGACCGCGCCGCGATGGTCGCTATCGGCCGCGTTGATCACCGCATCGGCCGCCTGGGCCTCGCGCACCAGCAGCGCGCGATCGTCGAGCGAACCGAGCCGCGGCTCGACGCCGATCGCGCGCAGTTCCTCGGCCTGCTCCTCGCGGCGCACCAGCCCGACCACCTGGTGCCCGTCGCCAGCCAATCCAGCGGCGATCGAGCCGCCGATGAAACCACCTGCGCCCGTGACGAAAATCTTCATGTCGCACTCCCTGTATCGATTCGTGAATGCAGCCAGTGTGAGCGCGATCGGGCCTCGCAAAAACCGTGTTAGGCTCAAGTCATTCTTGAATCAGGATCAAAAATGAAGACCTCGACCGAGGAATTGCAGACCTTCGTCGCGATCATCGACAGCGGTTCGATTACCGCCGCCGCCGAGCAGCTCGGCCAGACCGTGTCGGGCGTGAGCCGCGCGCTGAACCGGCTGGAGCGCAAGCTCGGCGTCACGCTGCTGCGTCGGACCACGCGCAGCTCGCAGTTGACCGACGAGGGCGAACTGCTGCTCACGCGCGCGCGACATCCTGCAATCGGTGGAAGAGGCCGAGACGGCCGTGTCGCTGGGCCGCGTGAAGCCGGCCGGGCGGCTGCGCGTGGACGCCGCCACGCCCTTCATGCTGCACGCGATCGTGCCGAACCTGCCCGCCTTCACCGCGCGCTATCCCGACATTCAGCTCGAACTGACCAACAACGAACGTTTCGTCGACCTGATCGAGCAGCGCATCGACATCGCGATCCGGATCGGCACGCTGCCCGATTCGACGCTGCATGCGCGAGCGCTCGGCGCCTGCCCGCTGCACATCCTGGCCAGCCCCGCCTACCTGGCCGAGCACGGCACGCCGCGCAGCGTCGCCGACCTGAAGCGGCACAAGCTGCTCGGTTTCAGCGACATCGAAACCCTCAACCGCTGGCCGCTGCGCCGGCGCGGCGCGGGCGGCCAGCCCGACGGCGAGGGCCTCGTCATCGAGCCGGCCCACACCGCCTCGAGCGGCGAGACGCTGCGCCATCTCGCGCTCGGCGGGCTCGGCATCGTCTGCCTGTCCGATTTCATGAGCGCCGCCGATATCGCGGCGGGGCGCCTGGTCCCACTGCTCGGCGAGCTGATGAGCGACTATCGGCAGCCGATCAATGCCGTCTACTATCGCCACGCCGCGCTGACCGGGCGCGTGCAGGGCTTCCTCGATTTCCTGAGCCAGCATGTCAAGCTCTGAGACCGCGGCGCGTCCCGCGCTGCCGGCCGTCTACCTGATCACGCCGGAGCCCGCATCCGCCTCGGGCGATGCGCTCGACGCGTTCGTGGCGCGGCTCGAAGCCGCCTTCGCGAGCGGCATCGCGTTGCTGCAATTGCGCGTGAAAAGCCTCGATGCAGGCGCCTATGCCGCGCTCGCCGCGCGCGTGATCGAGCTCGCGCATGCAGCGGGCGCACGCGTGATCTGCAACGGCGCGATCACGCCGGCCGCCGCACTCGCGCTCGGTGCCGATGGGGTGCATTTGAGCGAGGCCGCGCTATTCGCCACCTCGTCGAGGCCGGTGGCGCCTATGGTGCTGTTGTCGGCGGCCTGCCACGATGCGACGTCCTTGCGGCAAGCGCAGCAGATCGACGTCGATCTCGTCACGCTCTCGCCGGTCAAGCCCACCCTCACCCATCCCGGCACGCTGGCGCTCGGCTGGCAGGGCTTCGCGCAATGCATCGCGCAGGCGGGGCCCGCCATCGAATCCGCGGCGGCGCTGCCAGCGCGCCCCGCCATCTACGCGCTCGGCGGCATGACGCGCGAGGACCTGCCGGACGCGCGCGCCCACGGTGCGCATGGCGTCGCGGGTATTCGTGGTTTCGGGGTGTTCTGAGAGAGGGAATGCGCGCGGCGCCGCCGACCCGGCAACACCGCGCGACAGGGAGAAACGCCGCTCAGGCGTTGAACGCCGCGGCACCCTCGCGAGGATAGAAGCGCGCGTCATGCGAGAGCGCATAACGATTGACGTCGCCCGTCACCCAGGCGACCAGCGCATAAGGCGGCAACTCGCCGAACAGCACGCGATCGCGCGAGCGCGCCGGCGTCTCGAACACGATGGTGCCCTTGGGCACATGCGCGAGCGTCAGCGGATCAGGCGACAGGTTCAGCGCGAGACTGAGCAATTCGCCGTCGCCGAGCCGCCAGACCGCCAGCAGCGCATCGGCCTCGACGCCATCGGCCAGCCTCAGCAACTCGGCCGATTGCGGCCGCGAATCGAGCAGGCGCGGCGCGATCAGCTTGGCGCGCACCGCCAGCGCCGATTGCACGAAACGCTCGCTGGCCGCGTCGGGCGCGGCCTCGGCGAACACCAGCGGGATCTGCGGCGTCAGCAGCGACAGCGCGAGCGCCGCCAGCCCCGCCTCGCGCGTGGCGGCCGTCGGTCGACGAGCGCCGTCGGACAACACCAGCGAGGTGATCGGCAGCGTGATGTCGTTGCCGCCGCGTTCGTCGCCGACGCGCTGGTAGGCCGAGCCGCCGGCCGTCAGCGCGCGGGCCAGCGTGTGGATGGTCTGGCGCGTCGAGATCGCCTCGCGATACGGATGCGCGGCGCGCCCGGTCAGGCGATGCAGCGCGCGCTCGCCGCATTCGTTCCATTGCGCGTCGAAATGGGTATCGGCCAGGTGCGAGGGATGGCGCTCGCTGCCGAGCACGAAGTGCACGAGGCGATCGGACGAGACGGCCCCGCGCACGCGATCGGCGATCTCGCGCAAGCCCGCGTTGCTGATCCGGTCCGCCTCGCGCAGGCGCAGCCCGTCGCAGCGATACTCCTCGATCCAGTAGAGCGCGTTGTCGCAGAAGAAATCGCAGACTTCGGGATGCTCCAGCGCGAGCGGCGCCTGCTGGGGATCGTCGCGCAGCTGGAAGAACGGCACCGCGTAGCGCCGCAAGGCTTCGTTGCCGGCACCGAAGCGCGCGTAGTCGAGATCGAGCAGCACCGCGAGGCCCAGGCCATGCGCCGCGTCGATCAGCGCCTTGAGCGCGTTGGGGCCGCCGTAGGCGGCCACCGGCGCGAACGGCAGGCTGTCGTGCGTGGCATCGGGCGAGGCCAGCAACTCGATGGCGGTCACGCCGAGCCGCGCGAGCTGCGGCAGGCGCTGGCGCACGGCATCGTAGCCGCCGAGCGCGCCGGGACGGATCGCGTACAACGCGATCTCCTCCCAGGGCCGGCCGCGCCAGAAGGTGTTGCGCCACTCGAAGGCGCGCGGATCGATCACCTCGCTCGCGCCGCCGATGCCCTCGGGCTGCGAGCGCGAGGCCGGGTCGGGAATCAGCAGCGTGTCGTCGAGCCGGTAGCGGTAGCGCGCGCCGGGGCCGCATTCGGCGAAGGTCTCGAACCAGCCGTTGCCGGCCGGCGCCATCTCGATGGCGGGTTCCGCCGCGCCGTCGATGCCGAATTCGAGGCGCACCTCGGCGCTGGCGGGCGCCCACAGGCGGAAGTGGGTACGAAGCGTGGCGGCGGAGGCGCTGCAGGGTTGGGCGCCGAACGGCAGGCAATGCGTGTAGCGGTGTGCGTAAGGGTCGTGCGGACAGTCGGACATGTGATGCGCTCCTTTAGGGAGGCATGGCCGGCACTGCAAGCGACGTGCCGGGCAGCAGGAGCAAGCAGTATGCGCCGAATAGCGAGCGCGTGCGAGTGTCGGACTCCGCTTTTAAATGCGTCTTGACCCTTGCGCACCGTGCCCAGGCAGCGTCGCGCAAGGCTGGTGCTCGATGCACCTGCCGCGCGCGCCGAGCGCATTGCATGTCGCTCGACGGTGCACGCGATTCGACAGGAACCCGAAACGATCGAGGCCAGCGTTCAGCTCGTGGCGGCACCTGCCGCATCGGCCTGCATCAACTGGAACACGTTGCCTTCCGGGTCCGTGCCGTCGCAAAGGCGATAGGGAAAACCGTCGTAGCGCTTGATGCCGCGCATCGGCACGCCGGCCTGCAGCAAACTGTCGTGCAAGGCCTCGATGCCCGCTTCGACCTGGAACACGAATTTCGCGTTGGAACCCGTTCCCGAGCGTGCCGCGCCTTCCCCGGGCGGGCTCCTATACGCCTCGCCGACATGATGCAGGGCGAGCTCGATACCGCCCGCGTCGAGCACCACCCATTCCCCTTCGATCTCCTCGCGCAGCGGCAGCGCGAAATACGTTTGGTAGAAACACTTCAACTGGCGCACGTCGTGCGTGTATAGAATCACCCGGGTCATCGGAATCGGCATCGGCAAGGTCTCTCTCGTCTGGATCTGGAACGCGGGCCGTCACCCGCCCGCCAGCGCGAGCATAACCCGGCCGGCCCCGTTCCGGTCCGCTCGCCCGTCGCCATCGCGAGCGGCACGCCCTGCGTGCGAGGCGCCCCCATCCCACAGGCTCATGCTGATCGTCCACCACCTGAACAACTCGCGCTCGCAGCGCGTGCTCTGGCTGCTAGAAGAACTCGGCGTTCCCTACGAACTCAAGCGCTACGAGCGCGATCCCAAGACCATGCTCGCGCCGCCCGAGCTGCGCGCCATCCATCCGCTCGGCAAGTCGCCGGTGCTCACCGACGAAGGCTTCACGCTGGCCGAGTCGGGCGCGATCATCGAGTATCTGGTCGAGCGCTACGGCGAGGGCCGTTTCGCGCCGCCGCCGGGCACGCCGCAGCGGCTGCGCTATACCTACTGGCTGCACTACGCGGAAGGCTCGGCGATGCCGCCGCTGCTGCTCAAGCTGGTGGCGCTGCGCATCGCGCAGGCGCCGATGCCGTTCTTCGCCAGGCCGATCGCGCGCAAGATCTCGTCGACCCTGCAATCGAGCTTCGTCGATCCGCAGTTGAAGCTCCATCTCGGCTACGTCGACGCGGCGCTGCGCGAGACCGGCTGGTTCGTCGGCGACAGCTTCAGCGCCGCCGACGTGCAGATGAGCTTTCCGCTGGAAGCGGCGGCCTCGCGCGCCGACACGCTCGCGCAACTGCCGGCGATCCGCGCCTTCCTGGAGCGCATCCACGCGCGGCCCACCTACCAGCGCGCACTGGAACGCGGCGGCCCCTACGCGATGGTCGGCTGAGGCACGGCGATACCGGGCGCGGAGCGGGCATGCACCGCGCCTAGCCCAGCAGCCCGGCCGCCACGTTGATCGACAGGCCCAGCACCGCCATGTTGAAGTAGAACGAGAGGATCGACTGCGCGAGGCCCGCGCGCCGGATCGAGCGATTGTTCAGCATCACGTCCGAGGTCTGCGAGGCGACCGCGATGGTGAACGAGAAGTAGAGGAAGTCCCAGTAATCGGGCTCGAGCTCGCGATCGGGAAACTGCAGCGCGCGCGCCTCGGGCGGCGACTGATAATAGAGCCGCGCGTAATGCAGGGTGAAGATGGTCGGGATCAGGAACCAGGCGCCGAACAGCGTCGCGCCCGTCACCGCGTAATGCTCGATGCCGGCGCGCAGGCCCACGCTCTTGGCGCTGGCCAGCTCCACCGCGATCGCGGCCACGCTCGCCACCGTCGCCAGGCAGATGATGGTCAGCACGGTGGTGGCGCTTTCGTCCTCGCGCATCGCGATCTCCCGCACCTTGTCGTAATGCGCGCGCGTCATCTGCCACCACATCAGCGCCAGATAGAACCACACCGTCACGTCCCAGCCGATCAGCATGCGCGCGAAACGGCTGTGCACGGCCGGCAGCAGGGCCGCGGCCACCATCCCCACCAGCAGCGCGACCCACATGCGCGGACGATTGCGAAACAGCATCGGCAGACTCGACATCGGTATCTCCGGAGAACGCGGGAATACTAGGGAATACGCGGCCGGCCTCAGCCGACCTGGTTCAGCTCGAACACCACGTCGACGGCCGAGCCGTTCCAGTTGTATTCGAGGTAGGCGGCGTGATGGCAGTCGCGCAGCAAGGTGGTGCGGAACGCGGCCAGGCACTCGCCGCCGCGATCGCGCACCGAGGGATAGGCCAGGCCCGCGAAACCGGCGCCGCGCACCATGCGCCCGAAGGCCTGCCCCGCCGAATAGTCGAGCGCGTCGAGCAGGGCCGGGTCGCGCTCGGGCCAGGCGCGGATGTCGGCCACCTCGCCCTGCGCGGCCACGGTATAGAGCCGCATCTGCTGGCGCATCGGCTTCTCGCGCGTGGCGGCCAGGAACAGGCCGGTGTGATGGCGCGTCTCGGCGATCGCGGTGGCGCGCGAGCGCGCGCAGTAGAACACGCCGTAGCTGCCGTCGGAGAAACGGCTGCCCTGCGGATTCAGGTGCGTGAAGGCCGCCATGATCGGCCCGTAGCCGGGGCCGTAGCGGCGCTCCGCCGTCGGCACCAGCTCGAGCTGGCCGAGTTCGGCGCGCACCCGGTCGTTGGTCATCGCCTCGAGCGCGTAGAGCGCGTCGAAATCCTCGGGCGAGGCCACCCGGTCGAACAGGTTGATGGCGGGAAAGCGGGTGGGAATCACCCGGTAGGCGGGCGCCCAGTCGAGCGTGGTGACGGGCCAGCGGGTCGAGCGATCGGCCGCGCTCACGCCCAGCCCCCCCGCACCGCGTCGAGATACTGGCGCACCGCCACCAGGTCGCTGACGTTGCCGGCCAGCATGCGGTCCAGCGCGCGGCCGCCGTTGAAGGGCGCGGCGCTGTTGCTGCGCTTGAGCCAGCCGTCGGCCGCCTCGGGCGGCAGCAGGATCTGCAGCGCCTTGTAGATGCCGAGCATCAGCGACAGGCGCTCCAGCGTGTCGCGCGGCAGGCGCGCCGCCTGCGGCGCGTTCTTCCATTTGAAGAAGGTCGAGCGGCCCGGCGAGCCGAGCAGGACGATCTGCTGCTCGGTCGACAGGTCCCAGTCGCGCGCGATGTTGAAGAACGCACGCAGGCCGGCGGCGGACATCTGCGCCGGGGTCGCTTCGGGCACCGGATGCGAATCCGGTAGCGGGGTCGGTGCGGGTCGAGACATGGCCGTTAGTCTCAAAGTGAATTGACTAACAAGATTAGTCCATTCCCGGATGATTGCAAGGGCCCGATGATAGGAAGTTGCGGTCGCGGCGGCGGGGACAGCCGCCGATTGGTCGCCGGCGTGGCCCGGCAAGCCCTTCCGGCGGTACCGCTGCCGCGCTGGCCTGGCGCGAACGCCGCGCCGATCGGCGCGGCGTTCGCAGCAAAAAGTCAGAGGAATCGCCATCGAAAGATGCGGCGGCGCGCGGTCATCACGCCGTCGCGACGTCATCGGCCCGCGCAAAAAAAAGCGGCGACGCATCGCGCCGCCGCCTTGCCTGCCTGCCGGGTCGTGCCCGGCTTCATCCTCGTGCCGTCTTGCTGTCGTTTCGATGGGGTTCGGGCCGCCGCCCCCGCCGCCCTCAGGCCGCGCCGAGCCGCCTGCGCACCGCCGAGACCTGCGGCTCAACCCAATCGGCCTGCCGCGCCTCGTTGGCGGCGACGATCTGCGACATCATTGCCAGATGGCGCCGGTTGTCGTGATCCCAGGGATGGAAACCGGGCCGGAAGAAATCGAGCCATTCGCGCGCGATGCGCGGAAACACGCCGTGGCGCGGCCCGTAGAGGAACTTGATCACGCGCCACATGCCGCGCACGCGGTGGTCGGCCTGGCGATCCGAGCGGATCAGCCGCGTGTGGATCAGGAACACGGTCGGCCAGAAGGTCAGCGTGGTCATCAGGTAGGTGCCCACGCGCAACAGGTAGCGCTTCGCGCCCGGCTCCATCACCGCGTTCCAGACGTCGAAGGACACCGCCTTGTGCTCGGTTTCCTCCAGCGCGTGCCACAGCCACATCTGCTTGTAGCCCTCCTCGGCGCCGTTCATGCGGGACGGGTCGTCGAGCAGCAGCCCGGCCAGCATGGCGGTGTAGTGCTCGGCCGCCACCGTGTGGGCGAGCTGCATCGAATGCGGCATCACGCGCTTCATCCAGCCCAGCACCTTCCAGACGCGCTGGTCGAGCTTGCGCGCCGGCAGCCGGTTTGCCTGCAGCGCCTCGTTGTACTCGACGTGCTCGCGCGTGTGCATCGCCTCCTGGCCGATGAAGCCCAGCACCTGTTGCTTGAGCACCGGATCGTCGATGCGGTCGCGGTAGTTGCGCACCGAATCCATGAAGAAGCGCTCGCCGGCCGGGAACAGCAGCGACAGCGCGTTGAAGAAGTGCGTGACGGCCGGGCCCTGGCCGTGCCAGTCCTTGGCGCGCTCGATCGCGAGCGGGAAGCGCAGGTCCCGGCGCACGGGCATGATGTCGGCCGCGACGGCGGCTGCTGACGGATGAGGCATCGTCGATGCTCCTTGGCGGCACGCGCGGTTCGCGGGTTCGCCGGGCACCTCGCCCGGCTCGCGGATCGATCGCGCGCCGAATTGATTACATTGGACGATGTAAAGATACGGCGATTCGCCGCGCCCGCGCAAGTCCCCCGCTAGTGCCGCGCTTCCAAACGAGACGCCCGGCGCGGCGGGCCGCCGGGCCGGGCAGGGCCGCCCCGCTTGAAACCGCGCCTGTCTGAGGAATCGATGAAAAAGGGGGCGGCACCGGCTGAAAAAAATCCGGCGACGGCGAAAAACGACAGGCTCGGGGCCTGCTCGGGATGGGGTCGAAACGTTCGAGGCCGGTTTCGGCGGCAAATTCGGGCGCTCCGGCGCTCCGGCGCTCCGCTGTCTCAGGCGGCCACCGCCGCCGGCTCCTCGGCCGGCGGCACGAAGATGTAACCGCGCCCGCGCATGGTCTGGATATGCCGGGGCCGGTCGGGATCGTCCTCGATCAGCGCGCGCAGCCGGAACACCAGCACGTCGAGGCCGCGCTCCGAGCGCGATTCGTCGCCGACCTGCAGCAGTTGCAGCAGGGTCGCGCGCGACAGCACCTGCAGCGGATGGCTGACGAAGGCCTTGAGCAGCGCGAATTCGCTGGGGCGCATGCCAAGATCGCGGCCGTGCTTGCGGGCGCGGCGCGCGGCGAAGTCGATCTCGATCGCGCCCAGCATGCGCGGGCGCGGCACCTGCATCACGCCGAGCGCCGGGCCCACCGGGCGCTGCACGATGGTGCGGATGCGGGTGGACAGCTCCAGCAGGTTGAGCGGCTCGGCGAGGAAATCGTCGGCGCCGAATTCGAGCGCGAGCACCTTGTCGCTGACATCGGGCGCCTCGCCGATCATCACCACCGGCATCTCGTAGCCGGCCGCGCGCAACTGGCGCAGCGAGGCATAGGTATCGGGATAACCGGGCCCGGCGCGCATCACGATCGCGGTGGGCTGCTCGCGCTCGACGCGTTCGACCAGGGTGGCGCTCGAATACCAGACCGACATCTCCATCCGGTGCTTGCTGAAATGGCTGCGCAGCGCGTCACGCTGGGCTTCGTTCGGTTCGATGACGAGGATGTTGATGCTCATGGGCGATCCGTGGTTGACGTCGGTGCGTGCGCGAGGCGCCACCGGCCCGCGCCGCCGGGGCGCATCGCGGGCGGGGCGATGCACGATGGCCCCTGAGACTAAGCACAGAATGCGCATCAAAAATGGGGGAAATGAGGAGAAAATATGAAATCCGCCCGCGCCGGCACGCGGGCCGCCGCAAAACCGGGACAATCCGCAGTTGACCGCCGCCTCGGCCCTGCATCCGGCCCCGCATCCGGCCCCGAGTAAGCCCCGCAACCGGCCGGCGCCGGACCTTCCAGCCCCGCCCTGCTCGACACCACCGCTGCGCATGAAAGTCGGCATCACCTCCAAGCTGTTCCTCGCGATCCTCGCGACCTGCGTGGCCGTCGCCGTGGCGATGGGCGCGGCGATGCGCTACAGCTTCGAGAGCGGCTTCGGCCACTACCTGGTGGGCCGCAACGACGAGGAAATCACGCGCGTGACCAAGGCGCTCGAACGCGAGTACGCCGAGCACGGCAGTTGGGCCTTCGTCACCGATCGGCCCGGTGCCTGGATCGGCTTCGTGCGCTCGGTCACGCCGATCTTCCCGCACGAGGCGACGGGCCCCGAGGGCTGGGGCTGGGACCAGCCGTCCGGCGCCTATCGCGGCCCGCGCTGGGGCGAGGGCAGGTTCGGGCCGCCGGGCGGCGGCGATGGCGACCGCCGCGACGGCCGCGGCTGGGGCCGGGAGCCCTGGGCCGACGAGCCGCCCGGCAGCGCGCCGGCCGGCTTCGACGGCCCGAGCCCTGCCTCGCGCGAAGCCGCCGACGCAGCGGCTTCGACCGGCACCGCGGGAGGCGCGGCCTCGACGCCGGCCGCCTCGCCTCGCATCCAGGCAAGCAAGCGCGCCGACACCAGCACCGATCCGGCCTCCTCCACGCCACCGCCCTACCCGGGCCCGAGCCCCCGAGACGGCTGGCGCGAGCACCCGCCCGGCTTCCATCATCCGCCGCCGATCGCGCTCTACGACGCCGGGCGCCACCGCATCGCCGGCTACCCGCCGCCGCCCGGCACGCCGCTGCATGCGCTGAGCTCAGGCGGCAAGCTGGTCGGCTGGCTCTCGGTGGCGCGCCCCGGCGGTCCGTTCTACGCAGCCGACCAGCGCTTCCAGATGCAGCAGTCGCGCGCCACCTGGGTGATCGTGATCGCGGCGGCGGTGCTCTCGGCCCTGGTCTCGATGGTGCTGGCGCGGCTGATCCTGGCGCCGGTGCGACGCATCGTGCGCGCCACCCACCGGCTCGCCGAAGGCCAGTACGCGGTGCGCGTGCCCGAGCGCGGCAGCGACGAGCTGAGCCAGCTGGCGGGCGACTTCAACCGGCTGGCCGAATCGCTGGCCGCCGCCGAGCGCGCGCGGCGCAACTTCATCGCCGACATCTCGCACGAGCTGCGCACGCCGCTGGCCGTGCTGCGCGGCGAGATCGAGGCGCTCGAGGACGGCGTGCGGCGCCCCGACGCCGGCACCTTCGCCTCGCTGCAGGCCGAGATCGCGCTGCTGAGCAAGCTGATCGACGACCTGCACGAGCTCTCGCTGGCCGATATCGGCGCACTCTCGTTCGAGATGATCGCGGTGGACCTGGCGCGGGTGGCCGAGATCGCCGCCGAGTCCTTCGTCGACCGGCTCGGCGCCAAGCGCATCGCGCTGGAGACGCGGATCCCGGCCGGCCCGGTGCTGGTCTCGGGCGACCCGCACCGGCTCGCGCAACTGCTGCAGAACCTGCTCGAGAATGCGCTGCGCTACACCGATGCCGGCGGCAGCGTGCGGGTGGCGGTCAGCGCCAGCGGCCGGCACGTGCAGCTCGACGTGCTCGACTCCCACCCTGGCGTGCCCGAGCCGATGCTCGGCCAGGTGTTCGAGCGGCTGTTCCGCGTCGACGTCTCGCGCAGTCGCCAGAGCGGCGGCTCGGGCCTGGGCCTGGCGCTCTGCAAGCACATCGTCGAGGCGCATGGCGGCAGCATCGCGGCGCGCCGCTCGCCGCTCGGCGGCCTCTGGATCATGATGCTGTTTCCCCTGCTCGAGCCGGACCATGAACCCTGATCGCCCTGGACCCTCCATCCTGATCGTCGAGGACGAACCCAAGCTCTCGGCCCTGCTGGCCGACTACCTGCACGCAGACGGTTACGCCACCGCGATCGTCGCCGACGGCCGCGAGGTGGTGCCCCACGTGCGCGCTCACGCGCCCTCGCTGGTGCTGCTCGACCTGATGCTGCCCGGGCGCGGCGGCCTCGACATATGCCGCGAACTGCGCGGCTTCTCGACCATCCCGGTAATCATCCTGACCGCGCGCGTCGACGAGATCGACCGCCTGCTCGGCCTCGAGCTCGGCGCCGACGACTATGTCTGCAAGCCCTTCAGCCCGCGCGAGGTGGTGGCGCGCGTCAAGGCGATCCTGCGCCGGATCGAGCAGGCCGAGAGAAAGGGCAAAGGCGAGGCGGGCCATGAGGCAAACGCGGCCGACGGCGGCGCGGCGCCGTTCGAGATCGACCCCGAGCATCACGTGGCGCGGCTCGACGGCCGCAACCTGCACCTGACGCCGGTCGAGCTGCGCCTCCTGGCGCTGCTGGTGGCCAACCCGGGCCGCATCTATTCGCGGGATTTCCTGCTGCGGCGGCTCTACGACGACCATCGCGTGGTTACCGACCGCACCGTCGACAGCCATGTGAAGAACCTGCGCCGCAAGCTGCAGGCGGTACGCCCCGAGCGCGACTTCATCCGCTCGATCTACGGCGTGGGCTACCAGTTCGAACTCGACGCCGAGGACGCCGGCAACCCCGCCGACAAGCACCCAGACCAAAACGCCAGCAGCGCACCCGCGCCACGTCGCTAAGAGGCCATGTATGAACGCGTCCCTTTGCGCAAGTTTTCGGGTGTTCCGACTTCGACAGGATGGGTTGCAGCTATGTATTCGGCCTTGTTGCA
>NZ_VIUM01000030.1:0-72160 GCF_007828315.1 Burkholderia sp. SJZ089 | reverse complement strand
GGCGCCAGTTATGTGGAGAGCAGCAGCTGAGACCCGCCCCTCGCTGCCGGTCGCCGGCGAAGCTCCACGTAAGTGCGTTATCCACATAAGTGCAGTTATGGGGAGCTCCTCATAACTGGACGCGATTAAACGTGGTCCACAGGTCATCTCCGGCGTCCTCGCTGCGGCGTGCGCGCAGCACCTGGCTCTCCGTGATCGGGGCCGGGCCTTCGGTGGTGTCGTAGCGCACGGCAAGCGCCGCGCGTGCGAAGAGGTGTTGCTCGTCCTCGGAAAGCTTCACGGCTTCCATGCTGGCCTTGGATTCCCGGATCAGGTCGAAGCCGTCGAGAATCAGGTGAGCCCCGCCGACAACCTCGTCCACCACGTCGCCGGTATGGCGCACGCGAACCTCCTTGGAGAAGTTGCCGACCACCAGCCCATTGCTGCAGACCTTCCGAAAAAATCCGCCCATCATTTGGTAGGAAGACGATCCATCGTGGGAATTGACGAGGAGAATCTCGGGAGAATCGCCCGTCGCCAGCTGGGACGCATGCCGCAGTCGAAGCACGTGCTTCGCGTGCTCGCGCCGGTCCTCGTCGCGCACCACCGTTTGCGCCGCCATGAAGGGTTGGAAACCTTCGCGACGCAGGCTCTCGACAATCTTGATGGTCGGGATGTAGGCGTAGCGGTCTGAGCGCGATTCGTGCTTGGCCTCAGCGAAGATCGACGGCGCGGCCGCGCGGATCTGATCGTCGGTCAGCGGGGCGTGGGAACGTGCAAAATAGGCATTCCGGTTCATCATTGGCTCCAAAGAAAGTGGTTTGGGTGTCGAGCTGACCGGGACCGAAGATTTGGCGCCCCGCGTAGGGGTTGTGCCGTTTCGTCCCGACCTCGGCTTCCTGCTGCCGCCGGTCCCGTGAGTTCGTCGCCCTGCGACACACGGAGCGCGGCTGCGGGGCTGCGCAAGGGCGGCTGCGAAGCGGCCGGCGGAGCGAACCCTTGCGCGGACACGCGGACGTGCTACGGTCGCGGATTTGGGCGGCGAACTGGCGGGATCGGCGGGGGCGAGTGGTGGGGCAGAACGCGCACGCCGCGCGGCGAGCGCCCAATCGGGGCGTAGCCCCGGCTGTCTAGGGTTGAGGGGTTCGCGTTAGGGATTGAAGCCCGCAGGGCCGAGACCGAAGGGCTCGGCGCGCAGCGCGAAAGCCCGACCCGGCGTGCAGCGCCGGGGAACGCCCGACGCAGGGGCGTATGCTAAAAAATCAATAGTCGACGATTTGGCCATGCTGATACAAGAAAACGGACAACGCATCACGCTCCTTAGAGCGTCGCCGGCGCGCGTGAAGGAGCCTGCCTCGAGCAAGGCACGCGGGCGCGCGCAGCGCCACACGGTGGTCGGCGTGTTCGCGGTCGCCGACGGCGTGCCGGAGTCCATTCGGCTCAGCCTGGCGCCCGCGGAATCAAGGGCGCTCGACCGGTGGCTGGCGGCGTTCCACGCCAGCCAGGCGCAACGTGCGGTGCCTTCGGACACGCGCGCGACCAACCGGCCAGGCCTCGATGACCTCCTTTCCACGCTCGAGGCGATCGCGATCCTGGTGGATCCTGAGGCGGCGCAGACGGTCCGGGGAGAGGTCCAGCTCGTGAGCCACGCGCTTCGACGCGGTGGCCACGCGGGATCCGGTCGAGGCCAGCGCGCTCGGCACCCGCTGCTGGCCACCGAGATCTCGGCGATGAGCGAGGAGCGGCTCATTCGCGCCGGCGCCGCGCCGGCGGCAGCGGCCTGCTCGGCGAGCTGACCCGCTCGCGCAGAACACTGTCCAAAGTTGATCCGATTTGCGCCATGCCAAAAACCGTATCCAAGTTGAACCAGCATGCGGCCCGATCTCGGTTGACGCAGTTAGGCAAACGAAAGCTGCTGCCGTTATCGAAGGAAGCCGTCGACGCGATGGCCATGCAGTACCACACGGCGCTCGTCGCGCTGCAGGCGCGGCAGGGGGCGGAACACGGCGTCATGATCCTGCTGCAGATGGTGGTGGTCGCCGGACTCATCGGCGAGGCCACCGCGGTCAAGATCGATCCGGCCGTACTGGGGAAGCTGGAATCGGCGTTAAACGCCGCGCTCAAGCGGGGGCAAACCACGGAAGAATGGTTCCTGGACGCCCCGGCGCACGACCTGTGCGCGGCGCTGCTGGCCGAGCACGAGCGGCAGCTGCGCGTCACGCCGCTGGCCACGCTGCAGGAAGTGCTGGCGAGGGTCAAACGCTTCGCCGGGGGAGAGCGATGTGGAAGTTCCCGGGGCTAGACCACCAGGCTTCGGGACGGACAGCCGGCGCCGCGCGCCCTGTCTCGATGTGCGGCAAGGCTATGGTCGCAGCGACGTGGCGACGAACGACGGCTTCGGCGAGGCGGACCTCGGGCCGCCATGTGAAACTCGCGTGCATGACGCCACGCGAGTTTCCATTCCGGTCTAGGAGTGTCGAGGGCGGGACCGGGGGCCCGTCGCCAAACGCGTGGTGCCTATAGCCAGCGACCACCATGTAATTACGAGCGCCCCGTAGGAAATGCCCCTCGATCTTGCGGGTTATGCCCGGATAAACATGCCGTAGCCAGTGCCGTAGAACTGCCCGGCTGCATTTCCATATCCGGTCGTATGAACGAGCGTCGCGAGCGGGCGCCCATTAGCCGGATCGTTGATCGTCATGGTCAGTTGGCCGTTCCCGATCGTGAGCGTCAATGCGAGGTTGACGCCGATCACATTTTCGGCGTCAACAACAGTTCCCTGCAAATAAAAATTCTGAATGTTGATGGACGTACCCTGACCGGTGGCATGCCCGGTGAAAGTCACCATGGTTCCCGAGTGAGGAGCATTGGGGCCGATAGCGATCGGCCCCCCCGAGATCTGGATCGTCTCCGTTTGCGGGCCACAGTTGCAACTGCAGCCGCACCCTTCGAAGCAAAAGTAGCCGCCGATGATTTGCTGGCACCCGCACCCACAAAGACTCTGCGGGTGTACCTTTTGATTGAGTACGGGCTCCAGCGCCGGCCGTTGGCCGGCCAACTCCTGGCGAGCTTTCACTTCCGCGTCGTAAGCCGCTTGGGATTGTTGTTTCAGTGCATCAACCTGCTCTTGGCTGATGTCTTGGAGAGATGCGGTCATTTAAGTGCCCCTAAAATGGTTTTTGATAATGGTCCGAACGCATATCCCCCTATGGACCCTCCAAGGTGAATGGCGCTCGAATTACTCACTGCTGAAAAGGTATGATCATTTCAACAGCGTGGCTATTTAACGATTCGTCGGCCGCACCATCAACTGTCACTATTGACAGCTTTAACTCTCTAACATTTTAAGTTTTAGTCCGCACACACTTATTTATAGAGGCAGCTTAATACTTTCATTAAGTTACGAAATTTATTTTTCTCCGCGCCGCTCACGATCGGGAATTACGGCGCCCCCGGTAGTCAGTGTGTCTAGAATGACGAGCCCTGCCGTCTCAAATTCATGGCGTGCGACCACGTGCCATTCAGTTGGGGCTTCGCTGTCCAAGCTGAAGCAGCACGCGGCCCATTCCAGGCTGACACGGTTCGTAAAGCGAAAGCCTCTGCCGCTATCAAAGGAAGCCGTCGACTCGATGACCATGCAGTACCACACGGTGCTCGTCGCGCTGCAGGCGAGGCAGGGGCGGAACACGGCGTCATGATCCTCTGCACATGGTGGTGGTCGCCGGGTTCATCGGCGAGGCCACCGCGGTCAAGTTCGCCCGCCGTGCTGGGGAGCTGGAATCGGCGTTAAACGCAGCGCTCGAGCGCGGGGTGGCCACGGGAGGATGGTTCCTGGACGTCCAGGCGCACGACCTGTACGCGGCGCTGCTGGCCGAGCACTAGCGGCTGCTCTCGGCGAGATGCCGGGTGTCGGAAGCGCCGCTCTCGAGCAGCCCGACTGTACGCACCGAACACTAGGAAGCGAACTGCGGCAGCGAATGGTCCTTGTCCCGCTCCAACATCCAGTTCGCCCGGCGCTGGAGGTACCCCGGCTGACGGCTGACGGCTGACGGCCACTTGCTGCCGTTCGCCTGAGTCATGCGGTGGTCGCTCGAACGGCTTATCCACTCCGAAACCCGCCCAATACTCAACGCACCTTTGTCGGTCTTTGCGGACGTTCGTCGGTCACGGGATGCGGGCGGCTGCCGCCAGTTTGCCGTCCTTCGTCGTACGGTGCTTGTGAACGGGCTCATCAATTAACCGCCGGTAACGAGCGCGAGTATTGCTAGAATCCGTTCTGATCGCGGACGAGGTCAGGAGGGCGAGGTTCACATCCGTACGTTGTTTTCGAAAGCGATGGAATCGCAGCCGTTTTCGCTTTTTGAGTCTGACCAGCAAGGATACCGACGGCGAGGTTCCCCAGAAATGGGTGGTGGCAACGGTTCGCATGCGCCAGCCTCAGGCCCCTTGATGTTTTGCGGGGCTGTTCTTCTGGTTGAGATTTTCCCCCGACTCCGACCGAAGTGGGCGGGCTCTCCGAGAGATGAAGCGCCTACCCTGCCAGGCAGGCAATCGATGCTATCGAAAAGCAAAGTCGCCTTCTGTCGCTCAACTCGCATGTTCGCTTCCGAACGGTCGAATATGCTCGCTATATCGGTGTTGCACCGCCGACGAAAAGAAGCCGCCACATTCATGTTTGCGTTTGCACGGGTCGCAAGCCTCTACGTACTCGTTCTTCCAATCCGATATCGAGCGCCGGTATGCTCGCAGCACGTCATCGTTCACAAGACAGAGTTGATGGTTATAAACCGACAGAGGAATGCCATAGGCTTCCAGCATACCAACTGCCCGGCTTAGAATATCCTTATAGGAAAATTGATCGATCCACAACGAATCCATATTCGCCCTCGTGAATCCCGTTATTTCCAGACCCATAAGCGCTACGTGATCGACGAATGTGAGATTCCTGGCTATAAAGTTAGCAAGCGATTCGAGTGTCCGAATGCTTAAAGCATGCAATACCACGCGGATCTCGACCTTTTGCCCGAGTTCTTTAAGATTCAGGATGCCTCGAACAGTTTCATCGAACGCGCCTTTTGCTTGCACAATATAATCGTGGGTAGACGCATCATCCGAATACAACGGAATTCCAACAATTAGATTCGGATGGTTAATGGCCGCGTAATCCTCTGCGAAAGGACGATGAGCGAAGGCCCGCCCATTTGAAAGAATCTGGACTTTGGTATGGGGAAGCAAGTTCTTCGTCAGTCTGACCGTTTCAAGGAACCGATTGCCAAACAGAGTAGGCTCACCACCAGAAAGAGTTAGAGCTTTGACTGTTCGGGGCATCAGTCTGATCAACTGCTGATTCTCATCGATCAGCCAGCTGTCGTCGATATTCTTCGGCGGTTGTGAACACATGAGGCAGTAGTGCTGGCACTGCTCAGTCATGAGGATGCTGTTGTGCGGACTGCCGTGCCGGTACAACACGCGAATACTTTTCTGGTCGGCGTTCAATCGAACGATGTCGCCGTCGCCGATATACGCAAACTCGTCGGAGAGCACTACGAGCGATGAATCGACCATATGCGCTGGGAAGCGCTCTGCATCTCGTTCGAGGACGAGGTAGTGGCTGTAGCCGTCGGGAATGTCTCCGTCGCGCAAGAAAAAGGCGCTCAAGCGGCGGATCGCAGCTGTGACAGGTCGTGATCCTGATACGACAGGCAGCAGCGTTGTGGATGACGTTGCACGGGGAATCACCTCGCCCTTCGGCGTCAGCTGTTCTATCGGAAGAATAGATATGACTTTCCCGCGTAAGGTCAGCATGCCGCAACCCATCCCTGAAAAATTGCTTTGGCTTCCGGATCAGTTTCCATGATCGTGATCAGGCGGCGGAATATCGCCATGTTCCGGCGACAGAAATCCGAGGAGGGCTTGCGTCCGACAACATCGCCGTGAATGGCATGCGCGTACACTGGGTCGGCGCCGCAGTATGGTTCAAACGCGCATTCCGAACACATCGGAACTGAAAGAGTGAAGGAGTCTTCAAGCGCATTCAGCAAGACATCAGAAAGGAAAATCTCTTCGTAGCTGTTTTGCAAAACATGACCCAGTTTGAAGGTCATATCTCCCATCTCGGCGAGCATTCGCGCCTCGTCCGAAGCGAACACGCCGCCGTCGTAGTTGCAGACCACAGCAGCGATACCCGCACCCGCCGGGTTCATGAGATCGACGTACCCGGGATCGTTGGAAGTCAGCATCTTCTGCAGAACGAGCGACGCGTAATGCTCCCGGAAAGGAACCCCCTTCCGATTCAGGTCAATGATGTAATCCAGCCCTGCAAAGTAAAACGGCAGCCATTCTGCTAGCCCGTACGACTTGATAGCCTTCGTTTTGACCGCGAATCCATACGGCGAAAGCGGACGCAGAAATATTCCACCGAAACCCAGCGACAAGTATTCGTCGATGATTTCTTCGACACGTGACAGGCTGTGTTGCGTCGTTGTCGTCATCGCCGAGATCCTATCGAAGCCGACGATTTCACGTGCACGTTGCAGCCCGGCGACGTAGCGTTCGTGGCTGTCCCGTCCAGGTCTGGGACGATTTCGGTTATGCAGATCGGCGGGACCGTCGAGAGATGTCGAAAGCAGAATCCGATGGTCGCGGCAGTATTCAAGAATTTCTTGCGTGGCGAGGGACAGCGTCGTCGCAATGACGATCTCCAGTTCACGAGATTCTGTTTTCGCGCGTCGCTCCACCTTCTCGACGATGTACCGTACAAGCTCGAAGTTCAGAAGGGGCTCGCCACCTTGAAACTCAAGCTTCAATGCCGGCGACGGAGAGCGGAACATCAAATCGATCGACGCGTTGGCGACCTCGCGAGACATGTCGAACGCTTCGCGATTTTCCGATTGCCGCGATACTTGGCAATAAGGACAGCTATGGTCACAACGGAGCGTTACGACGAAAATGTGGAGGTTGGTGAAGTTCGGGAGGCGCTGATAACGGGTTCGCGCTTTGAGCGCGAGAAGTTCGCGAGGCGATTGGTCGCCACTGACCTCAATCAGATGCTTCGTTCTCGCACTACGAAAGACTGGCTCGTCAGGGCGCAATTCGTGGCTGACGAGACGCTTAAGGTCCTGTCTTCCAAGCGTGACATACTCGCCTGCCATATTGGTGACGACATAGCGTTCGCCATCCAATTGAGTGAAGTTGAACGGCAACAACTGATAGTCGCCGTTCGCGTCGAACGCGGACGGCGGGAGAAACTTGGCCACATCCGGCTCCTACGTCAGACCTGTACGCGAAAATGCGTGTGCAAGAATGAGATGTCTGATCGACTCGGTTTCTGAAGCGACCTGCTTCCGAAGGGCCTGATCGAGGACTTCCTTATGGAAGTCCTGAATCAGAGCGTCGTGGTCGACTTCTTGTGAGTTCAAGCCCACCGTGCAATGCACGTATTTTTCATCAAGCTGGAATTCAACGCTCATCCGATCGATAAATCTATACGCCGCCTTCTGAATGACATCGACTTCGAAAGCGCCTCGATCGAAGTCGATCTTATAGCTCATGCTAGCCATGCCTAGTAAGACGAAGAGCTATGGGACGAGTGTGAGCTATGCGACGCGTGCGACGAGTGTGAGCTGTGATAAGCCATCAGTTGTCCGGCTTCCGAGCGCTTTAAAACAAATTTGAAAGCCTCGCCGCCTGCTTTGACGTTCAGATCCTGAGACGCCTTACCCGAATCGAGACCGTCGATTGTCGCGGACGCGCCATGGTGTTCCGTGCCGATGGTCGGGGTAACCACGGCCGCGTTGGAGTGCTGGGCAGCCATCGCTGCAGCGAGCGTACTTACTGGCACCAGAAACTTAGCTTTCATAGCAACGGCCTCATGCGTTGGAAAAGTGGAAAATTGTGCCGACTTGTTGTAACCATTCGTGACGCAACTAAGGTTAGATGAAATCTCATGTTTCTGTAAGCTCTAACTACTTCCCAGCGTTGCTGTCTTCGTATTTGTTACAGTTTGCCGACACTGTCTTGAGACGGTCGTGGGAGAAACAAACGTTTGCGTTGCCACCTAGTCATCTGACGACCGTTCAAGCCGGCAAGCCGTCACTGATGGGCGAATACACGAGCGGCGGGAAAGGGTCGGCTACAGCCGGTCGCGCCGGGCCGCTTTCGGCCAGGAACGGTCAGTCGACAGGCCGGCGAGGCGCCGGCACGCCGTGTAGCAATTTTCCGAGCGTTCTTGAAGCGCAGCTCAGCTCACCCGGGTGAAGCCGTCGGCACTCCAGTATTCGCTGCCAACGCCATGATGGGCGAAGAACAGGCCATCGCGATCGTATTTCTCCTTGATGGCGAGCAGCCGGTGGTAGTTCGCTCCCCAGAATGAGCGCTGCCAGTTCGCATCGAAGAAATTGCTTTCCGCCACATAGGAGCCTGGGTTCGGTACCAGCTTGCGCACTTCCGCCATCGCGCGCGCCACGGCTTGCCGGTCGCGACGTGCCGCCGCGACATGACATTCGTGACCTCGAATCCCGGGATAGGCGGGCGGCTCCGCTGCCTGGCAAATCAGCAGCGCGAATGCGTCCAGTACAGCTGGATTCATCGCCGTGTCGCCAGCGGCGGCAATCACCTCGGCACTGGCTCCGGCTAGCCCCTTGTTGAAGTGCAACGTGATATCCCATTGGCGTGACGCCGCGAACAGCGCGTCGGCGAGCGCGTGGCGCCGGTCGTCGTGCAGCAGGCCGGCCGGCAGCCAAGCGGATTCGTAGCCGTGCAGCACGTGGCCGGCATCCCAGCGGTCGGCCGGCCAGAATATATTGGCCTTCGGCGCGCCGGGTCGATCGTCGCTGCTGACGAAACCGAACAGCTTCTTGAGCATAGTCGGTGCCCAATAGCTGCGAGCCGAGGCTGCCACGATCTTCGGCGGCCAGAACCGGACAGTGAAATCCTCCGGCGCACGAGCGACGAAATCCATGAACGGTCGCCAGATCGTCTGCGCCCGGCTGCGGCCGAATCCCTGGAACACCATCGCGACGTCGAGGACATTGTCGCGGCGCAGCGTGATTTGTTCGCCCCAGTGCGGATTGATGAGGTTCTGTCGACCGAAGTCCATCATGGCGCCGACTAGTCGGCGAAACGCGGCAGCAGATCTTGCCTTGATCGTGATGTTGACCGCACCGAACGTCTCCGGTAGCTCGTGGACGCGCAGCGTCAGCTGCGTGACGATGCCAAAGCTGCCGCCGCCTCCACCCTTCAGCGCCCAGAACAGGTCCGGATTGGTGCAGGCATTGGCCAGCCGCACTTGGCCATCGGCCGTCACTACCTCGGCTTCGAGCAGGCTGGCGGCGGCGAGGCCGTAGGCTTTCGAGAAACTGCCGAATCCGCCGCTCTGTATCAGGCCGGCCACTCCGACCGTCATGCAGCCGCCGCCTTGTACATAACCGCCACCCTGGGTCGTGACGGTATCGTAGACATGTGCCCATAGCGCGCCGGCACCGATCGTGACGGCCCGCACCGGAGCGGCATGCGCTTGGCAACCGTCGGCGACAAAGGCGTCGCGCAGCACGATATCGTTCATCCTGCGTGTCCAGACCAGCAGCGAGTTTGGGGCGTTCGAGGTGCCCTGATAGCTGTGCCCGCCGCCTTTTACCACCAGGCGTAGGGCGTTGCGGCGCGCGAAATTGACTGCGGCGACCACGTCGCTGGTATTGCGGGCGACCACCGCATAGACGCTGGGTGCCGAGGTCCAGGCGTCGACCCAGCCGAGCGATTGCGTTAGGCTGACGTCGTCGCCAATAAAGTACGGATTTTTGAGCGCCTTGAACAACGCCCCGCACGCGCCGTGGCCGGGGGCCGAGATGCAGGCCTCGAGCGGTGATCGTACGCTGACGAGGCCGTAGCCGACTTGCTGGTCGAGCTCGCGCCATGCCGCCTCGGACGGCCAGCCCGGATCCCCCGGGCGCACGCAGGCGAACCTGCCGCCCCCCGCCGGCACGGACGCAAGGGCGCCCGCTCGCAGCCCCGAGAAACAGGCGATCGCGGCTAGCGATTGCAGAAAACGCCGTCGCTTGAAGGATGGAATGGGATTCGGAGAGGTCATCGGTAGGCGAGCAAGCTCAAGGTGGTCCGGGCCGTCCGGCTATGGGCGAGTTGCCGACGATCCGGCATGCCAATCAAACGTAGCTTGGAGCCTCCCGAACTGCAATCATCCTGGGGCGAGCCGGGTCTGCACTGGGGTGACCCGGATCGTCCCACGCGGTTCGTCCGTGGCATGAAGGGCGATCCGCATTGAACGGCCGGGATGTCATCAAGCCAGCCGCGCCTGCTGGGTCCAGCCCGACCTGGAGGATGCTGACCTGCTGTCCCGTCTGGCCCGCTGCGGCGCGTTTTCCGCCGGCGCGACCTTCGACGATGTGTTGCATGCGCTCCAGCCGGGCAGGCCGAACGCCATACAGGCCTCCTCCGAAACGGTTTCGGCCGATTGCTCCACTTCAACGCTGACGAACCGATAGCCGGTGTCGACACCGATGCTGCCGAGGATTTCACGGCCCTCGGTTTCGGTGGCGAACGCAAATGCACCTGGACGAGCGGCGGGGTCGGGCTTCGACCATAGCGGTTTGCCGAAATGCGAGCCGAGATAAACGCCGAGCAGATCGGACACGGCGACATACACCAGCTTTTTGCCGTCGAGCGTCGGCAACAGACCGCGATCGGCCGCGTAACGGGCCGCGTCGCGGATGTTCCGGGAGCCGGACTTCGCGACCACCTCGGGGAAAATACGCTTCAGCACATCGCGTTCGCTGAGTTCCAGCACCGATGCAATGTCCTTGGCCGTATTGCCGGCGGCAACCGCTTTTAATACCCGCAGATCGCGCGAGTTGAAATCGCAGGCCTCGATATCACGGGCGCGCCGCGCCGCCAGTTGCCAGTCGAAGATCTCCGCCGCCAAGCCACGCAGGTACATCGCGCTTTCCTGAAACGGGCGCTCGCCGCCGTCCGCGGGCAGAACCGGCGAAGCCAGGTAGAGCACGCCGAAATCGTGCGTCCCCGGACGATGAGTCGGAAAACCTGCCCAACTGCACAAGCCATGCTGGCGGGCTGCCACGCCCATGTCGTACCAGCTGCCTTGCAAGTTTTCGAGCAGGCCTGTCGTCGAGCTGTAGATGGGGCGATTTGAGGCGAGCGCATGCGTCAGCAAGGCGTCGATCGCGAACCAGCGCCGCTGCACGTAGAGCTGAAAAAATCCGCGGTCGCCGTCGACCAAGGCCACATGTGTGCGCGGCTGGCGCGTCTGCGGATCGAAATTCACGTACATCGCGCAAAATGCGACTGCGCCCAGACGTGTGGTTAGCTCGGATATCGTGCGACTCAATTCGGCTTCCGACCGGACGGCGGCCAGGGTTTGAAGCGGATCTCTGGCTGGCTCAGTTTTTACTGCCGGCTTGGCGAGCCGTGCCTGAACCCGGCCATTCAAAAATTCCACGGCCCGCATGCCGAGATCACTGTCCGGATCCTTGTCGATAAGCTGTTTGACGCGAATCGCGGCATCCGCATACATCAAGGTGAAACTGACTTCTCCTTCTCGGCCCGCGCCGATCATCGTTTCACGCTCGATCAGGATATCTGCGCCTTGCTCGTAAATGCGTATCGAGTTCTCGCAACCGAGTCCGCGCGACGAGAATATCTTCATCGGTCGTTTTGTCTGCCAGCCCATGCAGCCTCCGATATGCATTGTCATGTCTTCCGGATTTGCCTCCGCACTTCGATCTATATTGATCGATAGTGGAGCACTGCTTGATTTTCGCCTTCAACACCGATGTGAAAATACGCTATACCTTGAAATTCCAATTCAGTAAAAGTTTCCGTTCCTGCCATTTTGCTTTCGAAAAGCACTCGAATAGATGGTAATGGAAAGAAAACAGTGGGTTTTGCGGAAAGGTGATCCTGAGTCGCCAGGCCTGCAATGCAGGCAGAAGATCCAGGTTAATCAGATTCAAGAGCTAACTTAACGCAGTCGAAAAGATAATGGCTTATACGAAATGATTTATATCATCGTTCATTTTTAAAGTGATTTTCTGATATACGAGGAGGTCAGCGTCCTTCGTGATCGACGGGCGAATAGTGAGACGAATCCCCGCTAACTAGCGGTAATCCGTTCCGATTGAATTCAGGCATGCTCACATAATATACCGCGCAAACGTTTTCGCGCGACCCGGTCGGCGATTTTCGTTCTGCGCGGCCTTGCCGGATTCAAATTGGAATGCGCGATTCGAGCGGGAAGCTGCGGTGCGGGACGAGGCATGCGCGCTTCGGGATGGAGGCGATATCAACGAATATCGGCACGCAGCGGAATCATCCCGGTGGGCGGGAAGCGGGTTCCTCGCTTCGATCAGCGTAGGGCGCAAGCGTGGCGCTCAGGATCTCGAATAGTTCGGCCGGCCGGGCGCGGAAGAAAAAGTGGTCGCCGCTGCAACTGCGCTCGTCGAAGCGGCCGGTGGTCAGCTCGCTCCAGCGTTGCAGGCGGGTGCTGTCGCAGACCGGGTCGTCGGTGCCGCGCAGCGCGGTCAGCGGCAGTGTCAGCGGCGGCTCGCAGCGGTGCACGTATTCGGTGTTCATTTCGAGGTCGGCCCGGATCAGCGGCAGGAAGAAGCGCAGCAGGTCCATGGCATCGAGCAGCCGTGCGTCGAACGCGCCGTGCTGGCGCAGTATCGCGACGAGTTCCGCGTCGGGCAGGTGGTAGGTCTTGGCATAAGCCAGCGACAAATGCGGTGCGTCACGCCCCACCACGCACAGATGGCAGGCTTGGGTGCCGCCGGCGCGACGCAGTGCGCGGATCGTCTCATAGGCGAGCAGGGCCCCGAAGCTGTGGCCGAAGCAGGCGAAGGGCTCGAGACTGGCGGCCTCGATCGCCGCGGCCAGCGCATCCGCCAAGGCGTCGAGCCGGGTGAACGGCGGCTCGCGGTGGCGGCGCTCGCGTCCCGGCAATTGCACGGCGACCACGCGCAGCCAAGGCGGCAATTGGCGATTCCAGGCCATGAACTGGCTACCGCCGCTGCCGGCAGCGCCGAAACACAGCAGCGTCAGGCTGGCGGCTGGCTTGTCCTCGAGCCCGGCCAGCCACGCGCGGGCCGCCGTCGAGTGGGGCTCCACGCTAGGGCTTCGCGAACAGATGGTTCATGCAACGTAGCACGGTGTGCTCGCGATAGCTCAGCTCCTGCGGCAGCATGCGTAGCGTGGGGAAGCGATCGAGCAGGGCGGCAAACGCTTCCTGCGCTTCGATGCGCGCGAGCTGCGAGCCGACGCAATAGTGAGCGCCGTCGGCGAACGAAAGGTGATGGATGCGCTCGCGGCGGATATCGAACACGTCCGGATCGGTGAAGCGCTCCGGATCCCGGTTGGCCGAGCCGAGGGCGACGTAGACCTGGTCTCCCTCGCGGATCGTCTTGCCGCCGATCTGCACCTCCTGCAGCGCGGTACGCGAGGTCATCTGCAGGGGCGTGTCGTAGCGCAGGATTTCCTCGACGGCATTGTTCATCAAGCCTGGTTGTGCGAGCAGCAGGCGACGCTGTTCGGGATGGCGCATCAGGGCCAGCGCGCCGTTGCCGATCATGCTGATGACGGTCTCCTCGCCGGCACCGAACACCACGATGATGGTCGAGATCATTTCGGCGTCGCTCAGTCGATCCTCGCCGGTGCGCGCCTGGATCAGAGCGCTGATCAGGTCGTCGCGCGGTTCGGCGCGGCGCCTGGCGATCAGGCCGCGCAGATAGTCCATGAACTCGATCGAGCATTGATTGAGCCGGGCGTATTCCTCCAGCGAGACCAACGGATCGAAGATGCGGCTGATCACGTTGGCCCACGCGACGCACTGCGGAAAATCCTCGGCGGGCAGGCCGAGCAGGGCGGCGATCACGTTCTGCGGTAACTGGCACGCGTAGTCGGCCATCACGTCAAGGGTATCGGCGCCATGCAGACGGTCCAGCAGGTCCTCGGCGCAGCGTCGGATCACATGACGCATCTTCTCGACGTTGCGCTTTTCGAAGGCCGACGACACCAGGGCGCGCAGCCGCGTATGATCCGGCGCCTCCAGAAAGGCGAACCAGTTTTCCGAATTGGCGATCAGCGCGTCGAGGTTGTCGGGCTGGTTCGGCGAGATCCGGCGCGACTTGAGCATGGCGTTCTTCTTGCGCAACTGGGAGGGAATATCCCAGGCGCCGAAGCGGCGATCCTTGAGTACCGCGCGCACGTCCTCGTACCGTCCGAGGAACCAGACCCCTAACGGGCTGCGATGCACCGGATCCTGGTCGCGCAGGCGCTGGTAGCAAGCGTAGGGATCCTTGTTGAAATCGGGGTGGCGCGGATTGAAGAACAGCGCCGCGTGCGGCGGCGAGGCCGGACTGATTGGGAGCGCGGTGGCGGACATGGCGGACTCTCGTGGCGCGACGCTCAGGCCGGCTGGACCAGTGCGGCCGACAGGGCGGCGATGGTCGGATACTCCCAGAACAGGGTGATCGGCAGGTCCCGGCCAAGCTGCTCGCTTAGCTCGCGGCTGACGGTGACCGCGACGGCCGAGTCGAGCTGGTAGTCGGCGAACGGTCGCTCGACCTCGATGCTCTGCGCCGGTACCTCGGCCAATTGGGCGAAGCGTTGCACGAGCCAATGCTGGATGGCGTCCTGGTGAGACAGAAAAGTTGTGCTCATGGTGATGATCGGAAAGGAAGGAATCGGCGCTGGCGCTCAGGCGAGCGTGGCCAGCAGGTGGTCGGGAATCACGTGGTGGCGGCGGCGCTGGAACGGATACAGAGGCAGCTCGGCACGGCGAAATCCGTCCAGCGCCGCAAATGCGTTCCAGCGCAGCGAGAAGCCCTGGCGATACAGCGCGGCAACGAGCCCGGCGCATTGGCCGGCATATCCGGCGTGATCCACGGCGGGCCGCCAGGCGATATCGGCGGGCGCGGCGGCGCTCGTGTCGGCATCGGTATCGGCGAATACCAGGCAATCGGCGGCGCCGGCCGGCAAACCCTTGCTCGCGATCAAGCCGGCGTACCGGCAGGCGCGCATCATTTCGCTGAGCAGGGCGGATCCGGCGAGTTCGCCGGTATCGACCCGGCGCATGCCCAGCAGGGCCAGCAAGGCTGTCAGCAGACTCAAGGCCGGCGCGGCGGGTTCGTTGGCCGTGGCCTCGGCCGGCGCAGGCTTGGCGAGGCCCTGCCAGCCCACGGGAAATCCGACCGGGAGCGCGCCGTCGCCCATTACGCCGGGCGCGAGCCCGAGCCGCAAGCGCCGGGTCCCGGGTCCGCCCGGTGCGATCGCCTGCAGGCCGTCAATGGCGTCTTGCCAGCCGCAACAGAGCAGCGCGTGGCGATGCGCATGATGTTGCCGATGCGCGAGCGTGCTCGAACAGAAATCGCGCAGCAGTGCACGTCCCGCACCGGCCTCTTGCAAGCTCTGCAGGTGTTCACGATAGGCCTCGCACAGCGCATGCAGCGCGGGCTCGCTGCGGGCGCTGGCGAACAGCAGCCACGGCGTCGCGTCGGGGGCGACGGGCGGCTCGTGCGCGACGAGCGGGGCCTGTTCGAGGATCAGGTGGGCATTGGCGCCGCCGAAGCTGAAGGCGCTGACACCCGCGCGACGCGGCGCGTCGCCGGCGGGCCAGGCCTGGGTCCGGGCGCATACGCGCATCGCGTCGCTGTCGAGCTTGAGCAGCGGGCTGGGGGGATGGCAATGCAGGCTGGCCGGCAGCACGCCGCGCTCGACCGCGAGCGCGGCCTTGATCAGCGCCGCCACGCCGGCGGCGGCCTCCAGATGGCCGATATTGGACTTGACCGAGCCGACGTGGCACGGTTCGTCCTCGGTGCGTCCCGGACCGTAGGTTTCCCGGATGGCCTGGAATTCGATCGCGTCGCCGAGCAGGGTGCCCGGGGCATGCGCCTCGACGTAGGCGATCGAGGCCGGGGCCACGCCAGCGCGCTCGAGCGCGGCGCGCATGACCTTCGACTGGGCCGCCCGGTAGGGCGCGGACAGGCCGTTGCTGCGCCCGTTGTGGTTGATCGCGCTGCCCCGGATCACGGCTCGCAGGCGATCGCCGTCGCGGCGCGCCAGATCCAGCGGCTTGAGCAGCAGCACGCCCGCGCCCTCGCCGCAGACGAAGCCATCAGCATCCGCGGCGAACGGCTTGCAGCGGCCGTCGCGCGAGAGCATGCCGGCCTGGGCGAACGCGATGCCGTTGGCGGGCGAGAGCATGAGCTGCACGCCGCCCGCCAGCGCCAGCTCGCATTCGTCGTCCTCCAGCGCCCGGCAGGCCAGGTGAATGGACGCGAGCGAGGACGCGCACGCGGCATCGATGGCCACGCTCGGCCCGGTCAGGCCGAACACGTACGACAGCCGGTTGGCGATCACCGCGCCGCTGGCACCCGTGCTGGTCTGGAGATTGATGTGCTCGAACAGCGCCGACATGCGGCGGTCGAAATCGCGCGTGCTCACGCCGAGATAGACGCCCACCTCCCGGCCCACCAGGCTGGCCGGCGGGATTCCGGCATCCTCGCAGGCGTGCCAGGCCAGCTCCAGCATGCAGCCCTGCTGGGGATCGAGGCTACGCGCTTCGCTATCGTCCAGGCCGAAGAAATCGGCGTCGTAACAATCTCCGTCGGCATCCATGCCGGCCGTCGGGCAGTAGGTACGGCCCGCTTGCCCCGGCGCGTCGCCTGCCACGCACCGGGCATCCCAGCGCTGCGGCGGCACCGGGCCGACGCAGGCCCGCGCCTCGAGCAGCGCCTGCCAGAACGCCTCGATGCCGGGGGCCCGCGGAAAGCGGCCGGCCATGCCGATGATGGCGATGGGGCGCTGTGCCATGATCAGCGCACGGTCGCGAACGCTTGCGCGGCGGGCAGCCTGCGCAGCGCGAGCCGGCTAAGGTTCATGCTGCCGGTATGGAAGGCGACCACCATCAGGGCCAGGTATTTCTCGTAGTCGCGATAGGTGCGCTCGCCGGCCAGGGCGATTGCCTCCTCGCGGCGCTGGCGCAGCCGCGCGCTCCACTGGCGCAGCGTCCGGGCATAGTGATGGCGGTCGTTGCGCAACTCCACGATCTCGAACAGATGCTGCGAGGCCTCGGCGATTTCCGCGAGATGGGGCAGATCGGACTCCGGAAAGATCGTCTGCTCGAAGAACTGGCTGAAGTGCTGGCGGGCCGAGTTTTCGTAGACGATGGTCTGCAGCGACACGTGGCCGCCCTCGACCAGGTTGCGCGAACAGAAGCGGAAAAAATCCCGGTAACCGGCGATCTTCTCTTCACGCGATTGGTCGAGCCGCGCGAAGTGCTCGAATGCACCGATCGAGACGATGCCGTCGTAGGGGGCGAGCGCTTGATGATCGGCCCAGCTCTCAAGGCGCACATCGACGCGATGCGGGTCGAGTCCGCCGAGAAAGGCATGCTGTTCCCGGCTCAGCGTGAGGCCGGTGCAATGGCAGTCCGGGTTGCCCTGGAGCGCGCGCCGGATTAGGCCGCCCCAGCCGCATCCCACGTCGAGCAGGCGTCGAGCTCCGGCGCTGCCTGCGCGTGCCAGATGCCAGTCCAGCTTGTTGCGCTGGGCAGTTTCGAGGTCCTCGTCGTCGCGATGCCACAAGGCGCTCGAATAGGTCATGGTGGAATCCAGCCACAACGCGTAGAACGCATTGCCCACGTCGTAGTGGTGCTGGATCGCTTCGGCCGACGCTCCGGTCGGCGTCGCGGCAGCGGTCGCTGCGTCGAGCGTCTCCATGCTCATGCCGCCAGCATGCCGGCGAGCGCGCCGATCGACGGATGATCATACGCAGCCGCGGGATCGATCTCGACCCCGAGCCAGTCGGCAAGGTCGCCCGTCATGCCGACCGCGGCGGAAGAGTCGAGGCCGAGTTGCTGGAAGCTCGCGTCGACCTCGATCTTCTCCACGGGCAGGCGCAGGATGTCGGCGATGTATTCCCGCAACCACTGAACGATGCGCTCTTCCCGGCCCGGCTCAGCGCCGTCGCTCGGAAGGGGGGCGGCACCGTGTTCGGCAAACGTCATCTCGGCCATCATGTTTCCTTGGTAGGGGGGATAGGCAGCCTGGGTTCAGGCCTGGCGGACGCGGCGCGCTTGCCGGTCCGCGGACGTGACCCGACAGACCTCCGAGACGACGCCCAGTTTCTCGAGCACTGCGATCACGCCGCCGCTGATGTCGATCTGCCACCAGGCGAAGGACAGAATCGCCGCGCGAGGGAAGGCGTGATGGTGGTTGTGCCAGGATTCACCCAGGGTGGGCAGCGCGAGCCAAAAATTGTTGGTGCTGAAATCGCGGCTGGCGTAGTCGCGACTGCCGAACACGTGCGCGAACGAGGTGATCCACCAGATCACGTTATGCAGCGCGAACATGCGGATCAGGCCGCCCCACAGAAAACCTTCCAGCGCGCCGTAGGCGCTGCGCGTGAGCAGCCAGCCGAGCGCGGCCGGCAAGACCATGCCCAGCGCGATCCACCAGTAGTAGTGGCGGTTCACCCACATGATCGCGCGATCGGCCAGCAGGTCGCGCGCGTAGAAGTTCGCGTTCGGAACGTCATGCGTGAAGGTCCAGCCGATATAGGCATGCGCGATACCGCGCAGGCGGTTGCGCCAGCCGGGGCCGACCAGGTTGGGCGAATGCGGATCGCCCTCCCGGTCCGCCAGTTCGTGATGCATGCGGTGCAGGGCGGTCCAGAAGATCACCGGGCCCTGTCCCGCCATCGAGCCGAGGATGCCGAGCGTCACCCGCAGCGCGGTCGGCGCGCGATAGCTGCGGTGCGTGAACAAGCGGTGATAGCCAATCGTCAGCCCCATCCCGACCAGCAGGAAGAACGTCAGGAAGATCGCGATCGCCGCGCGCGAGACCGGCGCCACGGCGAATTGCAGCACCGCCGCCGCCAGCACGCCGGACAAGCCCGCCGCCGTGGCGATCGCGGTATGGACGTGCTGGATGCGCCGGATCAGGCGGTTGTCGACGGTTCGTTTGTAGCGGGATGGCGTCGCGGTTTCGATCGCGCACGGGGGATCTGCTTCGCTCATGGCTGGGGTCGGCAAGAGAAAGGTGGGAGTCGGGGGAGGCTCGCGGCGGCGTCAGCCGCGTGGCGACGGCGGCTCGTGGTCCCGCTTGCATGGGCGACGCACGCCCCACGCAAGCCCGAGCCGTTCCAGCAGCAGGATGAACACGCCGCCCGTGTCAAGTTCGTACCACGTCCGGGCGAACAGGGCGGCCGAGCCATCCGCGTGATGGTTGTTGTGCCAGCCCTCGCCGAGCGCGAAGATGCCGAGCAACCAGTTGTTGCGGCTGCTGTCGCCGGTGGGGTAGCGCTGGTAGCCCCACAGGTGGGCCGCCGAGTTGATGCCGTTGGTCAGGTGATAGGTGACGAACAGCCGGATTGGGCCGCCCCACAGCGCGCCGTCGAGCAGGCCGTGCCACGACGCGTCGAAGGCCAGTCCGAGCAGGCCGGGCAGCGCGATGCCGGCGCCGACCCATTTGAAGTAATGCCGCCCGACCCAGCGCACCACCGGGTCCTGCAGCAGGTCCGGGCAGTAGTGCAGCGAATTGACCAGGTCGTGGCGGAATGTCCAGCCGCTGTGGGCATGCCAGAAGCCGCGCCATCGGCCGAGCCTGCGCTCGCCGTCGGTCAGGGGCGAATGCGGGTCCGCGCCGCTGTCCACGCAACGATGATGGCGGCGATGATTGCCGACCCAGTACAGCGGCGGCCCCTGAGCCGCCATGCAGCCCAGGATGGCGAGGCCCGCGCGCAGTACCGACCCGGTCTGGAACGCGCGATGGGTCAGCAGGCGATGGAAACCCACCGTGATCGCCAGGATGGTCAGGAAGCCGGCCGATGCGAGCAGCGCCCACTGCCATGCGCGCACCGTGCCGTCGGCGATTTCCCGCGCACCGTAAAGCGCGGCCAGCGTCGGCACCAGCACGATCAGGCCAGCATGCGCGCGTTGCACGAGACGCCCGCCGCTGGCGGCGAGCGTTGGTGGCTGGCGGCGCGTGGCGCTCTCGCGCGGCGACGAAGGCGATGGTTGCATGATCAGACCTCAAGGGGCGTGGCGGTGTCGAGCGCCTCGAAGCCGCGCGACTCGTACAAGCGGCGGCACTGCGCGCGGCGCACCTTGCCGCTGGTCGTGCGCGGCAACTGTCCGGGCCGGATGAACACGATATCGTGCAATGCGATGCCGAAACCCTCGATCACCGCCACGCGCACCGCGTCCGCGATCCGCGCGGCTTGGCCGTGACGCAGCGCCTGGCGGCTCAGCTCGTGGACCAGGACGACGCGTTCGTCGGACTGGAACACCGCGCCGCCGCCGGGCGTGAGCGCCTCGTCGAGCTGTTGGGCGCAGGCCTCGACGTCCTGCGGGTAATAGTTGCGGCCGCGCACAATCAGCATGTCCTTGAGCCGACCGACGATCAGCAATTGACCGTCGACCACCGTGCCGAGGTCGCCGGTGCGCAGATGCGCTTCGGCGGGCGCGTCGGCCAGCCGAGCCTCGAAGCTGTCCGCGCTCGCCTGCGGATTGCCGAAATAACCCAGGGCGACGCTCGCGCCGCGCAGCCAGATTTCGCCGATCCGGCCGTCCGGCAGCAGGGTGTGGCGATCCGGGTCGACGATGCGCAGCGCGGTGCCCGGGGCAGCCGTGCCGCAACCGATGAAACAGGCCGCGCCAGGCTCGTCGGGCTCGGCGCGCACGACCGCCGCGCCGACGCTCAAGGCGTTCGCGCGCAAGCCGATGGCGGCGGCGCCCTGGCCGTGCCGGGCGCCGGCGACGAACAGCGTGCTTTCCGCCATGCCGTAGCACGGGAACATCGAACTGCCACGCAAGCCCTGCGACGCAAAGCGTTCGACGAAGCGCGCCACGGTCTCGCCGCGCACCGGTTCGGCGCCGATGAAGGCGACCTCCCAGTGGCGCAGCGCCAGCGTTTCCTGCTCGGCCGGATCGATCCGCTTCAGGCACAGCTCGTAGGCGAAGTTGGGGCCGCCGCTGACCGTGCCGGCAAAACGCGAAATGGCGCGCAGCCACCGCAGCGGCTTCTGGATGAAGTCGGTCGGCTGCATGAGCACGCATTGCGCCCCCTGGTGAAGCGGCTGCAGCAGGTTTCCGATCAGGCCCATGTCGTGGTAGTGAGGCAGCCAGCCGACCACTACCGAATCGCGGTGGATACGCATCGCGTTCGCGATGACCCGTTCGTTGGCGTCGAGATTGCCGTGGCTGACCATCACGCCCTTGGGCTGCGCGGTCGATCCCGAGGTGTATTGCAGAAAGGCGATGCGCTCGGCGGGACCGGCGGCGGCCGCCTCGATCAGTCGAAGGTCGGGGGCAAGTCCGCTCAGCGCCTGCTCGTCGAGTTCCGGCCAGGCGAGTCCGGCCAGGGCGTCGAGGCCGGGTCGCAGGGTCTGCCGCTCGCGCCGGCCGGCCAGTACGCAACGCACACTGGCGTCGCGAACGATCGGCAGGATCGCGTCGAGATGCCTCGGCGAAGGCACGGCGACCGGCACCGCCGTTACGCCGGCGGCCAGACAGGCCAGGAACGACTCGATGAATTCGAGCGGATTGACATACAGCAGCAAGGCGCGTTCGCCGCGATGACCGGCTTCGCTCAGCGCCGCGGCGATGGTCGCGACGCGCTCGAGAAGCGCGGCGTAGCTGCGCTCCTCCGCGACGCTTTCCCCCCGGTCGAGCCGAGTGTAGAGCGTCTTGTGCGGGGTACGGGCGCTATGCTCGAGCAGGCGCGCGAGGATGCCGGCACTCATCGCGCGCACCTCCGGGCGAGATTCGATGGTGCGCTGAGGGCTACCCAGAACTGCGGCATCGCTGGCTCCTTGGATTCGCGTCACGGCTCGATTCGGCCTGTCTCCGGAGCGGCTGCCGGCGCGGGGTGCGCGGCGTCTCGAGAGCGGTTGTGCTGAGGCATGTGTGGATCTTATGGGGCGTCGACGGCCTTTTCACCCTCTTGCAGCGGCCGATGAAATCAGGTAAATGGCGGCTCCGCCAGGCAACCCCGGCTGGGGATGTAGCCGCCCAGCAGGCCCAGTTGCCGCGCCTTGTGCGCACTGGCGCGAATGTGGCGGCAATCCATTTTTTCGTTGATCCTGCGGAACAGCCGATAGGCTGCGCCGATGGAGATGCCGAGTTCGCTGGCGACGTGCTGTGCCTCGCCTCCGCGATCGATCACCCAGAGGATCGTCAGGTATTCCTGGGTAAGATCGAACTGGCGGATCAGGCCGCTTTGCTGGCGCATCATGCGCCAGTCGAGCAGATCGGCCGCCAGTGCGCGTAGCAAGGGCCGGTTTTCCCACAGACGTTCCTCGGCCCCGGCCTCGCGCAGCGAGGTGCTGACATGGAGCAGCCCGAAGGTGGAGCGGGTGCGATGGTGGGCCGGGAAGAACACGCCCGCCTGGATCTCGTAGGCGCTCGCGTCGACATTGAGCCAGTGGTCGCGCGGCAGCAGGCGGTACAGCTTCGAGCGGCGCGCCGGCGACGCGTCAGCGCGGGCATAGGCCACGGCCGGGTCGGACAGGTAGCCGTGCCGGAACGTATAGAGCTGAGGCCAAGCACCGTTGCCGCCGACCAGGATGTCCTGCCGGACGATATCGTGCTCGTTGGCATCGAGCGTGAACCAGTAATAGAACCAATTTTCCGCGCCGGCGGCCGCGCAGGCGCGGTGCACCGGTTCGAACAACTGCGCCTCGTTGCTGGCGTCGGCGATGTTGGCCAGACGCGCGCCGCCGGCAGACGCGCCATGGACCGACTGGCGCTCGGCTTCGTTCAGCAGCAGATGGTAGGCGCCCTGGAGTTTCTCGGTGTAGGGGTCGCCGTCGATGAAGGTGCGGGTGACCGGGTTTTCGCCGAACGGCACGAACTGGATGGTGGCGGAGCCCTGCGGGTTGATCGATTCGCGCTCGAGGACGAACCCCGCGCCGGGCGCGCGGCGCAGGCGGAAGGTGATGCGCGTCTGCTCAATCATCACGTGGCGCGTCATCAGGACGTCCGATGACAAAGGGGCGGTAACGAGGGCGCTCGAGTCCATGGCCGCCTACCCGCTCACGATATCGAGGTCGGCGGCCCGCAGCGTGCCGCCGAGATAGGCGCCGAAGCACTCCAGCCCGGCCACCGCGGGCAGCCAGTCGTACTGCGCCTTGCTGTCGACGCCACCGACCAGCGGGCGCAGACCCAGTTCGCCGCACAGCGTGATCAGGGCACGCGCAATCGCGCTGGCGGAGCGATTGGCGGGAACGTGCCGCAGCAAGGCCGGCGAAAAGAACAGGCCGTCGAGCGTGAGATGGCTGAAGATGTCGAGCGAGCATTCCCCCCCGTGATTGATCTCCAGGAAGGCGGAGGCGCCCTGCTTGCGCAGCTCGACGATCTTCGCGAGGGTCGAGTCGCTTAATTGATCGGGGGTGAAGTCGTAGAGGATCAGACGCAGCCGGTCGGGCGGCAAGGGCAGCGAGGTCAGGTCCGGAATCGTATTGGAGTCGGCCAGCAGCGCGGCCGAGATCCGCACGTGCAGCGCGAGATCGCGGCGGCTGCCGCGTTCGTGGAGCGCCAGCGCGCCGCTGGCCTCCCGCAGGGCATGGCTCTGCAAGGCATAGGCCAGCCCTTTCCTGCGCGCGATGCCCATGAAGCACGATTCGTGCATCAATCCAGCCTGCGGGCTGCGCCAGAACAGTTCCGACATCACGCCGGTTTGCCGGCGATTCGCGAGCGTGATCACCGGCATCAGGCGGATCGACAGGCCGCCGTTGTTCAGGGCATTGACCAGTCCGTCCATCGTGCCCAGTTCTCGGCTCGCCGTGTCGGCCATCAGTTGCGAATAGATCGCATATTCGCTGTGGCCCGAGCGCCGCGTCGATTTCTTGGCCACATCCATCGCGGCGGTCGCGTTCGCACGCAGCGTGGCGCTGTCGCAGGCCCCCAATTCCGTGCTGGCTATGCCGATGCTGACCCGCAAGGGGTAGGTGCGTCCGCGCAAACCGAATGCCACGGCGAACTGATCGATCAGCGCGCGCGCGGCGGCCAACGCGAGCGACGAGGCGCCGCCGGCGTGCAGCCCGATCATGAACTCGTCGCCGCCGGTGCGCGCCGCGACCGCAGTGTGACCGGCGATGCATCGGACGCGGTCGGCCACCTGGCGCAGCAAGGCGTCGCCGACGTCGTAGCCCATCGTCTCGTTGACCTGGCCGAAGCGGTGCAGGTCGATCGCCAGCAGGGCGACCGGTTCGTTCGAGCTGCCGTCCAGCCGTGCCTGCAGGAAGGCGGCCAGCTTGTGGCGGTTGCCCAGGCCGGTCAGCGCGTCGGTCTCGGCCATCTCGCGGGTGATCGCGTTGCGTGATGCCAGATCCCGCGCGTACAGGATTGTCGGGACGGCCGCCACCAGCAGCGCGCACAGGATCAGGCCGCCCACCGCGAAATAGACGTGCGCGCGCGCGAGGTGATGACGATACACGTCGGCCTCGGCCAGGCCGATCAAGGCGACCAGCGGGTAGCCAGGCACGCTCTGCCTCGCGTAGATGCGCGCCTGGTCCGTCACCGGGTCCGGGCCTTCCCAGGTGCTGCCGCGCGAGCGCGGATCGTAGACGTTCAGGGCGGGGCCGTCGGCCGTGGTGCCCGCCGCCGCGTCGGTACGGGAGAGCAACACGTCGTTCCAGCGGAACACCGCGCCGATACCGTGCGCACCGACATTGGCGCTGCTGATGAAACCCGCAGAGAGGAAGTCCGGCGATTTGGAGATCACCACCACCCCGGCAAACGCGCCGTCGGGGCGGTTAATGCGGCGCGAAAGCTGCAGCGTCCATTGGCCGGAAATGCGGCCGACCACCGGCGCGCCGATGTATAAGCCGGTATCCGGATGGTTCTGCTGGGCCACGAAATGCGCGCGGTCGGCCAGGACGATCCGCGAGGCCGGCGTGGCCGGCCACGATTCGGTCTGCCAGCCGCCGACGTCGGCGATGGTCACCAGGGTGGCGTCTCCCGGTTCGATCAGCCGCCGAGCCACCATCTCCTTGAGCGACAGCGGATGCGTGCCCTGCGATTCGAACGCGACGAACCGGGCCAGCACGTCGGTGTCGCTCAGTGCCTGCTTGAGATGGAGCGCATAGGAGTCGGCCAGCAGCACCGCGCTGCGCACGGCGTTGTCATGGACGGCCTGGTGGTCCGCCGCGACCAAGCGGAAGGTCCCGACGCAGACGGCTAGGCCAAGCAACAGGAACAGCGCGGCGAGCCAGTACGTGATCCGCGTGCCGCTGCGGGTGGGGCTCACGGTGGTCTCGGAAAGGCGTTCAGGGTTCATGGGGCGTGACGTTGGCATGACGGGGAGGATGATGGCCGGGCGGTCGGGGCGAGGTCACGGTCCGCGCCCGGTGTGCTGGCGAGCGGCGCATCGTCAGAGATAGCACTTGAGGGACAGCAGGTACTCGCCGCTCGTGCTGTCGCTGCCGAATTCGGAGAGCTTCTTGCCGAACTTTCTTTCGGCCTGGAACTGCACGCGCCAGCGATCGGAAATCCGGTAGTCGAGACTCGCGTTGAGCAGGTAGGAGTGGGTTTCGAGATCGGCCACCACGAAGGTCGCGAAAGTCAGGTGGCGCAGCACGAGATCGTCCTGCTCGATGCGCAGGAAGGCGGTCTGGCGATCCTCGAGCTGCCGCATCTCGGAACCGTAGGTGCGCATGTACCAGAACTCGCTCGAGGCCAGCGATGCACTGGGCGCGCCCGGCTTGCCCATCGCGAACCAGCGGTTCCACTCGGCGCGCGACAGGCCGGCCTGGTTGTAGTTGTAGCTGAGGATGATGTTCAGCTTCGAGAGGGTGGTGTAGTTGAAGCCCGTCGAGAGCTGGTTCTGAAACGATGCGCCGCCGTATCCGCCCAGTGCCGGCGTGTCGGGCCCGAAGGCGCCGGTCGATATGCCGTACTGGAACGCTTCGCTGGAAAACGACGGGCTGTTGCCGCCCGCCCATTCGAAAAAAAAGGTCGAGGCCTCGTTGATCCCCTTGGTCAGGTTGAGGCCGAACTTCCAACGGTTGTCTTCATGATAGACCAGCACTTCGGGGCTGAAGTCGGCGCCGAAATCGTGGTTGGCCTTGATCATGAAGCGATTTGAGAAATTGGTGCGATCCAGCTGCAGCCCAGCGCCGGTCGTGAACTGCCGGATCGCCCCGGGTTCGGCCAGTTTCGGCGAGTAAATCGCGCTGAGGGTGCCGCTTTCGAATACCTTCTCCCAGCGAACCATGAAGCTGCCCAGGCGGTCGTTGGTCCAGCTCGCGTAGTCGTGCGTGAAGGTATCGACCGTGGCGTGTTCCCGGAAAAAATCGGTCGGGTTATAGCTGACGCCCACGCCGTTGTTGACGTTGATCCGGCCGACGTCGATGAACGAGCCGGGAACCACCCGGGTCCTGGCGTACAGCTCTCGCAGGTCGAGGCGGGCCGAGCGGCTTTCGAGCGAGACGTTACCGTAGCCATAACCCTCCAGCGCCGATGCCTTGATGCTGGAAAACAGATAAACGCTGTCCGAGGCGCGCCATTGCGCGCGATTGTCGATATAGAAGCGCATCAGATTATCCGGGTCGCGCACGTGGTCGGGGATAGGGATATCGTGCGCGGCGGGCAGCCATTCGCGATCGATGCCGAGCAGAGTGGTCTGGGTGAGGGTGCTGCTGCTGGCCGCCGGACCGGCTCCGGCTTGCGTCGGTGCGTCGAGGATAGCCGCCGGCACGGTGTCCGAGGCGGCGCCGACGCTGCCCGCCACCTGAGCATGGCAGAGCGGCGCGACCGCTAGGCCGACCAACCATGCCAGGCTAGCGCGCGCCGGCATCATTGGAGCGAACGTAGGGCAGGTAGCCGCGCTGATACCAGTTCTCGGGAATGTCGACGGCGGTGTACTGCGTGAAATCCATGCGGGTGATCACGTTCGGATCAACCTCGTCGAGAATAATCGCCTCGGCGAGCCGCATGCCGCCCAGTGCCTTGACGTACTGCCGGTAATACACCACCTTCAGCGGCCGGCCGCTGTCCGCGTAATAGCGGCCCTTCACGGCAACCATTTGATCCTTGTCGATCCAGTAGTCGGCTTTCTGGTAGATCGCCTGGGTGTCGGCCGCGACCAGCAGCAGATGCCAGCATCGGCGATCGTGCTGGTCGGCGTCCTTGATGGTTTCCTCGCCCACCAGGCTGGCGGTGAATTCCTTGGCGAAGTTCAGCGTGAGCACGTCCGCGTTCGAGGCCTGCCCGAGCAGCCGTTGCTGCGGGGAGATGCGAACGCTCGCCGAGGAGACCGGATCGAAGAACCACATCGCGTGGCCGGTCTGCAGCAGGATCTTGCCGGCATCGCGCGCGGGCTCGACGTATTGCACGAGATTGCGGAACTGGCCGGTGTTGGGTTCGATCTTCGAATACACGTGCAGGAACATCGAACTCTTGGGCACGCCGTGGTCGTATTCGACCAGTTGATCGGAGACGCGGAAGGCGACGTCGGAGTTGCGGGAGCGGTCCGCCTCGGCGAGGATCTGCTGGGCCGACGGCGCGCCCGGCGCCGGGCTCTGGGCGCAGGCGCCGCGCAGTCCCGCGCCGGCCAGCAGGAGCAGCAACAGGGCGCATCGATGCTTAGACATGACGCAGTGCCTCCACCACGGTTTTCTTGCCGGCGCGGCTGGCCGGGGCGAACGAGGCGATCGTCGCGACCGCGACCAGCACGCCCCAGGTGCCGTAGATCAACAACCAGTTGCCGGCCAGGTAGAGACGGAACGGTACCTTGTCGGAATCCGAGGGTGGCGTCCAGCGCAGCCCGCAGGAATTGATCACCCAGACGATCAGCGCCGCCGCGACTAGGCTCAGGGTCGCGCCGGTCAAGCCCAGGATCAGGCCTTCCACCACGAACTGCGTCCAGACCTCGGAGCGCTGCACGCCCAATGCGCGGCAGGTGCCGATTTCGCTGGTGCGCTCCATCACGCTCATGCTCATGGTGTTGACGATGGTGAACAGCACGATCACGCCGATGATGATGGCGATGAAGGTGAAGATGAAGCTGAAGAAATTGATGACCTGCCGGTAGAAGGGCGTGAGCTCCTCGTAGTCGCGCACCTCGAGATCGAGCCCTTGCGCGCGAAACAGCCGGTTCAGCTCAGCGCGCGCGCGCGGCACGTCCGCGGTGTGGTGCAGCTGGATCACGATGCCGGTGACCTTGTGTTCGCCGCGTCCGTAGAGCAGGTCCTGCGCGAGTTTTAGCTGCATGACGACATAGTTGTCGTCGAGTTCCTTGAGCCCTTCCGACTCGGCCCGGTCGATGGTGACGCTGACCACGTTGGGCGCGCCGGCGGCGGTGGCCGCGAGCAGATCGATGCTCGGCCGCGTGCGTTTGGCCGCGGTGCCGGACTGGGCGGTGGCGGCGGCTTCCTGGGCCACCAGCGCGCTGAAGTCGGCCGGCGGCGCGCTCGCCGCCGCCGGATCGCTGGTCGGTACCGGCAAGGGCTTGCATTTCGGAATGTGCAGCTCGCGGCACAAACCCAGCATCCGCCCGACGCCCATCCCGACAATCGCGCTGTCGGCCGTCTTCAGCGGCACGCCCGGCGGCCCGTAGCTGAAGTGGTAGTCGTTCCATTGCTGCATGCGGAAACGGTCCGCCGGCACAATGCCTTCTCCGAAGAAGGTCTTCGACACGTCCTTCGGGTAGTTGCCCGCGATGCCGAAGACGGCCTGGATCGGCGTGGCGACCGCGATCAGCGGCGCGAGCTCGGGATCGTCGACGATCAGCTGGCGCACGCGTTGGTAATCGCCGATGCCATAGGCGACCGGGTTGCCAGAGCCGAAGTCGTAATAGCCTTTCTTGTAGACGGTCAGATGCCCCACGCGTTTCACGGTGGAAGTCTGGAAGTCGAGAATGATGTAGCCGAGCAGCGCGCCGAGCAGTAGCACCGCGATTCCGCCGATGGCCACTGTCATCAGGGTCATCAGCGAGCGGCGACGGTTGCGGAATACGTTCCGGAAAGCGATCTTGAGCACTCTCATGGCGTCACCGTCTGTTCGATCTGATGGATCGCGCCGTCCAGGATCGTGATGGTTCGGTCGGCATGTCCCATTAGCTTGGGATCGTGGGTCGAGAAGATGAAGGTGGTCGAGTACTCGTGCTGCATGTCGCGCATTAGCGAGACGATGTTCTCGCCGGTGCGCGAATCGAGATTGGCGGTCGGTTCGTCGGCCAGCACCAGCGATGGACGCTTGACCAGTGCCCGGGCGATCGCCACGCGCTGCTTCTGGCCGCCGCTGAGCTGGTTCGGGCGCTGGTCGCGCTGCTCATAGAGGCCCACGGCATGCAGGATCTCCAGCGTGCGCAGCTTGCGCTCGGCCGCCGGCGTCTTGCGCAGCAGCAGCGCGTATTCGACGTTCTCGTAGGCAGTCAGGACCGGGATCAGGTTGAAGTTCTGGAAAATGAAGCCGATCTCGTGCGAGCGGAACGCGGTCAGCTGCTGATCCGGCCAGCCGGTGACGTCCTTGCCGTTGAAGCCGATGGTGCCGCCCGAGGGACGGTCGATGCAGCCGATCAGATTCAGCAAGGTGGTCTTGCCGCTGCCGGACGGACCGACCAGCATGGTGAAGCGTCGGTCCGGGATCTCCAGGTTGATGCTCCGGAGCGCGTGGACTTCGACGCTGCCTTCCCGGTAAGTCTTGGAAACGCCCTCGATACGCAGATACATGGATGGGACTCCTTCGCGATAGGCGGCCGCTCAGGGATGACCTGATCGGCATGGCTCGAGGCCAACGGGTTCGAGACGTCGGAAGCTTAGTTCGACGTCCGTGCCGCGGCCATCGCGATGGGACGAGTTGGGTCTGTGCCGGGGCGAACCGGAGAGCGCGAGGGAGGGTTCAGGACTGCAGGCTCTGGATCAGCGCGGCGCGATGCTGGCGGCTGCACGGCACCTCGGCGCCGCTGCGCAGGATCACCGTCGCATCGCCCTTGGCGCGCGCGCGCACCGCGACCACGGCGCCGAGCGCCACCGCCGCGCCGCGATGGGTGCGCACCATGGCCGGCCCGAGGTCCTTGAGCAGGGCGGCTAGGGTGCGGCGCATCAGCAGGCTGCGGCCGGGCAAATGGATGTTGACGTAGTTGTCGGCCGCCTCCAGCCATTCAATGTCAGCGCAACGAACCACATGCGTCTGATCGCGATCGGCGATCACCAGATGGGCGGGCACGCCCAGATTCGGGCGCGGGGCTCGGCGAACCGCGCCGGCCAGGCGCTCGATGGCGCGGGCGAGCCGTTCCGGCTCGATCGGCTTGAGCAGGTAGTCGGTGGCATGGGTGTCGAAGGCCCGCAGCGCGTACTGGTCGTAAGCGGTGACGAAGACCAGGGCCGGGCCGTCGTCCGGCAGCGAAGCCGCCACGTCGAAGCCGTCGACTTCGGGCATCTGCACATCGAGGAACACCACGTCGGGCTGGAGCCGGGCGGCCATCTCGAGCGCGCTCCTGCCGTCCGCCGCCTCACCGACCACCTCGAGCTCGGGGAACGCGCCCAGCATGCGCCGCAGCTTGCTGCGCGCCGGCGCCTCGTCGTCGACGATCAACGCGCGCATGGCAGCTCCACGCGCACGATCAGGCCGCCGCCGGGGCGCAAGCGCAGCGAGAGGCCCGCGCGCGTGCCGTACATCGACTGCAGGCGCTCTTCCAGGTTGCCAAGGCCGATGCCGCGCGCGGTGGGCAGGGATTCGAGGTCGCCGTCGTCCTCGATTTCGAACTGCAGCTTGCCGGCGCATTCCCGCGCGCGTATTGAGATGTGGGTGAGGCCGTTGCGGCGCTCGACGACATGGCGGAAGCAGTTTTCCAGCAGCGGCTGGAGGCCGAGCGTGGGAACCCGGCAAGCCTGCGCGGGAGCGTCGATCTCCCAGTGGATCCGGACATGGTCGGCGAAGCGCTGGGTCATGATGTCCGCGTAGGCGCGCAGCAGCGCGAGTTCGTCGGCGAACGGCTGTTCGGGGCGCCGGCTGGCGTCAGTGGCCGCGCGCAGCAAGGTGGCCAGCCGTGTGAGCAGGAGGTCGGCGGTATCGGGGTCACTGTGGATCAGCGAGGAAATCGTGTTCAGCGCGTTGAACAGGAAATGCGGCTGCAATTGCTGGGTGAGCTGCAGGAGTTGCGCCTGGCGCGCCAGATTGGCCTGTTGCTCGGTGCGCAGGCGCTCGTTGACCCACGCGCCGTACGATTGCAGCCCGAAGTGGATGCCGCCGAACAGCAGATAGAACAGCAGGAACTTGCTCGCCTCGTAAGCCAACACCTCGGACCAGGGGCCGTGGCGCCAGGGCATGCCGGCGAGCCGATACGAGCCGATGCGCAGCGCCAGGATCGTGACCATGTAGCCGACCAGTTGCAGCGGCATCCATGCCCACATGCGGATGAACCATCGCACCGGCTGACCGAGCAGGCCGTCGAGTTGCCGGGCGCGTCGGGTCTGCATCACGGCGAGCACCGAGGTGGCGAGGGCGGCCGCGCCGTAGTTGACCAGCGGTTCCCAGACATGCCGGCCGCCCGACCACAGATACTCCTCGATGCCGACCACCAGCATCAACATCCAGAATGTGACCCAGGGCACCGCGAGACGGCCCCACAGGCGCGACTGTGTAAAACCGTCGAACGGGTAGCTGGTCTTCATGACAACAATGTCGCGAGTCCTTTCGTGAGCCCGGTCTGGCGCCCTTTACTGATCGGTTGCGGCTGGCATGCCGTGCACATTATCGCTTGCCGGGCCGTCCCGCAACTGCACGAGCGAGACCCGGCAGTCGAACGTGTCGTCGTCGCGCAGCCGATGTCGGGTGGTTTTCGCCGGATAGGGAGAGCGCGTCAGGCCACGCAGGATCACGTCGATCGGACCGAGATCGAGTTCCGGACGGCGCGATTCCAGCACGACCTGCGAATAGTCGAGCATTAGGCACGGCACCCGGGCGTAACCACGCCGCAGCGCGAATTCCCGCCGGTGATGCCCGTCCATGATGACGCCGCTGGTGCGCTCGACCCAGACAGGATGGCGCCAGTATCCGGCCGCCTCGATTTCGAGCGACACCTCCCGCACCCGCGCCTCGATGAACGCCTCGGTGGGCCGTAGCCGTGCGGGAGGCAACAGAATGATGCGCCTGCTCAGGCGGAGCGCCGCCGTGCCTCGGGCTTCGTTCATGAGTTGGTTTGTCAGTGTAGTTATTCGCTCTTTACCCGCTTTCTCGTGACATTGCAAGAGGATGAAAAGGCATGCCGCCTTGATTAGCCTGCCCTTGCATTGATCCGGGCGCGGTCCGAACGACATGGCAACCGGATATCCATTTTCTGAGCGAGGGCAACGTGGAGCTTCAATACAATTTTTCGGGCGGCCCCGGCGCGCTGCCTCCGACCGTATTGGACCAGGCTCGGGAAATGATCCTCCGGGTTCCCGAGGCGGGTCTTTCGGTGCTCGGCATCAGTCACCGCTCTGCCTGGTTCCGCGACACGCTCGACGAAGCCGAGGCGAATATCCGCAGCCTGCTGAGGGTTCCCGACGGCTACCACGTGTTGTTCCTGCAGGGCGGAAGCACCTTGCAGTTCACGATGCTGGCGATGAACTTCGGCGAACTGGGCAGTTGCGCGCCGGCCTACATTTCGTCGGGATACTGGAGCCGCAAGAGCGTGTCGGACTCAGGCATCGCCGAGCGCCTGAACGTCGCCTGGAACGGCGAGGGGGACGGCTTTCGCCGGGTGCCGATGGCTTCCGAGCTGAAGATCGAGCCGCGCGCCAGCTATCTGCACTACGTGTCCAACGAGACCGTCGAAGGGCTGCAGTTCTCCGATCATCTAGCGGCGGGCGAGGTACCGGTCTTCTGCGATATGTCTTCCGATTTCATGTCGCGTCCGGTCGATATAGCGCACTACTCGATGATCTATGCCCATGCGCAAAAGAATCTGGGGCCTGCGGGCGTAACGATCGTGATCCTACGCGACGACCTGGTGCAGCGCGCCAGGTCCGGCCTCGCGCATATCCTCGATTACCGCTCGCATATCGCCGCGCGCTCCATCTACAACACGCCGCCGGTGTTTTCCATCTACATCGTGCTGCTGGTGACCCGCTGGATTCGCGAAACGTTCGGCGATCTCGCGCGGCTCGACGCGGCAAATCGCTGCAAGGCCAACCTGCTGTACCGCGTGCTCGACGCCGCGCCGGATTTCTATCTCGGCCATGCGGAGTGCGAATCGCGCTCGCTGATGAACGTCACGTTTCAGTGCCCTACGCCGGCCCTGACCGAGGCATTCCTGCAGCAAGCCCAGCAGGCCGGCCTGCACGGCCTGGGCGGCCATCGTTCGATCGGCGGGGTGCGCGCCTCGCTTTACAACGCGCTCACCGAGCACGAGGCCGACACGCTCGCACAATTCATGACGTCATTCCGGCAAAAACACGCCTGAATGCGTCTCGCGCATTCGCCGGCCGGCACGGCCCCCCGTTTCGAGGACAGCATGTCGGATACTGATACCTCCATCGAGCCCAATGGCGATGCCGGCGCGGCCGCGCGAGCCGATCAGCCGGGCGCCGTGCCGGCCGGTTTACCCGAGGCGGGCACCGCCTGGCCCGAACTGCACGCGCAGCTGCTGGAAATGAAGCGTCGCGACTGGGATCCGTATGCCGGGCGCCTGCCCCTGCATGCGTATTTCGCCGGCGACGAAGTCAAGCGCGTCGCGGAAGCGGCCTTCATGATGTTCGCGCATCAGAACCACCTCGCGCCCAATACCTTCCCGAGCCTCGAACGCATGGAGTCGGAGCTGGTCGCGATGGTCGGTGGCCTGCTGCGGGCCCCGTCCCAGACGAGCGGCAATCTGACTTCCGGCGGCAGCGAAAGCATCATGCTGGCGCTGAAGGCCGCGCGCGATCGCGATCGCGCACGGCGCGGCGGCGCGCACGGCGCTCCGAACATCGTGATTCCCGCCTCCGCGCATCCGGCCTTCGATAAAGGCGCGCATCTGCTGGGCCTGAGGGTGGTGCGGGTCGCGCTCGATCGCAGCCTGCGCTGCCGGGTCGACGCGATGGCCGAGGCGATCGACGAGCAGACCATTCTGCTGGCCGGCTCGCTGCCCTCGCTGCCGTTCGGCAGTGCCGATCCGATCGAGCCGATTGCCCGGCTGGCGGCGCAGCGTGGCATCTGGTGTCACGTCGATGCGTGTCTCGGCGGGCTGGTCGCGCCGTTCGCGGCCGAACTGGGCTACGCGGTGCCCCAGTTCGATTTCTCGGTGCCCGGCGTCAGCTCGATTTCCACCGACCTGCACAAGTTCGGCTATGCGATGAAGGGCGCTTCCTTGTTGCTCTACGCCGACGAGCGCGACCATCGCTACCAGCCGATGGAGTTTCGCGACTGGCCCAAGGGGCTGTATCGCACGCCGACCTTGCTCGGCTCGCGCTCGGGCGGCCCGGTTGCCGCGGCCTGGGCGGTGATGCGCCATCTCGGGCGCAGCGGATATCGCGACGTGACCCGGCGCCTGATGGCGCTGCGCGACGCCTATCTGGCGCGGTTCGCCGAACTGGACGGGCTGGCGGTACTGGGTTCGCCGCCGCTGTCGGTGTTCGCCGTGGCGTCGACCCGACTCGACGTGTTTGTCCTCGCGCAGCGGATGCGCGAGCGGGGCTGGTACATGAGCCTGGTTGCCGATCCGCTGGCCTTCCAGCAGACCCTTAGTCTCGCGCACGAGCCGGTGATGGAATCGTATTTCCAGGATCTGCGCGAGGCACTGGTGGCGAGGGACGAGCCGGCGCGAGCGTCCGGCGGGCCGCGGCCGCGCTGGGACGTCACGACCTATTGAGGGCAGATCGACGCGACGCCGGGCCGTGCTGCTTACCTCGTTTTCATCGCCTTTGCAAATGGATGTGAAGGCTTGTGTCGCCCGCTAATCTCGTCGTATCAGCCTGGCGTGGAGACGCCCGCCGGCAAGCGTAGCGGTTTCCTTATCCCACCCGATCCATCGAGCGAAGGTTGACGGCATGGCGGACAACGCATCGACAGGGCGCGACAGCCAGGCGTCCGTTACCGACCGGCAGGACCCGCGCGCGGCAGCGGCGTCGGTGCCAGACCGGTGGGCGCCCGCTGGTTACGAACCGGTGGCCATCGTCGGCATGGCGTGCCGGATGCCGGGAGCCGCGAACAAGGAGCAGTTCTGGGACGCGCTGCGGGCCGGGCGCGATTGCATCACCGCCTGGCCGCGGCGGCGCTTGCCGGTGGTGGCCTCCCGGCCGGCCCAGGGCGCGAAGGAGGGTGGTTTCCTCGATGGCGTCGACGAGTTCGACGCGGGCTTTTTTCATATTTCGCCGAAAGAGGCGCAGCGGATGGACCCGCAACAGCGTCTGCTGCTCGAGCTTGCCTGGGAGGCACTCGAGGATGCCGGTTGCCCGGCATCGACGATCCGTCATACCGACGGCGGAGTGTTCGTCGGTATTTCGCACAGCGACTACAGCCAGAACCTGTTTTCCGGCACGAGCCCGGTCGACAGTTATTCGAGCTCGGCCAATGCGATCTCGATCTCGGCGAATCGCCTGTCGTTCTGCCTCGACCTGACCGGGCCCAGCATCGCGATCGATACCGCCTGCTCGTCCTCGCTCACCGCCGCGCATCTGGCCTGTACCAGCCTGCGCGAAGGCGAGTGCGGTTTCGCGCTGGTGGCCGGCGTCAACCTGGTGCTCGCGCCCGAGCTGACCAGCGCGCTGGAGCTCGCCGGCATTCTTTCGCCGGACTTTCGCTGCAAGCCGTTTTCGGCGCGCGCCAACGGTTATGTACGCGGCGAGGGCTGCGGCGTGGTCGTGATGAAGCGCCTGGCGCGTGCCGTGGCCGACGGCGATCGCATCTATGCCGTGATCCGGGGCAGCGCGGTGGGCCAGAACGGACGCTCGAACGGCCTCACGTCGCCGAATCCCGGTGCTCAGGAAAGCGTGATGCGCGCCGCGGCCCGACGCGCCGCCATCGATCCGAACAAGATCGACTACGTGGAAACGCACGGCACGGGAACGCATCTGGGCGACCAGATCGAGCTGCTGGCGCTGAGCCGCGTCTATTGCGACCGGCGCGAACCGATACGGCCGCTGCTGCTCGGCGCGGTGAAGTCGAACATCGGCCATCTCGAGGCGGCCGCGGGCATGGCCGGCCTGATCAAGACCTCGCTGGCGCTCCATCACGGCGAATTGCCGGGCAACCTGCATGTCGAGCCGCCCAACGAATCGATCGATTTCGCCGCCTCGCGCATCGAGGTGCTGGGCCGCACGCGAGGCTGGCCCGACACCGGGCGCGCCAAGGCGGCCGGGCTCAGCAGTTTCGGATTCGGCGGCGCGAATGCGCATCTGATTCTCGGCGAAGCCCCGCGGCTGCCGGCACGCCCGGCTGATGGCCCGCGCACGCCTCAGCTGGTGGTGCTGTCCGCGGAGACGGCCGGCGCGCTGCTGCGCCAGGCCTCCCGGCTGTCCGCCTGGCTTGACGCGGCGCAGTCCGGTGCCGGGCACCCGCTGTCCGACTTGGCGTACAGCTTGCTGGCTAGGCGCGATGCGCTGCGTTTTCGGCGTGCGTTCGTGGCCGCCACCGCCATCGATCTTGCCGCGCAACTCGCACGGTTCGCCGGCGCTTGCCGTGAATCGGACTTGACGCGCGCCGCGCGTGTGCGAGCGGCGTTCTGGTTCGGCGAGCCGGGCTGCGGCTGGATCGAGGCGATGGGAGCAGCGTGCGGCAGCGACCCGCATCTGCGCTCTATCGTCGAGCTCGGCGACGAGCGGCTGCGCGCCGGCGGCCAGTCCTGGTCGATCGCCGGATCGCTGGGCTCGCGTGCCGCGCTGCGCACCGGCGCGAAGCGTCGCGCGGCCGCGATCGCCGTGCAACTCGGCCTGATCCACGCCTTGAGGGCACATGGCGTGACGCCGTCCCTCGCGCGCGGCATCGGGGCCGGGCGCATCGCGGCCGGCATGGCGGATGGTAGCTCGACGCTGGAACAGGCCCTGGACGCGTTGACCGGAGACGAGACGGCTGGCGACGCCTCGCCAGCCGGCGATCCGGCGCCGGACGAGGGCGCGCGCACGGTGTGGTTCGTGTGCGGCGGACGACTGCCGGCCCGATACCAGGCCGACGCGGCAGGGGTGATCGAGCTGTCCGGTGATGGCGGCGCGGGTGCCTTGCTCGACGCGCTCGCGACCTGGTACGGCGTCGGCGGCAGCCTGTGCTACCGGGCCGTGGAAGGCGTCGAGCCGCGGCTCGTCTCGCTGCCTGCCTACCCGTGGGAGCGCACCCGTTACTGGTTCGACGCGAGCGCGGCGACACCCGTGGCAGCGCGGCGCGATCCGCCGTTCCCGGCGCCGCAGGCCGACAGCTCGGCACGCGGGGCAAGCGACGAACAAGCGCTGAGCGCGCTCGAAACCTCGCTGCTGTCGATCTGGGAAACCGTCGTCGGCGTGAGCGCATTCGGCGTGACCGAGCGGTTGCTGCGAATCGGCAAGCCGGCGCATATCACGCAGTTCCAGGCCGAGATCGCGAAACGGCTCGGCAAGTCGATCAGCCTCGACAAACTGACCCGATCGCCGACGATTCGCGATCTGGCCCGGGCGCTCGAGGTCGACACGGAAGATCGGCTGACGCTGCAATCGAGACTCAGCCGGGGCGCGGCGCGAAGAAACGCATTCGCGCGTTCGCAGGGATGAAGCCGCGGGCGCGCCGGCAAGGGCATCGAATCCGCATTGTGCAATAGCAAAGGACAACGGTTCATGACAAGCGAATTTCAGTATCCGATTCCGGTCGATCAGACCCGCTGGACCGTAAACGGTCGTCCGGACATGTGTTTCTCCTGGAGCTACGACCAGCATCGCGAATCGCTGCTGTCGCTCTACGAGAAGAGCAAGCGGCGCCAGTGGGATGCCGCCTTGCGGCTGGACTGGAGCCAGCCGGTCGACGAAACGAACCCGATGGGCCTGGACGACGCGTCGATCCCGATTTTCGGCATGCCGATCTGGAAGCGGCTTTCGGAGAAGGAAAAAGGCGAGATCCGGATTCACAGCCAGGCCTACATGATTTCGCAGTTCATGCACGGCGAGCAGGGCGCGCTGATCGCGACCGCGCGCATCGTGCAGTCCGCCCCCGATCTGGACGCGAAATTTTTCGCCGCGACCCAGGCGATGGACGAGGCTCGGCACCTCGAGGTGTATTCCCGGTTCCTGCGGGAACGATTCCCGGTTGCCTATCCGATTTCCGCCGGCTTGCGCGGCCTGCTCGACAACGGGCTCAGCGACGCGCGCTGGGACATGACCTACCTGACCATGCAGGTGCTGATCGAAGGCCTCGCGCTTGCCGCGTTCCAGCGCATTCGCGACATGGCACGGAACACCTTGTCGGCGAGCCTCAACGCCTATGTGATGCAGGACGAGGCCCGGCACGTGGCCTTTGGCCGGGTCGCCTTGCGGGACTACTACCGGAACCTGACGGACGCGGAGCTGGACGAGCGCGAGGCCTTCCTGATCGAGGGCTGCCATCAGATGCTGCAGAGCTGCAGCCAGCGCGAAGTGTGGGAGGCCTTCGGGTTGCCGCTCAAGGAGTGCCTGGGGCTGGAGGAACAGTCGGACAGCGGCAGGCAGTTCCATACCTCGCTGTTTTCCCGGATCGTGCCGATCGTCAAGGGGGTCGGCCTGTGGGGGCCGCGGGTGCGCGAGGCGTTCGAGGCAATGGGCGTGCTCGAGATGGCGGATTTCGACTTGGACAGCCAGACCCGCCACGACGACGAGATCGCCGATCGTTTCGATGCCGAAGCCTATGTCGAGCGCGGGCTGGCCGCGGCGCCGGAACCGGCCGGGCCGCGGGGCGAGCAGACGCCAACCCAGGCGCCGCGAGGCTGAGTCCTGTATGCCGAATTCATCCGCCCCGGCCTCGCCGATACCCCAATCTCCTCTTTTGTCGAAGCCATGAACGGATCCTGCCTGCGTCTTGCCCATTCCGATGGCAGCGTGTCCCATCTCAGGAAATGGGATCACGCCCGCGCCTCCCGCGATCAGATGCCCGCCTGCCTGTTGATACACGGCTTCGGCGAATCGTCGTGCAGTTGGGCCGACTACGGGGCCGCACTGGACTGTTTCGAAGCGGTCTACGCGGTTGATCTGCGCGGCCATGGCGATTCGAGCTGGGATTCGGCCGCGCGTTATGACGTCGAGGGATTTGCCGACGACGTGGTTCACGTGCTGGACCGGCTCGGCCTCGCCGAACTGGCGATCGTCGGTCACTCGCTGGGCGGCGACGTGGCCCTGCAGGTCGCGTCGATGCGCCCCGAACGGGTGCGCGCCGTCGTGATGGTGGACTTCGGTCCCGAGCTCAGCCAGGCCGGGCTGGCGAAGATCTGCACCGATCTTCGTGCCAACCTGCGCGTGTTCGACAGCCGCGAAGCCTTCCTGGATGCCTTGATCGAGGCCCGTCCGCTGGTGGCCAAAGAGGTGGCGGCGCGCATGGCGCGCGACAGCCTGCGCGAGCTCGGCGAGGCGCGCTTCACGCTGAAGCTCGATTGCGCACTGGCCACCTTCGAGCCATCCGATCTGCAGAGTCCGGCGCGCTGCGCGATCGTGTGGGACAAGCTGCGCGCGCTGTCGTGCCCGGTGCTGGTGTTGCGTGGCGCGATGTCCGGCATGTTGAGCCGGGACAGCGCCGAGCGCGCCGCCCGCGGCACGGCGAATGGCACGATGCGCGAAGTGCGGGGCGCGGGTCATGCGGTAATGCTGGACAACCCCGGTGGCTTTCTCGCGGCCACGCGGGAATTTTTCGGCACGCTGCGATGAGCCCGAACCGGCTGGATGCGGCGCGCCGGGCGTGCCGCGAAATCGATGCGCGGGCTGCCGCGAGACCGACGAGGTGACCATGATGCTCAAGTTCATCGCGATGCTGTTCGCCGAAGGTCCGGTGCTGTTTTCGCTCGCCTCGATCGCGAGCGCCATCAGCGGCGTGGCGACCATGGGCATCCTGGTGTCGACCTTCGTCGCGATGGAGGGCAACGCCGGGGTGCGCTGGTGGCACTTCCTGCTGTACGGCGTGCTGGTGGTGGTGACGCGCGTGATGTCGCGCTCCGTGCTGGCCCTCATCACCCGCCGCGCAGTGATGACGCTGCGCGTGAATCTCGCGCGGCAGATCGTCGGGGCCCCGCTGGACCAGGTGGAGCGCACCGGCCACTCACGGCTGTTCGCGTCGATGGCTCAGGACGTCACACGTATCGGCGAGGCGGTGCCGAACGCGGTGGGCATCTTCGCGAATCTGGTGTTCCTGCTGGTCTGCTTCATCTATCTCGGGGTGCTGTCTATCGACCGCCTCGCGGTCGTGATTGGCATGGTGGTGATCGGCGTGCTGGTGCATCTGCGTGTCTCGCAGCGCATTGCCCGCTGCATGCGCGACGGCCGCAACGCCTGGGACCAGCTGGTGATGACCTTCGACCTGCTGGTCAACGGCATCAAGGAACTGCAGCTCAACGGGCAGCGCCGCGCACAGATGCTGGATGTCTTCACGGACAACGCGCGCGAGCTCAAACTGGCCTGGCAGCGGCAGTCGATCGTCTTCAATTTCGGCCAGGGTTTCTCGCAAGCGATCTTCTTCCTCGCGCTGGGGATGGTCATCTTCGATCTGCACGGCAATCTGCTGGCCCAGGGCGTGGTGATGCAGTACGCGCTGTCGCTGGTGTACATGATCGGCCCCTTGCGCGACATCGTTGCGACCATTCCCGGCCTGCTGGACGCCAGGGTGGCCTACGAGCGGATCGAGCGGATGGGTTATTCCCTGAAGCGAAGCGCGCTTCCCGAGGCGGGGCAGGGCCGCCCCGACCAGGACGGATTCGGCACCGCCTGGCAGCGGATCGTGCTGCGCGGCGTGGTGCACCGCTATGCCTCGCGCGGCGAGTCCAATCGCCCCTTCCATCTTGGCCCGCTCGATCTCGAGCTTCGGCGCGGCGACGTGGTGTTCATCGTGGGCAGGAACGGCAGCGGCAAGACCACGCTCGCGAAGATCCTCACCGGCCTGTACGTGCCCGACGAAGGCGGCGTGTATCTCGACGAGACCCCAGTGAGCGAGGCCAACCGGGCCGCGTACCGAGAGCTGTTCTCGGCGATCTTCAGCGATTTCGTGCTGTTCGAGCGGATGCTGGCCGCGCCGGGAGACGGACTGGACGGCCGGGTCGAGGCCTTGCTGCGCAGCCTGCGCATTCACGAAAAGGTCGGTATTCGCCACGGCAGGCTGTCCACCGTCACGGCCCTGTCGCTCGGCGAGCGCAAGCGGCTCGCCTTGCTGTCGAGTTATCTCGAGGAGCGCCCGGTCTATCTGTTCGACGAATGGGCCGCCGATCAAGACCCGGTCTTCAAATCGGTGTTCTACGAGCAGATCCTGCCGGAGCTGCGCACGCTCGGGCGAACCGTGATCGTGGTGTCTCACGACGATCGCTATTTTCGCGTGGGCGACACGCTGATCGATCTCGATCGCCTGCCGGGGTCGCGCCAGCAGGAGCGCGCCGCCATGGCCGCCGCGGGGGCGGCGCGGGTGCCGCGCTGGCTCGCCGCGGAGGCGGCCCGCGATGCCGAGACGAGCCTGGGCGGCGAGGCGCATTAACGAGGCGGCGCGGCCAGAGGGAGACGGCGAAGCGGATCGATGCTTCGCGAGCAAGTCGGGTCCGTTTGCGCGAGCCCGAAGGTGGTACCTGTAGTGAACGACGAAATCCGGCGAGCTGACGCCTCATGAATAAGGATAGTGTGATGAACGATCAAGATATTTCGGATGACGAACGTATGTCCAGCGTCGCGATCATCGGCCTGGCCGGACGCTTCCCCGGGGCGCCCGACGTCGATGCGTTCTGGCGCAATATCCGCGACGGCGTGGAATCGATCACGTTCTACAGCGACGAGGAATTGCGCGAGGCCGGCGTCGACGAAAGCTACCTTGCGTCCGAACACTATGTGAAGGCCGCTGCCGTGATCGAGGGTGCCGATCTGTTCGATGCGCGCTATTTCAACCTGAGCCCGAACGAGGCCCAGTACATCGATCCCCAGCAGCGGCTGTTCCTCGAATGCGCGGTCGAGGCGCTGGACAACGCCGGTTGCGATCCCGACCGCTTCGACGGGGCGATCGGCGTGTATGCCGGATCCGCGCTCAGCTTCTACGAGCTCGAGGTCGCGTTTTCCAACTTCGATCAGCTGGCGACCTCCGACGGCCTGCAGACGTTGTTCGCGACCGGCGTAGCTAACGACTACCTGGTCACGCGTGTGTCGTACAAGCTGAACCTGCGCGGGCCTGGGCTCACGATCCAGACCGCTTGCTCCACGTCGCTGGTCGCGGTTCATCTGGCCTGCCAGAACCTGCTGTCCGGCGAATGCGACGTGGCGCTGGCGGGCGGCGTGTCGATCCAGAGCAGCTACAAGAAGGCCGGCTATTTCCACACGGAAGGCGGCATGGTGTCGGGAGACGGCCGCTGCCGGCCGTTCGACGCCGAAGCCGGCGGCACGATCTTCGGCGACGGCCTGGGCATCGTGGTGCTCAAGCGGCTCGACAAGGCGCTGGCCGATGGCGACAACATCCGCGCGGTGATCCGCGGCACGGCGATCAATAACGACGGCTCGGAAAAGCTGGGTTTCACCGCGCCGGGCGTGCGCGGACAGAGCGAGGTCATCATCGAATCGCTGGCGGCCGCCGGCGTGACGCCCGACACCATCGACTATGTCGAGGCGCATGGTACCGGCACGATTCTCGGTGACCCGATCGAGGTCGCCGCGCTCAGCCAGGTCTACAAGGAATTCTCGCCGTCGCTGGACGGCTGCCGGATCGGCTCGGTGAAGGGCAATGTCGGGCATCTGAATCACGCATCAGGCATTTCCGGGCTGATCAAGGTGGTGATGTCGCTGGAGAACGAGCAATTGCCGCCCAGTCTGAACTACCACACGCCGAATCCGAACATCGACTTCGCCAGTTCGCCGTTCCATGTCAACGCGAGCCTGGCCGACTGGCCTCGCGGCGCCAAACCGCGCCGCGCCGGCATCAATGCGTTCGGCATCGGCGGCACCAATGCGCACGTGATCGTCGAGGAGGCGCCGCTGCGCGCGCCGCCCGAGGGGCGCCGCCGCCGCTGGTCGCTGCTGCCGGTGTCTTCGAAGAGCGCGCTCGGGCGCGAGGCCATGCAGAAGACTCTGGCGGCCCATCTGCGCGCGCATCCGGCGATGCGGATCGAGGATGTCGCCTACACGCTGGCGTTCGGGCGCACCCAGCATCGCTACGCCAGCTTCACGGTTTGCCGGGATGCCGGAGAAGCGGCCGAGGCAATGGAATCCTCAAGCCGCCAGGCGGTACTGGTCGGCGAGTGGGCGCCGAGCGAGCGCCGCATCGCCTTCATGTTCCCGGGCCAGGGAACCCAGCATCTGCGCATGGGGCTCGGCCTCTACGAAGAGGAGCCGCTGTTTCGCGCCACCCTCGACGTCTGCCTGCGGGCCATCGAGGCCGCGAGCGGCGTCGATCTGCGCGCCGTGCTGTTTCCGACCGACGGCGCGAGCGAGGCGGCCGAGGCCGAGCTACGCAAGACCGGTATGGCGCAGCCGGCGATTTTCGCGATCTCGTATGCGCTTCAGGTGCTGTGGCAATCCTGGGGCATCACGCCGGCGGCGATGATCGGCCACAGCATCGGCGAACTGGTGGCGGCCTGCGCGGCGAACGTGCTGTCGCTCGAGGACGCGATCCGAGTGGTCTGCGAGCGTGGCCGCCTGATGCAGGCGATGCCGCCTGGCAAGATGCTGGTGGTGCCCGCCAGCGCCGGATCGATTCGCGCCTGGCTCCACCCGGAGGTCGCGATCGCGGCCATCAACGCGAACGACGCCTGCGTGATTTCCGGGCCGCCCGAGGCGATTCGTGACAGCGAGGCCCGGCTGCGGGAGCAGGGGCTGTTCTGCACCGATCTGCGTACCTCGCACGCGTTCCACTCGGCGATGATGACGCCGGCGATCGAGCCGTATGTCGCCTTGCTGAAGACCATCACGCTGCGCGCGCCGGACATTCCGTTCGTCTCCAACGTGACCGGGACCTGGATCACCGACGAGCAGGCCACCTCGCCGGCGTACTGGGGGCAGCAGCTCGGCGGGACTGTGCATTTCGCGGCGGGGCTCGACACGCTGAGCCGCGAGGCGGGCATCGAGGTGTTTCTCGAGCTGGGCCCGGGCCGTTCGCTCGCCGCGCTCGCCCAGCAGAATCTCGCGGCGGCTTCGCCGGTGGCGATCGTGTCCTCGATGCCGCGCCCCGACGGACGCGAGGAGGAGGGCGCGGCCCTGCTCAAGGCGGTGGCGCAACTGATGCTGGCCGGCGTGGCGATCGATCTCCGGCCCCTGTTCGCCGGCGTTCAGGCGCGCAAGCTGGTGCTACCGCCGACCCATTTTGTGCGGGAGCGCTATTGGGCGGCCAACCAGGATGGCGGCCCGGCATCGCGCGCCATCGGCACCAACGCCGCGCAGGCGGAGCCGATTCCGGCCGCGCTCGACGCGCTGTACGGGCTCGCCTGGCGGCGCACGATGCCGATCACCGAGGGCCTGGAAGCGGCCCTGGCCGCGCGCCCCAACTGGCTGATCTGCTCGAACGGCAACCCCTTCTGTCGGCAGTTGATCGAGACCTTGCGGCAGCGCGGGATGTGCGTCTCGGTGGTCGAGCCTGGCGAGGCCTACCACTGCGACGAGCAATGGAACTTCAGGATCGCCCCCGACGTGCCCAAGCATTTCGAGCAGGTGCTGGCGCACTTGCAGAACAGCGAGCGGATTCCCCAGCGCATCGTCTATGCCTGGAGCCTGCCGGGCGAGCCCGATACGCAGGCGAGCTTCGACACCATGCTCGATCACGCATTTTTTGGCCTGTTCCATGCCGTGCAGTCGATCGCCCTGCACGGCCAGGACGCGGCTGCCGACCTGTACGTGCTGGGCGCCGATGCGGTCGAAGTGCTGGGCACGGAGCGGGCCCGGCCGGCCTCGGCGCTGGCCGTGGGGCCGGCGCTGACGGCCTCGCTGGAGCTGCCCGAGCTGCGCTCGCGCTTCATCGATATCTCGGCCAGCGAACTCGACGCCGAGCGCGTCGCGGCCACCGTCGAGCGCCTGCTCGGTGAATGCGTGACGGAAGGGCCGACCGATCTGATCGCCTATCGCGGCGACCACCGCTGGGCGCCGTCCTACGAACCGACGACGCTGGGGCCCGTGCCGGACCAGGCGGTGCCGGTCCGGGAGGGCGGCGTGTATCTGATCACCGGCGGCCTCGGCGACCTCGGTCTGGCCTTCGCCCAGTGGCTGGCGCGGGACTACCGGGCGAAGCTGGTGCTGGTCGGGCGCACGGGATTGCCGCCGCGATGCGACTGGGCCGCCCTGCTCGCGGACCCGAGCGCCGATCCGAAGGCGGCGGGGATCGTCGCGCGGCTGCAGGCGCTCGAGGCGCTGGGCGCGCAAGTCCTGGTCGGCAAGGGCGACGCGTCCGATCCGGTCGCGATGGGCAGCATCGTCGACGAGGCGCGCGCCCGTTTCGGTCAGGTGCACGGCGTGCTGCACCTGGCCGGGCTGGCCGGTTCCGGTCCGATGATCCTGCGCAACCGCACCGATCTGATGCCGATACTCGCGCCGAAGGTGCAGGGCATCGACGTCATCGCGCAACTGTTCGCCGACGCGCCGCTCGACTTCCTCGCCTTGTTCTCGTCGATCGCCGCGCTCACCGGCGGCCTCGGCCAGGCGGCCTATACCTCCGCGAATGCCTACATGGACGCCTATGCCCGGCAACGCGGCCATCGCAGCGCGCGGCGCGTGATCGCGATCAACTGGGATGCCTGGGGCGATATCGGCATGGCCGTCACCACGCCGCTGCCGGAACGGCTCGCCGCGAATTGGGAAAAGGATCTGGCGAGTTTCGGGATTCCGAGTGTCGACGGCATCGAGATTTTCCGTCGTCTGCTGGCGACGGGCCGCAGCGGCGTGCTCGCGTCCCGGCGCGTCTCGTATGCGCAGAACAGCGTGCCGGCCGGCATGCTGCGGCTGATCCCGCCCACCAAGCAGCTGGCCGAAACCGCGCAACCGGTCCAGAGCAAGCAGGGCAATCGTTATCCGCGACCGGTCGTGGCGATCGACTACGTGGCACCGCGCAACGAACTCGAAACCATCCTCGTCGAGCTGTGGGGAGATGCGCTGAGTATCGACGGCGTCGGCGTGCATGACGATTTCTTCGAGCTCGGAGGCCATTCGCTGCTGGTGCTGCAGATGTTGCCGCGGCTGCGCGCGCGTTTCGGCATCGATCTGAATCCGCGCGACGTGTTCAGCGAGGTCGGTGCCGCCACCATCGCCGAATTGGCGACCGCGATCGAGCTGAAGCTGATCGAGGAACTGCAGACGGAGGACGCCGCGCCGGCGGGCGAGCCGGATCGGCTCGACGCAGCGCCCGAGTCCACGCCACCGGATGGCTTGCAGGCCAGGGTCTCGCGGGCGGAGCCGGGGCTGGGAACGTCGCCGAGCGCGGGCTGAGCCGGCCCGGCCAGGTCAATCATCGTGCAGTGTTGATAGGGAACTCCCATGAGCAGCGTAGCCAGTGAACTGTCGAACCAAATGCGGGAACGCCTGAGTCGCCGTATCCGGCAGGCCCCCGTGCATAGCGAGCCGAGACTGCCGATCGGCAAGGCCATCGACCCGGATCAGGGCCGGCTGTCGTTCGCGCAGGAGGGCATGTGGCTGTTCCAGCATCTGAACCCCGCCAGCACGATGTTCAACCTGGGCAGCGGCATTCGGCTCGACGGCGAGCTCGATGCGGCCAGCCTGGGCGAGGCGCTGAACGCCCTGGTACGGCGACACCGCTCCTTGCGCACCCGGTTTCCGGTGGTCGGCGACCAGCCGGTGCAGTGCGTGCTGGCCGATACCGGGGTCGCCTTGCAGATGGTGGATCTGTCCGAGCCCAGCGAACTCGGCGAGCCCGGCCCTGACGCGCTGGCCGCGCGTGAGCGCCGGCTGCTGGAGATCTCGCAGGCGGAGATCGCCCGGCCGTTCGATCTCGAGGCGGCGCCGCCGATCCGCTTCCGTTTGCTCCGCTTGGCGCCCCAGCGGCACGTGCTGTTCTTCGTCGCGCACCACATCGTCTTCGACGGCTGGTCGTTCGGCGTGCTGCAGGCGGACCTGGCGGCCCTCTACAACGCGCGGGTGGCCGGTCGTCCCGACGCACTGCCCGACCTGCCGCTCGATTACGTCGATTTCGCGCAATGGCAGCGCGAGCGCAGCGAGACCGAGGCCTTCCAGGGCTCGCTCGACTACTGGCGCAAGACGCTCGATGGCGCTTCGGCCTATACGCTGCTGCCGCTCGACCGCTTGCGCGAGCGCGGCGGCCAGCGGGTCGGGCAGGTGGCGTTCTGGCTCGAACCCGAGGTTCGTGCCGGGCTGATCGACTTCGCGCGCCGTCAATCGACCACCCCTTACGTGGTGGTGCTGGCCGTGTTCCAGGCCTTCCTGAGCGCGCTGTGCCGTCAGCCGGATCTGGTGGTGGCCACGCCCACCACCAACCGTCATTTCACGGAACTGCACGGCTTGATCGGCAATTTCGCGCAGGTCGTACTGCTGCGTACCCGGGTGACGGGGCAGGCGCCGTTTACGGTGCTGCTCAAGCAGGTTCACGAAGCAGTCTTCAACGGCATCGCTCACAACGAGGTGCCTTACGAAATCACCCAGCGCCTGCTGGACGCCGATGCCGCCGGCGCGGCGCCCGGGCAGGCGCATGGCGCCCGCGCCAACGTGTCCTTCGTGTGGGACGACACGCCGATGTCGCAGCATTCCCTGGCCGGCCTGCAGGCGCGGCGCGAGGTGTTCGCCGCCAACCACAACAGTACCGACCTGTCGCTGATCGTGGCATCGAACGTGCGCCCGGACGCGACGCTCGTGACGCTCGAATACTGCATGGAGCAGATAGATGCGGATACCGCCCGGCACTGGTCGGTGCTGCTCCAGCGCCTGCTGGCCGGCGTGGTGGACGCGCCCGAGGCATCGCCGCAGCACCTGCTGTACCCGCCCGAGGACGAGCTGCGGGTCCTGACCAAGCACTGGAGCGGCGTCGATCGCCCAGTCGATGACCTGGTCTGCGTGCATCGGCAGGTCCTGCAGCAGGCCAGCGCCGCCGCCGATGCGCCGGCCGTCGTGTGCGGTGAGCGCGTGCTCGCCTATGCCGAGCTGGCCTCGCGCGCGAACCGGCTCGCGCATCACCTGCGTTCGGCCGGGGTCGGGCTGGACTCGGTGGTGGGCCTCTGTCTCGCACGCGACGAGCGGATGGTGATCAGCTTGCTGGCCATCTGGCTGGCGGGGGCGGCCTTCCTGCCGCTCGATCCGGACTATCCGACCGAGCGACTGCGCTTTTTGATCGCAGACTCGGGCGTCGAGGTGGTGGTGTCGGATACCGCCGGCATCCAGCGTGTCGCGCTCGACGGCGTGCGTCTGGTCGATCTGGATGCCGAGCAGGCGCACATCGAAGCCTGTCCGTCGACGCCGCCCGAGCCCGGCGTCGGCCTCGACCATCTCGCCTACGTGTTGTACACGTCCGGTTCCACCGGGCGGCCCAACGGCGTGATGGGCACCCATCGCGCGCTCGCGTCTCGGCTGCGCTGGGACGGCGGGGATCCCGCCACCGTGTACGCGAGCAAGACCACCATCAATGCGATCGATTCCCTGTGGGAATTCTTCATGCCGCTGACGCGCGGCTCGCATGTCGAGATCATCGCGCAGCGCGCCGTGCAGGATCCGACGCAATTGCTGGCGGCCCTGAGGGACACGCGGGTCGATCGCGTGGTGCTGGTGCCGACGCTGCTGCGGGCACTGCTGGAGGACGAATCCGACCTGCTCGGCACCCTCGTCGGGGTGCGCGAGTGGTCGTGCAGCGGAGAGCCGTTGCCGGCGGAACTGGTCGAGCGCATGCGCGACCGGCTGCCGGGGCTGGCGCTCAAGAACGTGTACGGAACCTCAGAGTTCTGGGACGCGATCGAGCAGGACTGCGGCAGCTTGCCGGAGCGCCGCACCATGCCGATCGGGCGCGTGATTGACGGCGCGCACATGTTCATCCTCGACGAGCGGATGCAGCCGGTCGCGGTGGGCCTGGCCGGCGAACTGTATGCCGGCGGCAACGGCCTGGCGCGCGGCTACCTGCGTCGCGCGGCGCTGACCGCCGAGCGTTTCGTGCCCTCGCCGTTCGGGGTGGGTGAGCGCCTGTACCGGACCGGCGATATCTGCCGCTGGCGCAGCGACGGCAGCATGGAGTTCCTCGGCCGCAAGGACGACCAGATCAAGGTTCGCGGCCACCGTATCGATCCCGGCGAGGTGGTGGCGGCCCTGCAGCGATGCCCGGGGGTCGCCCAGGCGGTCGCGGTGCTGCACGAAGCCGACGCGACGCCGCGGCTCGTCGCTTATTACACGCGTGTCCCCGGCGAGGGCGTGCGTGGCGAGCCGCAGGGCGCAATCCGCAGGCGGCTGGCGGACCTGCTGCCCAGCCATGCGATTCCGTCGGCGCTGGTCGAGGTCGACGAGATTCCCTTGCTGCCCAACGGCAAGGTGCATCGCGCGGCCTTGCCGGTGCCGCGCTTCGACGCGTTCAAGGCGGCCTACCAGGCGCCGCGCGGCACCGACGAGCAGGCACTCGCGGCGATCTGGAGCGAGGTGCTGGGCGTCGAGCGGATCGGCGCGCAGGACAGTTTCTTCGATCTCGGCGGCCATTCGCTGCTGGCCATGAAGGTGCTGGTGCGCGTGCGGCGGCTGCTCGAGGTCGAGGTTCCGCTCGCGGTCCTGCTGAACAACGAAACGCTGAGCCAGCAGGCCGACGCCATCGGCATCGAGCGGCGCCGTCATGCCAGCGTGCTGCTGCCGGTGCTGCGGGCCTCGGCGCGCGAGAGCGGTCCGGCCAACGTTCCGCTGTCGCTCGCCCAGGAGCGACTCTGGCTGCTCGACCAGCTCGGCATCGGCGGCGCGGCCTACACGATTCCGGTGACGGCGCGGTTGCGCGGGCGGCTCGACGTCGAGGCATTCCGGCGCGGCGTCGCCGACGTGGTCGACCGGCACGACACGCTGCGCACCCGCATCGTGACCGCGGGCGGCCAGGCGGCCCAGGTGATCGACACCCCCGACGGCTTCGCGCTGCCGGTGATCGATCTGCGCGACGAGGACGAGGCGCAGCAGCAGGCGCAGGTCGACAGGCTGATCCGGGCGGAAATCCTGAAACCCTTCGATCTGCGCCAGGGCGGCGAAACCTTGTTCAGGGCGATGCTGATCCTGCTCGGCGAGACCGAAAGCATCGTGTTCGTGAACCTGCACCATATCGTCGGCGACGGCCTGTCGATCGAAGTCATGATGCGCGATCTGAGCCTGGCCTATCGACGCCACAGCGCCGAGGTGCCGCTTCCCGCGGCCCGGCCGCTCGCCATCCAGTACGGCGACTATGCGATCTGGCAGCGCGAATGGATGCAGGGGGCCGTGCTCGACAAGCAGATCGCCTACTGGCGCGAGGCGCTGGCCGACGCTCCGGCGCACCTCAACCTGCCGGCCGATCGTCCGCGTCCGCCGCTGCAGAGTATGCGCGGTGCCACGGTGTCGGTGCCCTTGCCGTTCGAGGTGGAACAGCGCGTCAAGGACACCGCGCTGGCGCTCAATGCGACGTCCTTCATGGTCCTGCTGGCCGCCTTCAAGCTTCTGCTGTTCCGCTGGACCGGCCAGGACGACGTGGTGGTCGGCACGCCGAGCGCCGGGCGCATCGACGTCCAGACGGAAGACCTGATCGGCTTCTTCATGAACACGCTGCCGCTGCGCACGAAGCTGTCCGCCGGCATGAGCCTGCGCGAGCTGGTGCAGAGCGTGAAGCTGGTGGCGCTGGGCGCCTACGCCCACCAGGACCTGCCGTTCGAGCGGCTGGTCGAGGAACTGCAGCCGCCGCGCGACCTGTCGCGGCAGCCGCTGGTGCAGGTGATGATCAACTCGCTGAATTTCCCGGCGACCGAGGCGATCGATACCGGCTTGCAGGTGGAGCGGCTCGGCTCACCCGACGAGCCCTCGAAATACGATCTCACCCTGTACATCGATCGGCGCGGCCCGCACACCCGCCTGGCGATCACCTATGCCGCCGACTTGTTCGAGCCATCCCGGATGGACAGCCTGCTCGACCAGTTTGTCTACCTGCTGGAGCAGTTCGATGGCGCGCTCGACATGTCGCTGACCGACATACCGCTGGCGCGCGGCGAACGTGGCGCGGCGGACCGGCCGGCCGCGCAAGCGGCGCGGGACCTGCCCTGGGCCGGCCCCGTGGCGCGGCGGGTCGCCCAATGGGCCGAGCGGATTCCGGAGGTGATCGCGGTCGCCGACGGCGTCGAGGAAATCAGCTACGCCGATCTGGAGCGGGATTCGAATCGGCTCGCGCATCTGCTGCAGGCGCGTTCGATCGGAGCGGGCGACATCGTCGCGCTGTTCACGACACGTAACGCACGGCTCGCATGGGCGATGCTGGGGGTGCAGAAAGCGGGCGCGGCGGTACTCGTGCTGGACGCGTCGAATCCGGTCGAGCGGCTCGCCGGCCACCTGTCGGCGGTCGATGTGGCGGCCTGTATCGCGCTCGACGCTCTTCCGGAAGATCTGGCAGAAAGTGCCGCGCTGCGGGCCTGCCGCTACCTCGGGGTGTTCACGCGCTCGGGGGCGGGAGAGCGGCAGGGCGAAGGGCCGGGCGGGGGGCAGGGCGAACCCGGCCAACCGGACTGGCGCTCGGCGCTGGCCGCTTATCCGGACACGCCCTTGGCGGTCGATATCGCCCCGGGCGACCTGGCCTACATCATCTTCACCTCGGGCACGACCGGCGTGCCGCGGCCGGTGGCGACCCCGCACCTGGCGCTGAGCCATTTCCTCGACTGGCAGGCGCGCCGCTTCGAGCTGTCGCGTTTCGACCGTTTCAGCGTGCTTTCTGGGCTGGGACACGATCCCTTGTTCCGCGACATCTTCGCCGGGCTGTGGTCCGGCGCGCTGGTGGCGATGCCGGATGAGCGCGAGCGGATCGGCGGGGAACTGCTGCGCTGGCTGATCGACACCGGCGTCACCATCGCGCATTTGACGCCGTCGCTGGCCGACAGCATGCAGTTCGCGGAGGCGGGCCAGGTGCTGATGAGCATGCGCTACGTGTTCTTCGGCGGCGAGGCGCTGGCACCCGATGTGGTGGAGCGCCTCAGCCGCCTGGCGATCGGCTGCGAGGTGGTGAACTGCTATGGCGCGACCGAGACGCCGCAGGTGATCAGCGATGCGACGATCGCCACCACCGGGCTCAGGGACAGCGGCCCGATCAGCATCGGCCGGGGGATCGATGGGGTCGAGTTGGTGCTGCGCTCGGCGGCCGGCGGGCCGGTGGCCTTTGGCGAAATCGGCGAGATCTGCGTGGTGACGCCTTACCTGGCCGACGGTTACTACCGCATGCCGGCCGCCACGGCCGAGCGTTTCGTGCCGTCGCCGTTCCATGACGGCGGCCGCATGTATCGTACCGGCGACCTCGGGCGCTACCTGCACGACGGTCGCGTCGAATTCGTCGGCCGGCGCGACGGCCAGTTCAAGATCCGCGGCCATCGTGTCGAGCCGTCCGAGGTCGAAGCCTGTATCGGTGCCTGCGACGGCGTCGGCACCTGCTACGTGACGAGCTGCGAAGGGGCGCAAGGCAGCGAAGTGGTCGCCTACGTGGTCCCGGCGCGCTCGGCCGGCGGCGAAGCCCGGGAGCGCCTCGATTTCCGCCAGATCGACGCCGCGCTGGCGCGCCGGCTGCCCGATTACATGCGTCCCGGCAGTTATGTGCAGATGGAGCGCATGCCGGTGACGCCGAACGGCAAGCTCGACCGCAAGGCCTTGCCGCATCCGGACGCCGCGCATCGCATTCGCCCACAGGAATACGTGGCGCCGACGTCCGCCACGGAACACCGGCTGTCGCAACTCTGGGCCGAGGTGCTCGGACTGGCGCGGGTCGGCGTGCGGGACAATTTCTTCCGGATCGGAGGGCATTCCCTGCTGGCGGTCAGGCTGGTGGCGCGGATTCGAGAAACCTTCGGCACTCAGGTTTCCCTGCTCGCGCTGTTCGAGCGCCCGACCATCGCCGAGTTGGCCGAGCGCTACTCCGAATGGGGCGCTCGTCTGCCGTGCCCGGAGCAGGCCGATGCGTCGGTGGCGGGCACGGCCGGCGAGCCGCTGGACGCGCTGGTCCTGCTGCGGGCGGGAAGTTCGACGCCGCTGTTCCTGTTCCATCCGATCGGCGGCGGCCTGGGCAGCTTCGATCCGCTGATCGCCCGGCTGGACCAGGACCAGACGATTTTCGGCATTCACGCCTATCACGATGCGTTCGCCGGGGCCCCCGAGGTGTCGATCGAGGCGATGGCGCGGCTGTATCTGCGCAACATCCGCCGGTTGCAGGCGGTGGGCCCGTATCGCCTGGCAGGCTATTCCGCCGGCGGCATGCTCGCGTTCGAGTCGGCGCGCCAGCTTCGCGAAGCCGGCTGCGAGGTGAGCCTGCTCGCCATGATCGACTCGGAAGCGCCCCCCACCGAGGTGGGGCTCGATGTGGATGCGCAAGCTTGCTGGCGATACTTCCTCGAGCACATGCGCCACCGCATGAAGAACCCGGGCGGGTTCGCGGTGGAAACCGGCATGTCGCTGTCCGAGCCGGCGCGTATCGCCTGGCTCTGCACGTGCACGTACACCAAGACCAAGACCGGCGATTTCGCCGAGACGATCTATACATCCGCCGAAATCCGCGATCAGTTCGAGGTCTACCGGCGTCATCACCTGGCGCGCAAGCGCTACGCCTGTTCGTCCGCCGACCTCGAGATCCTGTTTTTCCTGGCGAGCCAGGAGCCGGCGCGGCAGCACAGCCCGGCTCAGGGCTGGTTGCCCTACGCGCGGCGCGGCATCGAACTGGTGCCGGTGTCCGCTTCGCACTATTCAATTCTGCTGGAACCTGGCGTCGGCGAGATCGCACAGCGTCTCGCGACGGCGCTTTGAACCGTTTTTCGGAGCCTGCCAACCATGAAACCACGCAATGCGCCGACGGTATGGAACGGCACCGGGCCGCTCGATCGCGAGCAGATGGAGCGCTACGCGCGAGACGGCTTCGTGTTGCTCAAGGACGTGCTGGATCGCTCGCTGGTCGACGAATTGAGACGCGAAGTCGATCGGCTCAGGCTGGGCGAGCACCCGTCGACCATCTACGAGCGCGACACCAGGACGGTCCGCTCGGTGTTCGACGCCCACCAGCTCAGCGAAACCGTGCTGACCGGAGTCGTGAACCGCCCGTTCCTACTCGATGTATCGGAACAGATACTCGGCAAGGGGCTGTATGTCCACCAGTGCCATGTGAATTTCAAGAGCCCGGGAGGCGGGGGCTTCGCCTGGCACTCGGATTTCACCTTCTGGTTCTGGGAGGACGGAATGCCGGAACCACGGGCGATCTCGCTGTTCATCTTCCTGGATGCCGCGCGGGCGGAAACCGGGCCGCTGTGTGTGATTCCCGGCTCGCACGATCACCTGCTGCATACCGAGTGGTATCGCCACGTCGAGGACCACAAGCAGGCCGTCAGGCACGACGACCCGGCTCATGCGAGACAGAACGGCCTGATCGAGTTCGATCAGCTACGCGAAATCACCGGCGGCACTGGCATCGAAACGATCTGGGGCGAGCCCGGCGACGTCCTAGTCATGGACGGCAATCTCGCTCACGCGAGCGGCCCGAATTTCGGTGTGCACGAGCGGCGCGTGCTGCTGCTTATCCTGAATCACATTGACAATAGGATCGGCAAGCCTTACAGCGGCGCGCAAGAGCGTCCGGGTTTCATCAGTTCCAGGAATTTCACAGTCATTCGGTAACGCAAGGACCGAAGCCTATCGGGAGAGACATCGTGAGCGAAACGCACTATGTGGTGGTCGTGAATCATGAAGCGCAGTATTCGATCTGGCCGGCGCATCGCGAGCTTCCGGGGGGCTGGAAGCGGGTCGGCGAGGCCGGTTCGAAACAGGCCTGCCTGGACTACATCGACGAAACCTGGACCGACATGCGTCCGCTGAGTCTGCGCACGCAGGCTTGAGCGACCGATGTGGACGCGTACATCTTTATCAGCCGAGGGGTGGTGCATGAATCTAGCTCAAAGAATCACCGGTTCCGGGTATTGCCATATCAAGCAGTTTTTAACGCCGGATGAGGTGGCAGGATTGCGCAGGTTGTACGAAACCGCTCCGCCGCCTTCGAACAATCTCTATCCGACGCTGGATTTCGGCCTGGTGCCGGATACCGTCGAAACCAGCGTGATGGACAAGATTCACGCCCTGTATGCCGAGTGTTTTCCCGAGGAAGTGTTCATCGACGAGTCCATGACCTGTTTCCCGGTGTTGCCGGCTGAACCGTCACGCTCGATCAAGCTTCCTTACCACCAGGATCACGAGTCGTTTTTTCTCTGCGGCGAGCACTTCCACTATCTCAATGCCTGGATGGTGATCGAAAAAGACGATCCCGCGCATTCGAACCTGACCATCGTGCCGTTCGATCGCCTCGCCGCGAAATCGCAGCTGCTCCACGATTTCTGCATCGGAAACGGCGCGACCGTGGTGGCCGACGGCCATTTGAAGAACGACAACCTGGGGAGCTGGCACAAGCTCGATTTCGATATCGACGAGATCGCGATCACACCGCATATGGAGGCGGGCGACGTCCTGCTAATCCGCGGCGACATCCTGCATAAGACGCAGGACCAGTTGACGCATCGCGTAGCGGTGTCGATCCGCGGCATCCGGGCGGCCTCGGTGCTTCAGCGCAGGGGCATCTACAGCGGTTCGACGGAAAAACTGTGGGTGCTCGCGAAGAACTATCACGTCTACGGGACGCTCGACTACATCTTCAATAAAATGGGCAGCGACCTAATCACGATTGGCGACTACATCGAAAGCAAGCGGACGATCGACGGAGAGTTGCAGGCGGGATCGTATATGTCGAAGGAGTTCTATGCGCATCTCGAGGCTTACAAGAAAACGATTTCGCAGCTACTTGCCGAGAAAGTGGCCTCGAAAATGAACGATCGCGTTTCCCTCTCAGTGCGGTGAGGGGCCGGCCGGCATGGAGCGGGATATCCTGGTTGACATACTCCTGGCCGCAGCGCCGGCCGTCGCGGAACTCACGCGCTTGGCGCTGCGCGTAATGCTCAGCGCTCGGTACATATGCCACGCAAACAGAAAACTCGCATTTTACATAAGAGAATTTACCGCACGATCGTTCGTTTTGGCTGGCATTGAGCTGACGACAATCGAACCACTCCTAGAGAAGCCGGCAGTCGTCGTATGATCCCGACCAACAGCGAGCTCTCGCCGTTGGCCATTTGCGGCCACAACCGGCCGTTCGACTGCCCGTTGACTATCCGGGATAGTCTCCTAAGAGACGGTTTCATAAAGGCCGCTGAGTCCGCTGCAAAATGTTCCAGCAGATCATGGAGCAACCGAGTTTGAGGAACGCTTCATGAATGTCGGCACGCCGTTCGAATCGGATAGGGAGACGTCGAAAGTGGTGCATCCAGGCATGCGTGCGCTCCACGACCCATCGAACCTTCCCAAGCCCGCTGCCGTGTGGTTGTCCGCGTCGAGCAATGCTGGTGGGAATGCCTCGCTCGTGCAGGATGCGCCGGTACTTGTCGTGATCGTAGCCTCGATCCGCATAGACGCGTTTGGGCCTGCTCAGTGGCCGACCGCGAACGCCTTTGATCGGCGCGATCGCCTCGATCAGGGGGATCAGTTGCGTGACGTCATTGCGGTTGGCTCCGGTCAAGATTGCCGCGATCGGTGTGCCGTTGGCGTCGGTGGCGAGGTGGTGTTTGGAACCGGGTCGCGCTCGATCGGTGGGGTTCGGGCCAGTTTTTCGCCCGCCCCAACCGCTCGAATCGACGAGGAGTCGACGACCACACGTAAGAAGTCAATCTGGTTTGCCGCGCGTAGTTTGGTCAGCAGCAACGCGTGCAATGCGTCCCACACGCCAGCCTCTTGCCAGTCCCGCAGCCGACGCCAGCAACTCACGCCCGAGCCACATCCCATTTCCGCAGGAAGATCGCGCCAGCGAATGCCGGTCTTCAGCACGAACAGAATGCCCGTCAGCGCCGCACGATTCGGCACGGGCTTGCGACCCGGGTACTTGAACCGACGGGGCTTGGCAGGTGGTAGAAGTGGCTCGATTAGTTTCCACAACTCGTCGTCAATGATCGGCTTGCCCATCTCCCTGATCCGGTTGTCACGACGGCTCAGGTTAACAGGTCGAGAGAAAAGTTAACAGTAGCTACGCGTCTTTTTGAAACCGTCTCTTAAGCAACAACCCGCGCCGCGCCCCCCAACTCAAAACACCTGAGTCGGAAAGTGATGCCACGCGTCCACGCCCGCCCTCGTCTCGCGAGCCGAGGCACCCACCGCACCCGCCGTCGCCGGCCGCGCATCAACGGCCGCGTGCCGCCGCACGTCCGACGGCGCGCAATCGAAATAACGCTTGAATAGCTTGGCGAACGAGGAGTTGTAGCAAAACCCGTAACGGTTCGCCAACTCCGAGATGCGGATCCGCGATTCGGTCGAATGCCTGAGGATGTAGTGGATCTTGCGCAGCCGCAGCAGCTTGATGTACTCCGCCACGCCATGCTTCTCGGTGGAGAACAGCCGGTACAGCGCCGCGCGCGACAGCCCGATGTCGTGGCAGATCGTCTCGACACATAGCTTCGGCGATTCCAGCTGCGCATTGATATGGGCCTTCACCTTCTTGATCAACTCCTTCTCCAGGCTCGACCGCACCGGCTCGATGTGATCGCGGGTGGGGGCGGCGGCGGCAAGCAGCATGTTCAGCGTGACCTCGCCGATCGCCTTCGACTCGGCTTTCGAGATGGTGTCGATGTGCTCCGCGAGACCGAGGATGTACTGCGAGGCGAGCAGGGCCGTCAGCCCGGAGAACACGTTGCCGTGCCGTGACGACAGGTCGATCGGGATCAGGTCGCGCTGCACCATCAGGATCACCACGTCGCCGGACTGGATGTCGATGCAGAGCGGCTGCGCGAGATCGGCGAAGAACAGCTGGCGCGCGCCCACCGGCACCACGCCGGCCTCGGACTTGGATTGCCAAGTGTGATGGTGCGACGAACGGAAGAAGTAGTGATCGAATCCGTCGAACTTGATTCGTTGCGGCGTGCGCACCGCGTCGTAAGTGATGGGGTCATCGACGATCTTGGTGGTGTAGCGCAGCGTGCCGAGCATCAGGTCGCCGACCTGCGTGCCACGGAAGACGCCGTCCAGATCGGCCGACGCGCCAATGCCGGCGCGGCACAGCCTGAGGTAGGCCATCGCGCTGCGGTTCGGCGATGCATCGAGCGGTTCTTGCGCCATGAATTTTCGGGTCGAGAAGCTGAACGTTTCGATGTTATCCATGGGGTTCTCCAGCACTGGGATGTGTGCTTGAAATAATCATGTCGATCTATTTTTATCGGGAGGACGTGACGGCGCGTCGAGGAGTGCGGCTGGCCGCGATGGCGGTGCTCATGGCACGCGATCGCGATGACGGCGCGAGGTGCGACGGGGCGCCGGCCTGGCGGAGACGCCCGGCCGGCCCGGCGCGCAGATTGACATGCGTGTCGGCACGTGCATCGCGGCGGCGCGGCCGGGCACGCCCGGCTTCGTGCCGCCGCGTCTGTCGATCGGACCGCCGGGCCGGCCGGATCGCGGCCGCTCACTCATGCGTGGGCGGCCCGCGCCGCGTGGGCGCTGCGTCGGTCCGGTCCACCAGTGGCAGCTCGGGCAGCCGCGTCAGCACGAGAAGGGCGAGCACGAGGAGCGCCGAGCCGACGGCGAAAGTCTCGGCGATCGCGCCTCGGTAGGCCTGCGCGCGCAGCGCGGTGGCTTGCTCGAGCAAGGCCGGCAGCGCGTGGCCGGCCACGGCGGCGTGCATCGCGACATCGGTGGCCGGCAGCTGGCTCGCGATGATGGCGCTCGACCCGGCGATCCCGACCAGCCCGCCCAGCGAACGGAAGAAGGTCAGCATCGCGGTGCCCACGCCGCGTTGTCCCGCCGGCAGCGCATTCTGAACGGCGACCGTCATGTTCGGCATCACGAAGCCCAGGCCGATGCCGAGCATGAACACGCAGGGCACGATGACCACGTTGCCGCATCCCGTGGCGACCGCCCAGGCGAGCCACGCGAACGCCACGGCGGCGGTCGACAGGCCGGCGATCTGCGAGGGCTTGTAGCGGCCCACGCGCGACAGGATCCGACCGCTCACCATCGAGGCGATCACCGCGCCCAGCATCAGCGGCACCATCAGCAGGCCGGCCTGCGTCGCGCCCGCGCCGGTGACGATCTGCGCGAACATCGGCAGGAACAGCGTGGCGCCGAACAGGCCCATGAAGGTCAGCGACATCACGATGCACGCGATGTCGAAGACGCGGTTGTCGAACAGGCCGAGCGGCAGGATCGGCGCCTCGGTGCGGCGCAGATGCCACCGCAGGACCAGGCACAGCACCACGCCGACGGCGCCGGTGCCGAACACCTGGGCGGAGCGCCACGGCCATGCGGAGCCGCCCAGCGACAGCACGAGCAGGAACGCGGTGACGGTCGAGGCCATCAGCAGCGCGCCCGCGTAGTCGATGCGCTGCGCCGCGCCGGAATGGCCGCCGCGCAGCCGGCGTGCGAGGTTGTAGAGCGCGGCGCCGCCGATCGGCAGGTTGATCAGGAAGATCCAGTGCCACGACAACGCGTCGGTCAGCACGCCGCCGAGCAGCGGCCCGATCACGCTGGTCGCGGCGAACACGGCGGCGATGCCGCTCTGCTTGCGCCCGCGCTGCGACGGCGGGATCAGATCGGCGATGATGGTCTGGCTCAGCGGCAGCAGCGCGCCGGCGCCGAGACCCTGCACCACGCGCGCGGCGATCAGCTGGGAAAGGCTCGTCGACAGGCCGCACAGCAGCGAGCCGATCAGGAACACCGTCACCGCCGTGCACATCACGCGCTTGCGTCCGAACTGATCGCTCAGCTTGCCGTAGAGCGGCATCGAGGTGGTGGAGGACAGCACGTAGGCGGTCACGATCCACGAGCTCTGGGCGATCTCGCCGAGCTCGGACATGATGCGCGGCAGCGCGGTGGCCACGATGCTCTGGTCGAGCGTGCCGAGGCCGATCACCACCATCAGCGCCAGATAGATCGTGCGGATCTCGCGCGGCCCCGGCACGTCGGCGGGCGCGGCCTCGCTCGCGTGGCGCCGCGTGGCCGCGCGCGGCGCATCGGCCGGTGCCGGCGTGGGGGCGGTCGAGGCGGCGGCGTTCGCGCCGGGCCTGCTGGACTGCTTGAACGTCTGTCCCATCGGAGCTCCCGTGGTTCGTGAGCGCGGCGCTCCCGGGCGCCGCGCATGATCAGTAAATCGGCATCGCCGAATCGACCGCCGCCGCCCAGGCCCGGATGCCGCCGCTCAGGCTGCGCACGCGCGCGAAGCCGGCCTGCTTGAGCAGCGCGGCGGCGGTGCTGCTGCGCTTGCCCGCGAGGCAGTAGACGATCACCTCCGCGCCGCGGTCCACCTCGTGCAGGCGCTCGCCCAGCAGGCCCATCGGAATGTGTTGCGCGCCCTCGATCCGGCAGATCTCCCATTCGTTCGGATCCCTGACGTCCAGCAGCGTTGGCCGTGCCGACGGATCGTCGAGCAGCGCCCGCAGGGCCTCGGCATCGATCTCCGCCACCACCGGCTGCGGCAGGCCGCAGGCGGGCTGCTCGACGGCCTCGCGTCGCAACTCGCGCAGCGTCGGCCGGGTGCCGCAAGCCGGACAATCCGGATCCTTCTCCAGCCGCAACTCGTGCGAGCGCATGGCGAGCGCGTCGAACGCGAGCAGGCGGCCGATCAGCGGCTCGCCGACACCGAGGATCAGCTTGATCACCTCGGTCGCCTGAACCAGCCCGAGTAGCCCCGGCAGCACGCCGAGCACGCCGCCCTCGGCGCAATTGGGCACCTCGCCCGGGCGCGGGGCCTCGGCGAACAGACACCGGTAGCAGGGCCCGCGTCGGGCATCGAACACCGTGGCCTGCCCGTCGAAGCGGAAGATGCTGGCGTGCACGTTGGGCTTGCCGAGCAGCACGCACGCGTCGTTGATCAGGTAGCGCGTCGGGAAGTTGTCGCTGCCGTCGGCGACGATGTCGTAACCCGCGCAGATGTCCAGCGCGTTGTCGGGCGTGAGCATCGTGTCGTGCATCACGATGTCGATTTCCGGGTTCTGCGCGCGCAGCTTGTCGCGCGCGGACGCCACCTTGCTGCGCCCGATGTCGGCGGTGTGGTGAAGGATCTGCCGGTGCAGGTTGCTCAGGTCCACCACGTCGCTGTCGACGAGGCCGATGCGCCCGACTCCCGCCGCCGCCAAATAGGTGGCGAGCGGCGAGCCGAGGCCGCCGGCGCCGACACACAGCACGCTGGCCGCCTTCAGGCGATGCTGCCCTGTCATTCCGATTTCAGGCATGAGGAGGTGTCTGCTATAGCGCTTGATCTCGTCATTCGACAGCATAAGTTACTCCGTCTCGTTGGCAATGTGGGGAGTGAGAAAGCGGGGTGCCATGGATGACGGGGGCGCGCGGCGAGGCGATCGCGGGGGCGCGCGCTCCGGTCGGCGGTGCTAGCCCGACTGCGCGGTCGCCGGGGCCGGTTCCGCGAGGCGGCTCTCGGTGCTTGCCGTGGTTTCCGGATGTCCCGTGTTTTCCGGACGCGCCGTGCGTTGCGCGGCGAGCCCCTGGAAGAAGCGGACGATCTCGAGCGGCGCGTCGAGCGTGGTGCAGGTCCGGCCGAACAGGCGCGGAAACGCGTAGCGGGGCTGTGGGATGGTGTGGCCGCCGCCGTGAATCGTGAGCAGCAGGTTGTGCCCGCCCCATGCGTGGCGCGTCACGTGTGGGGCGGCACTCGCGTCGGCATCGGCGGCGCCCTGCGCCTGGCTCCGCCGGTACAACGCGCCCGCCGGGGCGAACGAGCGCGCGGTGTCCTCGGCGGACTGCACGGGCCCGAGCGAGCGCAGGCCGAATGGCGAGAGATCGCCGCCCGCGTAGGGATTGATCGGATCGGCGGTGCCGTTGACGAGTAGCATCGGCACGGCGACGTGCCGCGCCGCGAAGCGGCAGTCGGCGGCGCCCGGCCGGTTCGCGGCGATGGTGGCGAACCCGGCGATCTCGTCGGTCATCTCCAGGGCGAGGCGAAAGCACAGATGCCCGCCGTTCGAGAAACCGACGGCGAACACGCGGCCGCGATCGATCTCGTGACGCGATGCAAACCACGCGATAATTTCGCGAACGAAACCGACGTCGTCGACGTCCTGACGCGTGGCGGCATTGCGCCGACCCTTCTGGCAGGTGTTCCAGTTGCCGCCTATGCCTTGCGGATAGGCGACGGCGAAGCTGTCTGCGTCGGCCAGTTCGTCGAAGGCCTGCGCGGTCTGTTTGCGGATTTGCTCCGGCGAGCCGGAGCCGCCGTGGAAGACGATCAGCAGCGGCGAGCCGGCCGGCAGAGAGGGCGGCGTGATCGCCAGGAATTCCCGCTCGCGGGCGCCGACCCGCAAGGTTTCGCGCCGTGCCGGCACGTTGTAGGGCGGGGCTGGCGCACGGCGGCGCATCACGAACACGCGTGCGGCAGCGATCGCGAGCGCCAGGGCGACCAGGGCGAACGAGGCGACGAGGGGCGAGGGCATGGCTCGAACCGGATGTGAAAGGGTCAGTGGGGCTGCCGCGCGACGCGTTGCGTGTCGACCAGCGTCTGCGCGAGCGCCAACCAGCGCGCCGCCGACATGAAGGTCTGCCTCGTCCTGGTGGCATGCAGGCGTCGCACGTCGGCCGCCGACAGGTTGCCGTCCCGATCGAACAGGAACACGCTCTCGTGCGGCAGCAGGATGCCCCAGACGCGATGCGACAGCGACGGCGCGATGCGCACGCCCATCGCCTGAAACAACCCGCCCTCTGGGTCCGCCGCGAAGGCGAGGCGAATCCCCCTGGCGTGCCACCAGCGATCGTGGCGGCGCGCGCTCACGGCCAGCACCGCCACGCCGAGCGTGGCCAGGCGATCCGTGACCGTGGCCAGATCGGCGAGATGCAGGCGCGAGTAGGGGCACCAGCTGCCGCGATACAACACGAGCAGCAGCGGCCGGCCGGCCGCGAAGCCGGCCAGATCGACGGGATGCTCGCCGAGCCGGGCCCAGCCGCTCGCACCGTGTTCCTGCGGCGCGAACGCCGTGTCGCGGGGCGCGTGCAGGTGCGCCGGGAGTTCGACGTCGCGCTTCAGGGTCTCGTCCGACGCCTCGGTGAGCGGATACAGCGTGCGCTTCATGAAGGCGTCGATCCAGAAGGCGCGATCCATTCGGCCACCCATGCGATAGCGCAGCCACAGCACGGGCATGAACAGGAAGCGCAGGCCGATCCACAGGCCGGCGAGCGGCGTGCGCAGCGCGGCGACGAGCGGGGAATGGCGGCGGATGCGGGGCGTGTCGTGGGAGGGCATCGCGGTCATGAGCATGGCGTGTTGATAGCGGGTGGGTGGTCGCGCGCCGCCGTCGGCGGCGCGCGGTGGATCGCGCCGGGGCGCAGCCCCGGCGCGCCGACGCGCGTCAGCTCACCTTGTTGCACACCGCGGTGGCGAACGAGCCGATACGCTCGTGCAGGTAGACCGAGATGATTTCTTCGTGCAGCGCCTCGCCGTTCAGCGTGGGCAGATAGGCGCGTCCGTCGTCGGTGGACTGGATCAAGCCCTTGGCGAGCAGATCCGAGAACACGCTCTTGAACGGCTCGTCCTGCGCGAGATCCACGCCGTACTCGCGCTTGAAGCGATCGATCTCGATCGGCTGGCGGGACTTGTAGGCGAAGCCGAGCGCGGTGCCGATCGCCTGGTTGCCGGTCAGCAACCGGCCGAAGGCGAGCGGCGGCACGTCGCTCGATTCCATGTGATTCAGGTAGCCGTTGATGTCGGAGCTGTTGTGCGTCTGGATCACGCCCTGATCGTCGCCGGCGAGCCAGCCGTACGCGCCAGGGCCGAAGGCCAGCATGGTGTCGAAGCGCTGCCACTTATTGCGCGACACGCGCGGGATGTTGCCCTCGTGATACGTGCCCGGAAGGCTCCACCAGCCGCATGGGCTCGGCTGATAGCCGTACTTCATCAGGTGTTCGACCGCGCGCTCGCGCATCTCGTAGGTCTCGCCCAGGCTCGGAAACAAGCCCTGCTCGATGATCCGGTTGCGCACCTTCGGCACGTTCCAGACGGCCCGGTTGCCGATGCCCATCGATTGCCGGTCGGCGTTGCGCAGGCGATAGATCGTGATGGTCGGCACGCCGAGCTCGACCAGCGTGCGCAGATCCTCCGAGACGGTTTCCGGCGTCTGGTACGGCAGGCCGAACATCATGTCGACGTTGAACGGGAAGCCGGTGCTGCGCAGGTTTAGGATCGCCTGGCGCGACATCTCCGGCGTGTGCCCGCGGTTCGTGAAGCTGTTTACTTCCGGGGTGAACGATTGCACGCCGATGCTGAACCGGTTGAAGCCGACGTCGACCAGCGCGCGGACCTTGTCCAGGTCGCAGAAGTTGTCCGGGTTGCCCTCGATGTTGAGCTCGCATTCCGGCGTCACGCGGAAGGTGGCGCGCACGTGATCGAGCAGCCGCTTCAGATGCGCGGGGGTGAGCACGGCCGCGGTGCCGCCGCCGATGTAGAACGATTCGATCAGCGCCTGCGTCACCCACGGCACCTGCTGCGCGTACAGCGTCGATTCGCGGATCAGCGCGTCGGTCCAGCGATCGAGCTGCGCGCCGCGCGCGGTCGGCGACGCGAGCTGCTTGACGTAGTTGCAGAAGTGGCAGATGTACTCACACAGCGGGAAGTGATAGTACAGATGCGCGGGCTTGCCCTGGCCGGGATGCTGCTTGAAGCGCTCGAGCAGCGCGCCGGGTTCGAGGCGTTCACCGTAGTTCGCGGTGACGTTGATGTTGTAGTCGTCCCGCTCGATCTGCAGCTCCGGATGGCGATCGAGGAGGGCGCCCAGGTTGGGCTCGTAATCGATCGTATCCGCAAAATCACACGCTTTGACGTTCATTGAAACCTCTCAGGTGATTGTTGTCGCACGACTTCCACATGCCACGTAACAGCGTCGTTGTTTACGCGCCTCGGGGCGCGGCCAGCCGGCGAGCCCAGGCGAGTGCCTGCTCCACGTGCTCCGCCGCGCCCAGCCCCGTCAGCGTGGCGGCGATCCTGCCGTCGGCGCGGACCACGAAGGTGGTGCGCGGCACGCGATCGTGATCGTTGGGCTCGCCACGCGAGTCGGTCTTGCCGGGCGCCACCGGCTCGACCGGCAGGCCGAAGGCGCGGGCCACCTCGCCACGGGCGTCGCAGGCCACCGCGAGCCGGCCGGCGCAATACTCGGGATCACGCGAGAACGCGTGCAGGCGCTCGATGTCGTCGAGCGACACGCCGATCACCGAGGCGCCCGCCGCGGTGAACTGATCGAGCTCGCGAGCGAAGGTGTGTGCCTGGACGTTGCAGCCGCTGGTGAACGCCGACGGATAGAAATAGACGACCACCGTGCCGCGCCGCAGCCCGTCGCGCAGCGCGTAGTCGAACGGCTGGCCCGCGAGCGATGCCGGCAGGGTGAAGTCCGGGGCGAGTGCGCCGGCTGACAGCGGTTCGGGTGCTCGCGACGGCCCCGCCAGGTCGGCGGTGGCATCGTGATCACCCGACAAGCTCGTTGACTGGCTCTGCATATTTAAGAATCCGAAGTATTGAGGCGACCCGATTCGTGGTGAGCGTGCATCGGGCAGGGAGCATCTTCGTGCCGGTGACGGGCTGCCGTGAATCCGTCGGTGCGGCAAACGGCGGCCCGGACATCGTGTCGATTCGGGCTCGCGGCTTGCTGCCTCGGCGCGTCGAATCATTCATGACGCACAGACTAAGTAAAGTCCCTGTCGCGTCGTTAGCCGGCTTTGTCTCAGAAACAAGTGCATTTGTCTCATCCGATTAACTGTCCGGAAAATGGCAAATACTGGCGTCAATTTTTAAATTGATTTGATTAGCGAGGCAATTGAGATCATTTTTGCGCATGCAAGTATTTCGTAAGACTTCATAAAGAAATGATTTTTAATTCAGCGGTTGGTGATTACCCGGAATCACCGCTGGACGGCGCTCCCGGGTAATCCGGGTGAGCCGTGCCGCATGCGGTTCGGAGACATATCAACCTGTTTCTGAGACAAAACGAACTGAATGCGATCTGGTGATTTGATTTAACCTGTACACGTCGCAACACTCCGAAAAACATTCCGGATAATCCGGATTCGCCCCGCCGGGCGGCGTTTGCCTCGGACCTGGATTGAATTGGCCGGCATCGCGCCATATTCAGTTTTCATTCTGTTCAGATCAAGGGAGCCGGACTCATGGCGTTGATGAATGCGAGCGCGCGATTCGATGCGATTGCCGATAACTATGCGAAAAGCGAGGTGCACGAAACCAGCCCGTCGCTCACCATGCTGCGCGAGCTCAGCGACGGTCGGTCCGACCTCGAGATCTGCGACGTCGCCTGCGCCGCCGGCCACGCCGCGTTCGCGTTCCTGGGGCGGGCGAAGGCGATGGTCGGAGTGGATCCGTCGCCTAACATGCTGCGCAATTTCGTTTCGCTCGGCACGGCGAAGCAGGCGCCGGTGGAAGCCATCGAAGCCTATGCGGAATCGATGCCGCTGCCCGACGGCCGGTTCGACTTCGTGGTCTGCCGGCTGGCCGCGCATCATTTCCACGACATCGGCCGCGCGCTCGCGGAATTTCGCCGTGTCGTGCGGCCCGGCGGCAGCGTCGTGGTCATCGACTTGCACGGCGACGACGACCCCGAGCGCGACGGCGTGAATCACCAACTGGAAGTGCTGCACGATCCGACGCATATTCGCAGCTACACCATCGCGCGCTGGCGCGAGCTGATCGAGCACGCCGGCATGCGCATCACACGGCTGGAGCGCGACCTCACCGAGCGTCCGGGCGGCGTCGCGCTGGCGCGCTGGTGCGATATCGCGAATTCGGGCGACGCGGCCCACGCCGCGATGATCACGCTGCTCGATCACACGCCGGTACCGACGCTCGCCGCGATCGGCGTGCGTCGCGACGACAAGGGCTACATCGTGCCGGTGCGGACCTGCTTCATCCAGGCTCAGGTCCACTAACGTTCGCCAGGCCGATCATGCCCGTCATTCATGTGCTGCACCGCCATACCCCCGACGACGCGAACGCGATCCTGCGGCGCGTGTGCGAAACGGTGTCCGCCGCCGCCGATATCCCACCCGACAAGGTGTGGGTATTCTGGCATCCGCTCGAGCCGGCCCTGACCTGGCGCGCGGACTGGAACGACGATCCCCGCGCCGGGCCGATCGTGCGTATCTTCTGCCGCCGCAGCCACGCCGCGGAGCGCGTGCAGCGCATCGTCGCCACGGTGCGCGAGAGCCTGGGCGCCGCGCTGGCCTGCGCGGTCACGAGCATATTCGTTCAAGTCATTCGAGTCGAAGACGAGGAGGTGTTCAATGTCAGTTAAGTCAGTCGTCATGGTGCCGATCGGCACGGTCGCATCGCCGCGCGTCGAGTTGATCGACGATCACTGGGGCGCGATCGAATCGACCATCACGATCGACTCGCCCGAGTTGGGAGACGATGCGTTGCTGGGGCTCGACACGTTCAGCCATATCGAGGTGATCTATCACCTGCATCGCGTGCCAGCGGAGGAAATCGAACGCGGCGCGCGCCACCCGCGCGGTCGCGAGGACTGGCCGAAGGTCGGGATTCTCGCGCAACGCTCGAAGGGGCGCCCGAACCTGATCGGCGTATCGCGCTGCCAGGTGCTGTCGGTGAGCGGGCGCACCCTCCGCGTACGCGGGCTCGACGCCGTGGACGGCACGCCGGTGCTCGACATCAAGCCGTATCTCGAGGATTTCGGGCCGCGCGGCACGGTCAGCCAGCCGGCCTGGAGCCGCGAAGTCATGAAGGACTACTACACCACCCTGAAACCCGTCGAGTGAGGAAGCCGAAGGCGGTCGTGCCGCCCGACGTTCGCTATGCGCCCACAACCCGATAGACCCATCCCGGTGCGCCGGGTACGACCGCGATTCGACGTCGTCGGCGGCCGCCTGTGGTTCGGCGGAGATCGCTTCCGCACGGCCTTGTTCAACGCCTACACGATGCTGCTGTGCGACGAGTTCGAGTTCGTCGCCATCGTGCGGGCCTATCTGCCGACGGTGCGCGACGAGGCGCTGCGCCGGCAACTGAAGGCGTGGCTGGCGCAGGAATCATCGCACGGCGTTCAGCATCGGCGCGCGTGGGATTATCTCGACCGGGCCGGCTACCGGTTTCGCGCATACCACAAGATCGAGAACCTGCTGATCTTCCGTTTCCTGTTCCGGTTGCTCGGCCGGAAGGCGCGTATCGCACTGATCGCCGCGCTGGAGCACTTCAACACGCTGATGGGCGAGATGTGCCTGCGTCGGCCGGATTATTTCGCGCGGGTGGACCACGAGTTGGGCCTGCTGCTCAGCTGGCATTTCGCGGAGGAGATCGAGCACCGCGCCGTGATCCACGATACCGCGCAGGCGGTGGGCGTCGGCTACCTGACCCGCATCGTCACCGGCGCGATGGCGTTCGCGCTCTATGCCGGCGTGCTGCTGGCCACCACCTTCTGGTTCGCCGCGCAGTCGTCCGACCTGTTGCGGCCGTCCACCTACGTGCAGATGTTCCGCTTCATGTTCGTCGACGAGCGTTTCGTCCAGTTCGTGCTCGCCTATGCCCGCGACTATCTATCGCCGCGCTTCCATCCGCTCTCGCGCGACACCGATCACTTCGCCGAGGCCGTGCTGAGGGGCCTCGCGACGGTGCGGTCCGCGGCTTAGGCCATGTCTTGCCTGATTGATCCCATCTGGAGAACCGGTCATGAATGTCATATTGTCAGGTGTCCTACAGAAATATGCCTTGTATCAGCGCGAGCATTCGCTGGCGGCCGAAACGATTCAGGAAGCCATCGCCCAGCTGGTCGGCCGCTTTCCCGCCATGAGCAGCGTGTTGCTGGATCAGGCCGGCCAGCCGCGCAAGGTGCATCGGCTGTTCCTCAACGGCCAGCAGATCGCGCCCGAGCAGGTGGGCCAGTGCGTGGGGCAGGGCGACCGCCTTGAGATCCTGACCGCGATTGCCGGAGGGTGACCCGCATGCTCGCTACTGAATTGGACCTGTCCGAGTCGCGGCATGCCGCGCCCCGTCGCGCGGGCGCCCCCGTCGCGCTCGCGCCGCCCGACGACGCGTCTCGCGAGGCGACCGGCCGCTGGATGGACCAGCACGCCGGCGATCTGCTGGAAAGCGTCTCGCGCGAGGCGGCGCAGCTGGATCGAGACGGCGCGACCTTGCGGCGCGAGGTGATGACGGAAGCGGCCCGTTGCGGCCTGCTCGGCGCGTCGCTGCCGCGCAGCGCCGGCGGTGTCGGCCTGTCGCTGCCGGCTTGGGGGCACGCGCTCGAACGGCTGGGTTACCTGTGCGATGACGCCTCGTTCGCCCTGAACATCAGCCTGTTCCAGGCGGTGGCCAACATGATCGTCGCCAGCGGCGACGCCGAGCTGATCGAGCGCTACGTCGTGCCGGTGTGCAGCGGCGAGCGGCTGATCGCGTTCGCCTACACCGAGGATGCCGACGCGTTCAACCTGAAAAGCACGCTGCGCGAGCATCACGGCGACTATCTGGTGGACGGCGCGAAGGTCATGGTGACGGCCGGGGCGCTCGCCGACAGCTACATGACCTACGTGATGGATCAGGCCAGCGGCGACATGGCGGTGGTCATGATCGATCGGCGGATGCCCGGTGTGCAGGTGCAGCCGATTCCGACCATGGGCTTGCGCGCGAGCGGGCTGGCGGCCCTGCGCTTCGATGCCGTGCGCGTGCCCCGCTCGCACGTGCTGAGCGCCGGCAACGGCCTCGATCATCTGCAGAACTTCCTGAATCCACGTCGCGGCATCCTGTGCTGCGCGCCGATCGGGCGCATGCAGCGCATCGTGGACGAATGCGTGCGTGGCCTGTCGTCGACCATCCGGCACGGCGCGCCGCTCACCACCATGCAACTGGTGCAGGCGCGGCTCGGCCGGATGCAGATGAAGGTCCACATCTCGAAGGCGCTGATCGACCCGGCGCTGGATTGGCTAGACAAGAACGCCACCCACAATCACCTCGAGGAAATCGTGTCGGTGGCCAAGCACGAGGTGACCGAGAACGCGATCTCGGTGGCACTCGACTCGATTCGTCTGACCGGCGCGCGTGGCTACGCGCACGCGAATCAGTTCGAGCGGTATCTTCGCGACTTTTGCGGGTTGATTTCCGGCGCTGGATCGCAGGACGTGCTGGAGGTCAACATGGGCTCACTGTCGATTGCTCGTGCCGCGGGCGGCATGGCGGAGTAGAACACGATGCGTCATTCCACTTTGCAGGTCCTCAACGACACCAGCCTGTTCGATTCCCGCCAGCTTCTGCCGCGCAGCGTGCTCGCCTGCACCATGCGGGCCTGGGCGCACTGGCTGAAGGAGAACTTGCAGCCGTTTCCGAAGCTGATCCGCGAGTTCGGCTTCGGCGTGGTGGTGGTGCGCATGAACGTCCGCTACGAGCGGCCGTTCAACTTCTTCACCGCCGACGAGTTCGAGGTGGACTGCGCGATCTCGGTGCGGCAGAAGCGCCATCTGTTGCACGGCGACATGCAGTTCATGAACGGTGACGAGCGGTTCGCACACATCCAGTGCGCGATGCGGCCGCTCGCGATCGACCACGATAGCGATCTCGGCGCGATGCCGTCGCGCGTCGACGGCGCGGTGCTGGAGATGTTCCAGCCCGACGAAATCGCCAACGACGCGGTGGAGCGGCCGTTGCGCAAGACCCTTGCCGGGCTTGCCGAGGCCAGGGTAGTGGCTTTGGCCACGCGCGAGATCCGGATCTTTCGGCACGACGCCGAAGCTGCCGATCAATGGTCGTACATCGAGTTGATCGCGAATGCTTCCAGCGCCCGCGAGGAGATGATCGTGGCGGCGGGGCCGGAGCTGCAGCAGGCGATGCAGGCCGGGCTCGCCGAGCCGCTGGTCGACCTCGAGGTGGAGATCGACCGGCCGCTGTTCCTGTTCGACGCCGCCGAGATCCACACCACCGCCTATCGCGACGCGCGCAGCCTGACCTTCGTCCACATCTACCGTTCGAACCTCGGCGGCAGCCACGAGCACGCGACGGTGGTGGAACGGTTCGCGCTCTGAGCGGCCCGTGGGCGGCGGCGGGCCGCAAGCCGTGTTATAAAGCCCGAACTTCGTCCGAAGTCGCGCCCCGACATCATCGTCATCCGTCGCGACCTCATCCACGTCCCTGCGAGTGTCGTCGGCTTGGCCGCGAGGGCTTTGTCAAGTTCAGTGCTGGAGGCTGTTCGAATTGGTAATGCGAAGGAGTCCATCTGATTATCGAGCGAAGCCTGCGTCGCTCCAGCGGTACCAGCTGGCAATGCGTTCCTTCAGACGGGCGCGGTGATCCGCAGCCCTCATGCAGTGACGAGGCAGCGCGAAGTGTTGCCGGATCGGACCGAAACGTGAAAGGAAAGCCTGGGTGCGCAGCGGATCGCGAAACCCCTGCATCTGGCGCTCACGCCGGCGCGTGGGCTGGTGACTGTTTTCTGCCCGGTTGTTCACCCTGGCACAGGCCTTCACAAACACGTGCTTCCCCCCCCAGTTCGGGCACCTCTGCCTTTGCCGCCGGGTAGCTGCGCAACTGGTAGGTGACGATCTTCCGGGGTACCGGGTTTGCGCGCATGATGCTTCTGAAGAAGCGCTTCGCGGCCGCCTTGTCGCGGCGCCTCTGCAGCAGCACGTCCAGTTCGATCCCATGTCAATCTGGCTGTTCTCGATACGACCAGCGGTGCCACTGTACTGGCGTTGAACACCGGCCGAGTGCTGCCCCTTCTTGACAAAGCCTGTCTCATCTACGATCAGCACCGCGTCGCGTTCACCCACCTGCTCAACCACATACTCCCGCAATAAATCGCGTGCGGCATGGACATCCCACTGCGCCCGCTCTAGCAGGCCGTTGAAATACCTCGACCGATTCGTCACGATATAGCCACCCTGATCCCGAGACGCGAAGACCGCATGCGAGGCGCCGACAGCTACA